>QZDX01000029.1 GCA_009917555.1 bacterium 1XD21-13 | reverse complement strand
GACAGCCATCATCAGTTTTGCTTGCAGCCGTTCCCGAATGTCGTGGTCTACGCCGAAATAGACGTTCCCGCGCTCGTCGTACAGCTTCCGCATGGAGAGGCGGGCTATGTAGCCGCTGAAATGCTGCAAGACAATCTTCATGGCGTCCGGGTCGCCCTTTGTCGCTGCCACAATGACAGGATAGGGAACAAGGGCATTTTCCGGATAGCCGGGTTCGTTACCATTCGTCCCATTCATCAGCATTTTCCTCCAGATATTTTCTTAGCAGCTCAAAAGAGCTTGTCCGCCTGTACTGTATCGTGCTTCTCGACGTGTTGAACAGCTCCGCAATCTCGGTGTCGTTCATTCCCTCGAAATAGTACAGGAGTACGGCTTTGCGCTTTTCTTCCGGCAAAGTACGGATTGCTTCAAGAAGCAGCTTCGGCGTGATTTTCTTCCCGGCTTTCTCAAAGACGGTTTCGGCAGTTTCCCGTTTGAAATATTCATCAAAGGTATGAAGCTGCCGCGCTTCGTCTAAGGGCAAATCGGAAAAGGTGACTTCCCTTGCCTTATGCCTGTGCAGCTCCCTGTGAGCGTCACACGCTTCATTGTGCAGCACCGTATTACAAAACTTCTGAAAAGCACATTGTTTGTAAAACTCCCTGCTATTAGGTTCCACATTCTCACCTCCTTTCTCGTTGGAAAGTTGGTGGTGCTTCCCCCTTTTCGCGGGGCAATACGGCGTTTTTGAAAAACGCCGAAGATTTTTTGAAATTTTTTCAAAAAATTTTTTGAGCAGCAAAATACGCCTGTCCGAAAAGCCCGGACAGGCGTATGGGTATTATAAGCAGTATTTAGATGATTAGACAGTTCATAGTCAAGGGTAGAGAAGTTCCCGGCGGTGGTCGGGCTTTTTTTGATGTGTCAATGACCGTCGGATTTTGTCGATAGGGTATGTGCTTCATGGCGGCTACCTCCTTTTAGCCGCCGCTTTTAACAGTGATACCGCGTCATTTCATTAGAAGATAAAAAGAAACGGCGGCTTTGGTTTTTCAAAGCTGCTACGGAAATCAAAGAACGACAAGCAACAGTTCTGATTTTGCTCCAATATGGTTATTGGGGGCACAAATTAAATCAAAAAAGAGCCGATAACAGCAGTATTTCAAACTGCATATTATCGGCTCTGCGTCTGTGCGTCTGGCTCTTTTAATTAAATTATTTTTGTTGTTTTTTGGCTTTATTATATGTATTAGCTAACTGTCCACAAGCTGCTTTAATCTCTCTACCATGAGAAACTCTCATGGTAACTTCAAGTCCTGTTTGCTCTAATTGATGTTTGAACGCAACCATTTCTTGTTTTTGTGGTGCTCTAATTTTTGAATTACTCGTCGGGTTGTATTGCAGCACGTTAATCATAACATTTTTGCCCTTAAACCATTTTGCAAGTTGCCTTATATCTGAGGAACGGTCATTTATACCTGGTAAAAGCAAATACGCAAATACCACTTTTCGATTATGCCTTTGTGAATAGGACAATGCTTGCTTAACAACATCTTCAATAGCGTACATGTGCATATGAGGAATGATGCAGTTTCTCGCAGCCTGTGTTGCTGCATGTAAAGATATTGTCAACTGAATTTTTAGATGTTCTTCGCGCAATTTTTTTAATTGATTAACTGGACCAACTGTTGATACGGTAATGCCGTCGGTTGGAAAGTTAAGTCCATTTCTATCTCGAAGAATATGGATTGCTGCAATCAAGTTGTCGTAATTGAATAAAGGTTCTCCCATTCCCATAAAAACGATACGATTTACTTTTTGACGTATCAATATGACCTGCTGCACAATTTCAGATGGTGTTAGATTACGAACGAAACCATTGCGTCCGGACTCACAAAAAATACAGCCAACAGAACAACCAACTTGCGTACTTACGCAAACAGTCCCACCATCTCGCCGTTTAATAAAAACCGTTTCGATATACCTGTTGTCTTTCAATTCATAAACATACTTTTCAGTATCGCTACTTTTATAGACTTTTTTTGTTGATATTGATAGATTTTTTTTGTGAAATGGCTGTTTATACAATTCCGCATATAAGGCTCTTGCTTTATCCTCTCCAATTACTTCCGACATTTCTTTGTAAGTAAATCCGTATGGGTCATTCAATATTTCCGTAGGTGTACTTTTAGGTAAGTGTTTCATTTAATATCCTTCCTTTTGTTTTTCAGAGTTTTTGATTATGATTTCTAATTTTTCAACATCAATGATATGTGTTAATTTACATTTAGGGCAGAAAAGAGGAAAATTTCTTAATACCGTATTATAAAATACTTGAACCCTCGTCTTTCCGTTACAAATTGGACATTTTATCCAATATTTTTCAAGCATAATATTTCTCCTTTTGTGCAAAAAAATACAGGTCAATTCTCAACATGAGCATTGACCTGCATTTATACATATAACACTACAACAAAATTAAGGCATAGTTTTTATACTATGTCTATACATCGTTAGTTTTGTTGTATAGCATACGCAAAATAAGCATGACAAAAAAGCCCATATTGAAAATGGGAAAAATCTTTTTTGATTTCAATGCTTATCGAATACGCATGCTATGTAACATAAACATTTCCCCCTTTTAATAATACTATACAAAAAAAGCGGCTAATTGTCAACATATACATATGAATTATTTTGGCTAACTGATTGAATTGTGTAAACATATCCAAGAAGAAAGGGGAACAGTAAAATGTAAGAGGGTGAATAACTATGGCAAAAAGACCAGTACCACGATACGACTTCAAGGCTTTTGGGGCAGCGATAAAGGCAGCGCGTGAAGGACGCAAAGAGAGCCGCAAGAAAGTAGGCGACGAAATGTTTATCTCGCCGCGTTACCTTGCGAACATTGAGAACAAGGGGCAGCACCCAAGTTTACAGATATTCTTTGAGCTGATACAGCGTTACCATATATCCGTAGACCAATTCCTGTTAGACACGCCCGCCGCAAAGGACACGCAGCGGCGGCAGCTTGACGCGCTCCTTGACGATATGAGCGATACGGGCATACGGATTGTGACCGCAACGGCAAAAGAGATTTCCGAAGTCGAAAAAGAGGGCGAATAGGAATGTCCGGCTTAAAACTGAACAGGATTTAGAAAGCGTTGTAATCTTTTTTTGAGATTGCAGCGTTTTTCTTTTGCGGAAGTTTGGCAAAATCGCTTTTTCTCCGTAGTAAGGGATAAGAGCCTAAAAGATAAAAACATTCGTAGCAAGCATAGGAAGCGGGTACCCACTTCCGTATTTTCGCCCTCCCGCGCTGCGGCGCGTCGGTTGAAAATTGCTTGTTGGGAAGTGTCCCAAACCCTCGGAACGGAAAGGAAAGGAGCGAACACATGGACGGACGCAAAAGGACGGTGCAAATCAAATTCAGAGTGACGGAAGCGGAACGGGATTTAATACTGGAAAAAATGAAGCTCGTACCCACCCGGAACATGGCGGCATATCTGCGGAAGATTGCCATTGACGGGTATATCATTCAGATAGACCACGCCGACATAAAGGCAATGACCGCAGAGATACAGAAAATCGGTGTCAACGTCAACCAGATAGCACGCCGCGTAAACGCGACGGGGAACGCATACCAAGAGGACATAGAGGAAATAAAGGGGGTGCTTGCGGAGATATGGCGGTTACAAAGATTAAGCCTATTAAAAGCACTCTAAGCAAAGCCCTTGACTATATCGAAAACCCGGACAAGACGGACGGAAAAATGCTTGTGTCCTCTTTCGGCTGCTCCTATGAAACGGCAGATATTGAGTTTGAATATACATTGTCCCAAGCACTCCAAAAGGGGAACAATTTAGCCTTTCATCTGATACAGTCCTTTGAGCCGGGGGAAGTGGATTATCAGAAAGCCCATGAAATCGGAAAGCAGCTTGCCGACGCGGTAACAAAGGGGCAACATGAGTATGTTGTGACGACGCACATTGACAAGGGGCATATCCATAACCACATTATTTTCTGCGCGGTGAACTTCGTAGACCACCACAAATACAATTCCAACAAAAGGAGCTATTACGGTATACGGAACATGAGCGACAAGCTGTGCCGGGAAAATGGCTTGTCCGTCGTCGTCCCCGGCAAGGGCAGCAAGGGAAAGAGCTATGCAGAGTACCAGGCAGAAAAGACGGGTACAAGTTGGAAAGGCAAACTGAAAACCGCCGTTGACGCACTTATCCCCCAAGTTTCCAGTTTTGAGGAATTGCTAACGCGGTTACAGGCGGCGGGCTATGAGATAAAGCCGGGGAAATATGTATCATGCCGCGCCCCCGGACAGGAACGCTTCACCCGCCTAAAAACCCTCGGCGCAGACTATACAGAGGAAGCCATAAGGGAACGGATAGCGGGCAGACGGACAAAGGCGGCGAAAGCCCCCAGAGAGCAGCGCGGCGTTTCGCTGCTTATCGACATTGAGAACAGTATCAAGGCGGCGCAGAGTAAGGGCTATGAACAGTGGGCGAAAATCCACAATCTGAAACAGGCGGCAAAGACTATGAACTTTCTCACCGAAAACAAGATTGAACAGTACGCGGATTTAGTTAGCCGGATTGAGGAAATGGCAGCGGAAAGCGGACAGGCGGCAGACGCATTGAAGAACGCCGAAAAGCGGCTTGCGGACATGGCGGTGCTTATCAAGAATGTTTCCACCTACCAAAAGACAAAGCCCGTCTATGACGCATACCGCAAGGCAAGGAACAGGGAGAAATACCGCGCCGGACAGGAACAGGCGATTATCTTACATGAAGCCGCTGCAAGGTCATTGAAAGCAACGGGCATTGCAAAGCTCCCGAACCTCGCCGCGCTGCAATCGGAGTATGAAGCCCTTCAAGCGCAGAAAGAAGCCCTTTACGCCGACTATGGGAAGCTGGAAAAGAAAGTCCGGGAATATGACATTATCAAGCAGAACATTGACAACATTTTACAGGCAGACAGACAGCCGGAACGGGAAAAGGGAATGGAACACTGATTAAGCAAAAAATGATTTTCGTATAGAAACAGAAAGCGGTATGTGGTATAATAAAATTATCTACAACTTTTGAAAGGATTTGATAGTACATGACAAAAGGAACACCAGCTAATATTAGTCAGCTTGTCAAAGACGCAAACAATAAATCATCATGGAAAATTAGGCTTGCTGCGTTGAATGAACTAAAACAATATGATTGTCAACAATCAAGAGATGTTATTACTCGTCTTGCTCTCCATGACAAAGTTTATAAAGTTAAAGAGGAAGCATTTAGAGCAGCACAAGCTATGGGGATTACTTACCGCGGAAATCCTATTCGCTTAGGACGTAAAGATATTGGTTTTAAGACAAAAGACTTTACTAAAGTTTTTCTACGTATCAAACGTGAAAAATCAATGGAAGAATTAGATTTACAATTATTCAAGGAAGCGTTCAAAACAATCGCGGCAGAAATGTATGATGTAATGGAATTTGAAAAGGGTCAAAAATTTGATGATTGGATTACAAATACATACAAATGTTTGCCAAAGAAATAAAAAGAACAGGGCGCGGAAAGTCAGTATATGACTTCCGCGCCCTGTCTTTTTGTGGGTGCTGTTGTGGTAAATGTTACGCAATAGAACGCCATTTTCGGGGGAAAAGGTATAAAGTATCGCCTATCCGATTTTCCCGCCCGGAAAGCCTTGCAAATCAAGGGATTTTCCGCGCCTACTGCGTAACAGGGGCGCGTCTTTTCCTCATGCGCTCGGCGGCCTGTCTGCGGGTGATACGCTTCCGGCAGTCGGGGCAGTATTTGACGCTGTTAGAGCTTGACGCAAAGGACGTGCCGCACTCGGTACATTTCTTCCTGTCCCCGGTTTGGTAAAGCTCCGCATAGAGCAGCCTGTCGGCGGGAAGCACCGCAACCCGGAACCACTTGCAGAGAAGCGAATAGGAAATGAGCTGCGGACATACGCACTCGTCCCCGTCGTCCAGTAAGATACAGTTCCCGTTATCATAATTGCAGCACGTCCGGCGCACAAGGGCGTTGACTTTCCGGCTCTGGGGCGGCGTCAGCCGCTTAACCCCGTTCATACTTCATCAGCGGCGTAAATGGGAAGCTCCGCAAATTCCGCTTCGGTCAAAGCGTCCACTTTGGAAAGGGTGCGCTTTGCAAGCTCCCGCATATCCGCGTCCATGTAGGGCAGCGCGGCGTTGACATTCTCAATCAAAGCCCGCTTGCCGCCCTCGTTGTAAATGCTCAAAAGGTTTGTTTCTTCAACAGTCAGTCTAATCATGCTCATACCTCCATATCGTGATTTTTTGTTTTTGCCGCCGCCTTTTTCGGGGCGGTCTTTGCCTTGTCTGCTTTAAGCTGCGCCCGGATAGAGGGGCGGGGCTTCCTTATCTCCCTGTCCCGGTTCTCCCCCTTGTCAATCAGCGCATACGTCCCATGTCTGCCCTCGATTTTGGAAAAGGAAAGTGTCTTGTAGGGCAGCATGGAGAAAAGGCGGTCAGTGTCCTTTGTGGCTGCAAGCCGCATGAACGCCGGGGAAAGCTCTGCCATGAAATGGGTCTTGTTCGGGCTGTTCGGCTCATAGTGCCGCTTCATTTCCCGCACAATGCGCCGCGCTTCCGTTTCAATCAGCCCGTCCCGCAAAGCGGCGATATGCGCCTTGAAATCCCCCGGTGGAAGCTGCTCCCGGCTGCGCCGTTCTTCCTGTAAGAGCGATTGCAGCGCGTCCGGGTCGTTGGGTAGGGCTTCAAAGCGTTCAAACTTCCCAAGCTGCGGGTCTGGGTTGCCGTTGAAGAACCGTCCGGCGGGTATCTCCCTTTCCCCTCGCTCACAAATCAGCTTCACCGTATCGGCGGGCAGCTCCTTTTCCTTGACGCGCTCATAATGTTTAGCGTAGTCCAGTTCGTACAGATTGCCCTTGATTTTCCCGCGTTCCTTTCCCGTCAGCTCGATTGCATAGGCAAGGACGCGGTCGCTTGTCTGCTCCATGTAGAAACGCCATGTGTTGTGGGGCGCGGTGTCTTTGAGGAAAACGTCGCGCTCCCGGAAACAGTGCGTCCCGGACGGGCGGCAGAACCACAAAAGGGTCTTGTCCTCCCTGTTGGGGCTTGCCGCCGCCTTTGCGATAATCTCTTTGTCAATGTCTAAGTCGCTCTGGTAAAAGCCTGTGTTCTGCTTCATAATCGCTTCAAGGGAAGCGAACAAATCCACGTTTTCAAATTTACTCTGTTCCGGCATGGGTCAGCTCCTTTCCAAGTCCTGTGACTTCTGCTTTGCGTTTTTCTTCTGCGCCTTTTCCTTGTCAGCCCTAAGCTGCGCCCGGATAGAGGGCTTCTTTTCCGGCTTCGCTCCCTTGCCGCGCTCCTTGTCGGCTTTGACAGCGTTAGCCAGGTCAACAAGGGAAATCTGCTCGCCCGCCTTTACCTTTGCTTCCAGTTCGTCAACGGTGGGGGTGTTGTTGATGATACCGTCAATCATGTTCCCGTTCTGCTCTGTGGTCTGCTCGGCGGTTTTCAAGGGATTGTCCCGCTGCGCCTGTTCTGCGGCAACGGCAAACGCCCGCGTCCCATTCCCCATAATCAGATACTTTCCGTCGTCCGACTGGTGGTGAAAGCCATATCCGGCGGCTTCTATCTGCTCCCGGCTCATAGCGGTTACATGGAAAGTCCCTCTCGGTGTTTTGACAGTTTCGCCCGTTTCCAAGTCGTCCGGGGTAAGCTGCTTTTGCTCCTGTAAAAACTCCGGCACTTCCCGGAAACCTACACTGTCAACGAAATGCGCCGCGTCCTGTCCGTCCTGATGAAGCACTACCACGTCCGAAACGGAAAGGCTGTGTCCCTTAAAGTCTTTGGGGTGGTCGATATTGAAACGGACGTAAATATCTTCAAGGGAAGTTTCCGGCGCAAGGGGCGCGGAATAGACAAGCTCATAGTTGGCTTTGTCAACCACATTCCCCGCCGCCTGCAGGCGGTCGTAAGGCTCAAAGCGGAAGTCCCTTGTTTCGTCCCCGCCCTTTATCTGGTAAATGGAAAAGGTGTCTTTGTCCTGTCCGGCGGTCTGCGCCGTTTCCTGTGCCTTTGCGTAAAGTTCTTTTACCTCTGCCTGTGTCAGTTCCCCAGCGTTCAGTTGCCCCATAAGCTCGCGGCATTTTTCGGGTGTGCCGATATACAGAACGTCGCCTATTTTGGCTTTCCCGTCCTCCTGTGGAACGTATGCTTGCAGAATAGAAAGATTTTCCCGGCTGTCGCTTCGGGGGTTCGCGTGTACTTGATAGATGTACTCCTGTGGGGGCTGCGCCTGTGCCGCTTCCTTTTGGCTGCGGATATGCTCCCGCAGTAAATCAGTGGGCTTTTCCCCGGTAAGGGGCTGAATGGATTTCACATAATCTGCCGCATAATAGGCATTATTGGTAAGCTGCCGCTGCCATGCCCCGGCTTTGGGCGACCACCGAAAACCGTTGCTTTTCAGTTCTTCCCGCGTCGCTTCGTCGGGCTTCCCGTCAAAGAAGATTTGCAGACGGTTCGCTTCGGTGTTGGCTTCCACGCTACCGCCCTCAAACTCCCAACCGACAAAACCGATTTCCTTTGTCTGTGAGAGGGATTTAATGCGGTCTTTGACGCGCCGGATTTCTGCGTTGTTGTTGGATAACGCCCACGACGCAAAGGGCTTGTCCCCTAAATGCCACTGGCTCGACATATCCGCTTTCAGCTTTTCAAGCTGCTCCGGCGGCAAATGCGGGCAACCGTCAAGGGTCTTATGCTTGCGGTAATAGGCGTTGACTGCTTTCATGGTTTCCTGTGATTTTTCCAGTCCCGCAAGTTTCTTTTGAAGTTTCTCGACTGCTTGCGGGTCGTCCGCGCTGATACCGCCCATTCCTGTGCTGCGGATTTTATCAAGCAAGCCCTGTATGTCCCGGTATTCCTGCATATTCCGGTCAGTGGCGGCGTTCTGCTTTTCTTTCTTCCTTGTGGGGAAGTTGGAACCTCCGGCAATCAAGATAGAGGGAACGCGCCCCGCAATTTCATAGCCCTTGTTCATATTCGCCGCCAGTTTCCGGGCATAAGTGTCAAGCAGACTGTCAATCTTTTCATGGTACATAGGGTCAACACGTTTTTTCTGCCGTTCCGCGATTTGTACGGCTTCGTCAATGTAGCTGCGGTATTCTGCCGTTGCGCTGCCCGGTTTGTAATCGTAAAAGCTGTTCATATCTTTTGCGCGGCGGGCGGCGGTTTCGTTGATAGAATAGTAGGGGGCGGCGGCTTGCTGCGTTTCCTGTGTTGTGGCGGTTTCCTGTGGGGTTTCGCTGCGGGTTTCCTGTGCTGTGTCCGCTTGTTTCTGTGGGGCTGCTTCGGGCTGCTCCGGCGCGGGGGTTTCTGGCGGCTCTGTTACTGCTTCGGGCTGCGCCTGTGCCTGTCCTTTTGCCTGTTCCTTTTGGATTTCCGCAAAATGTCCGTCAATGGCTTCAATCAGCTTTGCAGCGGTGCTTTTGATGATTTCAAGAGAGCTTTTCAGCTCGGCAAGCTCCCGTCCGCTGCTCCACCCGGCGACATAGCCGAAAGAATAATCCGACGTGTCAAGCCCGTAATGTTGGCAGACGGTGTAAGCGATACTTTCCGCCTGTACCTCGCGGGTGCGGCGGTCTGGGCGTTCCGGCGCGTCGATAGCGGTATCATGCAGCGTTGCATGGGCGATTTCATGGATAGCGGTTTTGATGTTCTGTAATTCGCTCATGCCCTCGTTGATGATGATTTTTCTTTCCTCATAGTTGCAGCGTCCTTTTACGTTGCCTGTCAGTTCGTCAAAGCCAACGGCAAAGGGCGACGTTTTTTCAAGGGCGGCGAAAAAATCCGGGTACCGTTCCACATTGCCCGTCAGCTCGGCGGCAAGGGTGGGCAGCTCCTTTCCCTCGGTCTGCGCTACGTCAAAGACAGAAACGACAATAAACTTCGGTATCTTGATTTCCTGTACTTCGGTGACGGGCTTTCCGTCCGCGCCGATTATGGGCTGCTGCGTGTCCGGGTCAAGTTTTTCCACCTGCTTCCGTATGGTCTTTTCGGTAGGGGCGATAATCCGTATTCCCTTTTCATCTGCCTTTACATGGCGGTTGATAAGCGGGTCTTTCCATGCTTTGAAGCCCATGACATGGGTAGCGTCGGGGGCTTGCATGGCGATTAAGACGGTGTTCCGCAAGCTGTACGTTGGAAACTTTGACATGACGCGCAGATAGTCCGCATAGCGTTCACTGTCAAACAGTTCTGTAATGCCGCGTTCCAGGTGGGCGGTAATCTCTTTCAGCTTCCCGTCGGAAGTGTCGGCGGTAGGGATAATAGGGATAACCGGGCGCGGTTCGGCAGCAAGGGCGGGCTGCATTGCGGCAGCGTCAAAATCTTCTTTTTCCGGGTCGGGGCGTTCTGGCTGCGGGGGCTGCGGCGTTACCCGGTATTCCTGTGGCACGTCGCGCCCGTCGTACCATTCTGTAAAGGTGTTGCGGTTGTTGTAGATATAACCCTTTTCGGTAAACATACCGTCGTCGTTAATGGAAGCGTCCCGCCCGTATTCCTCATACATGAAATACCGTTTCACTTCGTCGGACAGCTCCGGTTCTTCCAGTTCGTCAACCAGATAATGCCCGTATTCTTCTTCGTTGTGGACGGACGGATAAAGCCAGTAGCAGTCAAGGTTTTGTGCAAGGTTGATGATGTCCTGTAAGCTGTCGGCATGGTCGCCGTATTCAATGGCTGCAATGAATTTCTCCCGGTCGTCGTCAAACTGCATTTCCAAGAGCTTTCCTAAATAGTTCAGCTCGTCGGGGTGGGAATACTCGCTTAAATGTTCCGTCAAGCCGGGGATAGGGGATTGAAATTCTGTGAAATGCCATTCCTCGTAGTGCTTGAAGTCAATCCCGATACGGTCAAAGACTTCTTTCAGATGTTCGGCAGTCGTGGGGAACGTCACCCATTCGCCCGCGGGTCTGCCCTCGGTGTACTTCCCAAGATTGGAAAGATAGCCGCTTAAAATCGGTTCTGCCATTTGTTCGCTCCTTTCTTCGTTCATCATGCGGTGCATAAGCTCAAAATCTTCAATGCTCATGCTCCCGTCAAATACATAGGGGTTAAAATCCTCTCCGTCCCGGTAGGGCTTTTCGGAAAAGGGAAGCCCCGCTTCATGGGCGGCTGCCCTCGCTTCCTCGATAACCTCCGGGGGAAGCCTGTCGTCATGCGCCCCGATAAAACCGTCAATGTCGTTCATGCTGTTTTCGTAGTGGTAGCGCACTCCGGCGGTCAGCTCGTCAAGGCTCATGTCCTCGCCTAAATGCCCGCAGTAATAGCCGTTTAGGATAACGGCGGCGGGGTCGGTGCTTTTGATTTCCTCTAACCGGCTCCTGTCCTCCGGGTAGAGCGTACCGTCCATATCAAGATGAAAATATTCCGCGTTCCATGAACGCCCCTGTTTCCAGAACGCTACCCACGCGATACCGTCCCTAAGCTCGTCTTGATAGTCCTTTACGGTGTCCCGTAAACTTGCCATAAATGAAAACCTCCTTTCTCTGCGTCAGCGTCATAAGCTGCATTTTTTTGGCTGCATAGCCTACTACGGTACACCCGCATTTCTGCCAAAGATTTATGAAAATTTTCAGAGGGTGAAGCCCTCCGCAAAAAGAGGGTTTGGGAAACTTCCCAACAAGCAAAATCCCCGTCCGGCGCGTCAGCGACAGGACAGGGATTTACGGAAGTGGGTACCCGCTTCCTATGCTTGCTATTCAAGTTTTTAGTTCTTCTGCACTTCGATACGGTAGTTGACGTATTTCCCGCCAGTGTCAGCCAGAACGATAGTTCCGTCGTAGGTCTTGCCTGTTTTCGGGGAATAGAGCTTCTTCACATTTGCCTTGCCGGATTTAAGGAGCGCGGCGGCAATCTTCGCGGAAAAAGCGGTCTTGCGTTCCTCGAAAAAGCGGTCATTCTTCCACATGACAAAGGCACATTCTTTGTTGCTGCAATAATAGTTTTTCTTCCCCTCATGGACGGGAGAGCCGCAACGGGGGCATTTGCCGACAGAGGGCTTTTCCTCCCGGAACAAATCCTTTTTCCCGTCCAGTGCTGCGGCGTGTGTCTGCACAAGCTCCCGCGCCATAGCTTCAATGCCGGAGAGAAATTCGCCGGGGTCTGTGGCTCCCTTTGCTATCTGCGTCAGATTGTTCTCCCATTCTGCGGTAAGCTGCGGGGAAGTGAGCATATCCGGCAGCACTGATATAAGGGCGGCTCCGTTCTGCGTGGGGATAAGCTGCTTGCCCTTGCGCTCCGCAAAGCCGCCTTTTACCAGTTTTTCAATGACAGCGGCGCGGGTGGCGGGAGTGCCAAGCCCCCGGCGTTCCGCATCCGGGTCGGTGTCCCCGTTCCCGGCTCGTTCCATAGCAGAGAGAAGCGACGCTTCGCTGTGGGGCTTCGGCGGGGTCGTGGTATGCTCCGTTACCTTTGCGGCGGGGTTAGGAAAGCCCTGTCCCTCGGAAAGCTCCGGCAGCGTCACGCCCTCGTTTTCCCCGTCCTCCGGGTCGGGCTTATCTTTAAGCGTCGCCCGGTATCTGTGTTCAATCCCTTTCCAACCGTCGGAAAGCACCGTCTTTCCCCGCGCCGTAAACTTTGTATCAGCGCATGAGAAAACCGCCGTAACCGCTTCAAAGATATGCGGCTCGGCGGTGGCAAGGAGCAGACGCGCCCCCGCAAGGGTAAGGATATTCTTCTCGCTTTCCGGCAGCGCGTCCGGGTCAGCCTTTGCAAGCTCCATAGTGGGAATGATTGCGTGGTGGTCTGATACTTTTTTACTGTCTAATACCTTTACAACCTCCGGCGTGAAGTCCGCGCCCGCCATAAAGGGGAGTTTTTCGCAAAGCAGCGCGATAATGCCCGCTGCGGTGCCGCCCATGTCGTCAGTAAGAAAGCTGCTGTCCGTCCTCGGATAAGTAAGGAGCCGCTTTTCATAAAGGGATTGTGCAAGGTCAAGGGTCTGCTTCGCGGTGTAGCCGAAAATGCGGTTCGCTTCCCGCTGCAAAGAGGTAAGGTCAAAGAGCTTCGGCGGGGCTGCGGTTTTCTTCTCTCTGGTAAGGGAAACGCATACCGCCGTTTCTGTTTCGCAAGCCCCTTTCAGCGCGGCGGCTTCTGCCTTGTCTGAAATCCTTTCGCTTGCCGCTTCCGCGCCGGATAAATCAAGGCGAACATGATAATATTTTTCTTTCTGGAAATGAGAGATAGCCGCGTCCCGGTCGGTGAGCATTTTTAAGGTCGGGGTCTGGACGCGCCCCACGTTCAAGGTCTTTCCATACAGGCAAGAGAAAAGCCGGGTGGCGTTAATGCCGATAAGCCAGTCAGCCTTTGCGCGGCAGAGTGCGGACGCAAAGAGCGCGTCATAGTCCCGCCCGTCTTTGAGGGAAGCAAAGCCCGCCTTAATCGCCCCGTCCTCCATTGAGGAAATCCACAAGCGGCGCATGGGCTTTTTGCAGCCCGCCGTTTCGTAGACAAAGCGGAAAATCAATTCTCCCTCGCGCCCCGCGTCACACGCATTTACCACTTCGGAAACGTCGGCGCGGTGCATAAGCTCTTTTAGGGTTTTGAATTGCTTCCCCTTGTCCGGGTCAACGGCGTACTGCCATTCCTCCGGCAGAATGGGTAAGCTGTCAAGCTGCCATTTCCTGTATTGTTCCCCGTAGGCGGCAGCTTCCGCAAGCTGTACCAAATGCCCGACGCACCATGAAATGAGGTAGCCGCCGCCCTCGATATACCCGTCCTGTTTCCCCTTAATGCCAAGCGCGGCGGCGATAGTCTGCGCCACGCTCGGCTTTTCTGCAATCACAAGTCTAAATGCCATGAAAAAATCCTCCTTTCAGCGTTCCGGCGCGGTGTGGTTCTTCTCCTGTGCCTGTTTCAGACAATAGCCGATACAGGGGGATTGCGCCTTATAAGGGCAACGCATACACGCCGGGGATTTTGGAACGGGCGGCGCACTGTCACGCCGCCCGGTGGGTCTTTGTACCATCATTTTTTCTAAAGGGTTTTCGGTGAAAAGCGTCATGCTTCCTCGTCCTCCTGTTCTTCATCAGAAAGCCCGTCCCCCTCGTCCTCGTCGTAATCGTCGAAATCGAAATCTTCAAGGTCGGTGTCGCCCTTGACGTTCTGCTTTGGCTTCATAAACTTAAAATAATAGAACGCGCCCCCGCCGCCAAGAAGTGCCACGACAAGGAAAAGCACAAGCCCGCCTGTATTGCCTTTCTCTTTGGGCTGCTCTGTTGGTTTCTCGGTTTCCGGCTCCGCTTCCTTGCCGCTGCAAGCGGTCATGTTGTCCTTGCAGACGGGGCAGCTCACATTTACTTTCCCGGCTTCGCATTTCTCGGTGCAACTGCAAACGGCGGGCGGGGCTGCTTCGGTGCTTCCGTCCTCCATAAGTGCTAAGAGGTCGGCTTCGTCCACTTGATTAAGGAAATGTACTGTGTCCTCGCCCTCGTCGTCCCGGTCAATGAGGATATAAAAATAATTGCCGTTTTTGGTCGTTACGGTGATAAGCTGCTTGTTGCCGCCGAAATCGTCTACAAGGGTCGCGTTCCCGTCCGGGGTAAGGGGTTCTTCCTTTTGGGGTTCCTCGTAGACAACGCCGCTGTCGTTGGTAGCGTCCTCGCCCTCCGGGGTCTGTGCAAAGGCGGTGACGGAAAAGCCGCCCATAAGTACAAGGGCGGCGCAAAGTGCGGTCAAGGTTCTAAGGATTTTCTTATTCATTCTCGGTGTCCTCCATTTCTTCGGTGTTGTGGTCTGCGGGTTCTGCGGGGTAGCCCGGCGCGGCTTCCATGCCCGGAATACCGCCCCCGGAAAGCATAGCGGAAAGCTCATGCGGGGAAAGGCGCATGGAGCGCACAAGCTGTACGATTTGCAGGTTTTCCGCTTCGGTTTTCTGCGCTTCAAGCCCCCTTAATTTGTTCTGGTACTCGGTGATTTTCTCGCGGGTCTTTGCAATCTCTTTGTCGATACGTTCAATCTTGTTCATAGCCATAAATAAATTTCTCCTTTCTTTGCTCAAAAATATGTTAATTCCAGTTCATCAGCCCATAGCCTTTGATACAGGAGTAATTGACGGGGTAGCTCTTTATCTTGCAGGCGTCGCCGGAATTGCCCTCGACGGTATAGACGCGCTCCCCGTCCGTTCCGATAACAAGCCCTACATGGTCTGCGCTCCCGTCCCCGTCCCAGTCGAAAAAGATAGCGTCGCCGGGGGCGATATTCTCATAGCCCCTCGCGCCCCATTGCCCGCGTGACTGGAACCAGGGTACGCCCTGTGACTGGCACCCGGCAAAGCGCGGCTCGCTCTTTCCGGCTTGATTGTAGCACCATGAAACGAAACAGGCGCACCATTCCACGCGGCTGTTAAATCCGTACCAGCTCCAATAGGGTCGCCCGCCCACGTTGCCGACTTGCCGCTTCGCAAGGTCTACAACGGCGGTGTTGCCGGGGCGTGTGCCGTTTACAAGCTGTACGCCGCTTAAATCCTCGGACGCGCCCATATCGGGGGAGCCGCCGCCGAAAATCAGCGGCTTGTTGCCGCTTGTTTCCAGATAGACGCGGTACATTTCAAGCTGCTGTGGCGTTAGAAGTTCCTCCGCAATCTCGGAAATGGGCTTGCTCGTCAGCTTCACGTTGAGGATATGGTACTCGTAGGGTACTTCCTCGGTGGTCGTTTCCCCCGTTTCCGGGTCTGTGCTTGTTTCTGTGCGGTAGCGGATTTCCGTTTCTTCCGTCAGCGTCAAGGTGTACTGCATGGCAAAGACGCGGTTTAGTTCTGCCTGTGCGCTCTGCGGGGTGTAGGTCTGTAAAAGGGCGGTGAGGTAGGACGCTAACTCATGGGGGTTATGTCCGATACTGTCAAGGTCATAGCGGTATTCGTCATAGCCGGGGTGGGTGCTTTCGATATTGTCAATCTGCTGCTGAAGCTCGTTTTCCTTTGCGGCGTAATTATTTTCCGTCGCCACAAGGTCGTTGTCCTCCGACGTGTAGGAAGTCCCAAGTATGCCGTTCATCAAGCCGGAGAACATAGAGCCGCAAGAGGAAAGCCCCGCCGATACCATGATGAATAAGAGCAGCGCGGCAACGGCGATACATACGCCCGCCGGGTGCCGCCCTACAAAAGCGATTGCCTTTTTTGTTTCCTCGGCGGTCTTTTTTGCTGCCTTGCGGGTGTTCTCTGCGGCTTTCTGCGCCGTTTTTGCGCCGCCTTTCCTTGCTGCTTTTGCATACTGCCGCTTGATTTGCTGCTTCTGCATGAAGCGGGAAAGGGGATTGCCCGCAATCTGCGGATTGTCATGCAGGGCTTTATGGTACTGGAAATCCACATTCGCCTTGAACGCCGCTTTCTCTGCCTTTGCCGCCGCCCGGTAGGGTTTCAGCTTGTGGCTGCGGTAGCCCTCCTTGACTTTCCGCGCCCCGTACTTTGCGCCGCGCTCTGCCAGTTCTTCGGATTTGTGCGCCCCCTCAACGCCGGAATTGTCCTTTTCAACGGAATGTATCTTGTTGTGGACGAAAATACCCGCTTCCTGTGCGGGGCGGGATAGCGGGTTATTGTGGGGCTTGTTCTTTCCTATGGGCTTTTCCCGTTTCTCAAAATGTAGGCGGGTCTTGCCTTTCCCGGTGGCTTCGTCAAAGGTGCGCTCCCGTACAAGTTTCTTTTCTTTTGGGATAGCCGCCTTTGCAGCGTCCAGACGGTCGGCTGCTTTGTCTGATTTTCGGATATATTTTTCAAGCTCCGGCGTTGCCCGTTCCTCGTCGGTAAACTGCAAGCGGGAAGATTTTTCTTTTGCTGTGGCTTCTGCCTGTGCTTTCCTCGCCGCCTTTTTGCTCGCCTTTCTGGTACGCGCCCCGTCGATACGCTCCAAGACGCGCTCGGCTGCGGCGGTGTCCTGTTCCCGTTCTGCCCCCGTCGCATGGGGAAGCGTCGGCGCGTCGGCTGTGGGCGCGGAAGCTGCGCCGCCCGGTATGGTCTGCGCTGCCTGTTCCGGCTGCGGCGGGGCTTCGGTCTTTGCAAAATCCGCGTCCCTTATGCGGTTGCTGATACGCTTTTTCTTGCCTGTGGCGGCGTTTACCTCGACGGCTCCCTCGCGGGTCATTTTCAGCATGGTCTTGTCACTGGATTTATACTGTTTCATGGTCTGCCACCTCCTTTTCCCAGACGCACCATTCCGAACATTTCCCGTTTTCCATGTCCGCGATATATTTTAAGATTGGGTAAACCTGTGCCGGCACTACGGCGTTCCCAAGCGTTTTTAGGCGTTTTGACCTGTCCTTTGTGTTCGGGGACAGCCGGGGAATATCCGTAGGCTCTATGCACCAGAGGATATTTCCGTCCACCCCTGTGGGAAGCCCATCAGCCATTCCACCCATTCCGGGTTGAAGCGCAGGGACGGGTCTGTTACCGGCGTCAGAAAATAGATTGTTTCCGAAAGCCCCGCCGACCAGTACCTCCCGTCCCGTTTCTTCCGGCGGAACGCCCCGTTTGGGGATATGCTTATCCGTTCCGTCCTTGTCCTTGAGCCTGTGTCGGCGGCAAGGGGAGTAGGAAACATCAATCCCCACGATAAAAGTTCGCTTGCGTTCATGCCATGCGCCGACGGCACAAGCAGGAAGTACGAATGTCCAAACAGCATATCCCGCTTTTGCCAGGTCAATGAGCGTTTTGTGGAACCCCATATTGATGAAGTTAGCAACATTTTCGCCAAGCACATAATGGGGCCGGAGTTCGTTAATGACGCGGCACATTTCCGGCCAGAGGTAACGGGTGTCCTCAAACCCTTTTTTTGGCCCGATACTGGAAAAGGGCTGGCATGGGAAGCCGCCGGAGAGCAGCGTGAGTTCTTTTTTTCCTGTCCGTTCATAGAAAGCCTCCTTTGTCAGAGTGTGTATATCTCTGAAACGTGGAACGTCCGGCCAGTGCTTTTCCAATACTGCGGTTGGGTAATCCGCCCATTCGCACTGGCAGACGGTTGTGAAGCCTGCGGCTTCGGCGGCTATGTCTATGCCGCCTATCCCGGTAAACAGGCTTAAATGTGTCAGTGGTTTTATATTTTTTTCGTTTCTTATCATGCTTCGCCCACTTCCTCCGGCTTCGTCGTCATTACCCGGTAAAGCTCGGTGTCTTTCGGGAAGCGGTCTACAAAGGGCAGCACCACGTTTCCGTAGAAGATAAGCCCCTCGCCCGCTTCGGTGTGGGTGACATACTTCATCTGCTGCGGGGAGATGTTGAGCTGCTTCGCAAGGATAGCCCGGTCGCCCGCCGCCTGATTGAGCATGAGGACAAAATCAGAGTTTTCAAAGATATTCTCCACTTCGCGGCTTGCCAAAAGGTCTTTGACGTTCTGCGTAATGGCTGTGGGTATGCCGCCCCATTTTCTGAAACGCTTCCAGATTTCAACGGAATAGGCGGCGGTCTGTTCCTCTTTCAAGAGAAGATGAAATTCGTCCATGTAGTAGCGGGTGGATTTCCTCTCTGCCCGGTTGACGGTGACGCGGTTCCATACCTGGTCCTGCACAATGAGCATACCTAACTTTTTGAGCTGCTTCCCAAGCTGCTTGATGTCAAAGCAGACAAGGCGGTTGTTAAGCTCTACATTCGTCCTGTGGTTAAAGACGTTAAGGCTCCCGGAAACATAAAGCTCCAACGCCGCCGCGATACGCGCCGCTTCCGGCTCCGGCTGCTTCAAAAGCTCGTTGTAAAGGTCGCCCAAAATCGGCATTTTCTCCGGGGCGGGGTCTGCAAGGAAAGGGCGGTACACGTTCCTAACGGCGCGGTCAATGACGGTCTTATCGACGGGCTGCAAGCCCTCCTTGCCGCCTATGACAAGTTCGCAGAGGGAGAGGATAAAGTCGGATTTCAGCGCAAGGGGGCTGTCGTCCTCGGAATAGTTGAGGTTAATATCCATAGGGTTCACATACTGGGGCTTCCCGTCAATCCCTTTGCCCGTAGGCGATAACCGTATCACTTGCCCGTCAAGCCGCTGCACAAGGGAAAAATACTCTGCTTCCGGGTCGCAGATGATTATGTCGTCGTCGGTAATGAGGAAAGCGTTTGTCATTTCCCGTTTGGCTGCAAAGGATTTCCCGCTTCCCGGCGTACCCAAGATTAAGCCGTTGGGGTTTTTGAGCTGCTTGCGGTCGCAGAGTATCATGTTGTTAGACAGGGCGTTCAAGCCGTAGTATAAAGCCGCGCCCGTCTGAAAAAGCTCCTGTGTGATAAAGGGGATAAAGATAGCGGTGCTTGACGTGGTAAGCCCCCTTTGAATGGGGATAAGGTTCTCCCCAAGCGGTACAGAGGACATAAGCCCCGTTTCCTGTTGGTAGTCAAGGCGGGTTAAGGCGCAGTTGTTCTTCTGTGCTATGCCCGCCGCCGCAAATACGTCATTTTCCAGTTTCCGCTTCGTGTCCGCCATGTTCACCACAAGGAACGTCAAGAGGAACATTCTTTCATTCCGGCTCTGCAAGTCCTGTAAGAGATTTTTTGCTTCGCTGCCGAAAGTGGCAAGGTCGGACGGGATTATATCCATGTCGTAGCCGCTGCGTACCGCTTTTTTCTGTTCCTCGATTTTCATTTTGTCAAGGTCTGTAATCTTGCGCTTGATTGTCTTTATGGCTTCGGTCTGGTCGATACTGTGGATATGCAGATTGACGATAACGCCCGTTTCCAAGTCCAGAATATCCGATAAGATACGGTCGTTTAACTCCGGGGCAAGGATTTCAAGGAATGAAACCGCGCCGATTTTGCGCCCCATACGGAAATAACGCCCCTCGCCAAAACGGAAAGAGGACGGGGCGATAAAGTCCTTTGTGGAAAGCCCGGACGGGGCAAGCCATGAAAAATCAAAGGAAAACTGCCCGCCCTCCGGGTGGAAAATGCCATGCAGCATTTTAAGGCGTTCATAGCCTGTCATGGGGCGGGCAGCTACGCCCAAGAGCTTAAAGTTGTTCAGCACGTCCGTTTCGATACGGGCAAGGCGGGATTTCGCCGCGCCCAGACTGTCGGCTTCAATGGCAAAGGTGATATACTTCGCCTTGACAAGCCCGTTGTTGCCCTTTGCAAGCTGGTTTTTCAGCATATCCCGGTATTCTGTGCGGATAGAGTTGAAAGCGTCGTCCTGTGCCGGGATATTGACAGCTTTTTCCGCTTCGCCCCGCTGCGTCCCCTGATTGATGAAAGAGAGCTGCACCGAAACGGAAGCGTCAAAGTAGTTGAGGAAGTCGCACCAGTTCTCAAAAATGGCGGTCTTGTCGTCTGCCTGTGCAAGCTGATAGTTAATATCTTCAAAGGCGACGGTCTTTGAGTATTTGCGCTGCGTAACCTTGCAGATACCGTCCGGGTACATCTGGATATAGGGGATTGTCTGCTGCGCGGTGTGGGCTTTCCCGTCGCCCTTTGCCTGTCTGATGATTTCCGCAATCTGCTTTTTCTCGGCGCGGGTGAGCTTGCGGGGCGGGTTAGGCTTTGTGCTTCCCGCCGCGCTGTTTCTTCGTGTTTCCTTTTGCAATCGCTGATACCTCCTTTTCAAGTTTTCTCTGCCGTTCTAAGACGGAATAAAAGTTGTCTGTCCTGTATGGTCGTTCTTTGGGGGCTATGAATTTTGTCCGTATGATGTTCTTCACCACCACTTCAAGGGGCTGTCCATGCTTCTCATACATGGCAAAGAGGAAACAGGGCAGCATGACGGCAATCATAGCCATAGACGCAAGGCTTGTGCCTGTGCTGTCTTTGAGCAGAAAGAAAAGCGGCAAGCCGAACAGGAGAGCCGCCGCAAAACATACAATCTGCCGTTTGGTAAGGTTGAACGCTACTTTTGTCTTGACTTTGGATAAGTCTTTGGGTACGGGTACATACGCCAAGTGAAAACCTCCTTTCGTAGTTTTTTGTTGCTGTAATTTTCCATAAGGGTAATCAAGGCAAAGGTCAATCTAAGCCCTTTGCCCGCCCGTATTTTATGGGGGTTATCCGCGTCAAGGTCGGGTCGTATTTTCGCCGCTTCGCTCTGAAAATCTCCACCCTACCCTTGACACGCCGCTAATGCGCGGAGAATATCGACTTCGCCAGTGCGCCGGATTTGAACAGGGAGAAACAGAGGATAACGGTATAGGCTGCAAGGGAGAATATCGCGCTGTGCAGATTGTCCGCTATTATCATGTTGTTTACCAGAACCGCGTAAATGCCGACGCATATCATTATGAGGAAGCCTTGAAAACCGATAGCGAACAGGGATTTTAGGTAGTTGTTTCCTATCTGCCCCCATTCCCGGTTAGTCATAGTTGCAAACGGAATAGGCGATACCGAACAGTAAAGGTAAATTTCTATCATACGCCCGTAGAGGATAACGGTTATCAGTACGGACATGATTTTCATGCACAAGCTCACAAGGCTTGTTTCCATGACAAGTAAGAGCAGTTCGGGGATTTCCATAGCGTCAAGCCCGCTTTGCATGGAAGCAAGGGCGGCGGCAACATCAATCTCTGTGCTGCCGCCGATTACCCCCGCCGCGCCGGAAACAACGTGCTGCGCCATATCGAACACCGCCATAGTGATGTCAAAGGTGTGCGTCACAAGGTAGACTGCCACAAACGCCTTGAACACCCACTTGAAGAACATGGAAGTGTCAACGTCGTGCATATTGTTCTTTTCCGTTACCATGCTGATAAGCTCATAGCATAGGACGTAGGTAATGACAAGCCCCGCAATGGGTACGATTACATTCTCACTAAGGGTCTGTATCATGGAGAATATATTTGCGTTCCACCCTTGCGGGGTCTGCCCTACCTCTGCGGCGATAGTGCCGACTTTCTCGTTTACGTCCCCGAACATAGTTGACAGATTACCGTTTATGGCTCCTATGAGGATTTCCTTTATCCATTCGTTAATCGCGTCAAGTATGCTCTGCATAAGCCTTTACCCGCGCTTCTTAACCGAACAAGCCGGAAAGCAGCGGTACAAGGGTCATGCCGATAAGGGCAACGCCGCCGCCCGCCATAAGCTGCTTCATGCCCTGGCTTTTCGCGCCCGGATTGTCATTGCCGTAGCCCTCCATCAGATTGATTACGCCCCAGATACCAAGCCCGGCTCCAAGTGCTACAACAAGGGTCTGCAAAACGTCTACTGCACTATTGAAAAATGCCATAAATATATCCTTTCTGCCGCGTCTGCGGCTGTCCGGCAAGCGGACAAAAGGCGGTCAGCGTATGGTCGCCGCCGCATAAAAAAACCGCCCTCTGGTAAAGGCGGCTGTCCCCGCGCTGCGTAAGTCCTGCGGCGCGGCGGTATTCAGTTGTAAGGGGTGCGGCTCCTGCCGCTGTGTACTGCGCCGGAAAGTGGGGGCGCGTATCATGTAGCCGGTATGGATAGATGTGATTGCTTCAATCGCTCCTTTCTGTGTCCCGCTGTGCTGCCGGACGTTTTTTCAGACTTGCGGGAAGTGAATAGCTTGCATAGCAAGGTGTTCGCTTCCTGCAAGTTCACAAAGGGGTAGCTGCCGCAAGGCAGCGTAGGGGAAGTGTAGCTTCCCCTGTCCCCCGGCGGTCTGCCATGCTGTCACTGTTGCGGGATAAGCCCCCGGCGCGTGACATACTCCGTTGCAAAACGGCGGTGTTCCGCTTCCTTTTCCCGCCAATACTCCCATAATGCAGCGTCGGCGGCTTCCGCAACATTCATTAAAAACCGTTCAAGCTGCTTTTGTTTTTCCTCTGCGCTACGTTTCCTCATGGTCTGCGTCCTCCTGTAAGTCTGCTGCGTCAATCTCGTAATAGTCAAAAACCTCGTCGGGCTTGACAATGGCGGGGCGGCGTTTAAGGTGCTTTTCCATGTCAAAGGCGTTCTTCGGGTCTGCGTCGGACAGGTACTTGTATTTCGGGTGCTTCGTTATGTCGAATTTGTCCGAAAAGAACGGGCGCACCCCGCGTAGCTGCAAGATACATTTCCCTCCGTCCATGACTGCGATTTCATCTTCCGTCATAAGCTGCTTTCCCAATTTCTGATAGTTCAGCCCATGCGAAAGTTCCCGCCCCCTTGTTTCGGACGTGTTGAAGCTGTCTATCGTTTCCTTGCCTAAAATCTCCGATATTTCTTTGAGCGTCGTTTTTTCCTTGCCGCCCAAGAAAAGCGTGGTGTCGCAGTTGCCGACTATGGTATCGGCGTTGTCCTTGTAGATTGCCTTTAGCTGTGACTGGCTCTGCAAGATGATTGACGCGGAGATTTCCCGGCTCCGTATGGTGGCTATGAGCTTTTCAAACTTCGGTATCTGCCCGATATTCGCAAATTCATCAAGCAAGCACCTTACATGGACGGGAAGCCGCCCGCCGTATTCATCATCTGCTTTGTCGCACAAGAGGTTGAATAGCTGTGTGTAGAGAATACTCACGACAAAGTTAAAGGTGTCGTCGGTGTCGCTGATAATGACGAAAAGGGCGGTCTTTCTGTCGCCTATGGTGTCAAGCTCCATTTCGTCGGTTTCCATAAGCTCCCGCAGCTCCTTAATGTCGAATGGGGCTAACCTCGCGCCGCATGAGATAAGTATGCTTTTTGCGGTCTTGCCCGCCGCAAGTTTGTATTTTTTGTACTGCTTGACTGCAAAATGCTCCGGGTCTTTTTCTTCCAGACGTTCAAACATGAGGTCAACCGGGTTCTGGAAATCCTCGTCGTCCTCGCGGGCTTCCGACGCATTTATCATCTCAAGCAGCGTCGTGAAGTTCTTCTCGTCCTCCGGGGCTTCATACCAGATATAGCCGATTAGCGCGGTGTAGTAGAGCTTTTCCGCTTTCACCCAGAAATCCTCGCCGGATTTTTCCCCGTCGCCTTTGGTGTTGGCGATAATGGTATTGACTAACTTCAAAATGTCCTTTTCGCTCCGCAGATAGGCAAAGGGATTGTATTTCATGGATTTTTTGAAGTTAATCGTATTTAGCACTTTGATACGGTATTTGTACCGCTGCAACATTTTCCCGGTTTCCAAAATCAGTGTTCCTTTCGGGTCAGTGACGATATACGACGTTGGAAAATCCTTTGACGTACATTGCATGAGCGACGGTTTCACAAAGAACCGGGTCTTGCCGCTGCCGGAACCGCCGATTACAAGGATATTTTTGTTTCTTGCGTATTTCGGCTGCTTCGGGCGGCTGTTCATGGTAAGCCGTTCCGTCTGCGTTAAGGGGATATTATTCTCAAATACCGGGTCTGTGTACGGCTTTATGTCGTCAGCCCCGCCCCAACGCGCCGAACCGTATTCTGTCCCGCGGCGGTATTTCTTCGCGTTCTTGCCTTTGGTATAGATAATCAGCCGGACAATGACCGCCCCCGCAATGCCTAAAGCTAAGTCTGCCGGGTGGAAGCTCGGCGCGATACTGGAAAAGGCGGCTGTAAAACCGTCCCCAAGATGTAGCAGCTTTGCGCTTGCGTCCGCACCGGGGGAGAGCCGGACAGCCGCGCCCGCTTTATCAAAGAGCCAGACAAAGAGCAGATACGGGAGATTTAAGATAAGCAGCTTCTTGATTTCCGGCTTCATAGCGATACCTCCCTGTCTTTGTTCTTGACCTTTGCCCGTTCCGCGTTCTTGCCCTGTGCAGCTTCTTTGAGGGTAGAGAGCAGCTTTCGGATTGAGGGCTTTTTCTCCTGTGTCAGCTTTTTTGCGGAAAATTCCTTAAAGGCTGCGGTCAGCACGTCCGCGTCCCGCCCCTTGAAGAAAACCAGATAGCGGGGCGGGCTTTCCGTCGCGTCCTTTTTCAGCGCAAAGTCGATACCGTACTTTTTCGCCGTACTCTCAAAGGCTTTGATATTGCCCTCGGTAATCTCAATGTTGGAAACGCCCGCGTTCTGCTTCATAAGCTGCTTTAAGCTCTGCTTGCCCTGTGGCGG
>QZDX01000028.1 GCA_009917555.1 bacterium 1XD21-13 | reverse complement strand
CCGAATGGGACTCGAACCCACGACCTCCGCCGTGACAGGGCGGCGCTCTAACCAACTGAGCCATCGGGCCAAATTCATTCTATCCTTCCAATCAGGATACAAATATACTTGCAAACCTATTCACTAAAAAAGTGGACCCACGGGGACTCGAACCCAGGACCGACCGGTTATGAGCCGGTTGCTCTGACCAACTGAGCTATGGGTCCAAGTATATACAAAATGACTCCTACGGGAATCGAACCCGTGTTACCGCCGTGAAAGGGCGATGTCTTAACCGCTTGACCAAGGAGCCGCGTTCCTCTTCGCCCCTTGGGGCATGTCTCTTTCGCATCACCAGCTTAGCGACATCTTAGATGTTACCACACATTCCTCGTTTTGGCAAGCATTTTTTATGGCAAATAAGCCTGCGGAGAAGAACCGTCCCTATGGGAACGGCCCTTCTCCCCTGCTTCGGTAATTTATCCGGACCATGCGAAAACCGGACCGATTACTTCTCTTCCTCCGCCTGTATCCGGGTCAGCAGATCATACACCTCGATCCGCGCGGCATTCATCTCCGGCAGTCCAATGAATATGGTTCCGCACATATACTTTTCATCCTTGGTCTGCTCAATCCGCACTACCTTTAAAAATGCGTGGATCTCGTCATCATTCCAAATCTTTAAAAGGGTCTCATAGACTGCACCTACGGTAAGGGGGGTGCTGCAAATAAACCCTACGCCTGTCTTGGATACATCCAGCACATCAATCTCAACCTCTTCCGGCTTATCGGAAGCATCATTCAAATTTTTAATCAATAACCGGGCTGACAAACTCATACGCCTGCTGTTTCTTTTTTCCTGCATCTTCCGTTTACTCCTTTCACGGCAACCTTTCTTTTATTTTAGCGCATTTGTTTGTTTTTGTAAAGCGAGTTGTTCCTTAGACAAGCTCTGCTTTTTTGTCTGATTTTTGGATACTTGCACCCAGTTTGTCTATTTTAAGCCGACGCAATGGGAGGTACAATACATCCAATCAATACACTAATACACTATATATCTGTTGTTCACAACACAAATGAAGAAGGAGATAGACGATATCATTTGCCAGGGAGAAGATCTTGGAGTGTATTTCTACATATTTAAATTTTACACCGGAAGAACCACTGAAGGCTGCTTTTCCTTATTATCTGGCAGGCGGTATGCTGGGAACAACATTGGGAATGGTTTTATTTGGTTTCGTAATCACCATGTAATCTCCCAATATCCATATCGTCTTCCTCCTTTACGTATAATTTGTCCACTTTCACGAATGTTTTTTATTTCACGCTCAACTGTCCTTTTAGGGATATTTAAAATATTCGATATTCCAGCAACCGTAATTGCTTTATCAGACGATATTACCATAATAATCTTATCCGCCAATCCGCCATTTTGACGTTTTGGCGTTTTAGACTCAAATATAGTATTACTTTCAAGGGCTGAAAACTTCACTGTCAAGTCATCCCCCAACAAAATATACTCAGGTATTGGTGCGCCCAGCTCTTCACATGCCTCACATATTTTTTGAATCCCACGTCCCCATGCCTCTATATATCCAGCACGATAAAATGTTACCGAAAAATTCTGTTTTGTGATAAGATTGTTTCCATTTTTATCAAGTTGTATTTCAATAAATGTTTATTTGTCTTTCCAAATCTACACATCAAATTTATACCCAACACTATGAACACTTTTTATATAATTCGGTATGTCTGGTGTAACTTTCAATTTTTTTCTTAAATTACTGATATGGTTATTTATTGCTTTACGAGAATATTCGTTATATTCTTCCTTCCAGACAATATCCGAAATCATTTCATAGGTGAACACACGACGAGGATTCAAGATAAGTAATGCCAAAATGTCAAATTCTTTAGCAGTCAATTCAATTTCTTGGCCGCATACTTCAACTAATCGGTATTCAAGGCAAAATGCAATAAATCTATATTAATAATTGTTAATGGGCTATTGTCAATCCAGTTTCGATTTGCATTAGATTCCTCCATGTGTTCACTTTCTTTGAAATTTATTTTGCTTTTGGACACTGTAGTATTTAACAGCATAAAACAAACAGATCAGTCTACACAAGGCAGATTGATCTGTTATACAAGGATTTTCCTTGTGTACTTCTTTTTATGCAGATTTCTTTTTCTGTATAATATATCTTAACCCTTTAGAAAAATAATGGCCCAACCATACAAACAAAGCCATGACCGCCATATAGTCTGCCAAAAAGAAAATCAACGGCTCTTCAAAATCAAAAAACACATATTGATTTTGCAGGAACAGATACAACCCTATTTCCCGCCGTATGAAAGCATAAATGCCGTATCCAGCCATAAGAGCGGCAATTCCACGAAGCAGCCATTTGACAGCAGCGGGCACTTTTCTCACAATCCGTCTTGCCATCCCCATCATCATGCCCCAATGTAACCCAAGATGAAGCGACATCAACACAAATCCTCCATATGCAGAAGCCATGTGAATCTTTCTGGCAAAAGCCCTTCTGCCCTGGATTGAAACAAATAATAATGCGTGTTTGAATAAAATAACTCCACTATACATGGAGCTGGCCATTGTAAGAAAGATTCCAATAACAAGAACAGTCTGCCAGATACGCATCGGTGTATACTTCCCTTTGAAAACGCTCCGGCCCCATTTTCGGTTTAAAATATGGTGGATGATAAAAAGAACAAACATCCCTATTCCAATCCATTCATGCATCGCTTTTCCAATCAGTTCATAAGTCATGAGAAGCAACAGCATGACTGTCATTCCAATATCAACCGCTGTTTTCAAAATTGTTTTTTGTTTCATGCTGTCTGCCTCCTATGACAATATACCGAATAAGTATCCCTCAATACCAATCATGTTTTTCGCCCCGGTCAAGAGCATTGATCCGTGCCATCTCATCTTCAGTCAGGCTGAAATGGTACAGCTCCGTATTTTCTTTGATATGATCGGGATTACTGGAACCGGGGATGACTACCACGCCCTTTTGCAGGTTCCAACGTAAAATTACCTGTGCAGAGGACACACCATGCATCCGGGCTATCTCTGAAATCACAGGGTCGCCAAGCAGCTCTCCCGTATGCCCTCTGCCCCCCAGCGGATACCATCCCTGCACCACAATCCCTAAATCCTGAATAAACGGGATCACATCATTCTCCTGATAATATGGATGGATTTCATTCTGAACCAATGCGGGAACAGTATCCACCTGCGGCAGAAACTCTGTTAATTCCTCCACATACCAATTCGATAGCCCGATGGAACGGATTTTTCCTTCTTCCACGAACTGCTCCATCGCTTTGTACGCCTCCACATCATTGGGATCGGGATGATGCAAAAGCATTAAGTCCACATAGCCGATATCCAGCCGTTCAAGGCAGGCCTGTATCGACTGGGACGGATTTTTCATCTCACTTCCCGGATAAATTTTAGTCGTAACAAAAACGTCCTCCCGCCGTATGATCCCTTCGTCAATCGCCTCCCTGATTGCCTGCCCGACTTCCGCTTCATTGTCATAGGCAGAAGCGGTATCAATCAGACGGACACCATTTGATAACGCAGCTTTCACAGAATTGATACACTCATCACCATGAAGGCTGTATGTTCCAAGACCATTGATCGGCATCTCATAGCCGCTGTTGAGCATGACCGTTTTATTTTCAAAATCAAAGACACGAATCGCCGAAACAGTCCCATCCGTTTCAGGCAAATCAAGGCTGATGAGCCATTTCTCCATCTCTTCTCTGGAAGTCCCACCTGGAAACCGCTTTCCCGGGATCCACTCCGTAGAATCGGGGCAGAGACCGTACAGATTCCTGTCACTGGAACCAATCCCGCTGCTGTGGGATGTACAAAACGGCACAATAATCTTCCCTGAAAAATCATAGCTTTCTAAAAATGTACTGATGATTTTCGGTGCCTGCCCATGCCAGATGGGATAACCTAACAGCACTATCCCATATTGTTCCATATCCTCCACACTACCGGAAATAGCGGGACGGCCTGTGGGATCACTCTGCTCCTGATCTGCCCTTCCATCAGTATAATAAGCAAGGTCTGCTTCCGTATAAGGTTCTTCCAGCACAATCTCATACAGATCGGCATTCAGGAACTCTGCCGCATATTCTGCCACTGGTTTTGTTGTTCCGGTATCAGAGAAATATGCCACCAAAATGCTCATTTTCATATCCACCTCCTGTCCCGGTTTCAAAACCGTCTCTGATGATCCTTGGTCTTCTGCCTCAAGATCTTCCTGCCTGTCATCTACAGTCTGCCCTGTCTCCGTTTCCGTCTGGGGCAGAGCATTCCGCACTCCGTTTTCTGTTTCCTTCTTTCCGCATCCGACCATTAAAAATAGCACCAGAACCAAAGACAATGCACAAATCTTTCTTTTTCTGAAAATCCTTTCCTTCATTTTACCCCTGCCTTTCTCCCAAAGCTTTCAGAAGATACGCCATGTTTTGGCCAAGACTTCTCATAGTATCCAGCCCTTCCACATCCTCTCTTACATCCCCCGGCATCCTCCCATAGGCTATGCCCCAGTAAGAGGAGCCCGCAAGGAACATATTCTGTGACAGAAAGAAATGATTCATTGCATCAACCGCATTTACCGCCCCGCCCCTGCGTGCCGCCGTAACAGAAGCGCCAACCTTGTGCCGGAACAGCCCCGCATCACGGTTCATGTCTGCCACCACCGCCGCACGCTCCAAAAATGCCTGCATATTTGCGGACATATTCGCCATGTAAACCGGAGAACCCAGGAGGATTCCGTCCGCCCGTGTCATTTTTTCAAAAACATCCTGGAACGAATCTCTCTCATGGACACAATTTTTTCTCCCGCCGCAGGCCCAGCAAGCCCTACAGGGCTCTATGGTCCGGCCGGCGAGCTGCACCATCTCCGTTTTAATTCCCGCCTGATGCAGCTCCTCAAATACAGTTTGGATAAGAATTGCCGTATTTCCGTCTTTTCTTGCGCTGGCGTTAACCGCTAAAACTTTCATCTTTCGCTTCGCTCCCCTCCTGGATCATCTTTAATACTTTTGCGGGAACGCCTCCCACCACTGCCATGGCAGGAACGTCCCTTGTCACCACAGCCCCGGCACCGACTACCACATGATCACCGATGGTCACTCCAGGCAATACGGTGACATTAGAGCCAATCCATACATGGGCGCCTATTTTAATTGGCGCATAATGGTTCTTCCTGTTTTTCTTGGGAGAAAGATCATGGTTAATGGTGGCCAAGACCACGTTATGTCCGATCAGTGCGCCATCCCCGATCTCTATCCCGCCCTGATCCTGAAAATGGCATCCCGAATTGATAAAGACATCTTTCCCTATGGTAATGTTCTTCCCAAAGTCCGTATAGAACGGGGGGAACAGCCGGAAAGAAGCATCAATGCCCTTCCCGGTCAGCCTCCCCATAATCTCCCGCAGTTCTTCCGGCGTATGGTATTTTGTATTAAGCTCCATTCCAATACGGATAGCCTCCTGAAAAAGCTCATTGGCATAGGCATTCCGTTCGGCATTTCCTTCCGCACCTTCCCGGAATCCGTCTATCACATCCTTTACTGTCATGGTCTGCATCCCCTTTCCTTTACCTGTAAGACCTTTCAAATATACCCATACATTCCTCGTTACCCATCCTCAGAGCCGCCCTTTCCATGATCGGCTTCATACCAAAAAGGTATTTATTTGTGTGAAAGCGGAAGACCGTCTATCCAATCCTGCACATCTTGAAGCGTCACATCATCAATCCTGGAATGGGATGCATGAAACCCATCCGATAAAACCACCGCTCCCGGCTGCTGGTTCTGTATCTCCGATATGGCATCAGAAAAACCGCCCCCACCGCTTGTGGCAAATGGGATGACCGTTTTTCCCGACAGATCGTGTTCCTCCAAAAAAGTATACACTGCCATCGGCATATCATAATACCAGTTGGGGAACCCAAGGAATACAATATCATAGCTGTCCAGGTTTTCCACATGGGATGCCAGTTCGGGACGGGTCCTGTCCCTGTTCTCAATCATTCCCTGCTCGTCGGTTTCATCATAATCCACAGGGTATTTTTCTGCCGTTTCGATCAGAAAAAGGTCACCGCCTGTACTCTGCTGTATCATGCTTGCAATATACTGCGTATTCCCATACAGCTCGCCGTCCTTCCTCACAAGGCTTGCCGAGGATACCGCATCTACATCCGCAGGAAAATCCGTATTTCCCACACGGGAAAAATATGCAATCAATATGTTCGTATCCTCAGCCCCCGGCTGTCCGGATGTTGCAGTATCAGAAGCCGCTTCCTCCGGCTCCTTATTTTCCACATTTTCTGCCTGGCTTTCTGATCCGCTCTGTCCGCCATTATGGACGTCATCATCCGCATAACCCTCTGTCTTGCCGCACGCCGTCAGTACAAATACAAAAAACATCACAAGTATCCATGCTGTTATTTTTGTTCTCATAATATCCTCATCGATATATTTTTGAATCTTTTGATATAATGAAGCCGTTGATCGTGTCGCATCACACTTCTGACAACAGCCAATTTCTACTCTTTTTATTTCGTCACAATCTCAACAGGCACATTAAATATCTTGGCAACTTTCAATATAGTATCAATATGTCTGCCTGTGGCAGCGGCAAAATGATGCGTGGGGCCGCATTCGTTCCAACGGTTGACAAATTCCCGTGCACCGCAGGTAAAACGTGTCCGCATATTGGTATCGCCGAAAGACAGTATTTTTCCTTCTTCATTAACGCCTTCCGCAACAACAAATTTGAAATGGCCATCCCCATCCTGTGTGATAGCAAGATAGGTAACAGGGCCTGTAAAAGGATAGAACTGTGTCAAATACCCGCCGCCGCTTTTGCCATGGAACACCTCGACAATTTTCATAGTCGGCTTCTTATCCGAAATATCGGCATCCCCCGAACCACTGTGACCAATAATGGCAATATCATCATTAAAATCAATAGAATACATTTCGGCAAGCTGGCCGGTCCCTGATATGGTCTTTAAGATGCTCATTGCCATTGCCACCTTTATATCGCCTTCTACCGCACAGGCAACACCCTGTTTAATCAGCATAGAAAAGGCCGGAATCAGCATACTGTCAAGAATACCTGCCTGCCCCTTTGCAAATCCGTCATAATGCGATGCGATCAGACCCAGCTTTTCACTCTCGCACCACTGTTCGAAGGCTATCACATATCTTGCCATATCCCATACCTTTTCGACACTGCCACCACCCTCGATATCAAAGGTATCAAGAATTTCCTGTGCTTTCGCATGGATTGCTTTTTCATCGGTAACAGAATCGGCAATTACCCACATCTTCTCCCAATCAAACTGCTTGGTATACAGATGCATCCGTCTATATAGGTTGGATTCATCAATATATAAATCCATCATGCCGGGGTACGGCCTTCCAATCTGTGCAATATTTGTATCACGGAATCTGCGCCTTGTCTGTGCGGCACGACACCATTCTTCAATTTCTTTCTGGACCTCCGGATCGCCGCCTTCCGCAACACCGGTAATTACCGCATGTCTCTTTCCGTAGCGTTCCAGATCAGTCACCATTTCACCAACAGCGCCGCATGCATAACCCTCGCCAAGCCATGAGGCAATATCCGTGTGTTCATAATCAAGGGCTTTCAGCTTCTGAATATTGACAAGCACCACAGGTACATCCAAATCCTTTACTGCCGGAAGCATGTTGTAAGAGGTTGCATAGGTGAGAAGCTGTAGAAACACAACATCTACATCCGCTGCACGAAACAGGTCTCCGGCCGCTTGTGACTGTTCTTTCGTTGTGACTATGCCACCGTCAATGATTTCCACCGTGTCGGGAATCGAATTCTTAAATGCCGTATACTGACTTTTAAATTCCGGAACAAGTGTAGGAAATTGCGGCAGATAAGCCCCAAGTGCAATAGAGAACACACCTATCCTTGCTTTTGTATTTACCAACATATTTTTAATCCTCCAAAAATGTTATTTCAAATTTTCCGCAAAGAACCGCTCCAATTTATCAAAGGGAATCATACCCTTTCCACCGCCATCGTACAGGTCTGTATGGACTGCACCCGGAATAATCAACAGCTCCTTGTTGTCTGCATAAGGATTATCCTTCACCATAGCGGCATAGGCATCACGGCTGAAATAGCAGGAATGTGCTTTCTCTCCGTGCATAATGAGAACAGCGCTGCGAATCTCATTGCTGTATTGAAGGATCGGCTGGTTCATAAAAGACATACAGCCAATCACATTCCAGCCCCCATTGGAATTTAAGGAACGCTTGTGATAACCACGCTCTGTCTTATAGTAAGCATGGTAGTCCTGAAAATACCACGGGGCATCCTCCGGCATCGGATCAGCCACACCGCCACCCAGGGTGTAAGTGCCATTTTTATAATCTTCAAGCCTTTGGGCATTCATCATCTTGCGTTTCTCGTAACGGGCTTCCTCGCTGTCTTCCCCATCAAAATATCCTTTAGAATTGACACGGGACATATCATACATGGTAGAGGCAACCGTTGCTTTGATGCGGGTATCCAGTGCCGCCGTGTTAATTGCCATGCCTCCCCAGCCGCAGATTCCAATAATCCCAATCCGATCAGGGTCAACATTTTCCTGTAGGGAAAGAAAATCCACAGCCGCCTGAAAATCCTCTGTATTGATATCCGGTGAAGCCATGTATCGAGGTGTGCCGCCACTTTCGCCGGTAAAGGAGGGGTCAAACGCCATAGTGAGGAAACCACGCTCTGCCATCGTCTGTGCGTACAGTCCTGCCGCCTGCTCCTTTACTGCGCCAAACGGCCCGCACACCGCAATCGCCGCCAATTTCCCTTCAGCCTCTTTTGGCTCATAAAGATCCGCTGCCAGCGTGATCCCGTATCGATTAGGGAATGTCACCTTGCAGTGGTTCACCTTTTCACTTTTGAGGAAAGTCTTATCCCATTCCTTTGTCAATTCCAGCTTTACAGTATTCTCCATTTTACATTACCTCTCTTTCCTTTCTGTCTCTTTGAATTATCGCTTTTCTTTTTCCATACGCCATACTAAAAAATCAAGACAGTCAACTTTTCCCTGGCTTTCATGTAGATTGTCCATCAAGCTGCAGCGGTGCCTTCGCAATATTTTAACAGCATCCTGAACCTGACCGTTGCCGTACAGCCTGCAGACTTTTTCAATCGTTTGTGGGCCACAGCCTGCATCTTTTAGATTCTGAATGAAATCATCCGTATGACCGCCTCCTTTCCTGCTATGTCTATTATTATATCCCCCTTGATTTCCAATTCGCTAATGGTTATAATTTATATCGTGATATGAATTTTAGGAATTTCACAGAGAGAGGACATTATGGAATTGCGAACTTTGCGATATTTTCTTGCAGTGGCAAGAGAAGAAAATATGACCCGTGCAGCAGAACTGCTTCACGTTACCCAACCCACACTCTCCAAGCAGTTAAAAGCTCTTGAAGATGAGCTTGGAAAAAAATTGTTTACCCGCCACAGCTTTAGTATACAGCTTACTGAGGAAGGAATTTTGCTACGCAAACGGGCAGAAGACTTGGTAAAAATGGCTGATAAGATTACAACCGAGTTTCTCACTTTAGATGATGTTTTAGGCGGTGATATTTACTTTGGCCTGGCAGAGTCTTACCAGATCAGGCATCTTGCCTCTGCTATTAAACAATTTAAAAACACCTTTTCCGATATGCGTTACCATATTACCAGCGGCGATACGGAGCAGGTCACAGAAAAGCTGGATAAAGGCGTGATTGACTTTGCTGTATTGGCTGAAACTCCAAATACCGCAAAATATCATTTTCTTTCCTTTCCTGAAGCTGACCTGTGGGGTCTTGTCATGCCAGCAGACTGCCCTCTTGCCCAAAAGCAAACTATCTATATAAATGATTTAGCCGGACTTCCACTCTTTTGTTCGGAGCAAGGCTGGAATCACGACATTTCCAAATGGGCTGGCAATAAAATAGATGAACTGCATCTGGAAGGCTCTTTTCGCCTGCCCTATAATGGTTCCCTGTTTGTAAGGGAAGGACTTGGATATCTTCTGACTTTTAAGCATCTCATTGATACAAGCCCCGGCAGTGGACTTGTTTTTCGCCCGCTGGCACCTATGCTTGAAACAAAAATTTATCTGATTTGGAAAAAATATCACGTATTTACTCCTATTGCGGAACGTTTTTTGGAAATGTTAAAATTGAATTCAGGAAATAAAACCTAGAAGTTACTATCCGTCATACTGAATTTGAGATATAACACCAATCCCCTTAAGATCGTTACCTGCGGTAATGGCTGTGCACCAAACGGATTCAATCTTTCAAGGGGAAACAAATCGAGTAGGAGGCGGTGACTAACGTTAGTATGTTCCCCACATTCGGCTTCCTTCAGATTACACCTCACGATGAACATCCTTGCCTTTGGCTATATTCTTCCCACTACTGGGCGGATTCAGGACTTGCACCCGTTGGAAACGTGCGCCGCTGGACGCACACGGAAAACAGGTAAAGAGAATTTTTATCTCTTCACCTGTTTCCTCACTCATGAGCGTTTTTTCAACCACTTATTTTAAATTTTTTTCATTCTTCTTTCTGCCGCCGCAATTGATTTTGCAACCACCTGAAAAAAGCACCTCTCTTTCTCTGCGATCTGCTCGCAAGTCATATCTTCAAAATAATAAAACCATATCCTGCGCCGTTGAATTTCTGGCAGACTTTTGATCGCTTTATATAATCTCTGAACCTCAATTTTTTTAATTACGATTTCTTCTATGCCCTCTATCTTTTGGAGTGCTCTCAGATTTAATGTAGATCCCCATAACTCTGACTACTCCATATGCCTGTCCATCTTTAAACGAAACATAAAAGCGCCCATCCTTTTCATATATTGTATATGGATTATATTTGTCCTTTCTTCTCTTCGGGTGATTACCCTCCATGTTATTTCCTCCAATCTGAATTTTGTAGGAAAAATACAGCTTTGAATCCCCCTATATCAAAATCACATGTCTTTCCAACTATAATTATTATCAAAAAATTATTGATGTTTTTCATATACAATTATACTCATGGAAGAGGGAAAAATCAAACCACGCCTACATTTCCATTTTTTCTTTCACCAGATTTTTTTTAATAGATTTTTGTAAAATTTTTATACTACCTGCTCCTGCACCATGCTGTTGGCCTCGGCCACTCTTTCAAGGAGCATGGAATTATACTCCTTTCGATACAGGTCAAGCCCGTCCTCCTGCATGGGAATCAGGATGGCTTTCTCAAAGTCCTGCCGGTTCAGGCGTCGGTTGCTGATGGTGAGCTTTGTGGCGGCCCCCCGCTGTCAAAGGAATTTAAAAGCTCGCTGTACTGTAAAAACATGGATTCCGTATAATTCCGGATCTCCCGGTTGATTTTTACCTCCAAATAGAACACCCCCTGTCTTTGGATACAAAAAACCGCCACCATAGAAAAAAGTGACGATTTCGAATACAATTTATTTTTATTCTGTTGTTATTGAATGAGCCAGCCGTAATCTTTACGACAGTCAAGAATATATTCTACATAAACCGTATCATCTTGAATCTGGTAAAGAACAAGATACCATTTTTCAACAAACATCCTGTGATATTTATTTGGCACAATATACAGTTCTTCAAAAAACGGAAAACGCTGCGGCATTTGGGACAGCGAACGTATAGCCGTCATAATCTCTTTCTTTTTTGCTGCCGCTGCTTCTTTGCTGACCTGTGCCATAAAGCGGATATGCGTTCCCAGCATCCTTTTTGCCCTGTCGGAAACAATGACTTTGTATTTCATGCTTTCTGTCATATGCTACGCCCCCGCAATGATGTCATCAAGATAAGTTTCCAGTTCATCAAGGGTACATCCCACTCTGCCTGCAAGTCTGTCCTCCTCCACAGCAAGCAGTTCTTCTCTAAGTTTCAGCATCGCCTCCCGTCTGTTGAACGTTTCAATATCCATAACAACCAAATCTCCCTCACCGTTTTTGGTAAGGAATACCGGCTCTTCGGTCTTTCTGCATATATCAGCAATCTCATTATAATTCTGACGGATTGCTGCTGACGGACGAATTGTCATAACGGCACCTCCTATATCCTTCAATAGTATTATTCTGTCTATATTATACTTTTCTTATACTATCCGGTCAATATACACAGAAACAATTTTAAAACTTTTTCACTTCTGGGACGGCTCCCCGGCAAAGGTGGACAAGGTCAAGACCGTCTCCTGCGCCGATCCAAATCCCCCAGTATACATAATGGTGCCAATCACGCCCTGCACAATCCGAAACAGAGCCATCATAAGTTCCAAGCCGTAGGAGACGACGCCCTTTGCAATGGCAAAGCGGCCAAAGAGCTTTAGGGCGTGCTCCGGCTTTTTCACCTCAGTAAAATTCCATTAGAGAACATTTGACAGGCCGCTCCGTGTCCAAAGATACAGGGTTCTCTCTGGCCCGAATAACCGAGTGCCTGATTGACTGTAGCCTACAATGCTCCATCTCTCCAATCTGCCGATAATTCAGTTTTGCCGCAGCTGTTCTATGATGCTGGGGTAACGAAACATGCTCTCGGAGGGATATCCTCGGTCAACAAGCAGGATACTGTTTGGAAATCCCGGTAAAAAATCAATATGGGATTGGGCCGATTCACGTTCATTGTAACGATAGGAATGAAGGGAAACATCGACCAGAATATCATTCATTACGTCATACAGGACGGATACGGAAGCAAGTGGTGACACGATTTGCGTTTTGTTGGGATTGCCACCAAATATTTTATAATTTTCTTCTGATTCTGGGATCTGTATCGTACTTCCATCAATGGCATAGATATGGAAATCATTCCAGGTACGTAAATCTGTTGACAGGAAATCATCCGATGTGATAAGTTCATTGGAACACTGTAAGATAGATGTCAAAAGTCTTGTATTCATAAAAGCACCTCGCATTGAAAATATGATCAATGCGAGGCAACATTTTTTGACCGTTTTGTCAAGTGTTTTTTATAAATTTCTCATCTTTATTGATACTCTTAAGTTGACGACATTGCCTGCATAGCAGGTGGTTTTTAAAAGAATGCTGCACAACAAAAAACCTTGCAAACACCAATGTTCACAAGGTTTTTCAAACTCCCCGAGTTGGGCTCGAACCAACAACCCCGCGGTTAACAGCCGCGTGCTCTACCACGGTTACGGTCGCACACCCACGAAAGGGAGAACATATTTTTTACTCCTGCGTCGCTTTATCATCAGCGACATGGCATATACTACCACACTTTTCCGCTTTTTGCAAGCACTTTTTTTGATTTGTTCAAGAGGGTATGTGGGGAGAATTTTTACATTTTATTTTATGCTCTATCTTCCCCACAAATCCCAACTCCTATACAAAACTTGATTACGTTTCCTCCTGCCCTTTGGAAAGAGCACACTTATATAAAAAACCGTCAAGCTGTTGCCTGAATATCCTGTTTCGATTCCCACTCAGAACAGAACTGCTTATAAGTAACATTCATGTGTATGGTAATTTTGTAACCCATTCCCAGCTCCACACGATCAAACAGCTGACAGGCAATCATCTTTTTCTGCTCCAAGCTTGCTGTATCAAATTCTTCTGACCAGCTCTTAAATCTCCGATAAGCTGGCAGGACTGCCTCTGTCATTTCCTTTTTCCGGCTCATCTCGCTGTCCAGTTTTTCTAACCGTTCCTCTCCGTCCGCAACTCTTGCTTTTACCACCTTGATTGCCTCTTTTAAATCCTCCGGCGTATAAATGCTTTCTCCTAACAGCGTCTTCCCAATCTCCGTCTGCAAAACCTCCAACTGCTTTTTGTTCTTTTCCAGCTCAAAGATTATTTTCCGTCTGCTGGCTGTATGCGCCGCCTGCTGTTTTTTGAGGATTTCCTTATATTTTTCTTCTTCCGGCGCTCCGTCCATGCCCTCAAATACCTGGCGCATGATCTGGCTGACTGCTTTATCCACCTTTGCGGCAATATAATTTGTCTGCCCTCCGCATTCACACAATTTGTTTGCCTTATGATAACAGCGGTACTTCAATTCATCCTTCAGATACTCACTACCATCCTTGCGGAAATAATGCTCTTTGTGGTGCGTAGTTGTTATCCTGCCGCCGCAGTGTGCACAGAAGATATTCCCGGACAGCATTGCCTCGCCCTTTGTCCTTAAAGCAAGCTGGCGTTTTTCGTCGTCAGCTTCGGCCCTCTGTTTTAATATCTCGTCAATCCTTTCCGCCTCTTCCTCGCTGACAATCTTTAGACGCTGTAAGGATTCTGACGTTTCCCCCTCACTGGTACGGCCTCTTGCTATCGGCGCTGACAGTATTCTTGTAACTGCCATACTGGTAAATTTCTTTCCGTTTGCCGTCTTATATCCCTGATCATTCAGAAAATGCGCCATGACATAACTGCCTGTGCCGTTGTTAATTGTCTTTTCAACAATCTTCCGGTACACTACAAACTGTTCCAAATCAATTTCAAATTTTTTAAGCTCCTGTCCCTTCCGGTTTTTCATTCCGCTTGGCACTGTCCGGTATCCATAAGGTATTAAGCCGCCTGTATAAATCCCGTCAAGCTTTAACTGCTGGATTCTGGTCTTAATCCGGATGGATGTCTTTTCACTCTCGCCGGATGCCTGCCAGAACCGGATATAATTGGTCAGCTTGTCAACATGCGTTTCAAATCTCTGCTCGCCCTCTTTGACGCTCCAGACCTCCACGCCCGCTGTCTTGACAAACCACTCTACAATAAAGGGCGTCTCATCATCAATACGTCCGATCCGGTCAAACATAAACACAAGCAGTACGTCAAATTCCTTATTAAGCGCCGCCTCCTGCAGATCCAGAATTGCATCACGGTTCTTAGCGGATACTTTAAATCCGGAAACGCCTTTTTCCTCGTATTCCTTTACAATTTCCCAATCCTGTTTGGCTTTCACAAATTCCCGGCAGGCCCCTCTCTGCATAGGAATGTCATTTTCATGGTTATCACTGACGTTCACTTGTTTCTTTGTGGAAACTCTGTATAAAGTGTAAACTCTTTTCATTGGCTATATCCTCCCGTAATCTGTTTCTACGGGATGCACTATATGAAATTTTCAAGGTTCGTCAGTGGATATCCACTTATGCCATTATTATAGGAAGAAACCCTTTCATTCACAAATGTGCGAATTTAAAATTTATAGTGTCACCCGTAGGGCCTGTCACATATTTATAACTCTCAAACCGGCAAGCTCTGTCAAATCATTTTGTACTCGTTCATCGTAGGCATTGGATAAAATAGACTGTATCTTTTCGATCACTCCGTCCACCGGCTTTGCCGAAAAAGACAAGGTAATCTGACAACCGTTTACCTCTTTCTCTATCATCTGTAGCTCTGCTGGCCGCATGACATGCCTCCTTTCTTCCCCAATACAACATAGGACGGACATTCTCTGTCCGCCCATACTTTTTCAATTTCGCTTTTTGTTTTTACTGCCGTCTAAAGCAAGACTGACTGCAAGGCAGTGATCTATCTGCTCCATATCGGCTTGCTCTAACTGCCCGATATATTCCTGCAAACGCTTTTTATCAAGTGTCCGTATCTGCTCCAGAAGTACCAAGGATTCCTCTTTTAATCCTGCGTATGCCCTCACTTTATGGTGGGTGGGCAGGTTTGGCTTTGCACCGGTTTTGCCTGAAATTGCCGCCACAATCACGGTAGGACTGTAAAGATTTCCAGTATTATTCTGGATAATGAGAACCGGGCGGTATCCGCCCTGCTCCGAACCCACTACCGGATTTAAGTCTGCAAAGTACATCTCTCCCCGGTATATTTTTCTCAACATATTTCCTGTCCTCCACAAATCAATAAGTATCGCCTATTTGTCCTCGACACCCCGGCTTTCATATCTACCATTTTCACGGTAAATATAGGGAAGTCACCAAACGGCTGACTGCTAATCAGCTCCACGGGATTCACACCCTTCCGAGGTTCGCCCGGAACTGCCCTCATTAGCGGGGACGCTTTATACCCAGAGGATATTTACGCTCGGCCTGTGACTGGACAGGAGTATCATTGTCCCTGCTGCCTGTTACTGTTTCCTCACTAAAAGCCAAAAAGTAGCCCCTAATTTTTAAATTTTTTCAATTCTTTTTTCAGATGCTCTATAGCAATTTCTATAGAACGCTTAACCGGCATTTTCGTACATCCCTCCTTCTTTGCTATTTGTTCATATGTCATATTTTCAAAATAATACATCCACACCCTGCGCCGCTGTATTTCCGGCAGACTTTTAATTGCTCTATGTAATCTTTCAATCTGAATCTTTTTAAATACGATTTCCTCTATACCCTCCACCTTGTGAAATGCCCTCGTATTCAATGTTGATTCCCATACCTCTGACTGCTCGATATGCCTGTCTAGTTCATTCAAATACGCCAAATCATCAAGCTCAAAGGAATCAAAAATATCATAGAGCCTTTTATTAATTTCCAATTTATAAGGTACTGCTTGTCCATCTTTAAACAAAATGTAATAGTGCCCATCTTTTTCGTATATCGTATAAGGATTGTATTTGTCCTTTCTTCTTTTCGGGTGATTGCCCTCCATTCTCTTTCCTCCAATCTGAATTTTTTAGAAATTCAAATTGGCTGGTGGAGAGCGTCCAGTGTATAAAAACAAGTTGCGTCTTTTTTCGACAAAAAAAGAGCGTACCCTATGTTGTTTGGATACGCTCTTTGATGGATTCTTAAATATTAATAAGGAGAATTTGCAAAAGATGACGAAAAATGTCGAATAAAAAAGTGCTGCAATCTCTCGAAAGACTACAGCACCAATATATAAACGTTTTTTAAATCTTGATAAAAATTTTCTTATTTGATTCTTGATAACCTGTTCCCCTCTTTGGGGAAAAATCTGTCATACGTAATATTACAGTAATTTCCCGACTTTTGAAAATATTCGGAAATAAATTGTATAAAAATTGGGATTTAACGAGCCTGAACAAAGAAATAGCCTGATAAGTAAAATCAGGCCGTTTACGCAGATAATATTTATTAATCTCAAAACAATAACTGATTTCCCGAACAAATTTAATTGCAAATGTTACATCATTTTGTGATATTCTATATAACTTTTATTTCAAATTAGAAAAACCAAATCACACAGTAGTTTGTAATGTTAAAAACATTTCCCTAAATCCTTTCAAGCTCCATGACTATCCCAATATCTGTCTTATGTCTACAACAAACAGACAATATAGCTCGAATTATTAATGATCAAATAAAATACTTCAAATTGCCAAAAAAACTTTGATAGGCGGAAAAATCTGTTGTTTTCAATAAGTTTTTTGCTTTACTTTCTCGAACCATCTGGAACGCCTGTGTGATTGCTGGACGAACTCTACGCATAACTGTCGATCACGAAACATGAAAGAGCCAGCAAGAAGAAAATATATGTATTAAGTTAAAAGAATAAACCCGTAAACAGCAGATCCCCTGCAAAGCTTGAAAACTCTGCAGGGGAACACATAAATTTTATTTTCCCTATGTAATCATCTCCGGTTTCATCTTTCAAAAACAGGTATATCCGAAACATCCCGCTTTTCATTACGGATATAATCCTGATTATACGGGAATCTAGCAACCTTTGCGCGAACCTTCATCTGGCGGGTCCCCGGCGTTCCCCAGAGTATTTCAAGCTCCGTACCTTCTTTGGCATATTCTGCGGAAATAAAGGCAAGGGAAATCATGCTGTTATAGGTATAAGAGATGATTTTTCCGCTTGTAATCCCGATCTCCTTATCTGCGGCCAGCACCTTATCCGCCCGGTACTCAAAACCAAACTCTCTGACGCAGAAATAGTATTCAAGGGCGGATGGTTTGGTAATATCCTCGCATGGCTCTTCCCCGGGACGGAGCATGGTTGCGAAGACTTTTGCCACATCCTCGGCATTCCATTCCAGGGTTACGCATTTCTTGGCAGGCTTTTTTGACATCTCAAGAAGCGCTTCTTTTCCGATAAAGTCATGATTGTATTTGACCAGGAAGTCCCATCCCACATCATAGGGTGTAACAAAGCGAGCCTGAAGATCATCCCCCACACTTCCGAGAAGCCTTCGGTTCAGGTTGAACATGGATAACTGAGGCACCGTGCGCATATATTCTGTCATTTCCTCGCTGGTTTCCAGCCATGGAAGCGGATAGTGAAGATTGATATTCGGGAATCCGGCCTCCGTATGGTTAAACATGTTATAAGCCTGAAGTCCGAGCTTTCTTGCTCCCAGCTTTTCGCCTGCCGCCCATACCAGATTATAAATTTCCGCATAATCTGCCATATCTCCATGAATCTCATAAGCGAGATTTCCGGACATGCCAAGTCGGATAATGCGTACCTGTTTTCCATTTACCTCCTGGATTCTATGCCTGCCGAATTTGATGTCGTGAAGATTGGCCTGGAATGCGTTTTCCAGAATCTCTAAGGACTTTTCACCGTCAATCTGGATAAAATATTCCTTTCCGCTCATGTTTTCGCCATGCACATCCAGATCTGATGTATTGACATAATAAGAGATCACCGGATCAAGCCAGTAGGTTCTGTAACGATCTTCTCCGATACGGATTACAACGCCGTCTGTCAGAATCTGACCTTTCTCATTGCACATTACGGCATGGCGTATGCCGTTCATTCCCAGCGTGGTAAAATCATTTGTACAGACCTGTCCCATTAATTTAACGGCATCCGGTCCGTATACATCATAAATGGGGGATGTCATAAGCGCCGTTCCAATCCATGCGCTGGTCTGATATGCCTTGATCTCATCCTCCACGCCCGTATAAGCATATGCCGTAATAAAAGATCCCTGTGGGAACATTAAGGTGGCGCCTTCCAGCGCCGGATTCATCATTTCTGCCATTTTTCGTCCTCCTACTGTTTTTAATTATCTGTAGATGTTCTTGTTCCGATTAAATGATTTTCCATATCTTCAAACATTTCTCTTACCGTGATGGGCTTTTGCCCTGTCAGCTTTTCAAAATCATCTGTAAATGTACTCATTTGATTCAGACGGATTGCCCTGCCAAAGGACACCATTCCATCTGAGCAAAATGGGAAGTTCTTCGCCGTGTCCGCCCACATTTCCTCCGTTGTCCTTGGAACGCCGATGGAGTCAAAGAACTCATACATCTCATCATCGTTGATATATTGATATTCCGTCTTTTTACCCGTAACCTCCGAGGCGATTGCCATGTACTGTGCAATTGTCAGAAGCTCGGCTCCATTTATATCAACAATTCGGTCTTCCCAATCAGACATTGCCGCACAGGCCGCCGCAAGCGCACAGTCATCCCTCGAAACAAATGCCATTTTCCCATCTCCCATGTTATTGCGGATGATGCCGTTTGTATTTTCAACTGCTTCCACAAATGTGGAGACCATTGCTTCCGCATATTGGGAATCCCGAAGAATCAAATAATGGATGGGCTGTTTTTTGATATACCCTTCGGTCCATACATGATCGTTTACTTCGTAAGCATTGATATCCTCATGTCCGGCTCCTACAATCGATGTATAAACCAGTTTGTTTACACCTGCCGCCACAGCCGCATCAATTGCAATTTTATGTGCCGCTCTTCTTTTCGGTCCAACGAATGGCATGGAGATCAGAATAACTGTATCCGCATCTTTAAATGCTTCCGTCAGTTTTTCCGCATTGTTAAAATCGGCAATTCTGGTTTCAATGCCCATTGCCTGGTATTTTTCAAGACCATTTTTTGTTGGAGCCGTAAAAATCAAAGCTTCATGAGGATATCTTTCCAGCAGTACACGGGCTGACCTGCTTCCAAAATTTCCGTCTACTCCATTTAACAATATCTTTTTCATAAAAAATAATCCTTTCAACTATATAGTTATAATATTAAAAAATCGATACCCCTTTATAGGATGCTCCCTCAGCTCTTTTTATTGCCTCCCTCCTTTTGTCTGAATTATATTATCTCCTCTCTAACTGTCGGCGCCTGAACAGTGTTTCCTATATATTTATAGTAAAGCAGTTGCCATCTCCCGTCATCAGTTATATAATTCATTTATACCGTCTTTTTTCGTCAAAAATAACCAAAGGAGTTTTTTGCAATGAAATCTATGAGCATTTCTGTCATCCTTGACTGGATTCCTGATAAATACAGGATTTTTTATAAATCTACGGGCTTAGATCAATTATTCCGGCATGCCCGCATGCTTGATGATTCCATGGAAATAATCGATAATGATTTTCTGTATTTAACACAAGAGTTCTCTTTCCTTGATAGGGAATGGGATATACGTAAGCCCCGGTTCCTGATTTTCTGTACCAAAACCGGATCAAAGGAGGGACAGATAAACCCTTCCTGGATGGAGCATGCCGCCATCTTATATACGGACGAGCCTTTTCATAAGGTATTCCGTGAGTTTCTGGATATTTTTGATAAGTACTATGCCTGGTATGAGCAATGCCTAAAGATAATTATCGAAAACAAAGATGTTTCAGATCTGCTTGATTATGCGGCCACCTTTCTTTGCAACCCGATTGCCCTTTTTGCTCCAACCGGAAAGCTGCTGCATTATACCGGGAAATTTCAGGAAAAAATCGAGGGAACTCTCTGGGACGAGGTTATCAATTTCGGCTTTACACCGACAGAATCCATATATCCTGACGAACACCAGAGAATTATGCAGGAAATTCACAGCGGAAACCGCTTAATCTCCAGCGTCTTTCGTCAGGATCCATCCCATCACTCTCTGACCGCTCCGCTTTATTTTGAGGGAAAAAACTTTGGAGCATTCGGTACGACAGATATGAACGGTCCCTTTACGGAAGCACAAAAGGCTTTGTTATTAGAAGTCGTTCATTTTACAGAGCTTGCTATGAATCACCAGATTCAGGCTTTTCTTTTGCAGGATGAAGAAAACTATTATGTTATACGGCTTTTACAGGGATATCCGGCAGATGAGCTTTCTACCTCTTATTATCTCCAAGCCAGAAATTATACGAACGAGGATATTTGGTATCTTTATCAATTTTCCCTTCCGGAATCTGACGTCTCGGATACCCGTCAGTCTGCCTATATTCATCAGATAAAAAACATTCTGCCTCATGGAGTTGTCCTCTATTTTGAACATTCTATTGTTGCGGTTTGCCGCAGGCGGGATTTTGATCCTGATTATGAAAAATCATACGCCGCACTGGAGGATTTGCTAAAACGGCTTTCCCTTAAGGTCTATATAAGCACCCGTTTTTTTAGATTCACGGAGCTTTCCATGGCATATGGACAATGCAGGCTTATGAAATCTTACCCTTTGGAGCCTCAAAAACATATTCAAAGGTTTGATGAAGCCTTTCCGCATGTTTTATATGGTGTCCTTAAGGAAAAAAACTCCTTGCCGGGCTTCTGCCACCCAGCTGTTTTATCCCTGTGGCAAAGCCATATGGAGCAGGATCTCACACTCATTCATAATTTAAAATGCTATCTTATCAACGGAAGAAATATAGCGGAGACTGCCCGGACGCTTCATCTTCATAGAAACACCTTGATCTACCGGCTACGAAAAATCGAAGACCTGCTCCATATTTCACTGGATTACCTGGATGAAAATATGCTTCTCTATTTATTAATATCCTGCTTCATCTGCGAAACACTCTAATTTGGACATCCTCCTATGCTTGAAATTTGGCTTGCGACAGCAATTTCATTGCAACATAGGAAGATTTTCATTTATTTTGTGATTCTTACTTATGATTGTTTCCAAACTGAGGGAGTAACAGCCCACAGAGGAACATAATTACCATACATATGGATGCAAGCATAAACAACAAACTATAATTTTCTCCCGCAATCGGTGTTAAGATATAAGTTGGAATCAAAACAGCTCCAAGAAGCTGTAATGTAGAGATGACACCCGCCGCACTTCCTGCATATTTAGTTCCAAGTCCTTCTAACAAAACCGGTGCGGAAAGGAAAATAGGCATTGACGCTCCAAGCATAATTCCAGTATAAAGAACCAGTATGTGTAAAACGAATATGGACGGAAATCTCCAACACATAATAATTCCGGCAAAACTCAACACGGCAGCTCCTGATACAAACACTTTAACATTTTTGATTTTAGAGAATACAATGGGACCTGTAATAGAACCAATACAATTTCCCAATGTCAACATAGATGCAATCGTACCACATACTTTCAAATCTATTCCATACATGGTCTGCAATGCTACCGGCATAAAAGTGGATAAAGTTACCGTACTGCCAAGAACCATCATAATGCAAATAGAAACCAGCCATATACCTTTATTAGAAAGTACTACCTTAAGAGAATCCCCAATGGAAGGTTGATTTTCCTGATCTATCTTCTCCCTTTCTTCCATTGTATCCTCTGGCCTATCTTTCACAAAAAGCAACCATAAAACAAATACACTAATACAGAATATTGCTGATACAATAAAAGCAGATGTCCTGCTATCAAACAAAACTGCCGTCGTTGCTGTCGCAAAGGCTCCCGGAAGTTGTCCGCAAAATGCAAATATGCCCATCAAAATCCCTAGCTTTTCCTGCTCAAACCAACTTGCAGTAATCTTGGATGCATTAATATTGACAAACATATTGGAGAAACCGGTTAATGCCATGCAAAGAAAAAATGGCATATAGCTATTTGCAAAAACTCTCCCAATCATTCCAATTCCAGCTATAACAAATGAAATATTAATGACTTTCTTTGAACCAACCTTGTCAGAAATCATTCCTCCTACAAAACTCAAGAAAATTGCTACAATCATAGGCGCCGTAAATAAAGATGAAAACTGCGATGTTGTAAGTCCAAAAGATTGTATTAGTTCCGGGGCAAACACGGATAACTGGTATTGTGCATAACTTCCCGGCATATATGCAAGACACATAATCGTAAATACCAGCCATTTTCTATTTTTTTTACTCATGGAAACTCCCTTTATTCTTCAAAGCCATACGGACAAGAACTAATATCATAATTTTTATTCTCAACCAGATCATTTAATGGAAATTTTGCAATTACTGCACGGATATCCTTTATACGCTTTCCATAATCGCCCCATTTTACAATCACTTCTTCGCCCTCTTTGGCATATTCCATATCTATGGTACATTCAGAAATCATTTTATGATAATGGGAACTATATACCGCACTACTGGATAAACCAATAACCTTGCCATCCCTTGTGGTAACATAGTCCTGATGTCCTCCACACATGCCCGGAACGCAACAAGGATACTCCATCTGCTTATAAGGCTCCCCCTCTCCATACAAAGATGCCTGTACATCTAAAATATCTTCCGGATTCCAAATTAAAGATACAATCATCTTTTGAGGATTTGACATTTCTTTCTCAAGAGCTTTTCTTCCAATAAAGTCATGATCCAATTTTGCCATCCATTGCCAGCCAACCTCTACCGGCGTACGGAAACGTGCACGAAGATTCTCTGGTTCAACACTTCCAGTATATGAAATATTTGCAGGTGACATTTCTGCAACCTTCGGATCTTTATAGGAAGCGCTCTCAAATGATACCGTAACTTGCGGATATCCTCCAAAAGCATGATTCACCGGATAACTCCGCCATCCAAGCCTCTTTAATCCCATAGGTTTTCCGATCTCATAAGCCGCATGATATACATTGGGACCATCTTCTTTTAAACCACGAATTTCATATGCAAGTGTTCCACTCATCCCAATCCTGTTTACTTCCACTTCAATATTCAGTCCCGGAATACTTACCTTACGAAATTGCAAAAATGCTAGATCATGAAGATTCGTATTCGTAAGTTTTTCTATAATTGTTAATGACTTTGGTCCTGAAAATTGAAAGACAAAGATATCACGCATGGTCATTTTCACATCATAAGCACCAGTCTCCAACAGTTTCATTGCTGCAAATGGAAGTGCAGCCGTAATCCGATATGTATTATCGTCGTCTTTCATACTAAGACAATGAGCTGCTATCAATCCTTCTTCATCAAGCATAACCAAATGTTTATTTTTTCCGTTTTTCCATTTGCTGATGTTATTCATACAAAGTTTTGATAGAAACGCCTGTGCATCTTTTCCTTGGAATGTAATTTCAGCCCCACTAATCCCTGCATGAATATAACATGTTTCTGCCCACGATTTACAAGTTTCATACCAAGGATCAGCCTCCCAAGTATAAAGATTCCCAATATTCTGAAAATAGGTTAAAACATCTTTATACTTGGGCTCATAATCCACTCTCGCTCCAATATAATCCTCCACTACACTTTCCTCCTTATTCCGCTAATACCCCAAATCATTCCCAGCTCTGTTCCCTCTTTTGCATAGTCCGGGTTGATAAAGCCCAGTGAAATCTTGCTGTTGTAATGATAAGAAATAATCCCACTTTTTTTAATCTTACATCACAATTATTTACTCAAATTTTCTTAACCGTCGGCGCCTGAACAGTCACATTTGATATTTATATTCTAAAACGATTGATCATCTTTGTCATTGGTTATATGATTCAACTACTAATACCTTTTTCGTTATTTTTAACCCAATTAGATAATCTTATAAAAAAATACATTTATCCATTATTCTTGATTCACTTTAACAATACTACAAAGTTTTTATGACCTCTTCATAATTGATATATCGTTTATTCAATCAAATCTCTTTGAAACCTCAACAAAAATTTTATATATTTAACCAATGGCATATCCATACTAAATCGTGATCGACGTGAATCAGCACCGCCAGTTTTAATTCCATCTGTTAATGATAATTTCGATTCTAAAATCTATGATATTACTTGGAAAGAGCACTTAATTTTTCTATACTATCATAAGCCTTTTTTGAAATTTGCAATAAAATACTGGATATATTTACTCAGTACAATCATTATATGAAATTGATTTTGGAAAGCAAACTGCTGTCTGAATTACTGGATTATACCACTATATATCTGGACATCCCTATTGCTTTTTGAGCCTACAAAAATTATGCTACATCAGACAGGTTCTTTTCAAAAAATATTAAGATATCTGAAAATAAGGCCCCTATTATTTGATAATGTTCTTAACACATCATATTTCTATATGTATGGCAAAAAACAGAAGTTTTTTCTGCCTTTTGCCTGTTTTTCAAGATATAAGGATTCCATACCCATAAATCCGGCTATCCCCCAAAAAATAATTACGTTGCCTTACAGCATTCCCACTATTCCCTTCAATGGTATGCACCACACCATTTACTACATCCTCTACAATTCCCACATGGTCAACATCTCCATCCTCCTCCCAATCAAAAAAGATGATATCTCCAACCACCGGAACATAACTTCCATCCTCAAACTGTCCTCTTGAATTGAACCAATCCACGCCATCCGAACAAAGAGAAAACTTCGGGACTGTTCCGCTGTCCAGATAACCGCACTGCTCAGCGCACCATGACACAAAACAGGCACACCACTCCACCTCGCTGTCAAAGCCGTACCAGCTCCAGTATGTCTCGCCGCTGTTTCCCTCCTGCGTAAGCGCAATCTGTACCATGGCCTGACTTCCGGTTCCTGTCTGGATTCTTCCAAAGACATAATAGCGAAGGACATGGGGAACGTACTGCCTGTCCCCGTAGCTCTCCCATCCCATCTGCTCCGCCATACCTTCTGAAAATTCAGCGGCATTTAGAACGGAATAACCGCCATAGTTGCTCTTGGCCCATGAGATATACCCGGCTCCAAAGTTGTACCCCTGCAGAGCCAGCTTGATGCGCTCCATGTCAATAGGGCTTTCCACCCCAGCGCTCTCTAAACAGGCTCCAAGCTCCTGCACACCGCACGCTATGGAATACTCCGGATCGGTAATGCCTCCCCGTTCCCTTGGATACTGTGTATTAAATCCGCTTTCAGAACTTTGCATCGGGTCTAAGCCTTGGCCGCCGGATTCCTGCATCATAACCGCCTTGATAAGCTCCACATATTCCGGTATCCCGTATTCATCTGCGTATCTCCGGATGACCGGCTCATAAGCTGTCACTTCTGCGCTGACCGGGCTTACCGCACTGGAATTACCGCCGCCCACCATGCTTAAGGCACCGCTGAACAGTATCACGATTAGAAAGATCATAACGGCAATCCACCCTCCTGCGGCAACCGCAGTCATAAAAGCTTTTGTTGCCGCTAGGATTCCCCTGACAGCGGCGGCGGACGCTTTCGCCGCCGCCTTTGCCATATATGCCCCCGTCTGTGCCGCTTTTCGGGCGGCTACTGCTGTCCTTCTCGCCGTCTCTCTTGCCGCCTTTGCCGTTACCTGTGTGGACCTTGCCGCCTGCCTCGTGGTTTTCACCGCCTTATGAGATGTCTGCTCTGCTGTCTTTATGGTCTTGATTTTGAGGCCCTTAACCGTTCTTCCGCCTTGGTCTAAGGTCTTAATGGCCTGCTTAGAAGTCTCCCTGACTGTTATTCGTTAGTTTATCTGAACCAAAATCCTCAGTTTTTCTCCAAATTAAATAAGGTATGGGATATTTT
>QZDX01000027.1 GCA_009917555.1 bacterium 1XD21-13 | reverse complement strand
CCGGTTTCCTTAAAAACGGATTTGCGGTTTCCTATCACCGGACAGCAGGGGCACGGAAGCCGGAATATTCACCAGTAGAACCTTATGTTAAAACCAATTAAATTTTATTGAAAGGACACTACCCATGCTAACCCTAAAACTCACCCCCCAACTCCCATTTCCCCATTTTGCCTCCGCCCACCTCACCCTCCCGCCCCAGACAACCTTCCACCAACTCCACGCTACCCTTGAGCTCATTCTCATCCCAAAGTTCGACAACTACTACAGCTTCATGCTCATGACCTCTCATCATGCCATCGAAGCCAACACCGCCGCAGACTATAAAGCTATCTCAGCCTTCCGGCAAAACCCGCAGATTCGCTATCTCAACCCCTACCCCGGAACCTTCGCCTGCCTGTTAGAGCTTGAATCCGCAGACGACAAAGAAGATTCTCCATATCCTTACATATCAGGAACCGACAACGACAGCCAGATAAACACCTGGCTGAAAGAATACTGCCATTTCGCAAAAAGCTGGCAATACCACAATGAAGATTTTTTCCGGAAATTGTACGAGCTGGAGCAAAAAAACGAAAATAAGAGAAAGGCAGACAGCAGAACAAAGAGCAAGGCGAACACCAAGACGAACACCAGAACCGTTTCCTCCAAAACAACAGCGCAGACAGAACAGGAGCCACTCTCTTCCCTCAGTCTCAAAACCATAGATCAAAAACAACAAATCTGGTATAGTACATGCCTTATGCATGAGTTTGACGGGACGATCCGAGTCACCGTCGGAAGCTCTCCATACTCCCAGTCAGAACTCCTGGAAGCTTCAAAAAAGGACAACCTGGCAAACTACTGCCGCTACTGTGCTCTGCCAATACAGGCCAATCGGAAAAAGAAGGAACTGGCAGAAGCCTTCGCATCCAACCTTCAGGAAAATATGTGGCTTACATTGGTACTCCTTCCCCAAGAAGCCGTAGACCTTTACTTCCGCCTGTGCCGTCTAAAGGAAAATCAGAAACTTTCCCTCAGCCTGGAGAAAGATGTGGAAGTCTTGAAGCTTCTGATATATCTGGGAATGACAGATTTGCTCTTCCAAGCTGGGGAAACGGATATCCGCCTGGAGCTTCCCACGGACTATAAGAACAGCTTTCAGGTATTTTTCCAAAATCCCAAAAACTTTGCGCCTGGCTCAGAGTGCACCCGCTATCTGTCCCCGGAGCAGAAAACGGGAAGCTGGCAGAAAATTCTCAAGGGCTATTTACAACTGGATAACCGGGCGATCATGCTGCTTTGCCGCTACGGGATTCTTACCGTAGAGGACTTGTGGGAAAAGCTGTGCAGTTGTTACGGGTACCGTTTTGGACAGGCTGAATTTAAGAGATACCTTATGCTTCATATGCGTCTGCTGGAAATCGTATACACCGGACATCGTAAGGGTGACAGACAGCGAATTGCAAGCCTTCCGGATCTGAATATTGCTTATGCCCTTGCGATACAGGAAAAGCCGGTGCCAAAAGAGCAGCATAGACCAGTAAAGAAAGAAGAACTGGATACCTATGGAGATTGGCTGATAGAGCAAATGGAGGATTTGTTCCATCTTCTGGAAAACTATGTGGAAGAGGAATCCATGCTTGCCGATATTTCGCAGCAGCTGACATATTGTGTTCTGCAAAACGAAACCTGGACAGACTATCTGGAGCTTTTGGCAGAACTGTTGGAAGACACAGACCCGCCCATGCATATGTGCTTCTGGTACGAGCTGAGCAAGCTTTACCTCCATCTTCCCGTCGCCGGCCTGGGCGGCTACTCCCGTATGGAATATGCAAAAAAGGAGCAGCTTCCCAACCCCTATCTGATTCTGAACGACCTGGGAGATTACCTTGAGGACTGGGAGGACATGGGTATTTTCGGTATGCCCTTTGAGGTGCAATGTGAGCTATACCTTAGTGCAGAGTGTTTTGTAAAGGACGGAACGGACCTCTCTGAAAAGCGCATGATGAAAGTTGCAAAAAAATATTTTAGCCCGAAATTGGCAGCGGCCCTGCAGATCCACTGTTATCTAATTTCCGGCAGTCCCAGGCTTCTCGCACTTTTGGAAAAGGAATCAAAGAGAAATCCGGAAGCTTTGGAGATGCTGAACGAATTGAAGGAGATGTTGGACGCAGATGATTAAAAACATCTTCAAAGCCATCCACGAAGGCAAATGGCTCAAAATCGAATACCAAAACGTAGAAAACCAGATCACCAACTACTGGATAGGCATCCGTGACCTGAACATCGTTACCCGCACCCTCTCCGTAGAGGGCCTGCACACCACAAAATACACCCTGGCTTCCTACGACCGCATTTACATAGACTCCATCCTCTCCTCCGAAGTTATCGAAGGCTCCTACTGCGAGATCAACGAGGAGCTTGTAAGGGACATTTACCTCCACCCCCACAAATACAAAAGCCTTTTCGATCACGTAGCCAATCTAAAGATTCTCAACTACCTGGAAATGTGCAACCGCATGGACTGCGTGCCCTATTATTCCGATTTTGAGCTGATCCGCTATCTGGACGGCGACAGCTTCCAGGACGAATTCTACGAGCTGAGCGACGAACAGTTCCGCATGATTGTCACCTATTTTCAGCAGAAAACAGAAGAAAAACGCCCCGACGGACGCATTTCCCTCCAACAGCTTGCCATGAACGTCTTAAGCATCCATACCAGTAAGGGCCTGTATGTATTGGCATACCGCCGTCTTCGCCTGGATGTAAAACGGCGTGTCCTGCGCCCGGACGAGGACGTCACCATCTGCACAGAGTATACCATAGACGGCACAGTAGAGAGCATCCGCCGTTATCTGGATGCGGACGAGTACGAGCTTCTGGAGCATTTTGAGGAGAATCAGGAGCGAATCAAGGACTGCATCACCCATTACAACCGGGCCGTCTTGAGCGTAGACGATATGCCCTACGTCATCGGCCTTGGGATGGACATTGCCCTGGATCTCCACAAGGAATACCAGGCCATTCTAAACATGTACCAAAAGGACAAGGTTCCCGTACCCATCCGCGCATTTTTCGGGGATCTTCTCAACCGCCCTGTCCGCAAAAAGGCATGTCCCATAACTCTGCTTAACAGACGCATCAATCTGGATCAGCTTCTTGCCATCAACAACGCCATGAAATATCCCGTGGCCTATATCCAGGGTCCCCCGGGAACGGGCAAGACCAATACCATCCTCAACACCCTGCTGACCGCATTTTTCAACGAAAAGACTGTACTGTTTACCTCCTACAACAATCACCCCATCAACAGTGTATTCGAAAAGCTGACAAAGCTTCAATACCACGGCCGGAAGATCCCCTTCCCCGTCCTCCGCCTTGGAAATGTGGACAAGCAGAGGGAGGCCATTCGGTATCTAAAGGAGCTGTACCTTACCACAAAGGCAATCACCGTATACGAATCCACCCTGGACAAGCGGCGGGGTGACCGTATTGGGCGGGCAAAGGAGCTTTCCGGCCTTCTGGGACGCTATGAGGAGGTTCTGGATCTTCGGGAACGGCGGGAAACCCTGAACCGGATGACAGAGTACCAGAGCCGCCTTAAGGGGGCCATTGGGCTTCTGCCTTTTCAGGCGGATTTGCAGGGAAGGCAGCTTCAGATGGTCAATCGAAAAATCAATGACAAAGGCCAGATTACCGACGAGGAGGCATTGAAGCTTCTTGACAACAATGAGGAAGAGCTTTACAAATACCTCTACTACACCTCGGCAAAATACATTCAAAGACTGGACGAGCCAAAATACGAGGAGCTGCGGAAAATCTTATTTGAGGCTGAAGGGGAGGAACAGCTTAAAGCATTTTCCAAATATTTAAGCAAAACCGAGCACCTAAAAAAGCTGCAAAAAGTATTTCCCATTATGATTACCACCTGTATCTCCGCACACCGCCTTGGAGCACCGGAGGTTCTGTTTGACATGGTGATCATGGACGAGGCAAGCCAGTGCAATACGGCCGTTTCTCTGGTGCCCATTATACGGGGCGAGCAGTTGATGCTGGTGGGAGATCCCCAGCAGCTCAATCCGGTGATTCTCCTGGACCCGCTTGTGAATCAGCGCCTTCGCAGAAAATACAATGTATCCGACGAGTACGACTACCGGGAAAATTCCATCTACAAGACCTTTCTCTCCTGTGATTCTGTCAGCGACGAAGTGCTGCTGCACAACCATTACCGGTGCAACGAGAAGATCATTGAGTTTAATAACCGGAAATATTACAACTCCAAGCTGAATATCCGATCGGGCAGCAGGGAGCCCCATCCCCTCATCTATGTGGATGTGAAAAATGACGCCGTGGATCAGAAAAATACGGCTCCCTCCGAGGTGCGTGAGATTGTAAATTATGCGGCCCGTCACCGGGATAAAAGCATTGGTGTAATTACGCCCTTTGTGAATCAGAGGAAAATGATTGAGGAAGCATTGAAAAAAGAGGGACTTGATCATGTGGCCTGCGGAACGGTCCATGCCTTTCAGGGGGATGAAAAGGATGTGGTGCTCTTTTCCACCGCTATCTCGGACAGCACCCAGGCGGGCACCTACGAATGGCTGAAAAATAACCGGGAGCTTATCAATGTGGCTGTTTCCAGGCCCCGGGATCAGCTGATTGTGCTGTCCGATTCCAGGAATCTGAACCGCCTTCACCAGAGGGAAGGGAGCGACGACCTCTATGAGCTCGTGGAGTATGTGAAGGCCAACGGAATGTCCCAGGTAAGCCGGAAAATGGCCAATTCCCGCGCCCTTGGAATCAAGCCCTTCAGTACGGCTATGGAGGAAGCCTTTCTCGCCAACCTCACCCATGCCCTGGAAAATATCTGGCTTTCCCAGAGCCGCTATACCGTCCATAAGGAGGTGGCGGTGTCCCAGGTATTTCAGGACAATCTAAGCCATGACGACCTGTTTTATTCCGGCCGTTTTGATTTTGTAGTCTACGAGCGCCAGGGGAGCAGGGAGATTCCGGTGCTTGCCATCGAGCTTGACGGGAAGGAGCATTTTGAGGACGAGATTGTAAAGGAACGGGATCGGAAAAAGAACGCCATCTGTGAGGCTCACCAGATGCAGATTATCCGGGTGGAGAATGCCTATGCCAGAAGGTATCATCATATTAAGGGGATTTTGATTAACTATTTTTCCATTCGGCATTAAAAAACAACACATACAAAATTTTGTTGAATATTTTACTTGTACTTTGCATAGAATATATGGAACACATAATTTTTATGTGGGCCGAAATAATCTTGTTTTTGTTGACATAAGATTATTTTCTGCTATAATGAAGTCAGAGGATAGCGGCGATGATCGGCTATCGCGGCAGAGAAACGATTGGCTGTGTCGGCAGGCAGTCATTCGCGGAGCCAGCTTGTGGGTTATGCGGGAACCACAAACCGAATAGATTCTCAGGAATTGAACGAAAACGCATGGAGGCTCTGTATTTGCAGAGCCTCAATTGTTTTTAGCAAAGAGTGTGTGCCGTTTACATAATGTTGAGTGGACGGGGAAACAAATTTTCAGAGATTTAACAGAAAGAGAGGTGATTACAACGTGTCAAAAATCGGATCTTCTTTTCCGGGCCGCACAGGTGTGGAAAGACCTGATGGAATATCAATACATTTTTACATATGGCTTTAAAAGGCGGCTATATACCATACATCTCTATTTTTCTTATGAAGATTTTCTTCATCTTGCAGGATTTCAATATTTAAAGGATCTGGTTCTTCCGAGATATAATTCCCAAAAAACAGTTGACAGAATACTTTCAAAAAAGCTTACATTAGAACAGGTACGGAAGGGAGCACAATATGAGAAAATGGTAAAGCCCCGTTTAGAAGCGCTTATACATTTAAAAGATATACTTGAAACAGATTGTCAATTATTTTCTTTTATGCCTCGCATGTACCCTTTTACAACAACAATCAAAGCAGATTATCTCATTTCCCACCATTCTGATCATGTGTGTTTTATTTTCCTTATACAATCCTCACAAAATAGGAAAGAAGCCCGGAAATATCTATGCTGTTCCGCATTTGTCCGCGGAGAACGGGATTATGAAGCAAATCAACGCAGCCGTACTATTTTGAAGAAAGAACGTGTACATATGGCTTCCGGGAAATCCAAAATTTTATATGACAGACTGAAATCCCAAAAGAATATGCATGAATGAGGTACCACGGGATATATAAAAGCAGACACAAAAGAAATCGGGTTATGTTTGACGACAGCCCATAAATCATGTACAATAAAAAAATAACTTGGATACAACCCCCAATATCGGCAGATAATAACAGGAAAAAGAAAAAGGAGCTTCAAATGAAGAAAGCAATTATCATCGGCGCAGGTCCGGCAGGTGTGACAGCGGCCTACGAATTGTTAAAGCAGTCAAAGGAATACGAGGTACTGGTCCTGGAGGAAAGCCAGGAGATAGGTGGCATCTCCAGGACGGTGCGCTACAACGGCAACCGCATGGACATCGGCGGCCACCGCTTTTTCTCCAAGGACGACCGGGTGACGCGTTGGTGGGACCAGATCATGCCCCTTCAGGGAAAGCCTTCCTATGACGATAAGGTACTGGGCCGCATCGTACCTCTGAAAAAGGGCGGGCCTGACCCGGAGAAGGAGGATCAGGTGATGCTGACCCGGAATCGGGTATCCCGCATCTACTATAAAAAGAAATTTTTCGACTACCCCATCAAGCTCAATGCAAGGCTTTTCCTGAATATGGGTTTTGCGGATACGGTTGTGGCAGGCTGCAGCTATCTGAAAACAGCGGTGGTCAAGAAGCCGGTAGACTCTCTGGAGAATTTTTATATTAACAGCTTTGGGCGGAAGCTCTACTCCATGTTTTTCGAGGGCTATACGGAAAAGCTCTGGGGCCGCCATCCCCGGGAGATTGCTCCGGACTGGGGCGCACAGCGGACCAAGGGACTGTCCATTATGGGAATCCTGAAGGACAACCTGGTAAAGATCCTCCCGGGAAAACAAGACAAGAAGCATGTGCAGACCTCCCTGATCGAAGAATTTAACTATCCCAAATACGGTCCCGGCCAGCTCTGGGAGACAGCCGCCGCCGAGGTGGAGCGCATGGGCGGAGAGATCCGCAAGGGTTGCAAGGTAACGAAGATCAACACCGCAGGAAATCGTGTGGAGAGCCTTGTGTACCAGTGTGACGGCCAGGAAGTAACTGTGGAGGGTGACGTATTTATTTCCTCCATGCCGGTGAAGGATCTGGTGGCAGGCATGAACGACGTGCCGGAGGACAAGGCGGAGATCGCAGCAGGACTTCCCTACCGTGATTTCGTCACCGTGGGCCTTCTGGTGAAAAAGCTGAATCTGAAAAATGAGACAAAGCTTAAGACCTTAAGCAATATCGTTCCCGACTGCTGGATCTACGTCCAGGATACCGGCGTAAAGCTTGGCCGCATCCAGATTTTCAATAACTGGTCCCCCTATATGGTGGCAAAGCCGGAGAAAACCGTGTGGATTGGCCTGGAATATTTCTGCAGCGAGGGCGACAAGTACTGGAAGCTCAGTGAGGAAAAATGGGTGAAATACGCCACTGCCGAGCTCTTGAAGATGGGCGTGATTTCCAACGAGAGTGATGTGCTGGATTCCCACCGGGAGCGTGTAAAGAAAGCTTACCCGGCGTACTTCGACACCTATGAGCATATGGACGAGCTGGTTGACTACCTCAGCAGCTTCGGCAACCTCTACTGCGTAGGCCGGAACGGCCAGCACCGCTACAACAACATGGATCACTCCATGGCAACCTCCTTTGAGGCTGTGGACAATATCTTAAGCGGCAGGGAGGATAAGAAGAATATCTGGAGCGTGAATACGGAGAAGGAGTATCACGAGGAGAAGAAATAGAGAAAAGAGATAAAGGAAGAGAAGAAAGTATAAAAGAAAGCAGATGTGCCTTAATGAGACATATCTGCTTTTTTTGATCCCATATGCCTAAAAATGTCACCTACTAAGTGCCAGAACCTCATATCGACTTCCCCAAATGGGCAATCTTATAATAAAAGAGAAGAGGGCGGCATGTTGAGAAAGGAAAAGCGATGCTGAAAAAGAAAAGAAAGCTGGTGAAGATCCTTTCCGAATCAACAGAACAATTGTGGAATTCGGAACAGTTGGCCGGGCTGCTTCATACAAGCCAGCGAACCGTACTGCGTTATATTAAGGAACTAAAGGAAGAGGAAGAAAAAGGCGGCTTTCAGCTTTGTTCTCAAAAAGGCAAGGGATACATCTTTGAGATTGTTGACCGGGAACGGCTGCGGCAATACCTGGCAGAGAATGAGGAAGTAAAGCAGATTCTTCTGAAAATCCTTTTGGAAAAAATCTGTAAGCTGGATGATTTGGCAGAAATACTTCATTATAGCCGTTCCGGAATGGCAGGACTGATAGAACAGGTAACAGAGGAAGCGGAGGCCCACGGCTTAAAGCTCCTTGGAAAGCCTTATGTGGGATTTGTAGTCTACGGAAGCGAGATTCATATACGCAACTATCTCTATGAGCTGATTAAGGAAATAGATATCGACCAAACAGAAGCTCTGCTTCAGTTTCCGGCAAAGCAGATAGAGACTGTTCGGGGCTTTGTGGAGAATGGTCTTAAGAAAAAGGGTGTTGAAAAAGATCTGGGACGGGAGGAGTTTTTTCTCAAGTATCTGGGGATTCAGCTTTGCAGGATGCGCCTGGATGAGACTATCTGCATTGGCTTTTTTGCAAATATGGGAAACGAGGGGCATTTTCAGGATGATTTGGGCGTGGCAGAGGAGCTGCTAAAGCTCTGTGGTATTGACAGGCAGGCTGTGGCCAATTATGAGACGGAGCGAATCTACCTGGCACTTATCTACCGGCAGGCATTTTGGCAGAACGGTATTGTGGATAAGATCGATGAGCGGGATTTGGGATTTTATCAGAAGCTTGTGGAGACAGCGCTTATAAGAATCCGAAATGACTACCATATGGATCTTTTGGAGGATGAGACACTGGTGAATGGACTGATTCTTCATGTGGCATCCAGCTATCGCAAATATCTTCTGGGCATGGAGGAGGAAAACTATTTCCATAACAATATACTGGAAACCTACCCTACTGCTTACTATTTTGCCATGGAGCTTGGAGAAGAAATATCCAATCATATAGGCCTGCCCTTGAGTAAATATGAAATCAGTTTTCTGGGAATGCATTTTGCTTCCTTTTTGGAAAGGAATCTTCAAAGCCATTCCTGGAAAGCCGCCATTGTCTGCATGAGTGGATTTGGCACCGCCCAGCTATTGCAGAGCCGATTGAAAAATCTATATGGAGATTTGGAGATTACAGGCCTTTACTCTCTGGATGACGGCAACTTCAGCTGGCAGAATGCAGATCTGCTTATTACAACCGTGCCTCTGACAGAGGAGGAGGCAGCAGGAAAAGCGTGGGTGCAGGTTTCTCCGCTTTTGACCCTGGAGGAACAGATTTCTCTGGAAAATATGTTTAAGCATTTAGGCAGAAGGAGCAGATGGCAGGAGGACGGAGTTCCGAAGTATTTCCGTTATTTAAATGGGAAAATGAAAAAGCAGGATATTTTGGAGCAGCTTTGCAACAGCTATGTAGAAATGGGGCAAATTTCAAAAGAAGAAAAGGCTGGAATTTTGGAGCGGGAATCCCTGGTTTCCACGGAGATTGTAGATGGAGTGGCTATGCCTCACGGTCTCATTCAAAAAGCAAGCTTCCTGACCTTTGTTCTGTTGGAGCATCCGGTCATGTGGGGGCGTACCAGAGTGCGCTTGGTGATTCTGGGATGTTTTCATCGGGGAGATGAGAGGATGAAGCAGGAGCTGGAACATATTTTTCAAATGCTGTTGAACGAGGAGCGCAAAGAAGAGCTTTTGGACTGTAAGACAATATCACAGTTGGAGGAGAAAATAAGTGAATATTACAAGAAATAGCACATTGCGGAAATTGCTTACCAGAGAGGTAGTAAGGCTTGGGGTAGAGGGACTTAGAACGCCCCAGGAGGTGATAGCATATGGTGGAGGGCTTTTGAAAGAGGCAGGGAAAGTAAATGAGCAATATATAGATGACATGATTTCTGCCTATGAAACGCTGGGACCCTATATTGTTATGGCTCCGGGGTTGGCAATGCCTCATGCAAGACCAGGTGGAAATGTTATGGAAAATGCTGTCAGCTTTCTGCAATTGAAAACACCGGTGGAATTTCAACATTCCTCCAATGATCCGGTGAAGGTTGTAATTACCCTGGCAGGCTCCTCTGACAATGGACATATTGAATTGCTGCAGGATTTGAGTTCTTTTCTTGGCGAGGAGGGGATCATTGAACAGTTGTCTCTGGTTACCAGCTATGAAGAGCTTATAAAAATGATATAAAGGAGGGATAGGATGCGGATTCTGACGGTATGCGGAATGGGATTCGGAACAAGTCTGATGCTGCTGATGACAATGAAGGAGATTGGCAAAAGGTATGGGGTAGCCATCGAGGGGGAGGCAGTGGATCTGGGCTCCTACAAGGGAAAGCCCTGCGATCTGATTGCGGCTTCCGGCGAGATAGCCAAGCAGATTCAGACAGAGGTTCCCGTTCTGGCTATTAAAAATCTGCTCAATAAGGCAGATATTGAAGAACAGCTGAAGCCTTATCTGGAAAAAAGGGACGGCTAAAGGCAAGTTTGTAACAAAAGAAACGGGGATATTGCGGAACTGGAATAGGAGGGAAAGGTTATGGTAAATTTTCTTGTGAAGTTTTTAAGTGAACCAACGATTGTAATGGGATTGGTGGCTATGATTGGCCTGATGGCTATGCGAAACAATGCATCCACGGTGATTCAGGGAACCATGAAAACTATTTTGGGATTCTTGATTCTTTCAGCAGGCTCTAATTTGATTTGTACGGCCCTGGTGCCGTTTAGCACCATGTTCAATTCTGCTTTTGGAATCTCGGGTGTTGTTCCCGAGGATAATGCATTGGTGGCTGCTGTTCAGACGGTTTTGGGCTTTGAGACCCCAATGATTATGCTGTTTTCCTTTGTAATTAATATTATTCTTGCCCGTGTCACACCCTTTAAATTTATTTTCCTGACAGGGCATATGATGTTTTCTTTTGCCGGAACTATGGCGATTGTCCTGGATCAAATGGGAATTAACGGATGGACAGCCATTGCCATCGGCTCAGTAGTGCAGGGGATCTGTATGGTACTGTTCCCGGCCATTGCACAACCCTATACCAAGAAGATTCTTGGCACGGATGAGGTTGCCTTTGGATTCTGGGGAAGCTCACTGATCGTATTTAGCGGCTGGATTGGGAAACTGGTTGGTAAGAAAGACCGTAATGAGGAAGAAGATACCTGGGAGAAGGTACACGTATCGGAAAAGCTGAACTTCTTAAAAGACATGTCTATTCTGATGAGCCTTGTTATGATTGTGGTTTACCTGATTACTGCATTTGTAGCAGGTCCTGCCGTAGTGGGCGAGCTTTCCGGCGGGCAGAATATGGTGGTTTACACGCTGATTCAGGCTATGACCTTTGTGGCAGGCGTCCTTGTGCTGTTACAAGGCGTGCGAATGTTCCTGGGCGAAATTATTCCTGCTTTCAAGGGCATCAGTGAGAAAATCGTACCTGGCGCCAGACCGGCTTTGGATGTGCCGATTTTCTACGCCAGCGGCCCGGTGGCTACAACAGTTGGCTTCCTGTGCGCTATGATAGGCGGAATACTGGCGACGTTGATTTCTACCGCTATGGGTGTAGTGGTACTTCCCGGCGTAATCGGATTATTCTTCATGGGAGGTGCAGCAGGCGTATTTGGAGATAAATTAGGCGGAAAGAGGGGCTGTGTGGTTGCCTCATTCCTGCTGGGCTTTCTGTTCAGCATCATAGTAGCCCTGGCGTACCCCTTAATAGATGTGGGAAGATACGGAATCGAGGGACTGTGGTTCGCATCCACAGATGCCATTATCGTATCAGTCCTGATGCGCCTGGTTGGGATGGTTTTTGGATTATAGAAATATTTTTGCGACTTTACCCTTTAGTGCTGTCACGCAGTGACTAAAAACAGCAATATAAGTGGTGTTGGACGGTAAAGTTGCGAAGGCGCACGAGAGGAACTTTCATGAGAGTCCTTTCGAATGAAAGTTTCTCTCATTACAAGTGTGTCGAAGCGACTTTACCCTTTAGTGCTGTCGCGCAGCGACTATAATAAGGAGGAATAACAATGGGCTATGCACGCACGGTATTGGGAGATATTAAGGGAGAGGATATGGGCTTTACCTATCCCCATGAACACTTATATGCGGACCCGCCAGTCTGCCAGAAGGATCGGGACCTGGAGCTGACGAGCTATGAAAACAGTGTAAAAGAGCTGTTAAACTTTAAGGAGGTAGGAGGACGGACACTGGTAGAGGCTTCCACCCTGGACTATGGCAGGAACCTGGCATTGCTGAAGAAAATGGCAGAGGAAACGGGAGTCCACGTGATTGCCACTACAGGATTTAATAAGCATATTTATTACCCGGAATGGGTAAAGGAAAAGAGTGTGGAGGAGATTGCGGACATTCTCGCAGGAGATATTATGGATGGAGAACCGGGGTCAGGGGTCCATGCCGGCTTTATCAAAATCGGAACTTATTATAATATGATTCACCCCTTGGAAGAAAAGACAGCAATCGCAGCAGCCATAGCGCAGAAAAAGTGCCATGCGCCTATCTGGGGCCATACAGAGGCCGGCACGATGGGAATGGAGGTACTGGATATTCTGGAGCAGGAGGGTGTGGACTTTTCTACCGTAGCGTTGGGGCACCTGGATCGGAATGCGGATGAATACTACCTTTTGAAGCTGGCAGATCGGGGAATCTATATTCAGTTTGACGGTCCGGGCAAGGTGAAATATTATCCTGACAGCATTAGGGTACAGCTGATAAAGAGCTTGATTTCCCATGGGCATGAGGACCGGCTGTTGATTTCCGGAGATATGGGAAGAGCCTCCTATCTGGAGGGCTATGGGGGAGGCCCGGGCTTCCGGTTTATCAAGACGAAGTTTATCCCCCGATTGCTGGAGGAAGGCGTTACCCAGGAGCAGATTGATAAAATATTTATTGAAAACCCAAGACGCTGGCTGGCAGTTTTCTAAAAAATATCGGTCTCTTGAACAATATCGGGAAGAGGCTGCAGAACTTTGAATAGCAGGTGGAATCATGTTGGAACAAATAAAGCTGATGGCAATTATCCGTGGGGTAGAGCCGGAGGATACTTTAAAAGTCATAGAAATATTGGCAGAGGAAGGAATTCAGGATTTTGAGATTTCTCTGAGTGATTCCAAGCTTGGAATTGCATGTATTCAACAGGCGCAGGCAGTATATGCAGGTACGCAGATTCATATAGGGGCGGGAACCGTATCCACAAAGGAAGAGCTGGATATCCTTGCAAACCTGAAAGTGCCCTATATTCTTACACCGGGCTTTGACAGGGAGATTGTGGTTTATGCCCGGAAGAAAGGAATGGAGGTTCTGCCTGGCGTGCTTACGCCTACAGAGGTACAGATGGCAGTAAACTGTGGGATTACAAGGCTGAAGCTATTTCCGGCAGATGCTTTTGGACCTAACTATGTAAAAGGATTAAAGGGGCCATTTCCACAGACAGAGTACGTTGCGGTAGGGGGCGTAAGTCTGGAGACGGCGGCCGGCTTTTTTGAAAATGGTTTTGCGGGTATCGCAGTGGGAAGCAATTTGGTTCCCAGGAGAGCGAAAGCAAGCGATATGGAGGTAATTCGGGAGAAAGGCCGCAAATATGTGGAAATCGTAAGCAGATTCCTTTAGAAATATGGAGGAAATAAAAATGGCGTATTGGTTGAATCAGCTAACCTGGCCTCAGGCAGAAAAACGGATAGAGAAAGTCCCGGTTGCCTTGGTGCCGGTAGGGGCTACGGAGCAGCACGGACCGCATCTGCCCATTGGAACAGACATATTTCTTGCGGAGCAATTGGCAGCAATGGTGTCGGAGCAGACGGGAGCTTTGGTATATCCCAGCGTGAATTTTGGTTATTCCTGGGTATGGCGTGACCGGGTTGGAACCGTATCTCTGGAACAGCCGGTATTGCAGAAGGTACTGGAAAATGTTGTGCAGTCTGTGGAGCGTTACGGAATACGGCTTCTTGTTTTTATCAACGGTCATGAGGCAAATTCCGCAACTTTAAAATATGCAGTGAGGGAGATTCAGGATCAAACCCCTGTAAAGGTATTGGGAGTATTTTATCCTGGTTGGCAAAAGGTGTATGAGGACCTTATGGAATCGCCTACCTGGGGCGGCATGTTTCATGCCTGTGAATTTGAAACCTCCCTGATGCTTGCATCACGAGAAGAGCTGGTACATATGGACCAGGCAGTGGAGGAATATCCAAAGCGCCCTCTCCTCTATGGAATGGACAATACCTCCATAGGTGATTTGAGCAAATCGGGGATCTATGGAAACCCCAAGGCCGCAACCAAGGAAAAGGGAGAAAAGATGCTGGCGATTTTTGCCGAAAATATTACAAGGCTGATTGCCGGCTGCGGATATGGAGAAAACTAAAAAGAGCTAACAAACAAGAGCCTGCTTCATGGACGAAATCATTCATGAAGCAGGCTCCTGTTCAATCAATTCTACTTGTTAAAGCTTATAAAATCTCTAATTGCTTTATTTCACAAACTTCTGCCAATACCCCATCACAAAGATAAACAGCACAATCAGCGGCAAAATATAAGACACATAAAATCTCGCCCACTTGGGGAACTTAATACCCTCCCCGGCATCTGCCTCTGCAATAAACTTATCCCAACCCCATCCATACCGGCTGGTACAGAATAAGAGATAAACCAGGCTGCCCAGAGGCAGAAGGTTGTTGGAGACGATAAAATCCTCCAAATCCTGAACCGTAGATCCGGGTCCCAAGGGAGCAAATCCGCTCCACACATTAAAGCCCAGTACACAGGGCATAGAAAGCACCAGAATTGCAATTAGATTCACCACAACCGCCTTCTTGCGGCTCCATCCCCACAGGTCAATGGCAAAGCTGATAATATTTTCAAACACGGCAATCACCGTAGACAGGGCCGCAAAGCTCATGAAGACAAAGAACAGAGTTCCCCACAGCCGTCCGCCGGCCATCTGATTGAAAATATTCGGCAGGGTCACAAACACAAGTCCCGGTCCCTCCCCAGGGTCCACCCCAAAGGCGAAGCAGGCGGGAAAGATCACAAGTCCAGCCATCAGTGCAATCAGCGTATCCAGAATACAAATATTCATAGATTCGCCCATCAGGGTCCGCTCCTTGCTGATATAGCTTCCAAAGATAGCCATAGCGCCGATACCAAGGCTTAAGGTAAAGAAGGACTGTCCCATGGCGGCAAAGACCACCTCGCCGATGCCGTTTTCCACCACCTTGCCAAAATCAGGCACCAGATAAAAGCTTAAGCCTGCTCCTGCGCCCTTCAAAGTAATACTGCGGACACACAGAACCACCAGAATCACAAACAGGAAACCCATCATAAGCTTTGTAATGCGCTCCACTCCGTTCCGAAGTCCCAGACTGCAGATGCCAAAGCTTAAGAGAACCGTAACTACCATCCAGAAGGTCATAGCTCCAGGCTGAGCCAGCATCTCCCCAAAGACACCGCCCACCTCATCCGGTGTCATACCCTTAAAGGTTCCTGTGGCCATCTTATACACATAAGCCAGCATCCAGCCTCCCACAGTGGTATAAAACATCATCAGCAGATAATTGCCGGCCATAGCCGCATAGCCCTCCAGGTGCCATTTACTCCCCTTGGGCTCCAGCACATGAAAGCTTCTGGCCGCCGACTTCTGGCTGGCCCGGCCCACGGCAAACTCCATAGCCATAATCGGCATCCCCAGGATTACCAGAAATACCAGATAAATCAGAACAAAGGCAGCTCCACCGTACTTCCCTGTTATGTAAGGAAACCGCCACACATTGCCAAGTCCCACAGCACATCCGGCCGAGATGAGAATAAATCCAAGCCGGGACGAAAATTTTTCTCTTTTTTCCATAACTGTTGTTCACTCCCTTTATGTAATAGACCGCCCCAAAAAGCCGCTTGCCTTCGGGCAGCGCCGTGCTTTTCGGCACATACAGCAATGATAACAAAGAAAGTGAACTGCGTCAAATTGTTTCTTATGTTTTTCCTTGTTTTTCCCATTTCTCTGTATTATAATATTACTGTTCACGTACTTGGAGATATGCTGCCGGTGAGGGAGTAAATGGCGGCATAGATAGATGTACGACTTAAGATCAGTAATATCCTTTCCATGCACAAATCGATTTACAGGCACATGTGTCTGTGACTGGAAATTGATTTAGACAAGGGTGTATGGAAAGGATATTACGGAACTGGAATAGGAGGAAAAAGCCATGCCTGTTATGAATGTAATCAAAAATGAAGCCTATGGCAACATGCTGTGCGCCAAGATTCCCTGTGAAGACTTTAACATTGGTTCCCAGCTCATTGTGGCAGAGTATGAAGAGGCATTGTTTGTAAAGGACGGTGTCATTGAAGAGATTTTCGGGCCGGGAAAATACACCCTGACCACAGAGAATTATCCGTTTTTGACAAAGCTGGTGTCAAAGCTTTTGACAGGGGGCGTAAGCGCCTACAGCTGTAAGGTATATTACATCAATAAATCCCATCACTTGGAATTAAAATGGGGCACTCCCATGCCCATCCGCTGCATTGACCCCGTATGGGGAATTGAGACCCACGTTCAGGGCCGGGGAGCCTACTCCGTAGTGGTGAAGGATGGGAAAAAGTTCTTCATTAAAATGGTAGGAGCTAATGAGGCAGCTGCGGAATCCGATATCATCAAGCAATTTAAGACCGCATTCCTGCAGAATATCACCGATCAGCTCTTTGAATATTTAAATGGGGCGGAGACAGAGGTGATTGTCACCTGTAACCGCAAGAATGCCCTGGCTCAGACCCTGACCCCAATCCTGAACAATGTACTGGACGAGTATGGTCTGGAGCTGGTGAACTTTTATATAGAGAATCTGGAGATTCCCGAGAAGGATGATTCCATGCAGCGCATCCGGGAGATGCGTATTCAGAGGCAGGAGCGGCAGTTTGCCCGTGAGCAGTCTATGGCGGACCAGCGTCTGGAATTCGGTATGCGCCAGGAAAGCGCAGTGGCAGACCGCTTCGTATCCGGTCAGGTAGCTCAGTCCGACTATGAGCGGATGAAGATCCGTGACCAGGACGGCAACAATGGCTGGGCAAGACAGGAGGCTGCCGAGATCATGAAGACCATGGCAGAGAATCCCGATAGCAGCAGCAACATTATGGCGGAGATAGGCATGGGCTTAGGCATGGGCCGGGCCATTGGAAATGCGGCCGAGGATATGTTTGCCAATTTGAATGCGCCGGGCGGAATGGGCGGTCAGAAAAAGGTGATTTGTCCTGCCTGCAATGCGGTGAATCCTGAGGGAACCAAATTCTGCGGAAACTGCGGAAGCTCCCTGGCTCCCAAGGTTAATATCTGCTCCAACTGCGGAGCCGAGGTTGCGCCGGGAATGAAGTTCTGTGGACAGTGCGGAACCCCGGTAGCTCCGGTGGTAAAGCATTGTACCAACTGTGGAGCTGAGCTTGCTCCTGATGTAAAGTTCTGCGGAAGCTGCGGAACAAAGGTAGATTAGGAGGGAGCGGATATGAATAAAAAAATGATAAGGCTGGCAGGAGCCATAGTATTTCTGATCCTCATCAATATAGGGCTGTTTTCTCTGGCAGCTATTAAGCTTACGGCCTTTTGGATCAGCTGGATTTTCATCCATATCGCTTTTCTGATTTTTGCAGGAATTCTGATATTCAGCGCACCGGAGCAGAGAAAGCTCAAGTTCGCCTATTCCGAGACGGCCGTTGCCATGTATTACTTCATTATAGAGCTGGTGGCAGGCTTTGTGCTGCTGACCCAGTTTGCATTTTTACCGGTGGTCTCCTTTGTGATACAGACAGTCATCCTTGCCGGTTTTCTGGTTGCCTTTTTTGCATTAAAGAAAATGAACCAGGATATAGATCGGAGGGAGGAGGTGGCAAAAGCAAATTTGCGCCAGTTCCGGTCACTTCTGGAATTTATGAAGGATGTGCAGAATCAGGTGGATTACAATGCCCCCTACAAAAAGACCATTCAGCACGCCTATGACTCCATCAGTGGTTCTCAGGTAAAGTCCTCGCCCAGCGCCTATGAGGTAGAGGAGCACATCTGGGATCTCATTGGCCAGTTGAAAAAAGAGGTAGCCGCAGACAATGAGGAGCGTATAGAGACTCTCTGCCGGGACATTGAGAATCAAGTGGAGGAGAGAAATCGTCGTCTTCGCATGGAACGCTAGGGGTAAGGCCCTGGTAACACACAGCTTTACACAAAGCAATAAACAAAAAAATACTTATAAGCTTAGTCAATAGAAATCTACTGAAGGAGGAATCCAAAATGAACAATACATCCTATCCATGGTACTTATCATGGCCGGCAATTATCGTAGTTTTTCTCTTTTTCTGGCCGGCAGCCATTGTTTTGATTTATCTGAGAACCCAGAGCTCCAAGGGTGGCGCCTTTGCAGCAGCCTCCAATAAAACCATCTACATGGTTCTTGGTGCAATTCTGATTGTGTTTGGACTGATGAGAATAAAAGGTTCCATCCCAATGGCGCTCTTTATGATAGTAGGCGGCGCCGCCATGATTTATTATGCAAACACACTGGCAAAAAAAGCTTCCAGAAATAAGAGCTATATCGATCTCCTGGTAAATCAGGGAGAAACCAGCATCGACAAGGTTGCCAACATGCTGAATGTAAAATATGACGTTGCCTTAAAGGAGATAAAGACCATGAAATCCCTTGGTATCCTGAAAGGTGCAGCCATTGACGAGCAGACCCGCAGCGTATCCATTGCAAAGGTTCAAAATACCGCAGGGGAGATCTCCGGCATGGTGAATTCCGTCACAGGAGCCCTCATAGGAGGTGCCTCCAGCGCAGCAGCCTCCGGCTCCGCAGAAACCGTAGAGGGCGCGTGTCCGGGCTGCGGTGCCAAGTATACGGGGCCAAAGGGAAGCACCGTAACCTGCAGCTACTGTGATGCCACATTTGTACTGCACTAAACACACATAAAAATCCAAAACTTTGGAGGAGCAAATGGACATTTTCAATAAAGCAAAAGAATCCCTAAGCGCAGCCGGAAAAGGCTTCACCCAGAGAGCCAGCGACGTATCCGGGCTTGCAAAGATTACTATGAAAATCAAAGAAGAGGAAAAGCAGCTGGACCAGTCCTTAAAGGAGCTGGGAGCCCTTCTATTCAACCAGTACAACCCGGAGGCTCAGCAGCTCTTTCCCCAGGAGACAGAAAACATCCGCCAGCTATATGCCGCATTAAAGCAGGATAGGGAAGAAATGGCTTATCTAAAAGGCAAAAAGATATGTCCCAACTGCGGAGAAGAGCTGGACGGAGACGTACAGCGCTGCACCAGCTGCGGAATGAATGTAGAAAACGTAGTAAGACCAAGCCAGATCCAGGCATTCTGCTCAAGCTGCGGCAGCCAGCTTACACCAGGCTCTAAATTCTGCAACAATTGCGGAGCAAAAATAGAGTAACCCCGCCGCTGCTTGCGGATTCTACCATATGGCAGGCAACTGCCGTACCTTAGTAGTGGGAATTGGAAATTCTTGTGTACTACTAGATAGAATAAAAAGCAGCACCCTGTGTGTTCGAAACCATCCACACGTAAAACAAAACTAAGGAGAGAAAGAAAATGAAAGAAAACAAGGTACAATTCACAGCCCAGGCCGCAATGATTGCGGCCATCTACGTGGTGCTCTGCATCGCCTTCGCCCCCATCAGCTATGGCCCGATCCAGGCAAGAATCGCAGAAGCCCTCACCATCCTGCCCTACTTCACCCCAGCCGCCATCCCCGGTCTGTTCATCGGCTGTCTCATAGCCAACCTCGTCGGCGGAAGCATTGTAATTGACGTCATAGGCGGAAGCATAGCGACCCTAATAGGAGCCCTGGGAACCTACCTCCTCCGCAAAAAGAGCCGCTACCTGGCTCCACTCCCCCCCATCCTAGCCAACACCCTAATAGTCCCATTCATCCTCCGCTACGGCTACGGCGAACCCTTACCCATCCCATTCCTCATGGGAACCGTAGGAATAGGAGAAATAGCCGCCTGCGGCATCATGGGCCTGTTCCTATTAACCGTCCTAAGCAAATACCAAAAATACATCTTCCGAACAGCCTAATATACAATAAGGAAGCCAGCCAAAAGAAAATTAAAAGCCTGCGACCAATCACAATCGCAGGCTTTTTGGCGTTCCATATTTACCGAGGCCAACCAACAGGGGAGGAGGGAGGGGGAGGGATTTCCAATATCCCATGTCCGGCTGTTCGCGTACACGCCGTCTGAAATGAGCGGACATTACAAAAACCAAAAGAGGCGAAGCCTCCCAAACACTTCAAAATGTCCGATCAGAGCAGACGGCGTGTACGCGAACCGTCCGAACAAAGGATATGGAAATCCCTCCCCCTCCCTCCTCCCCGTCCGCATTGCCAAAAAATATTTTCCCAAAACCCCAAGAACCCCTGTTGACTTATGTGTTACAAAATGTTATAATCTGTTACAAGTTAAGAAAAAAACATAACAAATCTTAACAAGAAGGAACAATCCATGAACCAGCTTCGCAGAGAAAACATCGGAAAATATATTCAGGAAAAAGGCGCAGTCACCGTAAAAGAAGTCAGCGCTCTTTTTCCTGATGTCAGTTTAATGACCATTCACCGAGATCTGGAGAAGCTGGAAGAGGAAGGCACCATCATCCGAACCAGAGGAGGCGCCATATCCGCCACACCGGGAACCAGCCCCACCGAGATCAAGCTGGAGACCCGCATGCAGACCAATTGGAAGGAAAAGCGGGAGATGGCCCGAAAAGCCCTACGCCTGTTAGAGCCGGGCAGCGCCGTATTTTTAGATGCAGGCACCTCCAATATGGCATTAGCCCAGGCGATCCCCGACATGGATCTCAACATTTTCACCACAGGCCCCGGAATCGCCTTAGAGCTCGGCAAGCTCTCCATCCCCACCGTTCACATGTGCGGAGGAACCTTGAACCGCTTCAACCAGGCAGTTTCCGGGCAGAGCACCCTGCAGATGCTGGAGCAGATCAACATTGCTACCGCATTCCTGGGCGTATCCGGCTACACACAGGACGGTGGCTTCACCTGCGGCAAGGAGGACGAGATGCTGGTAAAGAGCCTGATGATGAAAAAGGCAGGAAAAAAGGTCATCCTCATGGACAGCTCCAAATGCGGAAGAATCCTTCCCTACACCTTCGGCAACGTAGAGGATGCTGACTACATCATCAGCGACGGACAGCTTCCGGAGGAGGTAAAGAACCGCGCGGAGCAGGCAGGAACCATCATACTTTAGCCCGTAATAGTAACACAAAATATACAACAAAGAAATTATGGAGGGAAAAGAAATGGCAGTAGGCGTATTAATGCCAAAAGCAGGAATCACGGTAGAGGAATGCATCATTACCGAGTGGTTGAAGAAAAAAGGCGACCATGTAAACGTGGGCGACATACTCTTCACCTACGAGACAGATAAAGCATCCTTCGAGTGTGAATCCACAGCAGAAGGAGAGATCCTTGAAATTTTTTACGAAGACGGAGACGAGGTACCAGTTCTGGTAAATGTCTGCGCCGTAGGACAGCCCGGTGATGATATTTCCGGAATCAAAGAGGGAACCGCATCCACAGCAGAGGCAGCTCCGGCTCCAGCGGCGGCAGCACCTGCGCCTGCAGCAGCTCCGGCACCGGCAGCAACCGGCCCCATGGCCCAGGGTGTACTCATGCCCAAGGCAGGAATCACCGTAGAGGAGTGTGTGATTACCGAGTGGCATAAGAAAAAAGGCGATCAGGTTAAGGTTGGCGACATCCTCTTTACCTATGAGACAGATAAAGCAGCATTTGAGTGTGAATCCACCGCAGAGGGTGAGCTCCTTGAGATCTTCTATGAGGATGGAGATGAGGTGCCCGTTCTGGTGAATGTATGTGCCATCGGCAAACCGGGCGACAGTATTGTGGGCTTGAAGGAGGGAACCGCTCCTGCAGCAGCTCCCGCACCTGCTCCGGAAGCCACCGCTGTCCCTGTAGCAGCTCCCGTAGTAGCGGCAGCCCCGGCAGCAACCGGCCCGGCCAATCCGAATGCAAAGGTATCCCCCAGAGCCAGAAAGGCAGCAAAGGATTTGGGCGTAGATGCCACTGCTGCAACTCCTACAGGACCTCACGGACGCATCATCGAGGCAGATGTGAAGGCATATGCGGCCAGCGCACCGGCGCCTGTGGTAGCACCTGCTCCGGCAGTGGCTCCGGCAGCTCCCGCAGAAGCAGCCCCGGCACCAGCCGCAGCAGCGGAAGTGGAATACGTAGATGTGAAGTTCTCCGGTGTGAGAAAGGCAACCGCAAAGGCAATGGTGAAGTCCTTAAGCACCATGGCTCAGCTCACCCACTATCATACCTTCGACGCAACGGCCCTTATGAACTTAAGAAAGCAGATCAAGGCCAACGGCGAGGCTATGGGAATGCCCAATATCACCCTCAACGATATGGTGATGTTCGCAGTGTCCCGTATTATTTTGAATCATTCCGATTTGAATGCAATTATGCCGGAAGACAACGTACTGCGTAAATACACCAACGTACATTTGGGAATGGCAGTAGATACTCCCAAGGGCCTGATGGTTCCCACCATCTTCAATGCCAACAAGATGACCCTCTCCGAGCTGTGTGTAGAGGCAAAGCGTCTTGCAAAGATTTGTCAGGAGGGGAAGGCCACACCGGATATGCTGTCCGGCGCAAGCTTTACCGTATCCAACGTAGGCTCTCTGGGCGTAGAGATGTTCACCCCGGTTGTGAATCCGCCTCAGGTAGGTATTCTCGGTGTCTGCGGAATCACCACAAGAGTGAAGGAAGTGAATGGCGAGATCAAGACCTATCCGGCTATGGGCCTCTGCCTGTCCTATGACCACAGAGCACTGGACGGAACACCGGCTTCCAAGTTCGTGAAGGAGCTGTGCACTGCTCTTGAGAACATTTCTCTGTTGATGATGAAATAAATAATTTAAATATTAAAAGGAGATTAAAAAAATGCCAAAGTCATTGTACATCGATCCCGACAAAATGCGTGCTGAAGGAAAAATCACATTCAAGGATATTCCCATCAACACCTACAAGAAAACCATAAAAGAGGAGATGGATGAGGGCAACTTCACAAAAGAAGACCTGCTTCGCATCTTCCGCGACATGACCATCTGCCGTGAGTTTGAGGACATGCTGAACCAGATTAAGACCCAGGCAAAGTATGCGGATGTAGATACCACCTATCCGGGCCCTGCACATCTTTCCTTAGGCCAGGAGGCAGCAGCAGTAGGAGAGGCTTACCTGCTCAGCAAGGAGGACTTCACCTTCGGAAGCCACAGAAGCCACAGCGAGATTCTTGCAAAATGCCTTTCCTGTATTCAGAAGCTGGATGACAAGGAGCTTCTGGATGACATGGAGAACTTCTTTGAGGGCAAGACCTTAAAGGCTATCAAGAGTGTCAGCAAGGCTGACGGAGATGTAAAGGAGCTGGCTATCGAGTTTATCGTATACGGCGCACTGGCTGAGCTGTTTGCCCGTGAGAACGGCTTCCACAAGGGACTGGGCGGCTCCATGCACGCATTCTTCCTTCCCTTCGGCGTATATCCCAACAACGCGCTGGTTGGTGGTTCCGCAACCATCTCCACCGGTGCCGCACTGTACAAGAAGTGCAATGACAAGGGCGGCGTGGTAGTAGCCAACCTTGGTGACGGCTCCATGGGCCGCGGTCCTGTATGGGAGGCGCTTTCCTTTGCATCCATGGACCAGTACCGCACACTCTGGGAGGAAGGCAGAAAGGGCGGACTTCCGCTGATCTTCAACATTAACAACAACTCCTACGGCATGGGCGGCCAGACCTACGGCGAGACCATGGGCTACGGCGAGCTGGCACGTATGGGAGCAGGCGTCACAGAGAGCCAGCTTCATGCAGAGAGAGTAGACGGCTACAATCCCTTGGCAGTGATTGATGCATACCGCAGAAAGCTTCCGTTGGTAAAGAGCGGAGAAGGCCCCGTATTCCTGGACGTTGTGACCTACCGGCTGCTTGGACATTCTACCTCTGACCAGAACGCATACCGCACCAAGGAGGAGATCGAGGCATGGAGAGCTCAGGACCCGCTTATCACCTACCGCAAGGCTCTGGTAGATGCCGGTGTTGCAGAGGACAGCGAGTTTGAAGAGATCTGGGCAAAGACTAAGGAGAGAATGGCACGTATCTGCCGTCTGGCAGCAGACAAGGATGCATCACCCTACCTTGACTTTGACAATGATCCGGGAATCATTGAGCGCCTGATGTTCAACAACGAGAAGAATCGCAACATGGATCCCTCCAGAGAGCCTTCCGTAACAGGACCCAAGGAGAGCTGCAAGCGTTACATGGATATTCAGAAAAAGGTTCGTTCTCATTATATGGACGGCAAGGAAGTAAGCTCCATGAAGCGCTACAATATTCGTGACGCCATCTTTGAGCCCATGTTTAATAAATATTATGAAGATCCCACACTCATCGCTTACGGCGAGGATGTACGTGACTGGGGCGGCGCATTTGCCGTATACCGTGGATTTACTGATGTAATTCCTTATTCCAGACTGTTCAACTCACCCATTTCCGAGACCGCTATTGTTGGTACGGGCGTAGGCTATACCATGTGTGGCGGCCGTGCAGTGATTGAGCTGATGTATGCAGACTTTATCGGATGCTGCGGTGACGAGATTTTCAACCAGATGGCAAAATGGCAGGCCATGAGTGCAGGCATTTTGAAGATGCCGCTGATCTTGCGTGTATCCGTAGGCTCCAAGTACGGTGCTCAGCACTCTCAGGACTGGACCTCCATGTGTGCCCATGTACCTGGCCTTAAGGTATGCTTCCCGGCAACACCTTACGAGGCAAAGGGCCTGATGCAGTCCGCACTGAACGGAACCGACCCGGTTGTATTCTTTGAGAGCCAGAGAATCTACGACATCGGTGAGAAATTCCATGAGGGCGGAGTTCCCCAGGGCGAGTACGAGATCGAGTTTGGCGATGTGGACGTAATCAAGACCGGTTCCGATATCACCATGCTGACCGTAGGAGCAACCCTGTACCGTGCATATGACGCAGTGAAGGAGTTGGAGGAGAAATACGGCCTGTCCGTAGAGCTTATCAACCTTCACAGCCTGGTTCCCCTTGATTACACCAAGATTCTGGAATCCGTGAAGAAGACCGGCAAGGTAATTCTGACCTCCGACGCATGTGCAAGAGGAACCTTCTTAGACGAGGTTGCCAAGAATATCACAGAGCTTGCATTTGATTATCTGGATGCACCGCCTGCAGTTGTAGGTGCTCAGAACTGGATCACACCTCCCTTCGAGTATGATCATTACTTCTTCCCGCAGAAGGAGTGGATTCTGGATGCAATCAATGAGAAGCTGATTCCTCTTAAGGACTACAAGCCTACTACAAATGTAACGGCTGAGGAGCAGATGAGAAAGCTGAAGCTTGGAATTTAAATTTCCAGACCGTATAATTATAAGAGTATATAAGAGCAAGCACGTTTCCCAATAAAGGGGACGTGCTTGTTTTTTGTATACAGATTTTCAGGAGAAAAAGAATTTCTTTTATTCAATTTCACATAAGTAATGGAGAAATAGGTGAAGATTGAAAAAAATGGAGTAAAAATAATCGAACAATAATTCATATCGAAGTAAGAAAAATGAAGAATTATATAATATGCACAAATCAAAAGAATAGAAAAACACAAAAAGGTGAGAATATTGGTCATAATAAGAGAAAATCGGCGCTTCTGTTTACTTCAACCCTTTAGGTTGATAGTATTTAATTGAAGTTTATGAGTCCAAAAGGAGAGAAGAATTATGGCAGAAGTCAGTATATCAGCCTTTGCAGCAGATCCTTTTCATCTGGAACGGGATCTGCGGATTATACAACGAAGTGGGGCAGACGGCATACATGTGGATGTGATGGATGGACATTTTGTTCCGCTGTTTGGCTTTCACCAGCCGCTGGTCCGGCAGATGGCTGCCTTTGATCCAATCTGTGGGGACATACATTTGATGGCCCAAGTAACGCAGTCCATGTTGGAACAGTTTCTGAGAATTTCTTTAAGAAAGCTGACACTGCATGTGGAGGCGGCCCAGCCGAAAGAGCTTCAGGTTTTTCTTAGACAAATCTTGGAGGCGGATATGGAGGTAGGGCTTGCTATTTCACCACAGACAGAACCGGAGAAGCTGGTGCCATTTCTTCCTTATATAAATGAGGTTCTTGTAATGAGCTGTACCCCAGGTACCGAGGGAGCAATTTTTGAGGAAAAGGTACTTGAGAAAATTTGTAAGGTTCGGAAGCTTTTGGAGACAGAAAAGCCGGAGGCAGGAATTGCAGTTGATGGTAGTTTAAATGAGGAAAGGGCCGCATCCTGCATCAGGAACGGGGCTGACCGGGTAATCATAGGGAGAGCATTTTTTACATCTGAGGACAAGAAAGGACTGGTGGAACGTGTTAGGCAAACATCTATTGGGAATTTATGAGAAAGCGCTGGATGCAGAGGATGATTGGTATCAGCGAATGGCCAAGGCAAAGGAACTGGGATTTGATTTTTTGGAAATCAGCATTGATGAGACGGACCAACGGCTTTCGCGAATTTATGGAAGTGATGAAAAGGTTTACGAGATACAAGATGCGGCACGAAAAGCGGGAGTATATATTCAGTCCATGTGCCTGAGTGTCCACCGGCGTTTTCCTTTTGGAAGTGCTGATCCGAAAATTCGAAAAAAAGCGGCAGATATTATGGAACGGGCGCTTATTTTTGCGGACAAGATAGGAATTCGGGTGATCCAGCTGGCCGGCTATGATGTTTATTATGAGACCTCCACAGATGAAAGCAAGAAGCTGTATGAGGAAGGCATGTTTTGGGCAGCATCCCAAGCGGCAAAATATCAGGTGATGCTGGGAACAGAGATTATGGATATTGAGCTGATGAACTGCATTCGCAAGCATTTGGTTTATGAGAACAAGATCGGTTCTCCTTGGTATAAGGTATATCCGGATGTGGGGAATATTTCAGCATGGGGAATTGACCCTCTTTCGGATTTGGAGGCGGGAATACACAGTATTGTAGGTGTTCACCTGAAGGATACCCTCTGTAAAACAGCAGATAAGCCGGGTGTGTTTCGGGACATTCCCTTCGGCCAGGGGTGCGTGGATTTTGTAGGATGCTTCGGAAAGCTGGAGGAGTTGGGATACGCAGGACCTTATATGATTGAAATGTGGCATAAGAAGGGTCAGGATGATAAGGGGCTTGTAAGAGAGGCGAAAGCTTTTATAGAAGAACAGTATGAAAAAGCGGTAAAGATAAAGGGGAAGGAGGCATAAAGAATGAAGTATTTTCTTGGATTGGATAATGGAGGAACAACCACAAAGGCGGCAATCTACGACAAAACCGGCCGAGAACTCTGCGTAGCATCCATGGCTACAAAGATGCTGGTTCCGGCTTCAAATTTCGTGGAACGTGACATGGAAGAAATGTGGGAGGCCAACTGCACGGTGATACGAAGTGCGTTGGACAAAAGTGGGGTTTCTCCGGAAAACATTGCGGGGGTGGGTATCTGTGGACACGGGAAAGGACTGTATCTGTGGGGAAAGAATGGCCGCCCTGTGCGAAACGGCATTATTTCCACGGATAACCGTGCGTGGAAATATCCTGTCCATTGGAAGGAGGATGGGACAGAAGGAAAGACTTCTCAGTTGGCCTGTCAGAATATTATGGCCTGTCAGCCTGTAGCGATTTTGGCATGGCTGCGTGACCATGAGCCGGAGTGCATGGATCAGATCGAATGGATCTTTGAAGCAAAGGACTATGTACGGTTTCGAATGACGGGCGAGGCAAGAGCAGAGTATGGAGATTCTTCGGGAGCGAATCTGATTAATCTTCACAGACGGGACTATGACATGGAACTTCTTAAGCTTTTTGGACTTGAACAGTACCGAGAGGCTCTGCCGCCGCTATGTGAGGCGGCAAAGATCAGCGGCCGTGTAACGAGGGAAGCGGCAGAAAAGTCGGGACTTGTGGAAGGAACGCCTGTGATCGGTGGACTTTTTGATATTCAGGCATGTATGTTGGCGGCAGACGTGCTGACGGAAGAGAAGCTATGTATGATTGCGGGGACTTGGAGTGTGGAACTGTATCTTTCCAAGAAGCCAGTGATAGAGAAAAAACTGCTGAAATATATCCGGAATACGGTCTTTACACTTCCGGAGTACTACCTGATCGAAGTAGGGACACCAGCGTCAGCAGGATGCAATGAATGGTTTATCCGAGAGCTTCTACCTGAGGCGTCGAAGCTTGCAAGGGAAGAGGGAAAGAGTATCTATGACATTATGAACGGATGGGTGGAGGAGCTTTCAGTGAAGGAGATCTGCCCCGTATATCTGCCCTACCTTTTTGGAAGCAACATTCATCCCCATGCAAAGAGCTGTTTTGTCGGAATGACGAGTTTTCATACCAGAAAGCATTTGATTCGAAGTGTGTATGAGGGGATTGCATTTTCCCATAGGCTCGATCTTGAGCACCTTTTGGAATCTAGGGAGGAACCGCCAAAGGTGATCCGTCTGACAGGTGGCGTTGCGAAATCTAGGGTTTGGACACAGATGTTTGCCGATGTGATGAATATGCCTATAGAGATTGTAGATGTGGATGAGACGGGAGCACTGGGGTGTGCCATCGCCGTAGCTGCGGCTGTGGGCGAATATGACAGCATAGAGGCGGCTGCTGCAGAGATGGGACGAATTGCTGCAAGAGTAGAGCCCATACCAGAAAATGTGGAAATATATAATAAAAAATATGACTTGTATAGAAAGACAGCACAAGCATTGGACAGCGTCTGGAATGAGTACCAGCAGCTGGAGGATATTGGACTATAATCGTATAGAATGACCGGAGGAGATTTGCGTGAACGAGCTGATCGTAAAAATGAGATTTCTGCTTCCGACACTGTCAAGAACAGAGAAGGCAATTGCACAGGCATTGCTGGAGAAGCCGGAGCTCATTTGTATTACAACACTGGCGGAGCTTGCAAGGGAAACGGACAGCAGTGATGCCTCAATTATACGGTTTTGCAGAAAAATGGGATATACCGGTTTTTCGGAGATGAAGCAGGCATTTGTAAATGCCCTGAAAGATAGCAGTATTATGACGGTGGAGGCGATCAAGAAAGAGGATTCTGTACTGGACAATCTGCAGAAGGTGTACAAGAGCAATATGCAGACGCTAACGGATACAATTCTACTGGCAGACGGGGAGGTCTATGAGGAAGCTGCCAGAACGCTGCTGAGCGCAAAGTCCATTCACTTTTTTGGAGCCGGAGATTCTGCGGCTGTCTGCCAGCTCTTTTATTTTAAATTTCGAAGACTGGGGATTCCGGGATCGGCACAGACAGATCCGATTATGCAGATCATAGAGGCCAGCAACCTGGGGCAGGGAGATGTGGCGGTAGTAATTTCCTATGAGGGAAAATCCCGGACAGTATTAAATGCCATGCGGGTAGCCAAGGAGAAAGGCGCCACCATCATCTGTATCACGAAGATGAGTAAATCACCACTTTTGCGTCTGTCTGATATCAATATTTTTATAGCTACAAGTGATGTGACGACGGGGCGGGATATTGTTGCCCGGAGAGTAGCAGAGCAGATGGTGATTGACGCTCTGTATCTGAGTGTTCTTGTCCGAACAGAAAAAGATTATGACAAGAATTTAAACAGTACATCTAAATTCCTGGAGCTGAACAAAGTGAGGGGAAAGGGATTTAAATGATAAAATGCAATGTTTAGGAGGAAATGGGAAATGAACTTAGAATCATTAAAAAAAGAGGTCTATGAGGCCAACATGGAGCTGGTAGAAAAACAGCTTGTAATTTCCACATGGGGAAATGTATCAGGATACGACGAAGAGAGTGGATTGATGGTAATTAAGCCTAGTGGCGTGCCCTATTCCCAGTTGAAACCGGAGCAGATGGTTCCGGTAGATATGAACGGAAATGTGGTAGACAGCGACTATGTGCCCTCCACAGATACCGATACACATATTGAGCTTTACAAGGCTTTCAAAGACAAAGGAATCCGGGGAATCGTACATACTCATTCTCAGTTTGCCACCATGTGGGCGCAGCTTGGTATGAATATTCCCTGCTACGGAACAACCCACTGTGACTATTTCTTCGGGGATATTCCCTGCACACGTTTGATGACCACGGAGGAGATCGAGGAGGCATACGAGAAGAACACAGGAAAGGTGATTCTGGAAGAGTTCAAGGAACGTAGCTGTGTGGAAATGCAGGCGGTTTTAGTACACAGCCATGCACCGTTTACCTGGGGAAAGACACCTCATGCTGCAGTGCTCCATGCACAGGTTCTGGAGTATGTTTCCAAGATGGCTATTTTTGACTACATTGCAACGCAGGGACAGTGCGAACTTGTCAAGGACAATATCAAGATGAAGCATTACAACCGCAAATTCGGCCCCAATGCATACTATGGACAAAAGAAGAAATAAGAGGAGAGGAAAATGAATATTAGAGAATCGATTGAGCATACCCTACAGTGCGAGTCCGACATTATTGCGGAGCTGAAAAGGACCGTACCCGAGGAACAGATCGAAAAAGTGATTGATGTGTTTATGAACTGTAAGGGAAAAGTAGTTTTGACCGGATGCGGAACCTCCGGAATTGCGGCACAGAAGATTGCGCACACCTTAAACTGTGTGAATTGTCCGTCTCTTTTCCTGTCTCCTGCCAATGCGCTCCACGGAGGAATGGGCGTGGTGCAGAAGGGAGATATATTGGTACTGCTTTCCAAGGGCGGGCACACCAGTGAGCTGAACCAGATGATTGAGCCTTGCAGAGAGCGCGGCGCGTATTTGATGGCTGTGACGGAGAATGAAGATTCCTATATGGCAAAGGAGTGCGATCTGGTACTGAAAATACGAGTAAATAAGGAACCGGATGAGTACAATGTTTTGGCAACCGGAAGCATTCTTGCTACCTTATCGATCTTTGATTCCATAGCAATAGTAATTTCGCATTTGAAAGGATTTTCTCAGAAAGGATTTCTGAAAATTCATCCCGGCGGAGATGTAGGGAAACGCCTTGGAGAGATGGAGTAAAATTGTAAAATTAATTCTTCAAAATAAAGTGTCAGAAATTAAATAATTGTGCAATAGTACTAAAAATATAGCTAAATTATACAAAAAAGGGATATATATAAGGGCAGAATAGTTAAAGCTGACTTGAAAAAGTAAATTCCAGTGCAGGACTAAATTCCACCGTATTTTAATAGTTGGCGATTTTATCA
>QZDX01000026.1 GCA_009917555.1 bacterium 1XD21-13 | reverse complement strand
TAAGAGCGGCTGGAGGAAGAAGCGAAGCTTATTCCGAATGACTGGCTCTTAAGCGTACGTCATAGGAAAGAACAAAAACCAAGATGTAAGAGATAAATCAGTATATAGTTTTGAAGGCATATGAAAGGCACACTATGCAATGGATTTCTATTTGCATAGTGTTTTTTAATTTTAAACAAAAGAGGAATAAGCCATGGAAGATAAGTTGCTTTTACAGTCTTTAGATAAATTTTATGAAAAGAATCATATAGATCCCAGCTGTTACACAGCCGCTCCCATGACTGCTTATCAGGAAAATAAATATCTGGATGCGAAAATTTCAGAGGATGAGTTAAAGGAGAAATTATTTTATTGGAGTAAGAATTTTAAGGAAGATGATAGACAGCTTTTTCTTTCTCTATTTGAAAAATATGACTATATTTCAGAGAGAGAATTGGAATATCGTCTTTTTCTTTTATGCAGTTTTATTTTTAATAAAATGGAATTAGAGGGAATAAAAAGAGAAGAAGTTTTGTTTGTAACTGTACCAAGTGAGAATGGTACCGGGGGAGGAGGAGACTCCATTCGAAATCATTTATTAACGGTTAATATGGAATGGGGAATAGAAAAGGAGCAGATTATTTCTGATATTTCAAAAGTTAATGAGTATCTTTTAAGGAAAAGAAAAGCAATTATATTTATGGATGATATCATAGGGACTGGTTTTACTATAAGAGGTACGATTGATGAATTTTTAAAAAGATTCCCCTGCATTTTGGAGGATGCATATCTGTGGGGAGTATCGGCTGTTTTAGTGACATCAAATGCAATAAAATATCTGAAGAAAAAATTTAAAAGTACACGATTGAATTTGAAAATTTATGTGGATGAAGAAAATTATATAAAAAGCTGCATGAAGGGGAATTACATATTCAAGGAAAATGAGATAAAAGAAATTGAAAAAATAGTTAGGCAATACGAGGAACAGATAGGAATGAATTTGGACTCCGGAAAAAATTTCGCAATGGGATTTCGGGAATGTAAGTTGTTAGTATCATTTATTATAATACTCCCAATAATACTTTATGCAGCTTTTGGAAATATACGGAGGATCATATACCGATTTTCCCAAGAGATGAATATATGAGACCTACTTTAGAAGAGTTAAAGAAGAGGAGAAAACACAATATAAAGAATGCGTACTTGAAGGGGTGTATAGAGTAATATGAAAATGTATAAAAGACTTTTACTTACCTATTTAGACAAATATAAGAGATTGGACACACAGATATTAGAAAAGGAGTTAAAAATATCGGAACAACAAATAGTTGATATGGTTAAAAATATATTTAAAGAGATAGGTTATTGTGCTGAGGTGGCTGATGCCTTGGCTTCTTTGACCTGCTATAAAGGTGTTTTGCCTCAGGGAGCACCTACTAGTCCTTATTTGGCAAATCTAGTTTTAAGGGATATGGATAAAAAATTAATGGAATTGTGTGGTAAAGAAGAGATTACCTATACGCGATATGCTGATGATATGTCTTTTTCTTCCAATAAGGATATTATGGTATATTGGGATGCATTGAAGAGGATTGTAGAACAATTTCATTTTCGCATTAATGAAAATAAAACGGTATATTACCAAGAACCCCATAGAAAAATAGTGACAGGTTTGATTGTTCAAGAGGATAGGATTAGCATTCCAAAGGCTTATAAAAGACGACTGCGGCAAGAAATATATTATTGTAGAAAATATGGGGTATTGCAGCATTTGGAGAACACAGGGAATGAGGAAAGAACAGCGTTTAAAGAGTATTTATATGGTAAAGCTTATTACATTCATATGGCAGAACCAGAAACGGGGCAAAATTTTTGGCAGAACTGGATAAAATAGAATGGGGATATTGATTTGGTTCTAACAAATATATACCTGGCTGTTTTACTCTTTGCCGAAAAGGTGATACGATGAGAAAACGAACGGAATTTGATATAGAAATATCAGTAGGGCATGTATGTGCATTTCTGGATGTGAAAAGGGAAAGCCCTATATACCAGGAGGTGCTAGAGGAGCTTACAGAGATGCTGCCAACAGCCTATGAGAAGATAAAGCCGGTGGCTCTCCTTGCCTTTGGTGATTTGGAGGGCTATAAGATAGAGGCCGATGGTAGGCTGGTGAAGGAAGCTCTTTATGGCATCCTTTCCATTGGGAGGGAGATAGGCGAGTGGTCCACCAGATTTTTTGCCGAGGGAGATTATCTGAAGGGAATGCTGGCAGACGCCATTGCGGATGATTATCTTTTTCAGATGGATGTGGCCCTTCAGAAGCATGTGGTGGAAATGTGCCGTGAGAAGGGCAGGGGGATTGCCGGGAGAGCGGAGGCGCCACAGGATATTCCCATGAGTATTCAGAAGAAAGCCTATGATGCAACGGAAGCGAGGAAAGAGGGCATTGAGATTCGGGAGAGTTATATGTATGATCCGGTAAAGACCATTTGCCAGGTGTATCTTTTGGATGATAATATAAAAAAATACCATCCAGAGCATGATTGCGGCAAATGCAATAATCTCGCCTGTAAGCAGCGAAAGCTGTCCACAGTTTGGATGGTGGTTGAGACTGGAGGCAGGAAGAGGAGCATCCAGGCAAGGAAGTCAGACAGCCTTCTTAAAACCCTTCAGGAGAATGACATTTTTCTTCCTGCTGTTTGCGCCGGAAAGGGGAACTGTGGAAAGTGCAGGGTTCGTTTTTTGGAGGGAGCTTTAGAGCCCTCCAAGGAGAATGAAAAGTACTTTACGGAGGAAGAGCTGGATCAGGGATGGCGGCTTGCCTGCAAAGCTTATCCCGATCAGGAATGCCGAATTTTGCTGGAAGATGGAGAAGAGGGATTTCTCGTTCTGGCAGATGAACGGACAGAGGAGACAAAAGGACAGAATCTGAAAGGTGAATATGGAATTGCCGTGGATATCGGAACCACAACCATTGCCATGCAGCTTGTGGAGCTGTCTGGGGGAACTGTTGCGGATGTTTATACAACAATCAACCGTCAGCGTTCCTATGGGGCAGATGTGATTAGCCGGATCGAGGCTGCCAATTCCGGTAAGGGGGAGAAGCTGCAAAGGATTATTCTGTCGGATTTGAAAAAAGGAATCCTCACATTGACAAAAAATGGATCTGTAAAGGTCAGCCGAATGGTAATCAGTGCCAATACAACCATGGTACATTTGTTAATGGGGTATTCCTGTGAAGCCTTGGGCATATCTCCGTTTACAGCGGTGAATCTTGAGACCATTCACATCTCAGGAGGAGAGCTGTTTGAGACTGAGTGGAAAGAGATACAGGAGATTGAGGTTACCTTATGTCCAGGTATCTCTACCTATGTGGGCGGAGATATTATCGCAGGTCTTTTTTCGCTGGAATTTGGAAAGCGTGAGAAAGTATCTATTTTGATTGATTTGGGAACCAACGGAGAGATGGCAATTGGAAATCGGGAAAGAATTCTGGTGGCCTCTACAGCGGCAGGTCCAGCCTTTGAGGGAGGAAATATTATCTGTGGAACCGGCAGTATTCCCGGAGCAGTCTGTGGATTGACCATAGAGGGAGAGAAGGTATATTTGGAAACCATTGGTGGCGTTAAGCCTGTAGGGATCTGCGGAACAGGAGTTGTGGAGACTGTCTATGAGCTTTTGAAGGAAGAAGTTTTGGATGAGACAGGGCGTATGGCGCAGCCCTGGTTTAAGGAGGGGTTTTTGCTCTCCCAGGAAGGGGAGATTCGTTTTTATCAGAAGGATGTTCGGGAAATTCAACTGGCAAAATCTGCTGTGTGTGCAGGGGTGGAGACATTGCTTTTAAAATATGGTGTTTCTTATGAGGAAATAGAGCACATTTATATTGCTGGGGGCTTTGGATGTCAAATGGATATACACAAGGCAGTAGGAATCGGTCTCTTCCCGGCGGAGTGTGAGGAAAAGATCGAGGCAGTAGGAAATACCAGCTTAAGAGGTGCGGTGAGGTATTTGCTGAATCCTCAAGGGAAGGAGGAGACAGAACGGCTCGTGAAGATAGCAGAGGAGGTAAGGCTCTCTGACTGTAGGGAATTTCAGGAGCTTTATATGGAGCATATGTGCTTTGGGGATGATTCCACGCTCAATTAAGTATTGAAACAAAATGTAATTTATGGGATGATATCCTAAGAAAGGTTTGCTAAGCATAATAAGCTGTAGAGGTGTGAAGATGTCAAAAATACAAAGAATTGCGGATGCTGTGGAGATGGGAACAGCAAAACAGGTGGCGGTGCTTGTGATGAAGGCATTGAATGAAGGCTGCGATCCCACTGAGATTTTGAATCGGGGCATGGTTGATGCAATGGGAGTGGTAGGTGAAAAATATAGAAGCAATGAGATCTTTGTACCGGAGATGCTGGCAGCAGCACGAGCCATGAAGAAAGGTGTGGAGATATTGAGACCATATCTGGCTACAGGGAAGTCAGCTTCCGCAGGGAAGATGATTTTAGGAACCGTTGCCGGAGATTTGCATGATATTGGGAAAAACCTGGTGGGAATGATGATTGAGAGCGTGGGCTTTGAGGTGATTGATCTGGGAATTGATGTCCCGATAGAAAAGTTTATTAAGGCAGTAGAAGCCAACCCCGATGCCATACTGGTAGGATGCTCAGCATTGCTGACCACCACGAAACGTTCCCTTCGGGAGACAGTGGTTGCGCTGAACAGTCAGCCCTTTCGCAGCAGGATTAAAATTATGGTAGGTGGCGCGCCTATCACTCAGGCATTTGCGGATGAGATTGGAGCGGATGGATATAGTGAAAATGCGGCAGAGGCTGCGGAGCTTGCAAAAAGACTGGCGGGCTTGGTATAGCTGGAGTATTTAAATGATAATTATTGGAGAAAAATTAAACGGGGCAATTCCATTAGTCGCGCAGGCTATTGCAAAAAGGGATGGACAGTGTATCAGAGAGCTTGCAAAAAGACAGGCAGATGCAGGAGCTGACTTCATTGATATTTGTGCTTCTGTAGACCAAGGCGAGGCAGAGACACTAAAGTGGATGATAGAGCAGGTAGAGAGTGTAACGGATGTACCTGTCTCGATTGGCAGCCCAAGTACGGAGGTGTTGGTAGAGGTGTACAGGTTTTGTAATAAGCCTGGACTTTTTAATTCAACATCCATGGAAAAAAGAAAACAGATAGAACAGATTTTTCACATTATGAAAGAACAATCCGGCTGGAGGGCCATAGCTATGCTCTGCGACGATGCTGGTATTCCCAAGTCCGTGGAGGAGCGGCTGAGCGTTTTTGACGCAATTATGGAAAAGGCCAAAGCTCATGGAATTGATCCCGCCAGAATTTATATTGACCCTATGGCAGAGGCAGCTGCCTTGATGGACCCAGAGCAGGAGGATGGCCCAGGAATCTCCGTTTATACAAAGGTTGTTGGGGCCATTCGCAGGAAATATCCGACGATTCATATTATTTCAGCCATCAGTAACATTTCCTACCAGCTGCCAGCGCGGAAATATATGAATGGTAGCCTTGCTGCCCTGGCATTGGCTTACGGTGTTGACAGCGGAATTTTGAATCCGCTAAGTCGGGAGCTGCTAGGTGTGATAAAAGCTTCGGAGGCTCTCTTGGCACTCCCCACAAAAGCCTTTGAGCAGCTTATAAATGCAGTGAAGGAAAACCGAGGGAAGGGGAATGGACTTTTGAAGCTAGAGGGCTTTGAAGACGAAGAAGGTCAAAAGGCCCTAGAGCAGGCAGCAACCGTCCTGGCTATGGGCGCAGGAGCAGATGTAAAGCTGCCTACAACAGACCGGAATCTGAACGGTATGGTATATGCGGCCCGGGCGCTGCTAGGACGGGACGAAGACGGTCACTGTCTGGAATACATTAAGGCATATAAGCATGGCCTTTTCGGTGTATAAACCATATGCCGGTATATCCACCGGTTTTGACTTTACCGTCTGTTTTATTTCGGCCAAACCAAACAAAGAAATTCCTGGAACTCTTGAAATTCTTCCATATCCAGAGCAGTATTCATATTCAGCATAATAATGGCAAATCCGGTAGCCAGCATAAGGAAGCTCAATGCTACTACTCCTACAATGGTAAGCACCAGGCGAAGATCCGACTGCTTTTTCAAGCATCCGGAGGACTTCCTCAGAAGATAGCTTCCCACAAAGAGCAGAACAGGAGCTAAGAAGCCGATGATCAAATAAGATCCAAGGCTTAAAAGCAGCATGGAGGGATTGGACAAAAGCTCAGCAGCGGCCTGCTCCGCTTCCATCCCAACAGTGTCTGTACCAGACAGGCTGGCAAAGAAGGACAGACTGTTATTGATAAAATGGAAGAGAGCCGGAAACAGCATATTGTTGGTTTTCCGCATGATATAGGCCAGGCCCATGCCCAGAAGGGCAGTAGGCAGAAAACGGTAAGGGTCCATATGAAACAGTCCGAAGATCAGCCCGATACACAGAACCACCACCCAATCCTTAGAAATCCCCCGAAAGGTATGCATGATAAAGCCCCGGTGCATGGCCTCCTCGCAGATGGCTGGTGATACCGCCACAATCAGGAAGGAGAAAAATGCCGGGATAGAAGCGAACATGGAGCTCATACTAGAGCTGATATTGAGAAATCCCTCCGGAAACAGCATCATGGAAACCAGTGTCACCAGCATAACAAACAGAAAGCATCCGCCCCAGAGAAGAATGGTCCCCACAATCTGTCCAAACCGTGGCCGGCGGATGGGAAACACCTCCCGAAAGCTCTGCCCGGTAAAACGAACAGCCAGCAGTGTCACAGCCAGAAGACCAAGCTCCGTCAACAGAAGTCCCAACATGCCAAAGTGGAGCTGTAAAGGGGCAAATACAAAAAGGAACAAAAGCATAATGATCAAAAACAGGCCAATCCCGTGAAGCGGATTCAGGCGAGGTCTCTCTTCTTCAAAAAAATTCATGTGTAATCCTCCTATTTCAATTCTGTAATATCCCTCTCATTTGGATATTTTTTGCTGCCTTGCTGCGCAAAGCTTATTCTCTAGTGTGTGGCAGAATAGAGCTTCTTCCTCCTTGGAAGAAAAAGCTGTGTTGGGAATGACTCGGAAGGAATATGGAGTTTGCATAAGGCATAGGCAGGAGTTGAGGGTATAGACATCATAAATTTGACCGTAGGGCAAGTAAGTAACATAGTCGGGGGCTGCTAATCGTATCCCTTCCATACATAATTCTATCTGGTAGGAACCGCAAAACAGAGATAAGGGTTGAAGTGCCTTGTCTTTGCGGAGCTTATAAGAAGGGGCATAAATAAGGTAGATAGCAACAGCAATAAAGAGAATAACGCCAAAGGCTGCCAATGGCCAGGAGCGAAAAAGAAAGGCCAGAGCAAAAAGCAGCACAAAATAGAGATAGTATTTCCAAAGCGATTTCCAATAGCTAAGATGCCTGTGAAGAGCACTATAGCCTTCTAAAAATGATGCTTTGACCTGCTCCTTGGACAAGGTAAAGGAGGCGGATGCAAGAGGGGTATCCTCAACAATAGGACTTTTCATAAAGGGTGGAAGCAAAGAAATGTCCGTTTTTGGGGTATCCGTGCAGAGAGCCTGTTCTTCTTTTAGAAAAGCAAGGCTTTCCTGTAGGGATATCTTTGAGAAAGCACAGGCATGAATAAAGCAGTACTGCTGTCCGGGAAATTCAAGCAAGATCCCATTATCAACACCAATCATATGAATCAATTCCTGAAGGGGCTTAAAAAATTGATGAACGGTACCGTTTGTATAAGTTGTTTCCTTTACCAGCCATCCACCCTTGACTGTGATTTTACAAAATCCGAGGACCGGGTTTGCGGAAGCCTTGGATTTAAGAGGCCAGTGGAGCTTTTGAACGAACAAAAGAAGCAGAATCAGGATCATACCTGTTGTAATAATATTTATCAACAAGAGCAGAAGGCTGTCTGTGAGGTTTGGAAAGGCGATAATTAAAATTGCCAACAAAAGAAATAGAATGAGACGGCTGTAGGTAGAGAGTATCAGCTTTTTTGGCCTGCCATTCAATAATTCATTGGACATGGATTGCTGTTCTGTTATATTTGTTATTTCATATTCCCAAATCATAAAAATCCCCCCTGTGATGCAATGGTGCCCTTTAGATTAGTTTACCACCGGAAAAAAACTTCTGCAATGTGAAAATACTGTGATATCTGGCATTGCTCTATGGTCATTTTACGAAAAATATGGTAGACTTGTATTGTTGCAAAGATAGGCTTGTGCCAAGACAGAATTTATTACGGCTATAGCTGTACCGTTAGGATTGAAATAAGAGCTGAGGGAGAGCAGGGAATGGATCAGGAACTACTCCAACAGGAAATCAATACATACAGAGAAAAGGTGAAGCGCTGCAGCTCCAAGGAGGAGGTGTGGCAGATCAAGGAGGATTACGAGGACGTCCTGCTTCTGGGAATCAGTGTGGTGGAGAGTAATCCGGTGCTTACTCTGGAGCAAAAATTAGAATTTACCATGCTTAAGGATACCAAGCTTTCCATGATGGCGAGTATGATAGAGGAATTCACGAAAACGCCGGAGTATGCCGCTCTGCCGGAGAGGGCGGAGGCAGCGGAGGATACAGAGACGCCGGTTGCGGAGGAGCAGGTGGTGTCCCAGGAGGAGGAATTGAAGCGAAAGGAGATCAAGCGGGCCAAGGCCATGAGTAGCTATGCGGGCACCCGGAAGGGAATGAGTGAGCAGGAGCCTGCGCCTTTTGACGTAAAGGGCTAGAAGAGTGAGGCTGTGGAAGAGACAGCCCGGTAAGAAAATACAGAACCAGGATGGAGCGGAAGTGATAAAATGATAGCAATAATTGATTATGATGCGGGAAACCTAAAGAGCGTGGAAAAGGCGCTCCTGTCTCTGGGGCAGGAAACTCTTGTGACCAGGAACCGGGAGGAGCTTCTCTGTGCGGACAAGGTGATTCTTCCGGGTGTGGGGAACTTCGGGGATGCCATGGGGAAGCTTAGGGCTTACGGGCTTACGGAGGTGATCCCGGAGATTGTAAAAAGAGGGATCCCCTTTCTTGGGATCTGCTTAGGGCTTCAGCTGCTCTTTGAGGAGAGCGAGGAGGCGCCCGGCGTGGCCGGCCTTGGAATTCTTAAGGGTAAGATTCTGCGGATTCCGGAGGAGAAGGGGCTTAAGATTCCCCATATTGGATGGAATTCTCTAAAGCTTCAGCATGAGGGCAGGCTCTTTGAAGGGCTGGAGAGGGAGCCTTACGTGTATTTTGTCCACTCCTACTATCTGAAGGCGGAGGATGAAGGGATTGTAAAGGCAGTAACGGAATACGGGACCCGGATTCACGCCTCGGTGGAGCAGGGAAATGTGTTTGCATGCCAGTTCCACCCGGAGAAGAGCAGCGATACGGGACTACGGATTTTGCGAAATTTTGCCGGTATACGGTAAGGGGGATGTTCCCTGCCTGTTCCGACACATGTTCGTGATATATGGAAAAGAAAGCTTTCGCCATAGAGCGAAGGAAGGTGAAAAGGATGTTTACAAAGAGGATTATCCCCTGTCTGGATGTACATGCCGGGCGGGTGGTCAAGGGTGTGAATTTTGTGAATCTTCGGGATGCCGGAGATCCGGTGGAGATAGCGGCAGCCTACGATAAGGCCGGTGCGGACGAGGTGGTATTCCTGGACATCACAGCCACCTCCGATGCCCGGAATACTGTGGTGGATATGGTGCGCAAGGTGGCGGAGAAGGTATTTATCCCCTTTACGGTGGGCGGCGGTATCCGGACCGTGGAGGACTTTAAGGTGCTGCTTCGGGAAGGAGCGGACAAGATTTCCGTGAACAGCGCGGCCATTATGCGGCCGGAGCTTATCAGCGAGGCGGCGGACAAGTTCGGAAGCCAGTGCGTGGTGGTAGCCATTGACGCCAAGCGAAGGGCTGACGGAAGCGGATGGAACATCTACAAAAACGGCGGCCGGGTGGATATGGGCCTGGACGCGGTGGAGTGGGCTATGAAGGCGGAGCGTTTGGGGGCCGGGGAGATATTGCTTACCAGTATGGACTGTGACGGAACCAAGGAGGGCTATGACACCCAACTCACCAGAACGGTTGCCGAGCATGTGTCAATCCCGGTGATTGCCTCCGGCGGTGCCGGCACAAAGGAGCATTTTCTGGAGGCGTTGACAAAAGGAAAGGCGGATGCGGTGCTGGCAGCCTCCCTGTTTCACTACAAGGAGCTGGAGATTCGGGAGCTCAAGAGATACCTAAGAGAACACAAGGTTCCGGTGCGGATATAGCGGAACTGGAATAGGAGAAATAGATTATGGCAATGATTCAAAACGATTGGCTGGAGCCCTTAAACCCGGAGTTTCGCAAGCCCTATTACGCGGAGCTCTTCAAGTTTGTGAAGGAGGAATACGCCACAAGGAAAGTCTTTCCCCCGGCAGATGATATTTTTAATGCCTTTCATCTGACACCCCTTCATGAGGTGAAGGTGGTGATTCTGGGACAGGACCCCTATCACAATGACGGACAGGCCCACGGACTCTGCTTTTCCGTGAAGCCGGATGTGGAGGTGCCCCCCTCGTTGGTGAATATTTACCAGGAGCTTCACGACGATCTGGGCTGCTACATTCCCAACAACGGCTACCTTACCAAATGGGCAAAGCAGGGTGTCCTGATGCTCAATACGGTGCTGACGGTCCGGGCGCACCAGGCCAATTCCCACAGAGGGAAGGGCTGGGAGGAATTCACGGATGCGGCGATCCGGATTCTGAATGAGCAGGACCGGCCCATGGTATTTATTCTGTGGGGAAGCCCGGCTCAGAAAAAGGCGGCGATGCTGCATAACCCGAAGCATCTGATATTGAAGGCTCCTCATCCGAGCCCCCTGTCCGCCTTCCGGGGCTTCTTTGGCAGCAGGCCGTTCAGTCAGACCAACGAGTTTTTGGAGAGGAATGGACTTACGCCCATAGATTGGCAGATTGAGAATGTATAGGCAGTATCAGGCGGTAAGGGAATGGCTGGCCGGGCAGAGGAAGGGCACACGGGTTATGCTTCTGCTTTTGACGGCGGTGGTTGCCCTTTATATCGTGATTGGATTGTGGATGCTTCCGGAAATGATGGAAGCAGTCCCTATGGATACAAAATATTGGAAGGTAAAAATCATAGCTGCGTTTCTTCTCCTGCTTCCGGTGTTTGCCGGGCTCTTGTGGGGAGCCTGGCGCTGCTCCTTTGTGAGTCTTGGAATTGGGACCTGGGAGGAGTTCGAGAAAAGCACCCTTTTGAGGCGAAGAGGGAAGGGGGAGCGAGAGCAGGAGGAAAAGGATAGAGCCGGAAGACTTTGGCTCTGGTTCCTCATAGGCTTCTGCCTGACCTTTCTTTGGCTGATGGTGTATTACTATGCCTATTTTCCCGGCTCCTTTGACTGGGATAATGTGGATCAGTGGTGGCAGATTCAGAACAGCCAGTATGATACTTGGCATCCGGTATTTCACACCCTGATTATTGCCCTGTTTTCCAAGATAGTGAATCATTATGGCTTTGCGGTCTTTATGCAGCTTTTATTGTACAGCCTGCTCTGCGGATATCTCCTTGTGACCCTGGCAAAATGGCGGTTTCCTGCCTGGAGCCTGGTGCTGACGGAATTTTTCCTGGCGGCGAATCCTCAGACCCATCGAATTCTGCTCTTTATGTGGAAGGACAGCGCCCTGACACTCTTTATGCTGCTTTTTACGGTGTATCTTTTGAACACCTGGCTTAGCGGCGGAAGGTGGCTGAAAAGGCGGTGGAATCTGGCTCTTTGGATTCTGGTGCTCATTTGCATTTCCCTGGTGCGCCATAATGGTATCTTGTTTACTATTCCCCTTTTGGTGCTGGCCGTTTTCTGCTTTCGGGAGATTCGAAGGGAGAGTATTCTTTCACTGGCTTTGATGCTGGCAGGAATGATGCTTATAAAGTATCCGGTGTATAGCCTGGTGGGAGCCAGCCGGCCGGAGCAGACCTATGTGGAGACCGTGGGAGTTCCCATGACCATTCTCTGCAACATCCACGAGACGGCGCCGGAGAGCCTGGATGGAGAGGCGGCGGAATTTCTGGCCCGGATAGGGCCCGAGAAGCGCTGGAAGATCTATGAGATGGGAAACTACAATTCCTTTAAGTTTGTAACCAATGCCAACGCGGTGATCTCGGAGACGGAGCCGGCTGATTTTCTGCGGTTTACGGCCCGGACGGCAGCCAATGCGCCAGGGCTGTCCGTGCAGGCGGTTTATCAGGTGACCCGGATGGTGTGGGATGTACGGGGAGCGACACCCTGGCACGGAGACCTGGAGTTTCAGCTTCGGGAAAATGAGTGGAATTTTGCCTATGTGGAGAACAGGGCGGATTTAAGGGAGATACTGAATGACTTTGACGGATGGGTGATGGACAGCCCCTTGGATATGCTGTTTTCCTATAACGGCATCCATCTTCTGGCACTGATTCTGTGTACCCTGTTTGTATTTGCAAAAAAAGATAAGGGGTGGAAGGCCATGTGCCTTGCCCTTCCCCTGCTGGCCTACAGCTACGGGACCATGCTGCTGCTGTGCGGACCCACCTACCGGTTTTTCCACTTTAACAGTGTGATCGTGGTGCCTCTCTGCCTGCTGCTGTTTGCCGCAGAAAAGAAATGCGGCCCTGCAAAGTAGCAGGGCCGTAAGACAATTCTTAACCAAGATTCTTATTGGCCGTAGCCAGCATCAGCTTCAGTCGGTTCAGCTGGTTCACCTCGCTGGCTCCCGGGTCGTAATCAATGGCTACCACATTGGATTTGGGATACTGCCTGCGCAGCTCCTTGATGACGCCCTTGCCCACCACATGGTTGGGCAGGCACCCAAAGGGCTGGGTGCAGACAATGTTGTGCACGCCATTCTTTATAAGCTCCAGCATTTCGCCGGTTAAAAACCAGCCCTCCCCTGTTTGATTTCCAAGGGAAACCAGCTTGGAGGCCATTTCCCCCATTTCATCAATATCCCCTGGAGGCACAAAATGGACGCTTTTTTGGAGCGCTGTCACTGCCGGCTTTCGCAGCCACTCCATAGCCTTGATTCCCAGACGTCCGTTTCGGGCGGAGGAACGCTTTTTCCCAAGATAATCCGCCTTAAATTCATTGTTCTTAAAGCAGTAGAGCAGGAAGTCCATCAGGTCCGGCACTACCGCCTCGGCCCCCTCAGCCTCCAGTAGCTCCACAATATGATTGTTGGCAAAGGGAGAAAACTTCACCAGAATCTCTCCAACCACCCCTACCCGGGGCTTTTTCAGATCCTCATAAATGGGAAGCCTGTCAAAGTCCTCAATGATTCCCCTGCATATTTTCACAAATCGGCGGTGTGAGGTATGGCCGCTTATGAGGAAATCCTGGCAGATCTTTTTCCATTTTTCATGAAGCCGGTTGGCTGCGCCGGGAACCTTCTCGTAGGGCCGCATCCGGTAGAGCACCCGCAGGAAAATATCACCGAATACCAGACCGTAGAGGCCCTTAACAGCCAGTCCCGGTGTGATTTTGAAGCCGGGATTCCTTTCCAGCTTGCTTAAATTCATAGAGATTACCGGGATGTCCGGGTAGCCTGCCTTTTGCAGCGCCCGGCGGATAAACCCGATGTAGTTGCTTGCCCGGCAGCCGCCCCCTGTCTGGGTGATGATGACGGCCAGCTTTTCCGGGTTGTATTTTCCCGAGAGAATGGCGGTCATAATCTGCCCCACCACTACCAGAGAGGGGTAGCAGGCATCGTTGTTGACATACTTGAGCCCTACGTCAATGGCGGCCTTGTCGGAATCCGGCAGTACCTCCAGCTTAAATCCGGAGGCCCGGAAGGCCGGCTCAATGATGTCAAAATGAATGGGCGACATCTGGGGACAGAGTATGGTGTAGGTTTTGCGCATTTCCTCCGTAAACACGGTCCGTTCATAGGAGGAGGACACGATAGAGCGGCAAAATTCCTTCTGCTCCCGCACCCGCAGAGCGGAGATAAGGGAGCGGATACGGATGCGGGCCGCGCCCAGGTTGTTGACCTCATCGATTTTCAGACAGGTGTAAATCTTTCCGGAATTGCTTAGGATATCATTTACCTGATCCGTGGTCACTGCGTCCAGGCCGCAGCCAAAGGAATTGAGCTGGATGAGATCCAGATCCTCCCGCGTCTTTACGTAGTTGGCCGCCGCGTACAGGCGGGAATGGTACATCCACTGATCCATAACGATCAGGGGGCGCTCCACCCCATACATGTGGCTGACGGAATCCTCGGTGAGCACTGCAATTCCGTAGGAGTTGATTAGCTCAGGAATACCGTGATTGATTTCCGGATCAATGTGGTAGGGCCTTCCGGCCAGAACGATGCCCCGGCGCCCTGTCTCCTTCAGATAGGAAAGGGTTTCCTCGCCCTTGCGCATCATGTCCTCCCTGGCATTCTCAAGCTCCTTCCAGGCTTTCCGGGCGGCGGAGGAGATCTCTGCGGCGGGAATCCGGTATTTTCCCACAAATTCCTCTATGAGCCGTTTCTCCAGAATTTCCTCATTTTCAAAGGAGAGAAAAGGATTGAAAAAATCAATGGAGCCGTTAAGAAGCTCATCGATGTTGTTCTTAATATTTTCCGCGTAGGAGGTGACGATGGGGCAGTTGTAGTGGTTGCCTGCATCGGGAAATTCATTCCGCTCATAGGGAATACAGGGATAGAAGATAAACTTCAGCCCCTTGCGGATCAGCCAGGTCACATGGCCGTGGGCCAGCTTTGCCGGATAACATTCCGACTCGCTGGGGATGGATTCGATACCAAGCTCATAAATCTTCCGGTTGGAGGCCGGAGAGAGGATCACCTGGTACTTAAGCTCCGTAAAGAAGGTAAACCAGAAGGGGTAATTCTCATAAAAATTTAAAACTCTGGGGATTCCCACCTGCCCCCGCTCTGCCTCGTCCGCGCTCAGAGGTGTGTAACCAAAAAGCTGCTGGTTCTTATATTCGTAGAGGTTCGGGATGTTATCCTGATTCCGTGCCTTCCCGATTCCGCGCTCACAACGGTTGCCAGAGATAAACTGACGTCCCCCTGTAAAGCGGTTGATGGTCAGACGGCAGTTGTTGGTGCAGCCCTTGCATTTGGACATGGTGGTGGTAAATTCCAGCCGGTTGATCTGCTCAATGGAGAGCATGGTCGTTTCGGCACCCGGCGTATAGCGCTCCCGTGCAATGAGAGCTGCTCCAAAGGCCCCCATAATCCCTGCAATGTCCGGACGGATTACCTGGCAGCCGGCGATTTTCTCAAAGCTTCGAAGGACAGCGTCGTTGTAGAAGGTGCCGCCTTGTACCACAATGTGCTTTCCAAGGGAAGAGGCGTCGGAGACCTTGATTACCTTAAACAATGCGTTTTTAATGACGGAATAGGCAAGGCCTGCAGAGATATCCGCCACCTTAGCCCCCTCCTTCTGGGCCTGCTTTACCTTGGAATTCATAAATACGGTGCAGCGGGTTCCCAGATCAATGGGGTGCTCGGCAAAAAGAGCCTCCTTGGAAAAATCTTCTACGCTGTAGTTGAGAGAGCCGGCAAAGGTCTCAATAAAGGATCCGCAGCCGGAGGAGCAGGCTTCGTTGAGCTGAACGCTGTCCACCGTATGATTGCGGATACGGATGCACTTCATATCCTGCCCGCCGATATCCAGAATACAATCCACCTCGGGATCGAAAAATTCGGCGGCATAGTAGTGGGCCACCGTCTCCACCTCCCCCTCGTCCAGCATCAGGGCAGCCTTAATGAGCGCCTCCCCATAGCCGGTGGAGCAGGAGCGGGCAATATGGGCTTCCTTAGGAAGAAAGCGGTAAATCTCCCGAATGGCCCGAAGGGTTGTCTTCAAAGGGCTTCCATTGTTGCTGCTGTAGAAGGAATAGAGAAGGGAGCCGTCCTCCGCCACCAGAGCCGCCTTGGTTGTGGTGCTTCCGGCATCAATGCCAAGGAAGCAGTTTCCCTTGTAAGCCTGGAAATCACTTCTTAAGACCTCATGACGGCTGTGACGCTCCTGAAACTTCCCGTATTCGTAGCGGGAGGTAAAAAGAGGCTCCATACGCTCCACCTCAAAATCCAAACGGATATGGGACTTGAGCCGTTCTTTGAGTTCGCTTAAACGGATGGTAGTCTCCGAGTGACTGTTCCTGGCAGCGCCTATGGCCGCAAAGAGATGGGAATGTTCCGGCGCAATGGTATGCTCTTCATCCAGCTTCAGGGTGCGTATAAAAGCGGCTTTTAGCTCGGAGAGAAAGTGAAGGGGGCCACCCAGGAAGGCCACATGGCCCCGGATAGGCTTGCCACAGGCCAGGCCGCTGATGGTCTGATTTACTACGGCCTGAAAAATAGAAGCAGACAAGTCTTCCTTTGTCGCTCCTTCATTGATGAGTGGCTGGATATCTGATTTTGCAAATACGCCGCAGCGGGCGGCGATGGTGTACAGAGAACTGTAATTTTTGGCATATTCATTGAGACCGGAGGCGTCTGTCTGTAAGAGAGAGGCCATCTGATCGATAAAGGAGCCTGTGCCGCCGGCGCAGATGCCGTTCATGCGCTGCTCAATATTTCCGCCCTGAAAATAGATGATTTTTGCGTCCTCGCCGCCCAGCTCGATGGCAACGTCAGTCCTGGGCGCCTCGGCTTGCAGTGCCTGGGCCACCGCAACTACCTCCTGAATAAAGGGAATCTCAAGGTGACGGGCCAGGGAGAGGCCGCCGGAGCCGGTGATGGCGGGAGAGAGGATTTGATCTCCAAGCTTCCCCTCCGCCCGCTCAAGAAGCAGAGCCAGCGTCTCCTGAATATTAGCAAAATGACGTTCGTAATCGGAAAACAGCAGTTTTCCATGCTCGTCCAATACAGCAATTTTAACGGTAGTAGAACCGATGTCGATTCCCAACATAGATGCAGTCTGATTGTTCATAACCAATTTTTCTGCAGATATGTACTGCAGCCTCCTTTATAATAAGAAAAACTACATGATGTTACATTATACGACAATTAAAAAATTAAGGCAAATAAAAAAATTCTAAAAAATTCCTTTAATTTTTTCCGTAAATACCGATTTTTGGAACTGCTATTCAATTTTTATGGCTTTTAGAAACAGAAATTAGAAAAGATGCATATAGTATCCTATAAAATAAGGAAAGAATTGAGGTAAACTTTTCTATGAGCAGCTGTCACGGTTTTCTTCATATTGTACAAAAGGGGGACACACTTTACCTTCTGAGCCGCCGCTATCATATACCCCTGTGGATGGTGCTTAAGGCCAATCCCTATGTGAATATCTACAATCTCCAGGTGGGAGACGAGATCTGCATTCCCTGCCGGATACGGCCCAGGGAGAATTGCTATCCCACTGACGGGGCATAGACCGGGAGAATCGCAGGAATTCATTGCAAAACCGTTCTTTTTGTGATATATATAAGAATGGTTAAATCTTTCTTTTTATTGCTTTACAGATGTGAAAAGAATAAAAAGTAAAAAATACATTATATAAAAGGAGCCAAAGAGAATGGGATTGAATGAAATGCAAAAGAAAATGCGTTCGGATTATCTGGAAAATAATCTGATCATAACAGAATGTTCACAAAAAAAGCCGTATGTCTTTGTCAGCTATGCAAGCGATGACTGGGAGACTGTGTTTAAGCAGGCAGTGGTACCGTTTCAGAAGCAGTATGGACTGCGTGCTTATGCGGATAAAGCTTTTGACAAGCTGAATGATAAGTGGATTGTGCCTATGCTGAGAAATGTCAGGGGATCAGACCTGATGATTGCCTTTGTAAGCCAGAACTATATTGAAAGCTATGCCTGCTTTTTGGAGCTTTTGACAGCCGTGAACAACAAAAAGCAGATTGTCTTCGTGGATCTTGGGGGAGGGTTGCACCTGGGAGACACCACGGACCAGCCCAATATTGAGCGCGGTGTCAAGAATGAGATCCTGAATCAGGGTGCAAATATTTCCACCAATACCAATAACAGCTCCAATGACTTGATGAGGGCCATGAAGTCATCCTTCACCAGTATTTCCACCCTTCTGGAGCAGGACGCTCTCTCCAAATATGACATTTCCGATGCGTTTATTAACTTTTTCCGGGACGCATCCATCAACAGGAAAACCATAAATGACCCCAAGGCATTGATGCGTACCATCAAATCCGTCAGCAGCAGAGTGTTTGAAAAGATACCGGAACATAATCCCAGGAATCAGGCTCCTTACATTTCGGCAGAAGTACAGGCATCACAGGATAAGCAAGCTGTGGCACAGCCTGCTCAGAGTGTTCAGCCTGAAGTGCAGCCTGCACCAAGTGCTCAGTCTGAGGCAGACCCCATAGCACAGTCTTCCTTGCGCGATCAGAGGGAAGCGGAGATCACGGCACAGCCCGCCGGGAATCCTCAGCCAGAGGTACAGGCCGCGACGGAGTACAGCCTTGACGAGCTTACACAGAAGGGTCCGGCCGGCTCCCGCCCGCGCGGCAAGAAATCCATTGCAATACTGATTGGCGCTGCGGCGGGACTTGCAATCGTCATCCTGGCCTTTGTGCTGATTTCCTCCAGAAGTAAGCAGGTGGAGGCTATGGCCTATGAATTCAGCATGCAGGACGGGAATAAAACACAGCTGTATTCCGGCGAATACACCGGAGAATGGAAGAGCAGTAAGCCGTACAAGCAGGGCTCTTTTACGTATGAAGATGCAGATAACAGTGATAACAGCTTCGTGTACGAGGGTGAATGGGAAGACGGTCTGGCAAACGGCCAGGGAACCATGACCTGGGAAAGTGGTACTGTCTATGAGGGCGAGTTTGCAGGCGGCAAGAGAAGTGGCCAGGGAACCATGACCTGGGCAGACGGTGCTGTCTATGAGGGCGAATGGGTAAATGGTTTGAGAAACGGCCAGGGAACCTATACAAAGACCAATGGCTATTATTATGAGGGCGAATGGAAAGATGGCAAAGTAAGCGGCCAGGGAACTTCGACCTTTGCAAAAGACGATGAGAGTGGCCGTCTTGGCTATGTAGGCGAATTTGCGGACGACAAGAGAAACGGGCAGGGAACCATGACCTGGAAAAGCGGTGCTGTCTATGAGGGTGAATGGAAAGACGGAGTTAGGAGCGGCCAGGGAACCGAGACTTATGCGGAAGACGATGACAATGGTCGCCGTGACTATGTTGGTCAATGGGAAAATGACCAAAGAAATGGCCAGGGAACCATGACCTGGACGAACGGCAATGTTTATGAGGGCGAATGGAAAGACGGAATTAGAAGCGGCCAGGGAACCATAACCTCGGTCAAGGGTGAGGTTTATGAGGGCGAATGGAAGGATGACCAAAGAAATGGTCAGGGAACCATGACATATGCCAAAGACGATCAGTATAAACGCCGTAACTACATAGGCCAATGGGAAAACGGCAAGCAGAATGGCGAGGGAACCATGACCTGGACGAACGGCGGTGTTTATGAGGGTGAATGGAAAGACGGTTTGAGAAATGGCTATGGTAAGCATACGGCTGCTGACGGTACTGTCCGCGAAGGCACATGGAAGGACGACAAATTTGTTGGATAAATAGACGGTCAAGCACTCATCAGAGGAGTTCCGGAATGTTGACAAATGATCACGACTCACCTATAATGTATCGTATCAGAAAAGAGAAAGGAAGAATCGGACTTCATGAACTGGATTGATAAGCTGGAGAAAAAGCTGGGACGGTATGCCATCCGCAATTTAATGTATTATATCATTATTTTATATGCGGTAGGCTATGTGGTTCAATTGTTCGCGCCGGAATTCTATGCTTCGTATTTATCACTGGATGTAATAGCGATTCTGCATGGGCAGATTTGGCGTCTGTTTACCTTTATGATTTTTCCACCCAGTTCCGGATTGTTCTGGTTTCTGATTAGCCTGTACCTTTACTATTCCATTGGAAGGACTCTGGAATACCAGTGGGGAACCTTTCGCTTTAATCTGTACTTTTTTACAGGAGTGCTGCTGCATATTGTAGGAGCTTTTGTGTCCCAATTCATTTTTGGGGTAAATTTGGGACAGTATTTCGGCACCTATTGGCTGAATAATTCCCTGTTCCTGGCTTTCGCGGCCACTTATCCGGATATGCAGTTTATGCTGTTCTTTATCCTTCCTATCAAAGCAAAGGTCCTGGGAATCATTTATGGAATTTACTTTGGCGTGGAGATTGTGGCCGGTTTTCTTGCGGAACATTTAACAATTAATATGCTAATCGGCCTTTCCAGGATTGGAATCGTCGTACATCCTGCTTATAGCCTGATGGCTCTTCTTTCTCTGGGCAATTTCATTCTCTTTTTCTTTGGGATGAAGAGTATGCATCGCTATTCTCCAAAGGAGATTCATCGCAGACGGACCTATGTGCGGAGCGTGAAGCAGGGGGAGAGGAGTGCCAATACCCATAAATGCGCCATTTGTGGGCGCACGGAAAAGGATGGAGAGAATCTGGAGTTCCGGGTCTGCTCCAAGTGCAACGGCTACTATGAGTATTGCCAGGAGCATTTATTCACTCATACCCATGTGAGATGACACAAAAAGAAGCCTGTCCGCAGGCTTCTTTTTTTAAAATCTTCCTACATAGTATATGATGGCATATCCGGGGAAAGAGTGTTATAGTTTTAACAAGATAATACTGCGAAACTGAAATAGTCCAGCTAAGAAGTGTCAAGTGTTTCCTTGAGATATTTTCTGCTGGACAGTAAAGTCACAAAAACGCACGAGAGGAACTTTCATGAGTGCCCTTTCGAATGAAAGTTTCTCTCATTATATGTGCGTTGAAGTGACTTTACTCTTTAGTGCTGTCGCGCAGCGACTATAATTTAGGAGGAATAAGGAAATGAATACACCAGCGGAAATCGCACAAAATTATGTAGGTATCGGAAAGAAGAAGACGGAGCTTTCTATCGTGAAGATGCTCGTTCTGGGAGCCCTGGCCGGCATGTTTATCGGGTTTGGCGCCATTGCCTTCCAGATCGCCACGGCAACCATCGGCGGCAATCTCGGAAAGTTTGTGGGAGCCTTTTTATTCCCTACGGGTCTGGCTCTGGTTCTGATTGCAGGAAGTGAGCTGTTTACAGGAAACTGCCTTCTGGTGATTCCGCTTATGGAAAAGGAAGCCACAATCGCCGGCGTATTGAAGAACTGGTTCTTTGTATACCTTGGAAATTTTATCGGAAGCACGATTCTGGCCTTCCTGCTGGTATACGGACATACACCCTCGGCTATGGACGGTGCTCTTATGAATACAATGATGTCCACGGCTGTGGCAAAGGTTTCCATTAGCTTCGGAGATGCCCTGTTCCGGGGAATTCTCTGCAACATTATGGTGTGCCTGGCCGTGTGGATGTCCTTTGCGGCGAAGACGGCGGGAGGGAAAATCGCATCCCTGTATCTTCCTATTGTGGTATTTGTATTGGCTGGTTTTGAGCATAGCGTAGCGAATATGTACTATATTATGGCAGGTATCTTCTGCAATGGCGTCTATGGGCTGGGGGAAGCTAGTGTGAATATTGGGAGTATGCTTGTGAATAATCTGCTTCCGGTTACCATCGGCAATATTATTGGCGGCGGCCTCATTGGCCTTACATACTGGTTTCTGTATTTAAAGGGAGCCAGAAAGAGCGCGTAGGATTCATTAGTTTTACTTGTGAGAAGCATCTGACAAGGGATAGCCGGGAATGGCAGCGTTTTCCGGCTGTCCCTTGTGTTTTGCAGGTGTCAAAATACTTGGTGAGGGGACTTTATGGAGAAGGAGCTTGGAGGTTTTCGCAAAAAGGTAACCGTGATTTCCTTTTTGATGCAGCTTGGGATTGTGATGGTTCACATGAATACGGATCAATATTTTGAAATCCATACATCAGGAGGATTTTTGGACGGCGTATGTGAGTGGATCTACAGACTGTGCTTTGACGGAGGAGTTGTAAGCCTTTCTTTTTTTATGGTGTGCGCCGCATTTCTCCTGTATTATAATCTGACAAAGGAAAATATGCTGCCGAAGGTGCGCCGGCGTTTTTCCTCTCTTTTGATTCCGTTTCTGATCTGGAATGGGATCGGCATGATTTTTTATGCCTTTTATTGGTGGAATACGGAGGGTTTTGCCGCCTACTGTCTGTCCATGCTCCGGCCGCTGTATCTATGGGTGATTTTGGATAAAAAATGGCTTACGTTCCCGTTGAAGTGGTGGATGGAGAATCAGTTTTTTATGTATGCGGTGCACTATTTTCTCATACTTGCCATAGTTCCGATTCTCTGCAGGGTGTACGCCTATGTGACGCCTGGGACGGGGTTTGTGACAGTGTGGCGCTTTGTGTGCTTTTTCCTGATTACGCTGCTGTGTGAGGCTGTGGGGTGGGTGCTGATGAGATTCACGCCCGGACTGTATGCGGCCTGTACCGGCGGGCGTGTGCCGAAGTGCTAGTAGTCCGTACCGGAAATCCTTGTGCATATTTCCGGTCTATTTCTCCGATAGCACAGGTCAAAAAGCCTCGCCGTAGCACCACTACGTCTGCGTTTTTTGACCTGCACTCTCGGAAAAATATCCTCAGAAATATGCACAAGGATTTCCGATACGGACTACTAGAAAGCTTATTATTGTCAAAATACCTGACGGTTGAGACCGTCAAAGTAGATGGAAATCTTTTTACTATAGGAGGAGCTGTCATGAAGAGCTTCGATGATAAAGCTGGCACTATATTTTGTACAGAGCTCAGAGATCGTCATTAGCCCGATTCCGCTTCCTCCATGCTCCCTGCGGGTAGTAACAGGCCGCACGCCAAAGCTTGAGAGTACCTCTTTGGAAAATGGCGGGCCGCTGTCATAAACCTCTATGGTGTCGATCCCGTCCTTGCTTCCTATGGTCAGAAGCACCTTTTTCTTTTCACCTTCAGAAGCCGCATTCAGGGCATTCTCCAACAGATCAGCCAAAAGAGTTCTTAAATCCTCATGGTGAATCAGCTGTATCATAGATCGTATATCCCCTGGAATTGCCACATCAAAATCAATATCCTGCGACGCTGCTTTTTGCAGCATATAAGCTAGCAGAATATCAACAGAAACAATCTCTGTGGCAGGAAGCTGCTTTCCTGCTGTCTCATAATCCTTCAGAAGTCCCTTGCGATCCTGGGAAATATGCTCCAGCTCTTTTAAGAGCTCTGCAGATCGTTCATAGAACGGTGTTCCCTCCAATTCATGGCCTAATTTTCGAACCGAATATTCCATAGCCGGTATCAGCTTATTATCCTTATGTATAATCCTTGCCAGGGTGTCATTTTGCTGTTTGAGATACAAGATTTCCTCATCCTTAGAAGAAAGGGCAGCCTCAAATTCCTGAACAGATCTTGTATTTATCTGATACAGGTATTTTCTTGTTATGCGCTCTTTCCACCAAAACACCAGAGCGGCCCCCCAGATCAGGATTGAGAAGATCAAAATATAGTAGATAAAATGCGTGTCATTGTTTAAGGAAAGGAAGGAGACAGCTGTCAGGATAGCAGCACCTATGAAAACTCCTGCATTGTTGTTTTCAAGTTCCCAAAGAAAAGAAAGGCCATGTTTAAGACGCCGGGTGTGAAACAGGCAGATCACTCCTCCAAGCTGTGAAAGTCCCAGAAAAAGGTCCAAAAGTAGTGTTGGTGGATAAAAGTTAAGCTTTGTAATCATAAATGCTTCCACAGCAGCCCGAAGAACGGCGCTGACAGCAAAAAAGAAATAGCTACATCCAAAAGACAGAATGGAGGCAAAGACAGATACCTTCCAAGGGGTCCGAAACAGCAAAGTAAAAGCTAAAAAAGAGAAAAGAAGCATTCCTGGAATACTAATTGGCATCATATAAATACGTAAAAAGCAGGTTAGGAAAGAGAGTATAAAAGAGAGAAATATACAAGTAGTTTTTGTAACAGAACGTCTATTAGGAAGCTTCAATATATTTATATAGGTGTAAAGACTGCATACGATTAGAAAAAAGTACTTCATAGGCGTGTTCATAGAAGAAATTCCTTTATATAAAGTAATGAAAATCTACAAAAAATGTACCATCTAAACAAATTTAGCTTTTTCCCTCTCTGATATAGATTAAATGCAGTAAAACAAAAAGGAGGGAAAAACATGGCAGAGTTCTGGAGAATTCTTCGTGATTTGTTTGCGGCTTAACCAGCCCCAGGCCGTACACTGTACGGCCTGAATTACTCCATTTAAAAATCATTTTTCAGTTTATTTGCATAATAACAGATAAATTCCGTAATCGTAGGAACACCCTTCTCCGAGTGGATCTTAGCCGTATAATTCTGATATAAGGTATTGATATCTACGGTCCGCCAAGCTTTGGAAATAGCATTCTGCATGGCGCGTTCAACACTGCTGTCGGATTTCTTATACTTTTTTGCGATAGCGGCAGACAGGTTGTGCCCCGGTTGATCGATGATAAGCAGGATTGCATCTGTCAGATAATTGTAGCCTATGGCCTTGGGGCTGATGCCCACAGCGTCCAGCTCCGCATGAATCCTTCTGATAAGCCGTTTTTTTCGCATCTGCGGAGATTCCGCAGGTATGCTGCCAGGAAGAGCGCTACCGGTACGGTTTTGTACCGTATCTTTTATCATACAAAGAAACTCGATGACATTGCTGGCGGAATAGTCCGCCTGATGCTTGGTAAAAATGAAATCCGCGCCAAGGCTTCTGGCAGCCTCATGAGTAACGGTACTGGAGTTGTTGGTAGTAATCACAACATATGGAGGCCGGGGCAAAGGTAATTGTTTTATGGACCGCAAGACATTGAGACCGTTTCCACTTCCGGCATGAAGCTCCAGATCCAGAATCAGACAGTCAGGAATACAATCCTGCACGAGCATGACAGCTTGCTCCTCATGAGCCGTGACACCTGCCAGCGTTACTCCGTCCGTCAAATCAATCACTTCTGTCAGATCCTGACAGGAACGAGGGTCATCCTCCACAAGTAAAATAGTCAAAGGTCTTTCTATACTCATGCTCTCACCACCATTTTTTTCCATTATATAACAAAATACGATAGGGAGCAATCTTTTCCAACAAAAACCAACAAAAATCTACCATATGAACAAATCCAATGGGTCTCTGAAATTTGGTATTTTAATTCTATGGGACAGCAGGCTTCTCTGGCCAAGAGGTAAACAGATAGAGAGCTTTGCTGTAGTTAAATATGGAGGAAATGTATGATCAAATACATAAGGTATGGATTTTTCATAATAGGCGTGTTCTTATGCGGCTTGTTTGTGAGCTATTATTTCGGCTATTGCCAGGGAAAGGGAATCGGACCGGGGGAGAGCTTATGGCAGGACACGGCACAGGAGGATGCGAAGATTACATACAACAAAACCATAGCAATCGTGAATCTGGACGAGGGAACACAGTGGCAGGGCGAGCAGGAAAATTACGGCGTCCGGTTAATTGATACGATTACCGATGATGTGGTGATTACGGGTCTTGAGGATGCCAGAAGGGGAATTGAGAGCGGAACCTACAGCGCCTATATGGTTATTCCCGCCGCCTTTTCTGAGCAGGTATGCACCATCACCACACAGCCGGTAAAATCAGAGATTACCTATGCACTTGGATCCGACTTAACAGGAGAAGAACGGGAAGACGTAATCTACCGTATGGAATCCATTTTTCAACTATTCAATAACAATCTGAGCAAGGTATATCTTTCGTCGGTTCTGGCGGCATATCACAAGGCACAGGATTCAGCGTCCTCTATTATATCCAACGACACGGAAGATATGGAGCTTCTGCTTCAGGTAAGAGGAGAAGATTTAATAGAATATATTGAAACGCCGGAGGTGACCGTAGTGGAAAACGATATCTCCGATCTGGATCTAACCGATCACTATAGGAAAAATTCGGAAATTATAGAACAGATTTATACGGCGTACCAGGGCTTCAACGAGCAGGCGTTGGAGGCCGTCAAAGAGAGCTTTGAGCAGACAGCGGAAACCATAGGGACGTTGCAGGGGGAGCTGATGACGATGGAAGAGACGATGGCGGCGCTGGCCGATACGCCCTGGAATGATTCGGAGCAGGCAGCCATAGAGGATGCGTTTTATCAGGCCAGGAAGGCGGCGCTGACCGGAGTACCGAATACGGAGGAAGACGGGAAAGAGAAGGGGGACGAAGCGGGAGCAGACAAAGAGGAGGGGGACGGAACAGGAGCAGACGGTACTGGAGGGGACGGAGAGGATGAAGGTGAAACGGGAGAAGAACAGCCGGAAGGCATTTTGACGGCTTATAACAGTTCTTTGCAGGAGAAACAGGAAGAGCTGCTGTCCTCCTTTCTGGAGCAGCTGCGCAAAGGAACGGACCTGCCAAAGGAAGACGCACAGAAAGCCTATATAGAAGAATTCTTAAAGCAGCAGCCCGCATTTCTATTGATTGATATTGCGGCAGTGGATCAGGAGATAGACGCTTTGATAGAAGCAGCTAAGGACAGCCGCGCTCTGCGGAATGAAGAGATAGAAAACAGGCGGGAAACCTGGGAGCAGATTCAGGAGCGCATGGAGACCATACAGATATCCTACGATGAGGTAAAGGCGGCTCATGAAGAGACCAAAACGGCCATGACCTCCTTTGATATGGCATCCTTTATTGACGAGGCGGAGATCAACGGATATCTGACACAGATGGAGGACAGCCTGCGGGATGTGGAGACAAAGGTAAGCGATCAGATCATCGACTATGAGGAATACGTATCCGACGTTTATGAAGCCACTGACAATGACATTCGTTCCTTTGAGGAGGAAATTGCCAGGGGACAGGAGCAGTCAGAGGAAAAGCTGAACCAGGGCCTGGAGGAAGCAAAAAATTCCCGGCAGGAAAACAATGAGAATAATCTGCGCCATCTGAACGAGCTCATTATCCAGATGCCCTATACACGAATCGGAGAGGTAGAAAACAGAGAGGTATATGATTTTATTGCAGAGCCGATTCTCACAAACAATCAGTCCGAGGCACAGAGGGATGTCAGAGAGAAAGAGGGCATCAAGCCGGAGACCGCAGTTTCCATCACTGTTTTCTGTATGTTCATCCTGCTTCTGGGGGGCGCGCAGATCGTGTTCCAAAGGCGCAGGAGGATGACGGAGCAGTGGGAGTAAAGAGGTAACAGCTGTGAATTCACAGATAGTTATAATACAAAGGAAGGAGGCAAACCCGAATGTTGAGATTGGATTATGAGGCACTGGCAGATGCGTCAAGGACACTGATTGAGCAGGGAGATATTTTTGAGGACTGTATCAATACCATGACGAATACGGTCAATGGCCTGCCTGATATCTGGGAAGCGGAAACCTGTGACCGGTATGTGGAGCAGTATAACGATGCAAAGGTTACACTGAATGATGTCCGGAACCTGATTCAGGAGATGGCGGAGCAGATGCAGAAGATTTCCGATAATTTCAGAGAAGCGGATGCGGATATGGCCGGTCAGATGTAGGTCCCACGGAGGAGCCGCAGGTTAAGCGCTGTGGCTCTTCCATCATAGGAGGGGATTCGGATCATGAACAGGAAAGGGGTTTGCAAGGAAGATGGAAGAGGAATATGGAGGACAGGAAGGGCAAGATACGGAGCAGACGGAATTCAGGCTGAATATGGATATTCTGGAGGAACAGACAGGCACCTCCACCACATTGGGAGATCAGTATGGATATAACGTGTTCTCGGAGGAATTTCAAGAGAGCATTGTAAGATATGAAGAAAAAAAGGAACAGGAGCAGGAGGAATACATTAGACAGGTATTTGGACAGGAGCGGAACAACGACATTGAGGAGGTGTTTGAGGCCGTATTCTCGTCGGAAGCACCGCTCATAGTAAAGGCCCGGTACCAGGAAGAGGGAGAGCCTGCGCAGAGACTTGGCTTTACCATTGGCTTTGTCCTTATAGGAATGTTCCTTACAATAGTCTTTCTGCTTATTTTTCAGAAAATGCGAAAGGAGAAACGCAGGGATGCAGTTGATTCTTACGGTGATTGGACCTAACAAGAAAAAATACGATATTCAGGTGGACAATAGACAACATATAGCCACAACCCTTCGGGTGATAGATGAAAATATAGCGGAGCTTGCAGGGCAGCTGCAGCGTGTAAGGGTGCGGGTGAAAAAGAGCGGCCGCATTCTTGAGCTTCAAAATACCTATGAGGAGGAAGGAATCTACACGGGGGATGAGCTGATCATCAGCCCCATAAGGTGAGACCTCCGCAGAAAACAGACAAAGGAGAGAGACAAGGATGAGAGAGGAATCAAGGAAAGTGGAAGAAGGGCGGCTTTATGAGACACGCAAAAAGTCCGGGATGGTCTGCAGGACAGCCTTTGACCTGGGAAAGCTTACGGCGCCCATACCGTCCTTTCTTCCTGCGACTTACGAGGAACATTTGGAGGAGATCGTATTCACCTATGACATCCGGGGGATGAAGCCGGCAGGGGAGCTTATGGGAGAGAGCAGGGAAAAGCAGTATCAATTCCTAATCAATTTTCAGCGGCTTGAGGAGGTCTGGGAGCATTACCGCATCCCTCTGTCCATGGACAATCTCTACTATGACGAAAATCAGATCCCCATGATAAAGCACCGGGATCTCTATGGACAGGGAGCGCAGGCTGACAAAGAGGAGTACCTGTTCTTATATAAGTCCTTTGTTGGAGGAATCCTGGGAAAGCGTTTCCGTGTGGAGCAGATCCAGGAAAGCGGACTGGAAATACTTGGAAAAGAAAAGTTTTTTCAACCGTATGATAAGGCAGAGAGCGGCAGTGAGCTGGTGGAGATCCTGCGTATCCAAAAGTCCCTGTATGAAGAGAAACAACAAAAGACGCGGGTGCAGGTGTCAAGGACGGGAAACAGGGTGAAGACAGCGCTGGCAGTTGCTGCTCCCTTGTTCCTGGCAGTGAGCTTGGGAGTACTGATCTATGAGAGCCGATATGTTATTCCCTTCCAGGAGAGTGTGATAGCTGGTTCCCAGGCATACATCGGCGGTGACTATGTAGGGTGCATCGACAGCCTTAAAAATGTGGGGCTGGAGACTATGGATACAAGTACAAAGTACATACTTGCAGTATCCTATGCCCGCAGTGAAAGTCTTAAGCGGGAGGAAATGGCAGATATTATATCAAAGCTGTCACTTTACAGCAGTGAGAGGGAGCTGGAATACTGGATTTCCCTGGGCAGAATGGATATGGGACGAGCGGAGGATCTGGCCCAGTCCATGTCCGATGACCGGCTGCTTCTGTATGCCTACATGAAGGAGCTGAATCAGCTGGAGAGCGACACCTCCATGACGGGAGAGGAGAAGCAGTCCCGTATCAATACCCTGGAGGGAGCCATCAAGAGCCTGGGGGAAAAATATACAACGGATAAATAGGGAGACAGGAAACGATGAAAAAAGAAGCACGGACCTACGAACGAAAGCAGGAATTCTGGATCGCGGGAAAAGACAATTGCGCCTATGGGGATGTCCTTCTTCCTATCGGGGAGCTGGAACTTCACATAACGGGAGACCGCCTGGAATGTTCACATCCGGAAGAGGTGAGGAAAAACGGAAGTCCTCTTAAGGGGAATGAGACCTTATTGGAAAAAGGGGATCAAATCACCTTCAAAGATTACGGAATCACCTTTTATGAGAAAGTTCTGGAGCTCCGGGGTGTTTTGACGGGCAGTGCCATACGTCTCGTGGAAACACAGGGGGAGTCAAAGCGTTTTGAGGGATTTCCCTATTACAAGCGCTCTCCCAGGATCATATACCGGATCGAGGGGGAAAAGATCGAGGTGAAGGCCCCTCCGGAGAAAAAGTCTATGGGCAAGGGAGGCATTGCTCAGGTGATCGTGCCCACCTTAAGCACAACCTTGTTCACCGTGTTTATGGGAATTATGCTGAAACGAGGGCCTTATGTCTATATGAGCGTGGGCATGACGGTGATTACCCTGTGCTTCTCCATTCAGAGCTTTTTCACCCAGAAAAAGGAGATACGGGAGGAAAACAAAAAGCGGGATGAGGTTTACCAGACATATCTGCTCAAGATTCGTCGGAGGATTCGGGAGGCAAGAAAAAAGGAACGGGAGGCCATGGATTATCAAAATCCCAAGCCTATGGCACTGGCGGATATGGTACTTCACGACAGCAGCCGTCTCTATGAGAGAAGTCTTTTGGACGACGACTTCCTTCAGGTGAATCTGGGCTACCGGCAGGGAAGCTCCCGGGTGGCGGTGACCTTTGCCAAGGATGATTTGGAGCCGTCCCAGGACGAGCTTCTGGAAGCGGCCAAAGCGATCCCCAAGGAATACGCCAGGATACGGGGAATTCCGGTTCCCATCGATCTGAAAAGGGCCAACCTGGGAATCGTGGGCAGCAGGGAAAATGTTCACGAGCAGCTGAAATATCTTCTGCTCCAGCTTACCTTTTTCCAGAGCTACCGGGATCTGCAGATCGTATTTCTGCACCATGAGGCATACCGGGAGGAGTTCTCTTATGTGCGCTGGTATCCCCATCTTAAGATCCAAACCATGAATGTGTGCGGGGAGATCTGCACGGATCAGGCCAGGGACCAGGTCTTAGGCGGCCTGCAGCAGATCCTCAAGGAGCGCAGGCAGAAGCTTCAGGAGGAAAAGCAGGAGACCCTGTTCTCCCCCTATTACCTCTTTATCATTGACGAGCCAAAGCTGATACTGAACCATGCCATCATGGAATATCTCCAGACAAATGAGCGGAATCTGGGATTCAGTCTTATCTATACTACGGATCAGCAGGAAAACCTGCCGGAAAATATCCGGACCATCTGTATCCTGGACAATGCCGCGGACGGAAGGCTGCTGCTGGAGGAGGGCGTGCGGAAAAACAGGGGCTTCGATGTGGTGCATATGACAGGAATCGATCCGGAGACGACCTCCCGGGCGCTGAGTGCTGTCATTCATGAGCAGGGAATCAGCAGCAGAATTCCGGAATCCATCACCTTCTTTGACATGTACAAGGTAGAGCATCCCCAGGAGCTGAACATCCGGGAGCGCTGGAGGAGCCACGAATCGCACAAATCCCTTGCGGTGCCGCTGGGCGCCCGGGCGGAGGAGGATTATGTGGAGCTGAACCTGCATGAGAAGGCTCACGGCCCCCATGGACTGGTGGCGGGAACCACCGGCTCCGGAAAGTCGGAGACCGTTCAGTCTTATATTCTGTCTCTGGCCGTGAACTTTCATCCCCATGAGGTGGGCTTTCTCCTGATTGACTACAAGGGCGGCGGCATGGCCAATCTCTTTGCGAGGCTGCCCCATCTGCTGGGAACCATCACCAATCTGGACAAGGCGGAGAGTATGCGGGCCATGGCTTCCATCAAGAGCGAGCTGTCCCGCAGGCAGCGGATCTTCGGGGAGAACAACGTCAACCATATCAACGGCTACAACAAGCTGTACAAGCTGGGCAAGGTAAAGGAGCCCCTGCCCCACCTCTTTCTCATCAGTGACGAGTTCGCGGAGCTCAAGAAGGAACAGCCGGACTTTATGAGCGAGCTGGTATCCGCGGCCCGCATTGGCCGGAGCCTTGGAATCCACCTGATTCTGGCCACGCAGAAGCCCTCCGGCGTGGTGGACGATCAGATCTGGACCAACAGCAAGTTCCGCCTGTGTCTGAAGGTACAGAACGCCGGGGACAGCAAGGAGATGCTGAAAACCCCGGATGCGGCCAACATCACCCAGGCAGGACGAGCCTATCTGCAGGTGGGAAACAATGAGATCTATGAGCTGTTCCAGTCCGCCTGGAGCGGTGCGTCCTACGGCGGAGCCAGAACCGGGGAGGAACGGGAGGATGATCGGGTTTACCTGGTCAATGAGCTGGGACAGGGAGAGCTGATCAACCGGGATTTAAGCGGCCCGGCGGAGAGCACGCAGATCAAGGCCACTCAGCTGGACGTGACGGTGGAGCATCTGGCGCAGGTCTATGGGGAGGAGCATGCCATAGAGGTCAAGAAGCCCTGGCTTCCGCCCCTTGGAACCATGCTGGAATCCCCCTATACCAGGGAGGTCCGTGACAGCGCCTCCTTTGAAAAGGGCGACTATACTCTGGGGCTTGGGATGATCGATGTGCCGGAGGAGCAGATCCAGGAGGAATATGTGCTGGATCTGATGAAGAATGGCCATCTGCTTTATATGGCGTCCGGCGGTTATGGGAAAACCATGCTACTGACCCATATCATACTGGGCCTGTCCATGAAGAATGCCGTGAAGAATCTGAATTTCTACCTGATCGATCTGGGAAACAGCGCCCTGATTCCCCTGCGTGGGCTTCCTCACGTGGCGGACTACATGGGACTGGATGATACGGAGAAGCTGGAGAAGCTTCAGAAGCTGATCCTGCAGGAGATCAGTGACCGCAAGCGCCTGCTGGCAAAGGCCATGGCCCAGAACATCCATGTCTACAACGAGAGCCAGAAGGAGCCCCTTAAGGTACTGGTGATCGTGGTAGACAACTATGATGTCATCGGGGAGCTGGGGGATGCCATGACAAGCTTCCTGCAGAAAACGGCCCGTGACGGAGCCGGACTTGGCATCTATCTCCTGGTCACCATGACACGGGACAGCGTCATGCGTGCGGCCACCAAGGGAAACTTCAAGGAACGTCTGGCGGGATTCAACTTCGTAGAGGGAGAGAACAGTGGCTTCATCGGAAGAAGTCAGATAAAGCTTCCCGAGGATAAGAAGGGAAGGGCGCTGGTAAAGCGGGACGGGATCAATCTGATGCAGCTCTACGCGCCGGTGCCCTGCGAGAGCGAGCTGGCCTACAACGAGCTTCTCAAGGAGCGGATTCGTGAGGTGGCACAGGCCAGCACCGAGGAGCGGGCCAAGGGAATCCCCACACTGCCGGAGAAGCTGTACTACGAGATGCTTCCCCAGTATCCCGGATATGAGGAGAAGGCGGGAAGACTGCCGGTGGGAATCAATGTGGAGACGTTGGAGGTGAAGTATCTGGAGGTGGAAAAGGAACCGGGACTGGTGATAGGAGAGGGCGGTATGGGAAGAACGAATACCCTCTGCAATGTATTGAAGCATATCCATAGGCAGAATGCTGCGGCAAGCATTTATCTGTTTGATTCTCCGAAGGGGGATCTTGCATTTACAAAAGCCTGGGAAGGTGTGCATTATACATCTTTCGGCGGGGACTATGAGCAGACATTTACGGATCTGGAAACCATGGTTGAGGAACGGCCGGTATACATAGTGATAGATGTGGTTCAAAGCCTGTACGAAAGCCTGGAGGAAAAGGGACTTGGCAAAAGGCTTGCGGTTATCGAAGAGGCACTGGCCTGCGGCGCTTATCTGATTGCTGCATCCGACGCAAATCTCAGGGCCAGTAAGAACAGCCTGTTTCAGAAGCTCAGCCAGGTAAGAAGCGGAATGGTAGTGGGAAATATAAAAAAACAAAATGTATTCCCCTATACGAGAATACGTGAAGAGAACAGAGATGTGGACATGGGATATTATTTTGGAAGCAGCGGTGCGCAGAAGATCCTCTTGATCCAATACCTGTAGAGGAGGAGAAGAATGACGAAGGAAGAGTATAAAATGATGCTGTGGAAGGAATACGTACAGCAGGCACCTTTTATAGAAGAGGTCCGAAAGGAAGGGTGTATCCGGCTGGGAGAAGCATTTGTAAAAGGAAATGTTTCTTTCCCATATGAGATTTACCATGCGCTTATGGAGCAGGAGCGTTTCCGTCTGGATGAAAGGTTGGAGCTGGAATACGAGAAGGATGGAGAAGATTACTTCCTGCGGTATCAGGGAGAGGAGTGGCTCTTTGAGAGGGAGGAACTGAAAGACTTTCTGGAGTATCTGATAAGCATATTCGAGGAGGTGCTGCCCCTCGGAAGTGTGGTGGATTTGAAGAAGGAGTTTTTGGAGGAAACCATCCCCCTGAAGGATGTGGAGCGGGTGCGGGTTGTGATTGTTCAGCGCTATGTAGGCGAGAGTCCGGAGGGATTCTATTATCCCTATGCAGGGACATTGTATCCCACCGGAATACCGGGAAGCCGGAGGCTTATAGAATTTACCCCTTCTTTGATAGAGAATGTGGTGCGGCATGGCTACTCGGACGAGCAGGAGGATGCCTATGTATACCTTATGAAGCGGGAACTGATGTTGGAGAGAAAGCTCCATTCCATGGGATTTGCGGATAAAAAGGAGCGGGAAGTTTATATGGAGTACCTGAAAGGGGTGAACGCATTGTGAGTGAACTGCTGCAGATTGAGATTGACAGGATGCGGGAGGAGCTGTCCGTACTGGAGAATGCCATTGGGATATTCCGGGAGTATGTGGAGGGAGCCTTTCAAAATGAGATTGGATATGTGGAAGGGATGCGCTCGGATTTTACGCCCAAGCTGAAGGATATCCTGGAAAATATGAAAGACGACCGGGGCGGGATTCTTTTGGAAAAACTGGATACTTACCACAGGGCGGCAACACGGATCGTGGATGTGCTTGAGAAAGAAACGGATCAGGCGATGGCACAGGATATGGGAGGTGAGTAAGGTGGGAGAAATACCGGGAAGTACAGCGGAACAGCTGAGAAATCAGTATGTACGGGCATATGCGGATACAAGGGCAAAAGTCCGGATGAATTTTGAGGACATGGATTTTGACAATGCCGTGCAGAGAGATGAGATGAAGAGCCTTGTGGAGGACATTGAAGAGCTTTGCAGAAGCTGTGAAGCTGCGGCCAATGGGCTTAGCTTTTTGTGATGATACGGAAGAGGAAACGAAATGAAAAGAGAATTGAAACTGAACTTCGGGGAGCTGCGTCTGGTACAGAAGAGGGTGACGGAGTTCCAGGAAGCCTTGGCGGATATCGATGAAGCGGCGGCATATTTTGACGGTGTACTGGAAAGTCAGGAAAGCGAGGCCGCAGAAGTCCTGGTGGAACATCACCGGGAAATGGAGGAGGAGATCCGGTACTTTCGGGATATCCTGGGCCAGCTTGAGACGCTTCTCGGGAATTATATCACCGACATGGAAGGTCACATCATGCCGAAGAATGAAAACCAGATGATGCTGGTGGACCGGAACGATATCTGGTGGAACATGAAGCA
>QZDX01000025.1 GCA_009917555.1 bacterium 1XD21-13 | reverse complement strand
ACACAACCGCAAGTAACGGAAAAGGCTATCCTCTACTGCGAATAGAGAATAGCCAGTGATCCGTTTGTTTTTCTAAAATTGATTACTCGTTTCCGATTGAACAACCGTCGGACGTGCTAGAATCCTTCGGCTTCTAAGATGATTATAAACCAACACTGCGAATTTTGCAAGAGGGTTTAGGGAATGGGGGTGCTTCGGCATTCCTGTTTTTTTGCAGATTTGTAGACTATATTACAGGAATATGGTATTATCTGCAAGGATTTTTTGTGGTTTTTATAAAAAGATAGGAAGGAATGTGTGGGATTCCGCCGCCTTCGGCATTGTGGGCAGTGTGTATAACTCCCCGTCTTATGGAGCTGTGGGCAACACTGTTTGCAGGATGTGGGAAAGCTGCTTTTGCTTTTCCATATGCTGTGAATAGTGTTGTCCATAGCGGAATGGGGAGTTATGCACACTGTCCACGATGCTTTTTTTGCTTTTAAAGCCTCTTTGGGATAGGATTTTACCGATCAGAGCTGTTGCTTCGGTCTGGCTGTTCTTGTGCCTTTTTAGGCGGCTCTGTGCGCCCTAAATACTGGTTCAGGTTCTCCAGTTTCCGGTTCAGCGATTTCAATTCTTTCTCGCTGTTTTTGTAGGTGGCAGTCAGTTCTTTTTTCTGTGCGGTCAGCGCCTGATATTCCGATTTCAGCTTGTCGATGTTCAAGCCTTTTAAGGAAATGCCCGCCTGTTCCAGCATACGCCTTGCGCCGCCATATAGGATAATCTGGCTCTCATGCCTGCGGAAATATGCGTCAGGGTTTTTCGATTTCTTATAGGAAATATGGTAGGATTTGTTGGCTTTGTATTGTTCCGCATATTTAATGATTTCCGCAAGGTCTTTGATGCGGTTTTCCAGCTTACGGACGGTCTGCTTTGCTTCTTTTCCGGTGGCGGAAGCGGCAGAGATTTTTTGCTCCAGTTCTGCGATGGAACCTATCTCATTGTATGCCTGTGCAGCAATCTTTAAATTCTCCACCGCCGCCCACCTTTGCAGTCCCGGACTGTTCTGAAATTTCTCATCAGAGGTGTCAATCAATCTCTTATTTGCGTAATCCCTTTTCGGGATAACTGCCTTCCGTTCCCGTTTTAGTTCAATCCGTTCTTTGATGCGCTCCTTTGTGTATTCCTTTCCGAGTGACTTGATGCTGCCACGCACAAAACGGTCTTTGCCAAGTGGACGGAAGGAGATAAATTTGAGGGCGTCTTCCCCAAAAGTTTCGCCTTTTATCTCATAGCCTTTCACCCGCATCAGGAGCAGAAATTCTTCATAGGTAGACGATGCCTTTATGGCGGCGTTGATGTCTTTTCTTATCTGCGTTTTCCATGCTGTACCATTCTTGTCTGACTGCCATTCATTGTATTTTTTGCCACGCTCCCCACCGGGAATTATGACGGAAAGGTTATGCTCGCTGCACAGCTCGTCACTCAGTTTTCGGATGCGGTAATAACTTTGCTTGCAGTCATGATATTTATTGTGTTCTATGTTGTCGGCGGCACAAAAAATGATGTGGTTATGGACATGACCTTTATCAATATGTGTGGTGACAACATAAGAATATTTTCCCTCTAAAACTTTGTCGGCAAGCTCTTTCCCTATCTGGTGCGCTTCGTCAAAACTGACCTCACCGGGAGCGAAAGCCTGTATCAGATGGTAGGCTTTGTTAGGGCTGTTTTCCCGGCAGTGGTCTAAGGTATATTTGAAGTCAATCGCTGCGGTTTCCGACGCACAGGCGTAGGAAGAAATGTAGATGCTTTCATCTGTCTTATCCGGGTTGCATATGTAGTCTACCGCTTTATCAACGGTTGCTGTGATAGCATGGATTTTTGTGACTGCCATACCTGTTTCATCAACTCCTTTACTTCGTCCATATCTTCCTGATAGACGTGATTTGTGCTGTTAATTCTTTTCGCAATCTGGTTCAGGCTGGAGCTGATCCGCCCCAGTTCCGTATTGTATTCCCGCAAAAAACTGTAATCCACGTCATAGACATATCCGTATAAAATCAGCTTCCGTATAAAAGCCGATTTGCTTTTCATGCCGGACAGCTTAAACTTCTCATCAAGGATGTACTGCTCTTTGTCATCTAAGTGAAATTCATTCCGGTTGGTGCGTGTCCTGTTTGCCATTTTTACATCGTCCTTTCTAAATTTGGGCATAAAAAAACTGCTGTAACTTGTTCGGTTTACAACAGTCTGGTTTCGTGTCTGTTCAGTTGTTTTGGATAGAATTATCCATGTGTTATTGTAGCAAATCTGCGGAAGAAGGTCAAGGACTTGCAGAGAAAAAGAGGAAAGAAAAGCAAAGAGGGTTAGGGATACTTCCCTATGGAAATTTCATCATACGGACGGTAGGGAAGTATGGGGAATTTTGCCTATGTGTCCGTACATAGGCAGTGCTTGCTATTCTTGTCTTTCGACACTCCCGGAGGGTGTGTCGGTGTTCCGATTGTTTAGGCAATCTGTTTGGAACACATATATAAATAGCAGTTGAATTTATTCGGTCAACCGTATATAATTGAGCAATAATGTTTGTGAAAGGATGAGGAGAAATGCTTGAATATATTTCTGCTCCAGAAGCTGCAAAGAAATGGGGCATTTCAGAAAGACGAGTACAGAAGCTATGTGAGGAAAACCGCATACCCGGCGTGGCAAAATTTAGTCGTTTATGGCTGATACCAAAGGACGCAGAAAAACCGACAGATGCCCGATTGAAAACAGAGAGGAAGAAAAAACATGAATAAAGTTTTAATTATTGATGATGATAAAGTACTTTGTACACTTATGAAAAAGTGTATAGAACAGGAAAACCTTACTGCGGTTATTGCTAACGGAGGCATAGAGGGCTTACAGATATTGGAGGAAAACAAAGATGTCTGTTCACTTATCATTCTTGATATTATGATGCCCGATTTAGACGGTCTTCAAGTGTTGCAACAAGTACGGCAGGCAAGCAATGTTCCCGTTCTTATGCTTACTGCAAAAAGTGGTGAGGAAGATAAGGTTTCTGGCTTGCGGATGGGGGCAGACGATTATCTGACAAAGCCATTTAGCATTAACGAGCTTATGGCGCGTGTAAATTCCCTTATCCGGCGTTATACATTGCTTAATCCTGTTTCCAGCACAGAAACGGATTGTATGGAATTTCAAGGAATGACGATTGATATCCTTAACCGTCTTGTTTTGATTAACAACGTACAAGTGGAACTTACAGGAAAAGAATTTGACCTGCTTTCTTTCCTTGCAGCAAATAAAGGGAAAGTGTTTACAAAAAAGCAGATTTATACCCATGTATGGGAGGAAGAATATGCTTTTGATGATAGCAATATCATGTCGTTTATCAGCAAATTACGGAAAAAAATTGAACCAGATCCGGAACACCCTTTTTATATTCTGACTGTCCGGGGTGTTGGCTACCGTTTTAACAGGGAGGCATAACATGAATTTAAATCCATTTTTATTGATCGCTCTATGTACAGCACTTTTGGCTGTCCTGTTTCTTATAACGAAACTTAGGCGTGTAAGGGGACAACTATCTATTATTGAAGAAGCCCTTGAAGATATAAAGTCCGGAAATCCGAACCGCCGGGTTTTGGCGAGAAAAAGCGATATGACAAAGCGAATTTGCTATGCAATCAATGAAATTGCTGTTAAGAACCAGTCACAGCTTATCCAACGAAAGCAATCCGAGCAGGCATACAAGCGGCTTATGACAAGCCTTTCCCATGATGTAAAGACACCATTAGCCTCATTATTTGGCTATTTGGATGCTGTTGAAAATGGTCTTGTGATTGGGGAAGAAAAAGAAGCCTATATCCATGTTGCAGTAGAAAAAGCCTGTCGCTTAAAATATTTTGTAGAGGCGTTATTTGAGTGGGTAAAACTGGACGCTAAAGAACAGGTATTTCATTTTGAATTATGTGATTTTAACGAGCTGACTCGCAATATTGCTGCAGAATGGATTCCAACCTTGGAGCGAAGCCATTTTGAATATGATTTTGATATTCCCGAAGATGAATATTCTTTACGCCTTGATACTCATTCCTATACCCGTATTCTCAATAATCTGTTTCAAAACGCACTTACGCATAGCGGTGGCAATAAATTGACTTTGCAATTATTAGAGAACGAAAAGCAAGTAAAGATTATCATTTCAGATAATGGAAAAGGCATTTCCCCCTCTGATATTCCGCATATCTTTGAAAGAATGTATCAATGTGACAGTTCACGTTCTGCTGGGGGAAATGGCTTAGGGCTGTCTATTACAAAGGAGCTTGTAAATGCTCACAATGGAAAAATTAAAGCAGACAGTAAACCCGGCACAGGCACAATATTTACGATAATACTTCCAAAAGCTCTGTAATGGCACAGAGCTTTTCGTATATTCAACGGAGGAAAACATGAAAAAAGCAAGATTACGGCAAGGTTTTGGCAAGGTTAATGCTTTATAATGGTGGACAGGAAAGGAGGAAAAGGCAATGACAATCATCTTTACTGAAATATTGAAATGGAAACGAAATAAGACAGTCTGGGGTATTTTTATTCTTACCGCAATTATGGGAATGTTTGCAGTTGAACGTGCCTGTAGCATATCAAGAAGCAGTCCGCTCATGGATAGCTTTGGTGATTTATACACTTTGGCATTTAAGAACCTTACAAGTCTGTTTTTGCCTATTGTGCTGGGTATGTTTGCTACCACATTGTTCTTTGATGAACAGAAAAATGATACATTAAAAGGACTTCTGATTATTCCGATTTCCAAAGCACAGCTCTATTTTTCAAAGATAGCGGTTGTAATCCTTATGTCATTGGGGCTATGCCTGTTCACTTTTGTTATCTGTATCGTTGGCGGCTTAATTGCGGGCGGATTTACTGATCTGAATACGAAAACAATATTACAGGCGGGGCTATTGTTTTTGGATGGCGGTGTGCTGATTCCGGTTGCCATGCTCCCAATCATATTTTTAGCAACACTGTCAAAAGGGTACATCTTACCGATTGGGGCTGCATTGCTTTATCTTGTGCCTGTTGTAATTGCTCCGTCCCAGCTTATGGGACTGCACCCTTTGGCGAGTGTTATGGGAATTTATCCCCATATTTCATCTGCCGCCGTTGAAATGGTAGACAGTTGGACGGGAAAGGCAATAATAACAGCGTCGCCGGTTACTTGTTTTATTTCTCTGCTGGTCATTGGTATTATTTCGGCAATCGCTTCTGTAATTGCTTTACAGAAGAAAACATTTTGAAAGGATAAGAATATGAAAAAAATAATCACCTTGTTAGTTTGTCTTTTGCTGATGTGTTCTTTATGTGCATGTCAAAATGCTGCTCCTGTTTCCGATGAAACAATGGACGAACAGGCAATAATTGAAAACGCAACAAATTATTTCAATCTAATGCTAGAGGGAGATTTTGAAACATTGTTTAATGATCTTCCTAAAGGAGTAAAAGAAAAAACTTCTGTTGATGATATAAAAGCTGATTGGGATGAAGAAATTGAAGCAGTTGGCGGCTTGCCGGAAAACATTAGCCCTACTGTTTCCAGCTACATTCCCGAAAAGAGTGAACAGATCCGGGTAGAGTTTGTAATTCCATGTGAAAAAGGGGATTTCAAAGTTTTTATCAACTACTCATCAAATGGGAACTTGTATAACTATGTGATTTGGAAAAATCACGATAATTAAGAGAGTGAGGAAATATTATGAGCAAATATGTAATTGAAACAAAGCAATTAACAAAAAATTATGGTGAGCAAACGGCAGTCAATGCTGTTAATATCCATGTGGAAAAAGGACGGATATATGGACTGTTAGGGCGTAATGGAGCTGGTAAAACCACAATAATGAAAATGATTTTAGGATTAACACCTGTCACTTCTGGAGAGGTAGATGTGTTCGGGCAGAATATCAAAGGACGGGAAAAACGGGTATATCCCCGGATTGGGGCGATTATTGAGACACCCGGCTTCTACCCGAACTTGACAGGTACGGAAAATTTGGAAATATTTGCAAAACTGCGTGGTACTGCTGCCCCCAATGCTGTAAAGAATGCTTTAGGTATTGTCGGTCTGCCTTATCGGGACAAAAAACTGTTTAGCAAATATTCCCTTGGAATGAAGCAGCGTCTTGGTATTGCAAATGCTATTTTGCATGATCCGGAGCTGCTGATTTTAGACGAACCTACGAACGGTCTTGATCCGATTGGCATTGCAGAAGTAAGAGGGTTTATTAAAGCTTTGAGTACCGAGCGCGGGAAAACAATTCTTATTTCCAGCCATATTCTGTCCGAGATTGCATTACTGGCTGATGATATTGGTATTATTGATCATGGCGTATTGCTTGAAGAAAACAGCATGGAAGTACTGGAGGAGAAAAACAGTAAATATATACTTCTGCAAGTTTCTGACATTCCGAAAACTTCTCTTGTTTTGGAAAGACAATTCGGGGTTACAGATTATTCCGTGCAGGATGACCACTTCCTGCGGATTTACAATACATCATTGGATATGGCGGCTGTCAATAAGGCTCTTGTGGTGCAGGATGTGGCGGTTATCAGTTCCCAGTTATGCAATGATACATTGGAGGACTATTTCAAAAAAATCACAGGGGGAGAGGGTATTGCTTAAACTGATACAAATAGAATTTCTAAAACTGCGCCGTAGGAAGTTTGTTTTGTTAATGCTATTGGCTGCTCTTTTTATGCCATTTTTTGCATTATTTTATTTTAAAAGTGTTGGTGAAACAGGTATTGATCCAATGCAGTTTTACAAGTGGACGGCATTCAGCTACACGCCTTGGGTTATACTCCCTGTCGTACTTGGTGTAGTTTCCACCATGCTTATGTATGATGAACACCAAAATGACATGCTCAAACAGTTGTGGATTATACCTGTCAGCAGGGCAGGATATTTTTTCAGTAAATTCACTATTGTACTGTTCTATTCTATTTGCTTTATGCTACTTACAGCCGCAGCATCTGTATTTTTCGGTACGCTTCCCGGCTATATAACTGTTGAATGGGGCAGTATCGTTTACTTGCTTAGAAAGTGTGTGGAGATTGCCATACTCACTGCATTTTCTGTATTGCCACTTTTAACAGTTGCAGCTTCTGGAAAAAGTTATATATTTCCGGTATGCGTAACACTGGTTTATACTTTTCTTGGATTTATCCTGCTTATGGTCAATATGTATCTGCACCCTTTATCTAGTATGACTGCGATTGTCATGCGTGATATTCCCGGTGTAGTTTTGACACAGAAACTTAATATTCCGGCTGCATTTATATGTATTGCAATTTGGTGTACAGGTTCCGCACTGTTCGCTGTATCATCATTAGGAAAAAGGAAGTGAGGTAGATAGTATGAAACAATTACTTTGGGCGGAACGAAAAAAACTCCACCATTCTAAAATCGTATGGATTGCTGCATTTTCAGTTATAATGACTGCAATTATCGTTTTTGCACAGGGACAATTTACATTCAACGGTTTACGTTATGTAGATGGGGCTGGCTGGTTCATGACTGCAACGCAATCTTTGGCAACTTTTTATGTACTTCCGGCTATTGTAGCATTGCTAGGCAGTTATATGATTTGCCGGGAGGAGCAGGAAGATACCATGAAATCATTGCGGCTTGTACCAATAGACGAAGCCAAATTAACTGTTGCCAAAATGATTGTTGCAATGATATTCAGTGTCCTGATTTATCTCATGCTTTTTATGATTACATTCGTGGCTGAAGCTGTAATGCACTTTCGGATGTTATCTGTTCAAATGGTGTTTGGCTTTCTTTATACCTATTTTGTAAATGGGGTTGGGATATTTTTAGCTATTTCACCAATCATAGCATTGGTAGCCCGGATGAAAAGGGGATATTGGCTGGCATTGGTATTTGCTGAAATATATTCCTTTGCTGCTCTATTTGCAAGTATGTCTGAAACTTTGAAAACCGTTTATCCCATTACTGCGGTATTCCAGCTTTCGGGATATTATGAAGCAACAATCGGAAACAAAGTAGTTAGTTTAGTTATTCTGATAGTTTGTATGGCTCTTGCAGCTTTAATTTTGACTGGATTAACACATAGTAACAAAAGATATATTCATTAAGATATTGAAAATATCAATATTTTAATTCTGTCGCAAGACGGTAAAAGAAAAAAGTCTAAATTATTGAACCATAGAACAAGGGGAATAAAAGAATTACAGATAGCATAATAGGAAGGGAGGTCGTTTTAGATATTAGAATTAAGTTAAGACAAGTTGTTTTATCAGTGTTAGGCAGGTGGTTATGATGGGTAAGGTGATGATATTATCCTTTTCAGAGGATGAGGAAGATTTTTGCCAGAGAATGTTACAGATTATAAGTGAAAGTCCTCGCTTTGAAGGCTGTAATATACTTCAAGTGGAAAATCACCTTAGTATCGGAGGAATGAGGTTGAACTTAGCAGAGAAAAATGTGGTCATACATGGTGCGGAGGTTATGCTTACCAATAGGGAGTTTGAAATACTGTATTTATTAGCGCAGAGTCCCGGCAGGATATTCAGTAAAGAGCAGATATATGATATTGTATGGCAGGAACCGTATTCCGGCGATTACAATATTGTTATGAGCCATATCCGCCACATAAGGGAAAAGATAGAGGATGATCCGGGCAAGCCGCTTTACATACAGACCGTATGGGGCATTGGCTATCGGTTTAATAAAAATTTAAGCAGCAGTCTGTGATATGAGAACAGATTGCTGCTTATTTTTTGTCCTGTACGCCTAAGAGATATTCACAAGATACATGGAAGAACTCTGCCAGAGCCACCACTTCATAATCCGGAACGAACCGTGTCCCTTTTTCAATCCGTAAAACGGTCAGGTCACTAAATTCATATCCGGCAAGCTGGAGCTGCTCTGCAAGGGCTTTCTGAGATAGCTTTTTTTCTGTCCGCAGTTCTATAACCCTTTGACCGATCAGGTTTTTAGAGTTACTTTCTTTATTCCAATAGATTTTAATATCCTACCACCAACTTTCTAAAGATGAAGTCTGTTATCATTGATTTTACGAAATTTTGTTGATAATATACTTCTAAAGATGAAGTGCAAGGGAATTATCTTGTAGAATGAAGATTAGAGATTGATAATACTGCCTGTAAAATGCAATATTATGTTTAGCACAGAAAGGTGGAAACAGCGATGAATGAAGTTTTTGAAACATTGGCAGGTGTTTTTGAGGAATTGCGGAGCGAGTCAGAGGACAGGGAGTATTCCGTTCAGACAGAAGAAGCAAAAGAAGCCCGCCGTGAACTAAAAAAGAAGCAAAAAGCATTTGAAGCATATTTGTCCAAGCTGCAGAAAGAGGACAGGGAGCTTTTAGAGGACTATATGGATGCGGTGGATCATGCCCATTACAAGGAGGAACAACGGGCGTACTATCAGGGATTTGTTGACAGCATACAGGTTCTTGATGGATTGGGTATTATAAAAAGGCGTATGCGTATAAAAGAGATTCTTAATAAAATCAGCAGATAAACAAGAGGTGGCTGGCAGGATAGAGGGCGAGCCACCTTATTTGCCTGATTCAGAATAATCCAGAAATATTCATGAAAAAATTCAGATGTGGGGGATATTCTATTCTTTGGGAGATTTGTATGTCCGAAGATAGGCTTCCACAATAGCGAGAATAGTTGTAATCTGTTCCTCTGTACATTGTGACAGATAAACCAACAACCGCTGGTAGTCGAGGTTGTCTGCCGGGACGGTTGGATAAAAAAACGGATCGGCGGAAATATGTAAGGCTCGTATGAGCTGTCCCAGCTTTTCAAGGCTTGGCACATTTTCATGATTTTCGATTTCCTTGATATAGCGTGAGGAAACGCCGGATTTTTCAGCCAGTTCTTCATAGGTCAACTTCTGATCAGTTCTAGCCTTCTTCAGACGGAATCCCATTTCCTTGTCAATTTTCTTTTTCCTTGCCATATATGCACCTCCATGTATAGTGTATATTGCATATTTTACTTTGAAAATGCACTAATAAATCACTTTGTCAGAGGGGTATAATGCACATAACAGAATAAAAAGACTTTGGATATTGCATATAAAAAAACGCGGTATCCAGAGGTTTTTTGCGTGGTTTTTATCCTTTGGGTACGTTTAGGGGAATTTATGTGTTCTGAACGGTCTGAGGGATATTTTTTTGACTTTATGAACCTGTCCGGCTATTGGCGTGGGAAGGTTCTTTCATAAGGTGTTTTACCAGTAGTAAAACAGAATCTACCCTGACAAGTGAACTATACACACTCGGAGCATGTGGAGAAAACAGAATAACAGATATAAATAACGTCCAGCGGGCATTTTGCCTGTCCGGGCGTTTTTTTATATATAAAAAATTTTTCAAAAATTTTTTACACCCACCCGAACATCAGCCTACCGTCATTTGGCAGATACAACGGAAAGGGAAAAGGCGAATGCCTTTGTCATGTCACAACGGGGGAGGAGGTGAACTCGTATGGAGAAACCTTCTTGCCATGATGAAATGACAATCAGGCATCGCTTTGACCGCTTGTGCCAGATGTCGCTCAAGGGCGAAGCCATTAACTATTACCGGCACATGGATTACCGCAGGGAACATGAAACTATGTTTTCTGAACTGTCTGAAAAGGAGCTGAACCAGTTTTTTGTTATGGACGAGTACGGAACAGAGAACAGTCATTTTACAGTGTATGGATATGACAATGAAAACGCTTGGCAAAGACCAATAAAATAAGAATTTGAAGATTTAAAAATCCCAATTTACGACCGGCTTACAACCAAAGCAGAGAGAATTCATATTAAATGAAATATGAAAAATTGTATTTTTAGTGAAGCTGGTATGCTGATACATTAGAATAAATGACAAAACATGGTGGTGCAGTAAGTAGAAATATGAATATATGATAAGATAAAGGCTTTGTATGAGAAATCATGCGGAGCCTTTTGATAATAAGCGGGGCTTAAGCATTTAGCCCCGCATTTCTATTTCCTATACCATTTGACACCCAGCCTCCCTGCCAGTTCCTTTTGCGACAGCCCCCGTAGGTGGGGGATGATTAAGGCGGGTTTTTAAGAAGATATTTTTTGATAGCCTCAAAGCTCTCCCCGCTCATATCATGCTCCATTTTGCAGGCATCGGCCACTGCAATTTCAGGAGTCACCCCAAGCCGGATCAGCCATTCGGAGAGGATGGAGTGACGCTCATAGATGGCTTCGGCCAGCCCGCATCCTTCATCAGTCAGGCAGATAAAGCCTTCCTCTGAGACGGTGATGTAGCCCTTCTGCCGTAAGTTTTTCATAGCCACGCTGACGCTGGGCTTGGAGTAGTCCATCTCGTTGGCGATATCAATGGAACGCACGTTGGCAAGCTGGCGGCTGAGGATCAGAATGGTTTCCAGATAATCCTCCACGGATTCTTCAGACTTGTGCTTTTGATAGCTCATAAATCGTTCTCCTTTGATTGATTGGATAAATGCAGCCCGAACGGATTTTTATGTTGTATTTGAGGGCATACATATGGTTTCACACAAAAAAGAGTATCATTTTCATAGAAGAAATGCAAGAAGTTTCCAGTATTTGGAGCTACCCTGGGACTGGGTGGAGTTTGCTTGGAGGTACTGTTATATAAAAAATCAAAAAGAAATTCAAAACGGGCGTTCCACACAGCGGAACGCCCGTTTCGTTTGGCGGAATCTGCCGGTTGTCTGTGAAAATAAATAAAATTATAATAAAACAAGACAGAAAAATTGTCCGTTTTATACAAATTAGAAGGAGGTACAAAATGTTGAAAGGTAACACCGGTTCCAGTACAAACAGTAACCCGAAAGCGGCAGGAGCAGAGGCTGCGAAGAAAGCAAAAGCAGGTCTGGATTCTGTGAATATGGCATATGTATATGCAAGCTGCGCCTATGATTTGGATGCTATGCTGGCAGGCATTGCAGAGGAGCTGCTAGGCGTTCCCGTGATCGGAAACACATCCTTTACAGGTGTGATTACACCAGAGGGCTTTGTGACGGGAGATGATGGCTTCGTAGGAATCATGGCAGTATCTGATCCGGAAATGACCGTAGGTATTGCGGCAGTGGAAAAGAGCGGATGCCCTGTGGACGCAGGAGAGCAGGCAGCGAAGCTTGCCCTGGAGCGTGCCGGCAAGACGACAGCTCCGGATTATTTCTACATGGTAGCGCCTCCGGGAGAAGAGGAATTCTACTTAAAGGGTATTACAAAAGTGATCGGAAGAGTACCCTTTTACGGTGGAAGCGCCGCAGACAATAGTATTGCAGGAGAGTGGAAGCTCTATACAGATAAGGGAGCCTTTGCGGACGGCGTGGCAGTGGCGTTCTTCTACACGGCTAAGAAGATGACCAACAAGTTCACCGGCGCATACAGGGAGACCAAGGACATGGGTATCATCACAAAGGTAGTGGATAACCGTGTTCTGGCAGAGATTGACGGCGTTCCGGCTCTCAAGAAATATGCAGACTGGAGAGGCATGGGAACGGATGCGGTTATGGGCGGAGATCTTCTGGTACAGACCATCACATCTCCTCTTGGCGTAAAGGACCGTCTAGGCGATCTGGTAGCCATCCGCCATCCCATGAATGGAAATGACGATCTGAGTATGAACATTGGAAATAACTTGGCAGAGGGTACGGCTGTGATCCGCATGGAAGCAACCGTAGACGAGCTCATTGATTCCACTGGCAACACCCTTGCCGCACTGAAGGAGAAAATGGCAGCTCCGGCCGGCGCTTACCATCTGGTACACTGCGGTGGAAGAAGAGCGGGCATTGACAGTCGCATTGACGAGGTAGCGGAGCAGCTTAAGAAGGAAGCAGGCGATGTTCCCTTTATCGTAGAGTTCACCTTTGGCGAATACGGCTTTGAGGCGGACGGTCTGAATACCTGTGGCGGCCTGATGCTTTCCTTCACAGGCTTTGAGGCATAGAAACGAGACTTTATATGCAAATCAAAGAAACACCCTGCGGGCAAGGTGAAGTTGCCGTCAGGCAAAGAGATGGTGCCCTGGGGCATATCCCTCTATGCACAAAAAGTATGTGCGGATCTAAGGAAAGGAGAAAAATTCCCATGAAAATGTTTATTAATGGAGCGTCTGTAGATGCCTCCAACGGTGAAGTAATCGAAGTGATCAATCCGGCAACCGGCGCAGTTGTGGATACCGTTCCGGCGGCGACGAAGGAGGATGTGGATCTGGCAGTAGAGAAGGCGGCTGCGGCACAGAAGATATGGGCTGCGGTTCCCGTGTATGAAAAAGCCGAGATCATGTACCGCTTTCTGGATCTGGTAGAGAAAAATAAGGAGGATTTGGCCCAGACCTTATCCCAGGAGACAGGAAAGCCTATCACGGAGGCGAGAGCTGAGATTGGCAATATTCCCATTGCCTTCAAGGCATTTTCGGAGAAGGCAAAGCATCTGTACGGCGAGACCATTCCTGCAGGTATGGAGGCAGGCCAGGATAAGCATGTGCTGATCACCAAGCGGGAGCCCATCGGCGTGATTGCTTGCGTGATCCCCTTTAATTTCCCCTGTGATCTCTTTGATCAGAAGGTAGCACCCACGCTTCTTGCAGGAAATGCGGCAATCGTAAAGCCCTCCACAGACAACCCGCTGACTCTTTGCAAGCTGACGGCTCTCTTGGGCGAGGCCGGCGTGACACCGGGAGCAATTGAGGTTGTGACCGGACGCGGCTCCAAGGTAGGAGCATGGCTGTGTGCCAACAAGGATGTCCATGCTATTACCCTTACAGGCTCCACCGAGGTAGGCATTGAGACGGCGAGAACAGCGGCAGATCATCTGGCTCACATTGCACTGGAGCTGGGCGGAAATGATGCCTTTATCGTATTGGAGGACGGCGATGTAGACCTGGCGGTAGAGGAGCTTATCTGGGGCCGCATGTACAATACGGGACAGGTGTGCTGTGCTTCCAAGCGTTTCCTGATACATAGAAGCCGTGTGGAGGAATTCACCGCAAAGGCCGTGGAGCGCATCAAACAGTTGAAGCAGGGTATGCCCGCAGACGAGAGCACTCAGATTGGATGCCTGATCAGTGAGAAGGCAGCCATCAAGGTAGAGGAACAGATTAAGCTTACGGTAAAACAGGGCGGCAAGGTCATCCTGGGCGGAACCAGAAATGGCGCTTTTATTGCTCCTACAGTTATCGCAGACGTTCCCAAGACGGCTGACGTGGCCATTGATATGGAGATCTTCGGACCGGTAGTTCCCATCATCACCTTTGACACGGTAGAGGAAGCCATTGAGATTGCAAACGGATCGAAGTTCGGTCTCTGCGGCTGTGTATTCACAGAGAATATGAAGACGGCCATGAGGGTCTGCAACGCATTGGAGTGCGGCGGAACCATCATCAACGGCGCAAGCTTCTTCCGCAGCTTTGAGATGCCCTTTGGCGGTTACAAATATTCCGGAATCGGCACCGAGGGCGTTATGTCTACCTTTGACGAGGTGACCAGGACCAAGACGATTGTTTTAAAGAATATTATCTAATGCTTTAAAAAAAGAATGTTATAAAATAAGACAACAGCCTTTCCGGTATCCAGTGTTTGGTTGCATACGTACCGATCTGACAGAATGTACGTAAACAGCCGAACACAGGATATGAGGAAGGCTGTTGTAATTATTTCGATATATAATGGAGGAATATGCGGATTTTGATGCTGGTCATTCCACATAACCCATCCTGCGGGAAAGCTTCTGTGCTGCCTGCTTTACCTCCCGGATCACCATCTCCAGCTTGTCATCCGAGAGCTGGGCAATAGACCCGCTGGCGCTGATGGCAGCCACGGGAGATCCCCGGTAGTCAAACACCGGCGCCCCTACACAGCGGTGCCCGATCTGGTATTCCTCATTATCCATAGCCCAGCCCTGCCGCCGGATAACTCTGAGGTAACGCTTGAACTCCCTTGCGTCCGTGATGGTATTTGGCGTGTACCTTTGAAAATTGCACAGGTACAGGGCATCCTCCAGCTCGTCCCCGGACAGGCAGGCCAGAAGGCATTTGCCGATGGAGGAGCAGAAAGCCGGGGAACGGTATCCTACCTGGGTGTAGAGCCGGGTGTTGGGGTAGATATCCATTTTCTCCAGATAGACTACATCACAGCCGTCCAGAATTCCCAGATGGGCAGTCAGATCCAGATCCCGCATAATATCGCTTAAAAAGGGCTTGGCCTCAGTGAGAAGCTCCAGCTGATTGATATGAAGGCTCACCGTCTCGATGAGCTTGTAGCCGATGGAATAGAGGCCATCACTGCTTTTTTCCACATACTGCCGGGCGCACATGGAGGTTGCCAGCCGGTGGACAGTGCTTTTACTCATATGGGTGGCCTTGGCCAGCTCCGAAAGCCCTAGGGGAGAGTTGGATGCGGCTAACGCTTCCAAGATATCAAAAATGCGGTCAGCAACCCGAACAGTTTCTTCCATTATATATAGCCTCCCCTCTTTTTTGAGAACTTCCGGAAAACCCTTTACAAAGCCAGGGGTTTTCCATATAATTTCATTGTAAAGTCCGAAAAAAAGTGTGTCAAGTTACATTACTACTATTTTTTACAAAATCCTTGACATTCTCTTACATATCATGCTATGATACTATGGCGAATGGAAGTAGGCTTTTTTTTTATGCCTGAAAAACGGCGGTCCTCGCAAGGCCGCAGACAAAGAGAAATTAAGCGGAGGTGGAAGTCGTGCGCGTAAAAATCACATTGGCATGTACGGAGTGTAAACAACGTAATTACAACATGACAAAAGAGAAAAAGAACCATCCGGACAGGATGGAAACCAGTAAGTACTGCAGATTCTGCAGGAAACACACACTGCACAAAGAGACCAAGTAGGATGCCGGAAAGGAAAGTGGGAAGATGAGCGAAGCAGCAGACAAAGCTCCAAAGAAGAGCTGGTTTAAGGGCCTTAAAGCTGAATACAAGAAGATCATCTGGCCGGACAAAAAGTCCCTTACAAAGCAGACCATTGCAGTTGTGGCAACATCCGTGGCTTTGGGCATCATTATTAAGATACTGGACGTTATAATGACCTACGGTATTGATGCTATCATAAAGTTATAGGGGTGACGATATGGCAGAGGCGAACTGGTATGTAGTTCATACCTATTCCGGGTATGAGAACAAGGTTAAGGCCAACATTGAGAAGACGATTGAGAACAGACATCTGGAGGAACAGATCCTGGAGGTGAGAGTTCCCATGCAGGATGTGGTAGAGATGAAGAACGGAGCCAGAAAGCAGGTTCAGAAGAAGCTGTTCCCGGGCTATGTTCTGATCAACATGGTGATGAATGACGACACCTGGTATGTGGTGCGCAACACCAGAGGCGTTACCGGATTTGTTGGACCTGGATCCAAGCCGGTTCCGCTCACAGAGGAAGAGATGAGACCACTGGGTATCCAGGCTGAGAACGTCGTGATTGACTTTGCGGAGGGAGATACCGTGATTGTCACAGGCGGTGTTTGGGCCGATACGGTGGGAACCATTCAATCCATGAACCATGGCAAGCAGTGTGTGATCATCAACGTGGATCTCTTCGGCCGGGAAACCCCGGTAGAGATTAGCTTCTCAGAAGTACGAAAAATGTAGCATATATGACGCAGTCATATATGGATCCTGGAACCTAGTAAATCATAATTAAGTGGGAGGGATTAACCCTAATTCCCGCGATTACCACAAGGAGGTGCCTGATATGGCAAAAAAAGTAACAGGTTATATTAAATTACAGATTCCTGCTGGAAAGGCAACACCGGCTCCACCCGTCGGACCGGCACTTGGTCAGCATGGTGTGAACATCGTAGAGTTCACAAAGCAGTTTAACGCAAGAACCGCAGACCAGGACGGAATGATCATTCCGGTTGTTATTACAGTTTACGCAGACAGATCTTTCAGCTTTATTACAAAGACTCCGCCTGCAGCCGTACTGCTTAAGAAGGCGTGCAACATCCAGTCTGGTTCCGGAGTTCCGAACAAGACGAAGGTAGCAAGCATTACAAGAGCAGAGCTTCAGAAGATCGCAGAGCTGAAGATGCCGGACTTAAATGCAGCAAGCATCGACGCCGCCATCAGCATGATCGCTGGTACAGCAAGAAGTATGGGTATCACTGTAACAGACTAAGACGTAACTGTAAATGAAAACGTGGGAGGGATTAACCCAGATTCCCGCAATTACCACCAGGAGGTTATTTAATATGAAACATGGAAAGAAATATGTTGAGGCTGCAAAGCTCTACGACAAACAGACCCAGTATGATAGAAACGAAGCAATCAGCATTGTAAAGAAGCTGGCTGTTGCAAAATTTGACGAGACCATCGAGGCTCACATCCGCACAGGCTGTGACGGACGTCACGCGGATCAGCAGATTCGTGGCGCCGTTGTTCTTCCCCACGGAACAGGTAAGACTGCACGTGTTCTGGTATTTGCCAAGAATGCCAAGGCTGACGAGGCCCAGGCAGCAGGCGCAGATTACGTAGGAGCAGAGGAGCTGATTCCGAAGATTCAGAATGAGGGATGGTTTGAGTTTGATGTAGTTGTGGCAACCCCGGATATGATGGGTGTTGTTGGACGTCTCGGACGTGTACTGGGACCCAAGGGTCTGATGCCGAACCCCAAGGCCGGAACGGTAACCATGGATGTGACAAAGGCAATCCAGGATATCAAGGCTGGTAAGATCGAGTACAGACTGGACAAGACAAACATTATCCACGTGCCAATTGGAAAGGCTTCTTTTACAGAGGAGCAGTTAGCGGACAACTTCCAGACGCTTATCGATGCAATCAATAAGGCAAGACCTTCCGCAGTGAAGGGCCAGTTCTTAAAGAGTATTACCATTGCTCCTACTATGGGACCTGGCGTAAAGCTGAATCCGGCAAAGCTGGTTTAGTTTAAACGGATGCGGAAATTTGATTGACATTTAGATTTAGATGTGCTATGCTTGCATAGCATGTAACACGACCCGAAGACAGCAGGCGCCGTAAGGCATAAGGTGAAGCCGCCTGCCGAGGACGATGCATTTTCTCTATGAGAATGATTTTCGAGAACCTCTCTGTCTTTGCGGCAGAGAGGTTTTTTATTTCATAATTCATGAAAAATCCGTCGGGTTGGTGGACAAATATATAAAGGAGGTACACCATTCATGGCAAAAGTCGAGTTGAAGAAACCGGTGATAGATGAGATCGCTGCCAATATCGCAGATGCTCAGTCTGTTGTGATTGTTGATTACTGCGGGCTTACCGTAGAGGAAGACACCAGGCTGCGTAAAGAGCTTCGTGAGAACGACATCATCTACAAGGTTTACAAGAACACAATGATGAACTTTGCTTTCAAGGGCACAGACTGTGAGAGCCTAAGCCAGCATTTGGAGGGACCCAATGCGATTGCCATCTCTAAGACAGATGCGACCGCACCGGCCAGAATCCTTGCCAAGTTTGCAAAAGAGGCGAAAGCACTGGAGATCAAGGCTGGTATCGTAGAGGGAACCTACTATGATGCAACAGGCATGGAAGCCATTTCCAAGATTCCGTCCAGAGAAGAGCTGCTGGGTAAGCTGCTTGGAAGCATCCAGTCTCCGATTGCCAACTTTGCCCGTGTGATCAGCCAGATCGCGGAAGCAAAAGAGGCTTAATGGTTCGGAACTTTTATGAATACCCATTGAATTTCATAGATTCAATGAGAAATACGCAATTAAAATTATTTAGGAGGAAAATAAAATGGCAAAATTGACAACTGCTGAGTTTATTGAGGCAATCAAAGAGTTATCCGTATTAGAGTTAAATGAGCTGGTAAAGGCATGTGAGGAAGAGTTCGGCGTATCCGCAGCAGCAGGCGTAGTTGTTGCAGCAGCAGGCGACGGCGCTGGCGCAGCAGCAGAGGAGAAGGACTCCTTTGACGTAGAGCTGACAGGCGCCGGAGATTCCAAGGTTAAGGTTATCAAGGCTGTTCGTGAGATCACCGGTCTTGGTCTGAAGGAAGCTAAGGATCTGGTAGACGGCGCTCCCAAGGTAATCAAGGAGGGCGTATCCAAGGCAGAGGCAGAGGAGCTGAAGGCAAAGCTGGAGGAGCAGGGAGCAACTGTTACTCTGAAATAAGAATCAGCAGAATCAAACAGAATGTGATGGGCGGAGAAGTTGCTTCTCCGCCCATTTTTTGGAAATTCTTTTGCCACTTTTTGTATAATCTATAAAATGCTAACTATAAAATCATAGAAAATTGAAAAAAACAGGTGCAATTTTATGGATTTATAGTATAATTAAGGTTGTGAAACGATCTTAAGAGATTGAGAGAAAGATTATCAAAGAGAGGCGGGGAATTATGAAGAAAGCATGGGATGTTAATGTAAATGGAGTAATGCACACAGTAGAGTACCGGGCAGGCTTCGGAGCAAAGGTGATTGTGAATGGCAGGGTTTACAAGGCCAAGACACAGAACTGGTTCATCAATATGATTGATTATCCGATTACCATTGACGGGGCGGAGATTCGTGTGGTGGCAGTGGGCAATAAAGTGGATTTGGCTGTAAATGGAAGGTATCTGGGAAGCGGCGAGGAGTACGTACCCCTGAACAAGATGCCCGTTATGGCAAATGTGTTTATCGGTATCAGCTGTATTGGCGGCTTTTTGATGACCAAGTGGCTGGGCTTCCTGATTGGAGTGCTGTTCAGCTTCCTTTATGCGAAGCTTGGGCTTAAGGGAAAGACCGGCGCCATGGTTGGAGCCTTTGTAGGCTGTGTGGTAATTGAGGTGGCGCTTATGTTCGGAGTTGCAGCCCTTCTGGTGTCTACCGGATATTATGGTTATTGATAGAGCAGAGGTAAGAGAATGATGGAACAGGGACCAAGAAATGATAACTGGAACAACGGCGGTCAGCAGTATCACCAGCCGGTGATTATCGTGGGAGAGCAAAACCCGGAGGCACATAAAGGCAACAGCAACCTGGCGGCAATATCTTTGGTAACCGGAATCTTGTCATTGGTGTTTTTCTGGGTGCCTTGGCTGACCTTTATATTAGGAGTGATTGGCCTGATTACCGGAATTGTAAGTCTGGTACAGCATCGGGACGGACACGGAGCTGCCGTGGCGGGAGTGATCACCTCTGCCATTGGAATTGTAATCGCTCTCATTATAATTGTTCTATTTGCCCTTGCATGGGCTATATAAGCTGAAAAGTTAATGATAAAGGTGCTGCAGATGAGATATTTCTTCAAAGCTGCAGCTCCTTTTTTCTTAAAAAAACTTAAAAAATTTCTGATAAAATTTCCCAAAACAATGCTTGACACGCAAACAAGCCTGTGTTATCATGTAGGATGCACTATTGTGGTGAGTTATACTCTGTTTTTGTGACTGTCATTGTCAAAAATGACGAAAAACACTGCAATTCACAACTAAAATAAGGGGTGAACGTCAATGGAAAAGAACAGGATACGTCCTATTACAACCGGTAAAAGCAGTAGAATGAGCTATTCAAGGCAAAAAGAAGTTTTGGAGATGCCAAACCTCATTGAGGTTCAGAAGGATTCCTATGGATGGTTTCTGGACGAGGGACTTCGGGAAGTGTTTGACGACATTTCTCCCATTGCTGACTACAGCGGGCATTTGAGCCTTGAGTTTGTTGATTTTACACTTTGCACAGGCGAAGGCGATATTAAATATACAATCGAGGAATGCAAGGAAAGAGATGCGACATATGCAGCTCCTCTGAAAGTAAAGGTACGTCTTTACAATAAAGAAACCGATGAAATCAATGAGCATGAGATTTTCATGGGTGATTTACCGCTGATGACGGAGACCGGTACGTTTGTGATCAACGGTGCAGAGCGTGTCATTGTCAGTCAGCTTGTTCGTTCCCCTGGTATTTACTATGCAATTGATCATGATAAGGTAGGAAAAGGCTTGTATTCCTGTACGGTGATCCCCAATCGCGGTGCATGGCTGGAATATGAGACGGATTCCAATGACATTTTTTATGTACGTGTAGACCGTACCAGAAAGGTCCCGATCACCGTACTGGTTCGCGCCCTGGGCTTTGGCACCAATGCGGAGATTTTGGATCTCTTTGGTGAGGAGCCCAAGATTCTGGCTACTCTCAGCAAGGATACGGCGGAGAACTATCAGGAGGGTCTTCTGGAGCTGTATAAGAAGATACGTCCCGGTGAGCCTCTGGCTGTGGAGAGCGCGGAGAGCCTGATCACCAGTATGTTTTTTGACCCCAGAAGATATGATCTGGCCAAGGTTGGCCGTTATAAATTTAACAAAAAGCTGATGCTGCGCAACCGTATCCACGGACAGGTTCTGGCAGAGGATGTGGTAGATACTCTGACCGGAGAGATCATTGCGGAGGCTGGCACCGAGGTAAGCAGAGAGCTGGCGGACGAGATTCAGAACGCGGCAGTTCCCTTTGTGATGGTCAAGGGTGAGGAGCGTGATATCCGCGTCATTTCCAGCATGATGGTTGATATCACACATTTCATGGATGTGGAGCCCAGGGAATTGGGGGTTACGGAATTAGTATATTATCCTGCCTTGAAAAAGATACTGGAAGAATCTAGCGATTTGGAGGAACGCAAGGCGGCTGTGAAGCGTGATATCCATGAGCTGATTCCAAAGCATATTACAAAGGAAGACATTATTGCTTCCATTAATTATAATCTTCATCTGGAGTATGGAATTGGAAATGACGATGATATTGACCACCTGGGCAACCGTCGTATCCGTGCGGTAGGTGAGCTTCTTCAGAACCAGTACCGAATCGGCCTTTCCAGAATGGAGCGTACGGTCCGGGAGCGTATGACTACTCAGGATCAGGAGAACATTACACCTCAGTCCCTGATCAATATTAAGCCGGTGACGGCTGCGGTGAAGGAGTTCTTTGGTTCCTCCCAGCTGTCCCAGTTCATGGATCAGAACAATCCCTTGGGTGAGCTGACCCATAAGCGCCGTCTGTCCGCCTTAGGACCTGGCGGCTTGTCCAGAGACCGTGCCGGATTTGAGGTTCGTGACGTGCACTATTCTCATTATGGAAGAATGTGCCCCATTGAGACCCCTGAGGGACCGAACATTGGTCTTATCAACTCTCTGGCAACCTATGCAAGAATCAACGAGTATGGCTTCGTAGAGACGCCCTACCGTAAGATTGATAAAACCGATCCTCACAATCCCCGTGTCACCGACGAGGTGGTTTACATGACGGCGGACGAGGAGGATAATTACCACGTGGCACAGGCGAATGAGGCCCTGGATGCAGAGGGACACTTTGTCCGTAAGAATGTATCCGGACGTTACCGGGAGGAGACCCAGGAGTACGAGCGCTCCATGTTTGATTATATGGACGTATCTCCCAAGATGGTATTTTCCGTGGCAACAGCCTTGATTCCCTTCCTGGAAAATGATGACGCCAACCGTGCTCTTATGGGATCCAACATGCAGCGTCAGGCCGTGCCCCTTCTTGTTACAGAGGCGCCGGTGGTAGGAACAGGAATGGAGACCAAGACAGCCGTAGACTCCGGTGTGTGTGTGGTAGCGAAACATGACGGTGTGGTAGAACGTTCCGTATCCAATGAGATTGTGGTGAAATGTGCGGACGGAACCAGGGACACCTATCATTTGACAAAGTTTTCACGAAGCAATCAGAGCAACTGCTACAACCAGAAGCCCATTGTATTTAAGGGTGACAAGGTAGAGGCAGGCCAGGTGATTGCGGATGGCCCGTCTACCGCAGGCGGAGAGATTGCCCTGGGCAAGAATCCTCTGATTGGATTTATGACCTGGGAGGGCTACAATTACGAGGATGCCGTTCTCTTGAGCGAGCGTCTTGTTCAGGAGGATGTGTATACCTCCGTTCATATTGAGGAGTATGAGGCAGAGGCCCGTGATACCAAGCTGGGACCGGAGGAGATTACCAGAGATGTGCCGGGCGTAGGTGATGACGCCTTAAAGGATCTGGACGAGAGAGGAATCATCCGCATTGGTGCGGAGGTTCGGGCAGGAGATATCCTGGTTGGAAAGGTAACTCCCAAGGGAGAGACGGAGCTGACCGCTGAGGAGCGTCTTCTGCGGGCAATCTTCGGAGAAAAGGCCAGAGAGGTGAGAGATACCTCCTTAAAGGTGCCTCATGGAGAGTACGGAATCGTTGTAGATGCCAAGGTATTCACCAGAGAGAATGGCGACGAGCTGTCTCCGGGTGTGAACCAGGCAGTTCGCATCTACATTGCTCAGAAGAGAAAGATCTCTGTGGGAGATAAGATGGCAGGCCGCCACGGCAACAAGGGTGTGGTATCCCGTGTGCTTCCGGTGGAGGATATGCCCTTCCTGCCCAACGGACGTCCTTTGGATATCGTATTGAATCCCCTTGGCGTGCCGTCCCGTATGAACATCGGACAGGTATTGGAGATTCACTTAAGCCTGGCAGCAAAGGCTCTTGGCTTTAACGTGGCAACGCCGGTATTTGACGGGGCCAATGAGAATGATATTATGGACACTCTGGATTTGGCCAATGACTATGTGAATCTGGAGTGGGAGGAATTTAAGGCAAAGCATGAGGAGGAGCTTCTTCCGGAGGTAATGGATTATCTGTATGAGAATCTGGATCACCGGAAGGTATGGAAGGGTGTGCCCATTTCCAGAGACGGTAAGGTCCGTCTCCGGGATGGCCGTACCGGAGAATATTTTGACAGCCCGGTTACCATTGGACACATGCATTATCTGAAGCTTCATCATCTGGTAGATGACAAGATTCATGCCCGTTCCACAGGACCCTACTCTCTTGTAACCCAGCAGCCTCTGGGCGGCAAGGCGCAGTTCGGCGGCCAGCGTTTCGGAGAGATGGAGGTGTGGGCTCTGGAGGCTTATGGAGCATCCTACACACTCCAGGAGATCCTGACCGTGAAGTCCGATGATGTGATTGGACGTGTGAAGACCTACGAGGCCATTATCAAGGGTGACAACATTCCGGAGGCAGGAATTCCCGAATCCTTCAAGGTGCTCTTAAAGGAGCTGCAGTCCTTGGGCCTGGATGTAAGAGTTCTGCGGGATGACAACACAGAGGTTGAGATCATGGAGACCAGCGACTATGGCGATGTGGACCTGAGGTCTATCATTGAGGGCGACAGACACTCCAATAAGGAAGAGGAATCCTTTGGAGATTACGGATTCAGCAAGCAGGAATTCGAAGGAGAAGAACTGGTTGATGTAACGGAAGAGGAAGAAGAGGAAGACGAGTTTTTAGACTTCGAAGAGGATTTTGAAGAAGAGGAATAAGAAAGGGAGTGTATTCATGCCAGAAACAACGAATCAAGCGGTTTATCAGCCTATGACCTTTGATGCGATTCGGATCGGACTTGCGTCTCCGGAGAAAATTCGGGAATGGTCCAAGGGCGAGGTTAAGAAACCGGAAACCATCAATTACAGAACCCTGAAACCGGAAAAAGACGGCTTATTCTGCGAACGTATCTTTGGACCCAGCAAGGACTGGGAGTGTCATTGTGGAAAATATAAGAAGATCCGCTATAAAGGCGTGGTCTGCGACCGATGCGGCGTGGAGGTTACCAAGTCCAATGTCCGCCGGGAGCGTATGGGACATATTGAGCTGGCAGCTCCCGTATCCCATATCTGGTACTTTAAGGGAATTCCCAGCCGTATGGGACTGATCCTGGATCTGTCTCCCCGTACCTTGGAGAAGGTACTTTACTTTGCATCCTATATTGTATTGGATGCCGGGGATACGGAGCTTCAATATAAGCAGATTCTCACCGAGAAGGAATACCAGGATATGCGTGAAAAGTATGGAAGCCGCTTCCGTGTAGGAATGGGTGCGGAGTCCATCAAGGAGCTTTTGGAGGCCATTGATCTGGAAAAGGAATCTGAGGAGCTGAAAAGCGCACTCAGCAATGCCACCGGCCAGAAGCGGGCACGTATTATCAAGCGCCTGGAGGTTGTGGAGGCATTCCGCGGCTCAGGCAATAAGCCGGAATGGATGATTATGGATGCCATTCCCGTGATCCCGCCGGATCTGCGTCCTATGGTACAGTTGGATGGCGGCCGCTTTGCCACCTCCGACTTAAATGACCTGTACAGAAGAATTATCAACCGGAATAACCGCTTAAAGCGTCTCTTAGAGCTGGGTGCTCCGGACATTATTGTAAGAAATGAGAAGCGTATGCTGCAGGAGGCAGTGGATGCTTTGATTGACAACGGCAGAAGAGGCCGTCCCGTAACGGGACCGGGCAACCGTGCCCTTAAGTCTCTCTCCGATATGCTGAAGGGTAAATCCGGACGTTTCCGCCAGAACCTTCTTGGAAAGCGTGTGGATTATTCCGGACGTTCCGTTATCGTGGTGGGACCGGAGCTGAAAATCTATCAGTGCGGTCTGCCCAAGGAGATGGCTATTGAGCTGTTTAAGCCCTTTGTTATGAAGGAGCTGGTACAGAATGGAACAGCCCACAACATTAAGAGTGCAAAGAAGATGGTAGAGCGTCAGGTACAGCCTGAGGTTTGGGATGTGCTGGAGGAGGTTATCAAGGAGCATCCGGTTATGCTGAACCGTGCTCCTACCCTGCATAGATTGGGTATCCAGGCATTTGAGCCCATCCTGGTAGAGGGTAAGGCAATTAAGCTGCACCCCTTAGTTTGTACGGCCTTCAACGCAGACTTTGACGGAGACCAGATGGCAGTGCATCTTCCCCTGTCTGTGGAGGCCCAGGCAGAGTGCCGTTTCCTTCTGCTCTCGCCCAATAACCTTTTGAAGCCTTCCGACGGAGGCCCTGTGGCCGTACCCTCTCAGGACATGGTTCTTGGAATCTATTATTTGACCCAGGAGCGCCCTGGCACATTAGGAGAGGGAAAGTTCTTTAAGAGTGTCAATGAGGCCATACTTGCCTACGAGAATGGAGTGATTAAGCTACAGTCCAAGATCAAGGTAAAGGTGACAAAGGAGCTTCCGGACGGTACGGAGCTTTCCGATATCATTGAATCTACCATGGGCCGTTTCATCTTCAATGAGATTCTGCCTCAGGACCTGGGCTTTGTGGATCGAAGTGTTCCGGGCAATGAGCTGAAGCTGGAGGTAGACTTCCATGTAGGAAAGAAGGGCTTAAAGCAGATTCTGGAAAAGGTTATCAACACCCATGGAGCGACCAGGACCGCAGAGGTTCTGGATGATATCAAGGCTATGGGCTATAAGTACTCGACCAGAGCGGCTATGACCGTATCCATTTCTGATATGACAGTGCCGCCCCAGAAGCCGGAGCTTATTCAGAAGGCTCAGGATACGGTGGATAAGATCACCCGGAACTATAAGAGAGGTCTGATTACTGAGGAGGAGCGCTACAAGGAGGTTGTGGAGACCTGGAAGCAGACGGACGAGGTTCTCACCAAGGCCCTGCTGGAAGGTCTGGATAAGTACAACAACATCTATATGATGGCGGACTCCGGAGCCCGTGGTTCCGATAAGCAAATTAAGCAGCTGGCAGGTATGCGTGGATTGATGGCAGATACCACAGGCCACACCATTGAGCTGCCCATCAAGTCCAACTTCCGTGAGGGACTGGACGTATTGGAGTACTTTATGTCTGCCCATGGAGCACGTAAGGGTCTGTCTGACACGGCTCTTCGTACCGCAGACTCAGGATACCTCACAAGGCGTCTGGTAGATGTGTCTCAGGATTTGATTATCCGTGAAGTAGACTGCTGTGAAGGAAAAGATGAGATTCCCGGCATGGTAGTAAAAGCCTTCATGGAAGGAAAAGAGGAGATAGAGGGTCTTCAGGAGCGTATTACAGGACGTTTCTCCTGTGAGACCATTAAGGATAAGGACGGCAATGTGATTGTGAAGGCAAATCACATGATTACCCCCAGACGTGCGGCGGCCATTATCAAATCCGGAGTGGATGAGAATGGCAAGCCCTTTGACCGGCTGAAGATTCGTACCATTTTGACCTGTAAGTCACACATTGGCGTATGTGCCAAGTGCTATGGCTCTAACATGGCAACCGGCGAGGCGGTTCAGGTAGGTGAGTCCGTCGGTATCATTGCCGCTCAGTCTATCGGTGAGCCGGGTACACAGCTGACCATGCGTACCTTCCATACAGGCGGTGTGGCCGGCGGCGATATCACACAGGGTCTTCCCCGTGTAGAGGAGCTGTTTGAGGCCAGGAAGCCCAAGGGACTTGCGATTATTACGGAGATTCCGGGTACGGTAACCGTTCTTGACACCAAGAAAAAACGGGAGATTCAGGTGACCAATGAGGACGGAGAGTCCAAGACATACCTGATTCCCTATGGCTCCCGTATGAAGGTTCAGGACGGCCAGGTTCTGGAGGCTGGTGATGAGCTGACAGAGGGTAGTGTGAATCCCCATGATATTCTGAAGATTAAGGGTATCCGTGCGGTTCAGGATTATATGATTCAGGAGGTACAGCGTGTATACCGCCTTCAGGGTGTTGATATCAATGATAAGCACATTGAGATGATTGTGCGTCAGATGCTGAAGAAGATTCGTATTGAGGACAACGGTGATACGGACTTCCTGCCGGGAACTCTGGTGGATGTCCTTGACTTTGAGGATATGAATGAGAAGCTTATTGCAGAGGGCAAGCGTCCGGCGGAGGGCAAGCAGGTGATGCTTGGTATTACCAAGGCTTCCCTGGCTACCAACTCCTTCCTGTCCGCAGCATCCTTCCAGGAGACCACCAAGGTTCTGACCGAGGCGGCTATCAAGGGAAGAATTGACCCGCTGATCGGTCTCAAGGAGAATGTTTTGATTGGTAAGCTGATTCCGGCCGGTACTGGTATGAAGCGTTATCGGTCCGTGAAGCTGGATACGGAGCTGGATACCTTTGAAGATCTGGAGCTTTCCGAGGAGTTTGACGATGAGGCGGTAGGAGATTTTGTTGAGGAAGAGCCCATTGAGGAGACTATGGATACTACCGATACCTTAGGTGAGGATTTGACGGAAGAGGATTTTGATGGGATTGAGGAAGAGTTGACGGAGGCTTAAAAGCCGGTATGAGATAAAAGATATAAGATTGATAGAAAAGCTTTGAAGGAGCAGAGGCTAAGTCCGCTGCTCCTTTTTAAGTGCTTCAAATAATAAAATGGCAATTATTTCATAGAACGTTTTATGGAAGGATTAACCCTATTTACATTCCTCTGTATATATGAGAGTATAAACCCAGAAAAAGAAGAACAAGGAGAGGATCATGAGTACAATAAAGGATGTTGCTCATAAGGCAGGGGTTTCTATTTCCACGGTGTCCAATGTTTTGAATAATAAGAGCAGCGTAAATATTGAGATCTATAATCGCGTGATACGGGTGATGAAGGAACTGAATTATCGTCCCAATATTCTGGCTATGAATTTAAAAAAGAACCATATGGGCTTTATTGGAGTGGTCTTTCATGAATTATCAGGGTACTCCAAAAAGCTTTTGGAGGGAGTTCTTCTGCGCTTGGAGCAATTGAATTATCATGCGGTGGTAAAGATACCCAGAGATGATAAAATAGAGCTGCAGAATACAATTACCCAATTGATTGGGATGGGAGTGGAGGGAATCATTCTCTGTACGCCTCATTTGGATGAAAAAATATTGCAGAGTATTGATGACAATATGATTCCTATTTTGATGTTAGAGTATTGTCTACGTCTGCCGGGGTTTCTGACAGTGGAATTTGATAATACCTCTTTGATCCGGGAGGCTACAGAGCTGTTGATGGAGCAGAATAAAACAGTGGGGATTGTAACAGGATTGCGCCGGTTCAATGCGGAGGGAAGCTGTTGGCAGGGATTTGTTCAAGGGTGGAAGGCAAAAAATGGGGAAACAATGTTTGAAATGGAATTACCCTTTCGTAGAGGACCCTTATATAAAAAGCTTCTTACAGAAATTCCCAAAAGAGAGAATCTTCCTTCCTGCTTTATTGTATCCAATGAATTTCTGGCAGATTGTTTAAGAGAGGTTCTGCTGATGAATGGACAAAAGGATCACATATTTTATGTGCTTTCCAGTCAGCAGCTTGAAAAAAGAGATCTTCCGGATATGATTATGCTTCGCCGGGAGGTGGTACGCTATGCGCAAAAGGCAGTAGATATTCTGGACAGGCAGATCAAAGAGCCTATGGTAAATGATTTTTTTGAGGAATTGGTGATACCGAAGATACATGTTAAGGCGGCAATCAAGAGTTATTACCTAGAGAGAAGGGCCTTGAGTAATAAGCGGTTGAGAGTTTTGCTGCCAGATGTACCAATGAGTACCAGTATTCAATTATTAAGCGACGCTTTTTCAAATCAGACGGGTATTTCTTTAGAATTTGTGAAAAAGAATATGACAGAATTGAAAAAGGAAATTATTTTGTCATGTGAGGGGGAGAGTCAGGCTTATGATGTAGCTGCATTTCATATTAATTGGCTGTCAGAGCTGGTTCAAAAGAAATATCTAAACAGACTGGATGAATATTTTGATTACAGTGGGATGGAGGAGGAATATCTTCCCAAGATACAAAAAGCATACTTTAGAAATGAGTATGCGGTATATGGAATGTTGGCAGAAATGGGAGTCCAGATATTAGCTTATCGTGATGATATATTTTCAGATCCAGTGGTTCAAAAACAGTATTACAGCAAAATGGGGCTGGAACTTCAGCCGCCAAGAAGTTGGACAGAATTTAATATCGTAGCCAAATACTTTACGCGCAAATATAATCCGAGTTCCCCTGTAAAATATGGAACATGTATAGGGGGACATACCTCTATAGGGCTTCCGGATGAATTTTGGGCACGCAGTCTGTCCTTCCGTGGAAAAGCCTTTCGAGAGCAAAGCTTTGGGGCATATACGCCTCAGGATGTGAAGGCATTGGAAAATTTGTGTGACTCCTACCAGTATTCCTATCCTCATTGTCAGACCTTTATGGACAATGAGCAGGTAAGAGTAATGCTGGATGGAGATATTGCCATGATTGTAACGTACTACAATTATCTGATGCTGAACAGTATTGACTGGGATAAGAGAATTAAATTTGGACGTTCTCCCAGCAATATGACTGTAATTGATGGTTATTTGCTGGGAATACCTGTTACAACCAGGCAGAGGGAGGCTTGTAGTGAATTTATACAATGGTGCTGCAGTGATGATGTTGCTTTGAAAAGTATATTGCTGGGCAGGCTGACGCCAAAAACGAATGTAATTATGAACGGGGAGCTGGATTATGTGAATCCTGGATTGAAGGGAGTATTTGATAATCTGGAAAGTGATTCCTTTCGGGAATCCTTGTTATTGGGAATAGGGGGCAGCCGTTCCTTTGATGAGGTCATCGGAAATAAACTGTCGGAAGCGGTTTATGGAGGAGCTCCGCCGGATCGCGTAATGAGGGAGCTTCAGCAGATGCTGGCCGTATCATAAAAAATATCCTCAAGATTTTGAGGGTATTTTTTATGCCATAAATTACCAGAAAATTAAAAAGAAAAACTTAATTTGTGCATTGATTTATGGAACGTTCCATGAAATAGACTGTCTAAAACGGCAGTTTTTTATTGAAAATACAAAAAACGAATATTATAATAAACACACAAACAGAAAGGGATACTATATAAAACAGGATGGGGAGTAATAAGAAGGCTTGAATTTGCAACGAAAGGGGGAAAGGTATTTCAAAAATTACAAATCGTATAGAAAAAACAACTTACGGAACCGAAAGGAGGAAGAAGAAAATGAAAAAACGTATATTGTCTTTAGGGGTAAGCTTACTGCTGACAGCGGCACTTTTGACCGGATGCAGCACCAGTGGGACAGAAGCTCCGGCAGCTGAGCCGTCAGGGGGATCCAATGAGGATTTAACCTTTATTATGATACCCAACTGCGTACATCCATGGTACGACCAGGTGAATATGGGAGCACAGCAGCAGGCGGAGGTATTGTCAAAGATGTACGGGGCGAATATTACGGTTGACTATCGGGCGCCGCAGCTGGCCGATGTTGCGGAACAGAATTCTGTTCTGGAACAGGCCGCGGCTACAAAGCCTGATGGCATTGCTTTTGCTCCCATTGACTATGAAGGAAGTAAGGCAATTATTGATGAAATTCGTGCACAGGGTATTCCGGTGGTTATGTTTGATACGCCGATCCAGGCAGGCTCCGGTTTAACCTGTGTTGGCAATGACTTTGCAGAGCAGGCATTGGTTGCTGCTCAGCGTATGGTGGAAATCCTGGATGGAGAAGGCAAGGTTGCCATTATGCATGGAGTACCAAGTGCTGCAAATCAGGCTGCCCGTTATGATGCGTACATTGAATTTTTCAAGGACTATCCGGGAATTGAGGTGGTTGATGGCGGTATTGACAATGATAACATTGAGGATGCAAAGACACAGGCCGCTGCCGTGATTGCCGCAAATCCGGATATTGACGGATATCTGTCTGTGAATGCGTCCGGGCCTATCGGCCAGTGCAGCGCCATTGAGGAGGCTGGAAAGGTAGGAGAAATCAAGGTAGTAGGAATGGAGAACCTGATTGAAATGCTTGAGTATATCAAGTCCGGTACCATGGATTCCTCCTCATCCACAAAGCCGATTATGCAGGGGGAAATGTGTACACTAATGCTCTTTAATATGTGTGTTGGAGAGGCTGAGGATGTACCTCAATTTGTAGATACGGGTATCCTGTATGTTGATTCCGAAAATGTAGATGAGTGGATTGAAGTTGTTGGCTCATGATTTGAGGGTGCATTGATATAAGTGGTGACAATCATTTTTATGGTTGTCGCCACTGCATAATAAAAAGGGTGTGTATGATTCATGAAAGTACTTGAAGCAAAGGGCTTGACCAAGATTTTCCCTGGTGTTGTAGCACTTGACAGGATTGATATTTCATTTGAACAGGGAAGAATCCATTGCATTGTAGGAGAGAATGGTGCGGGAAAAAGCACACTCATCAAGTGTTTGACAGGAGTTTACAAGGCTGATGAGGGCGAGATTTATATAAGCGGAAGATTGGCAAAAGAGGATGGAGGCTTATTTTCAAAGGTAGTATTTGTCCCTCAGGAAATTGACCTTTTTCAACATCTCAGTGTTGCGGAAAACCTCTTTATCCCTTTTGAACAGACCAATATAAATGGCTTGATTCATCAGCGTAAGCTGGAAGAGATTGCGGTGGCTACGATTCAGGAATTCGGAATTCACGCAAGACCGGGACAGATGGTAAGAGAACTGTCTGTGGCAGATCAGCAGCTGCTTCAAATCGCAAGAGCTACCATGCGAAAGGGCTATGAAGTTATGATACTGGATGAGCCGACCTCCAGCCTTACTACGGAAGATGCCAATCGGGTATTTCGGGTAGTTCAGCGTCAAAAGGAAGCAGGAATTGCAGTAGTCTATATTTCCCATAAGCTGAATGAGATATTTCGCATTGGGGATGACATTACCGTTTTTCGGAATGGACAAAAAATAGATACCGCATTGGTAAAGCAGGTGGATGAAAATTGGATTATTCAGAAAATGATTGGAAAGCACCTGAGCGGGGAGCAGCGGTTTTATTCGGACAGCGTTACGGACGAGGAGCTTTTGAGGGTGGAGCATTTATATGGTTCCGGATTCCGTGATATATCATTTACTTTAAAAAAAGGAGAAATTCTGGGATTTTCCGGGCTTATCGGTGCTGGACGCAGCGAGCTCATGCGGGCAATCTATGGAAGTGATCGGATCTATTCCGGAGAAATTTACTATAAGAATAAACAGGTATATCAAAACAGTGCGGCTAAATCCGTAGCATCAGGACTGGTGTATCTTCCGGAGGATCGAAAACGGACAGGGATCCTGCCTTTGATGAGCGTGAAGGGAAATATATCGATTCTTTCCATAAAAAATATGATAGTCAATGGTATGGTTTCACAAAAGCAGGAGGATGCAAAGGCAAAGGAGTTTGCAAAGCTGTATGATGTAAGGACTCCGGGGTTAGATAAAAAAATTCAAACCTTGAGCGGGGGAAATCAGCAGAAGGCTATTATTGCACGCTCTATGCTGGCAGAGCCTCAGGTTATCATTTTGGATGAACCTACGAAGGGCATTGATGTGGGAGCGAAATATGAAATTTATAGGCTGATGAAGACTCTGGCTGAAAATGGATTAGGCGTAATCTTTGTCTCATCAGAGCTTGACGAAATACTTCGGTGCTGCAATCGTATCATTGTGATGCACGAAGAACAGATAGTAGATGAATTCTCAAAGGATCCAAATAAAGAAAGCATTATGAACGCAATGATCGGTTACCCGGCTCAAGCGAATTGAGGTGTTAAAATTGAGAGTGAACGGCGAGTTAAAAAGTAAAATGAAAGCAGGGTGGGCAAAATTAAGCGGCAATAGCCTGACAGCCATTACTCTGATACTGGTGGGGATGCTTATCATTGTTTCCATAGGATCAGAATATTTTTTCACTTTGTTTAACCTGCAGTCTCTTGTGCGTGATCTGGCTTTTATCGCTATGATTGCAATTGGAATGTCTTTATTGCTGCTGATTGGTGAGCTTGACCTTTCGGTAGGCAATATTGCGACATTATGCGGCGTTATGGGCGGATTGATGATGGTAGAGGGGAATGTAAATCCCTATTTGGCATTTGTGCTGGCATTGCTGCTGGGCATTGGCCTGGGAGCCTTAAATGGCTTGGTAATTTCAAAGCTAAAGTTAAATGCTATGGTGGCAACAATAGGAATGTCGGGTGTGTATGGTGGAGTTGTCTTAGCGGTTACAAAGGGAAGAGCAATTCCAAATATCCCGGAAGAAATTCATTTTCTGGGAAAGGGAAATATAGCCTACATCCCGGTCCCGTTTATTATTACCTTGATCCTACTTGCCTGCGCCTTGTTTTTTGTAAAAAAGACGAGGACGGGCCGCTATGTGTATGCCATTGGTAATAGCAAAGAGACATCAGCATTATTGGGAATTAATATTGACAGGATACGTATTCTTTTGTATTCAATTGTTGGCTTTATTTCAGCTATGGCAGGGATGCTGTATGTAGCACGTTTGGGATCCGCACAATCCAGCATTGGCGGAAATTGGGCAATGAATGCCATTGCATCCTCTGTGATTGGTGGTGTTTCGCTGACAGGTGGAATCGGCAGCCCCCTTGGAGCGCTGATTGGAGCTGCTGTGATTTGTGTGATTCAGAATGCGATTGTGCTATTTGGGGTAAATATGTATGTGCAGTCAGCAGTCAGCGGTGTTGTAACCGTATTGGCAATCTCTTTTAGCTCCATATCTGAAATGATGAAACAGCGCAATGAGCGTGCTGCTGAATTTGAAAAACAGAAAAAAATGCGGAATGACAAGAAAGAGGAGGAAAAAGAGGAATGAAATTAGGACTAAATTTATCATTTGCGGCAAAGCGTTGGCAGGACCCGGAGGAGCTGGCGGAGCTTTGTGCTGGCTTTGGGGTTCATTATTGGCAGTTCAACCTGGATTTTATTGATCCATGGTGGCCGGAAGAAATGCGCAACCGTCTTGCCAATGCCTATCGAGATGCATTTGGGAAAAAGGGCTTGTCCTTTGAATCCTTATTCAATGGGATGGCGGCATATTCCTATCCCCAGTTTCTGGCACATAGCAGAGAGGTTCGCGACGCAATTCAGACCTACCATGAAAGAGCGATTGACGTTGCCATGGAGGTGGGAGCAAAGCATCTGGGAATTGCCTTGGGCGGAATGACACACAGAGATGCTTATGATCCCCTGCGCCGCAGAGCGATTTATGAGGAAACGGTTGAAAGACTGAAAAAATTGGCTGCTTATGGAGCCAGGAAGGGTCTTCAATCCATTCAGATCGAGCCGACTCCACTGTTTACGGAGTTCCCCAACAGCATTGAAAGCTCCTTGGAGCTGATGCATGATTTGGAGAATGTAAGTGAAATTCCCGTTCAGATTTTTCTTGATTGGGGACATATGCTCTGCAAGCCGTTTATGGGCAAGCAGGCAGATATGGAATTATGGATTCGTGAGCTGAAGTCCTATATTGGTGACATGCATTTGCAGCAGACAGACGGCCTTTGGGATCGCCATTGGGATTTCCGGCACGAGGAGGATGGGATTGTGACACCGGAGATCATCAAGGGTGTGCTTCATAATACAGGAACAGAGGACAGCGTACAATATCTTGAGCTGAGCTTTGCCTTTGAGGACACGGATGAAAACGTATATGAGGGAGTAAAATATTCTGTTGATAAGCTGCGGGATATTTTTGAGGAGTAAACTGGAAAAAGGATTTGCTGAGGACCGGGAGGGCAGCCATGATTCTTGGGATTGATATTGGTACAACAGGGACAAAGACAATATTGTTGGATAACAAAGGAGTGATTATACACTACAGCTATGAGGGATATGCCTGTATTTATCCGAGACCCAATTATGTCGAGCAGAGCATGGATGACATTTTAAGTGCCATGATTAAAACTGTGCGAAATTGCAGTAATTACATACCCAAGGGTGATGGGGTGGAGGCAATGTGTGTTTCCGTACAAAGCGGCACAATGATTCCGGTAAAACCAAATGGTGAATTTTTTGGCAACGCCATTTCATGGCTGGATACCCGCTGCGAAAAGGAGAGTACTGAGCTCATTGAAAAATATGGAGAAAGCTTCTTTTACCGCAAAACCGGATGGAAATTAGGACCCTCCTTTAACTTTATACAAATTTATAAAATGTGCCGGGATATGCCGGAGGAGACAAGGGATCTTACCTTCTGCAATGTATCTGACTGTATCATGCATCTGCTTGTGGGGGAATATTATACGGATATAAACAGCGCAGGAAACCTTCAGCTTCTCAATGTGGAAGCGGGAGTATGGGATGCAGATTTACTGGATATGGCGGGTATAAGGAAGGAACAGCTGGGAGAGTTAGTGCCAAGCGGAGCTTATGTTGGAGTGATAAAGGCTGACGCTGCCAGGCTCCTGGGCTTGAAGGAAGGTATCAAGGTATATGCCGGTGCACAGGATCAATATTGTACGGCGGTGGGGGCAGGTGTACATCACCCAGGAGATGCGATGCTTTCTACGGGAACCTCATGGGTGTTGATGAACATTACATCAAAGCCGATGTTTGATGAGAATACATATCCGGCCGTGGCAAAGCACATTGTAGGGGATACCTATGCCAGCTTTGTGTACACGCCCGCAGGCGGTTCCGCTTTCAAATGGCTGAAAAATAATGTACTGGCGCCTTTGGGAGCTGCGGAAGCCATTTCTTATGATGAGCTTACCGAAATTGCAGAGGATATTGCACCGGGAGCGGAGCACCTTATGTTCCTGCCCTATCTTGGAGGCACACTGTATCCTTCCTGGAACAGTAGTATGAAAGGGATGTTTCACGGACTTGACTTTTCTCATGACAGGCGTCATTTGACGAGAGCTGTTTTGGAGGGAGTAGCCTTTGAACTGAATTTGATGATAAAGGGATTGCAGGAGCAGGGACTTGCGCTTGAGAAGCTCTCCGCCCTTGGCGGAGCAACGAGAAGTGACTTGTGGATGCAGATAGTGGCAGATATCACAAATCTCCCGATTATGGCATCCTCTGTGGCAGATGTTGCTCCTATTGGCGCAGCCGTTATGGCGGCAGTTGGCTCTGGTATGTATCATAGCTATGGGGAGGCGTGTCAAGCCTTTCAATGCTTATCCGGAGGACGAAGCATTGAGCCTGATTTGGCAATGCATGAAATCTATCAGGAAATCTATGAAAAAAGATATTATCAGCTTAATAAGTTTCTTCAAAATAGTTAACATGTATGTAAATGGAAAAATCCGAGGTGAATGCCTCGGATTTTTCCATAAAATGGGGGCGGATTTGCGAAAGATAACCTTGCTTTTTATGAGGTAAGGATTGTATGATAGAGCTATACGGAACCTTGAGACAGCAAATTGCGGAACTGGAATGGAGGTAATGATGCAGGAATTTGATGTAATTGTGATTGGCGGCGGCCCGGCGGGCTACAACAGTGCGGAGTACGCGGCTCACCATGGAAAGAGCGTGCTTCTGGTGGAGAAAAAAAGCTTAGGCGGCACCTGCCTGAATGTAGGATGTATTCCCACCAAAACCCTTTTGTATGCTGCCAAGATGTATCACTATGCCAACGGAGCAGGGGAGCCTTACGGGGTTATGGCCAAGGAGGTATCACTGGATCACGGGGTAGTTGTGCAAAAGAAGAACGAGGTAGTAAAGACTCTGGTACAAGGTGTGGCAGGGGGTCTGCGGAGAAAAAAGGTCAAGGTAGTGAACGGGACTGCAAGGCTGTCCAAGGAAAATGGCGCTCTGGTGGTATCTACGGAAAATGAATCCTTTCTTGGAAAAAATGTGATTATTGCAGCCGGCTCCTCTCCGGTTATACCGCCCATTGATGGGGTAAAGGAGGAATTTGAAAAGGGAACGGTCATGACAAGTGATGAAATTCTTGACATGACGGAGATCCCAAAGAAGCTTCTGATCGTAGGAGGCGGTGTCATTGGCTTCGAGATGGCGGCCTATTTCCAGGAGGCGGGCTCTAAGGTAACGGTTATTGAGATGATGGACAAGGTACTAGGTCCCAATGATCGGGAGGTGAGCCTTCTCCTTCAGCAGGAATTAGAGAAAAAGGGCGTCACCTTCTATCTCTCCAGCGGAGCGACAAAGGTGGCAAATGGTGTTGTGACCTTTACAAGAGACGGGAAAATCGACGTAGCCGCTTATGACAAGGCCCTGATGTGTGTAGGACGGCGGGCCAACAGCAATATTGAGGGCCTAGCAGAGCTTGGAATCCAGGTGGAGCGCGGAGCTATTGTGACAGATGCCCAGATGCGGACCAATGTGCCGAATGTCTACGCCATCGGCGATGTGAACGGAAAGGTTATGCTGGCACATGTGGGATACCGGGAGGGAGAGGTAGCTGTCAATACCATCCTTGGAGTACCGGATACTATGAGCTATGATGCGGTCTGCGGTGTGGTATATACCAGCCCGGAGGCGGCCTTTGTGGGAATGTCCGAGGAGCAGGCAAAGGAATCGGGAGTTCCTTATGCCGTTAAGAAGGTTTCTATCAATTTCAGCGGCCGTCATGTGGCGGAAAATGGAATGAGCAATGGAATCTGCAAGATTATCATTGACACACAAAAGAATGTGATTATAGGAGCGGCCTTAATGTCCTCCTATGCGTCAGAGTACATTTACTCTCTGGCATTGATGATTGAGAATAAGATTCCCTTGGAGAGTATAAAGAGAACGATATTTCCTCATCCTACGGTATGTGAGGTGATTCGGGAGACACTGTTCTCCTAAAGGAAATCAGCGGTTTTGGGATTTCGTGTTCGGACCGTTTGCGTGCATTCTGCTTTGTATGGACATTGCCTAGGCAGTATCTGCCCATATGAGACAGCCTGCACGCAGACAGCCGGACATCAAATATTAGAAATGTATTTTCGTTATTTTTTCGCAAAGGCTTATGCAGTCAAAAGCTCCACAATTTCACGAAGGGTGGTTTCCTCACCCACATTTCCCGGAAAGATCACATAAGGAACACCAGGGAAGAGGCTCTCTTCTCCCGTTCTCCACACAGGAATCCCCGGCTTGATTTGTCCTAAAACAAAGCCCCAGCGGACGCCAAGTGCCTTCACAGCCACATCGCTGGAGGTGATGCCTCCTTTGGCAATGAGAAAGGCGGGAACCACTGTGAGATCCCTTGCGATGGTCTGCAATCCGTCAGAAATACGAACGGAACGTAAAAGAGCGCTCTCCTGTGTGTCTCCCTCCTGAACTAAGAGGGTTCTTCCTGTGTAGACAACGGCTGTTTTACCCTGCTTCATGGCCACTTCACAGGCGCTTCGCGCTCGATGAATCTCTTGTGCAAAGACATCTTCTTCTTCCAGAACCAGCTCGGAATGAAAGGGAATTCCCTCTGTACCGGGAAGGGTTAGAAGCGCCTGTAGCTGTGCGGTAGACTTCTGGGTATGAGAGCCCACGACAACCAGACCGGCCGTACCGGAATTTTTTGAAAGAATCTCTTTGGTGAGAAGCGGCTGATCCGGTACACCTCCTAAAACCTTTACAATAGAAGCGGCGGATCGCAGCATATAATGACGGCCCTGCTTTATGGCTGCGGCCAGGGCCTGGCAGAAGGGTGCCAGATCCTCATAGCACTCTGCGTTTACTACGATTTTTTGAAAATCCGCAGCTTTTAAAAGGAGAGATTGAATGGTGTCTGTATCCTTGCTTCGGAGAAGCTCCAGGGAAATGGAGATTACATCCTCGGCCCGATAGCGTCCGTTTGTTTTTTCTTCAATATAATACCGCAGATCGGAGGAGGTGTATCCAAAGGTTTTATCCTGGGCAAATTCCGTTTCCCCAGCAGGAACCAGACGCTCTCCATACTTTACATAGTGAATATTGTTCCGGGTAATTCTGCCTCCCTCCAAAAAGAAGGGACAGAGAATCTCTCCGTGGAAGGAGGGAGCGCCGCAGTCCTCCAAGGTACGCCGCAGAACCGCTGTTTCCAGAGGAAAATGTCCCCGCAGTGTAGAGTCGCTGCGGCTGATCAGGAGAAACGGAATTCCCATCTCCTGGGATACCTGCCAAACACGCAGGGCAATCAGGACGTGCTCCCGCGCAGTTTCCTCCTGCGTAAAGCTTCGGGAATTGGTCAGGATAAAAAACAGAGGCGCTTCCCCGGCAAAGCCTGCACGAATACTTTCTAAGCTCCAGTCGGTATAAACGTAGATGTCATGAACGGTTTGAACTCCAGTAGGGTCGTCATCCAACACTACCAGCTTATGGTTGGGCAAATAAGGGGTCATCATGCTTCCGTCTCCAATCCGTCTATTACAGACTTGAGATATTCGATTCCGATTCTGGGACTTGTAAGCACCGGAGTCTCCAGGTGGGTTAACAGAGGCTCCAATACAACCATGCTGCCCTGGGCCAGAACCACCACATCATTTTCTGCCGCCGCCTGTTCCACGGCTCCCAGGACCATTTTGTTGTGAGTCTCCGTATCGCCGGTCTTGATCAACAGATCCATAGCGCCGTCTACCAGATAAGGGGTTAGGGTGATTTCCCTGCCCAGCTCCTTTGCGGTGCGCAGAATATTGCGGCTGCTGGGCTGAACGGTTGTGGCTACGGTAGCTACCAGGCCAATGCGTGTGCCTGTCTGTACTGCCTTGATAGCCATACCCTTGTCAATGCTGACAATCGGAATCTGAATGGCCTTCTGTGCCTTGGCAGCCACATCTCCCACAGAGGAGCATTGATTCAGGATAATATCCGCCCCCAATTCCTCTGCAAACTTGAAATAAGTATTCATGCGATGGCGCACGTGAGGGGTAACGCCTCCTCCGGCTACGACTTCATCGATCAAACTGCTGTCAATGATTTCGTGAACAGATACACCGGGGATGATCTCCTGGATCAGCTGCTTTAGAAGAGCAGAGGATACGGCGCTGGTTTCAACAATCATAATTTCCATATTAAAAGCTCCTTTCCGGCTGTTCCGTATGTATCAGATGCTCCGTTTTAAAAAACGCAGTAAAACATACAGATTGAAAAATGTATTCGAAGTATTACTACGAATATTCTACCATGGTATGATAGATTTGAAAAGGGAAAATGATTTGACAGAAGAAAAAAATATGCTTATGATGGAAAAAAAGGAGAATCGGTATGCTGGAAGGAAAAGGCGGACTTTCACAAATTCATCATGCTTACCATTTGCTTTCTAAAAAACAGAAGCGGGCGGCGGATTTTATTTTGCAGCACCCGGATCAAAGTGCGCTGATGACCATGCGGGAGCTTTCAGAGGTCTGCAAAATCAGCGAGGCGACAATTGTAAGGTTTCTTCAGAAGCTGGGCTATGACAACTACCAGGAGCTGCGGGTTAATGTGGCAAGGGAGCGTTCGGCCGGAAGACCGGGAGCCATTGAGGCACAGCTTGCGGACGGATATCAGGGGATTGGCCCGGAGGATTCCACTGAGGAGATTAAGAATAAAGTGATTTATGCTGCTATTCAGGCTATTCGTGGAACCGAGAGCCTTGTGGACAGCCGGACGATTGAGCAGGCGGCAGAGGCGCTTCTGGGGGCTGGGCAGATTTTATGCTACGGTTCGGGAGGCTCTCAGGCAATTGTACAGGATGCCTACCACAAGCTACTGCGCCTGGGACTGCCAGTATTCTGTGACGCAAATTATCATTTGGCCCGGATTAAGGCTAATTCTTTGAATGGAACGGATGCCGCGGTGCTGGTTTCTCACACGGGAGAAAGCCAGGATCTGCTTTCCTGTGGAAAGCAGGCGAAGGAGCGGGGAGCGGTAGTAATAGGTATCACAAGCTATCTGGATTCCAGCCTGGCCAGACTTTCGGATTTGGTATTCTACAGCTCCCGCATTAGTCTGGAATATTATACGGATGCCATGACCTCCCGTCTGGCGCAGATGACGATTTTGGATATGATTTACCTGACCGTGCGTCTGCGCCTTGGAGAAGAGGGAATGGAACAGATTACAAGGGCAAAGGAAGCGATTGCGGAGCTTAAGGCACCGAAAAGGAGATAAAAGCTTCGTTTAATCTTCATCCCACGCGTATTTGAGAACAGAGCCGCTGGCAGCATCGATTTCATATTCATACTCATAATTGCCGGCCTTGAATTCGATTTCATAAATCATAATACCGTCATCCTCGTCCAGCTTAGCTTCGTATTCATGGACGGTATTTGCCGAGACACCTGCGTGGGAGAAGGCGATTTCCTTTGCGCGGGCCTCACCGATGTATCCTCCATTTCCGCCGGAGGGCTGTTGGCCTCCTGTCTGAGGCGGAATGTAGTCGTCATCCTGCTCCTTCTGGTTTTTCAGGACAGCACCGGTGGAGGCATCAATCTCATACTCGTACTCAAAGCCTTCACACTTGAAATCAATTTCATAGACCATGATTCCATGCTCCCGATCTAATTCACTCTCGTATTCTGTGACAGCATTTGCGGAAACACCTGCATGGGAGAGGGCTGCACTTTTGGCCTGATCTTCATCAATATAAGAAGTCTTTGGCTTTGTGCCTTCCTGGGAGGCTTGGCTTTGGTTAGGATTCGCTTGGGAGGAATCTCCGCCAGTCTGCGTATTAGTTTGGTTTGTCTGAGAGGAGCCGTTGCCAGCTTCCGGCTTCGGGGCGTCTGTCTGGGGCGGAATGTAATCATCATCCGTCTCCTTCTGGCTCTTTAAAATGGAGCCTGTGACCGCATCGATCTCATAGTCATATTCAAAGCCTTCTGATTTAAATTCCACCTCATAGACCATAGCACCGTGTTCATAATCCAGCTCAATCTCATACTGGGTAAGCTTATCAGCCGCGGCACCTGCGTGGGAGAGGGCAATCTCCTTTGCTTTTTCTTCGCCAATGTATGCCTTGTCACTGGCAGTTCCCAGAGAGTTCACATTTGCCAGGTTCAGCCTGCCGGATTCGGTCAGAAGATTCAGCTCATTGATGGAAAGAGGGACCAGATCCGCAAAGGAATAAAAGGCATTTTGCTCGATAATCTGCTGAATAAGCTGGGCCTTGCCCAAAGTAATGCCGTAGTCTTCGGCAAGGGCTCGCAGATTGGAATCTGCAGAAATGGACTGGCTCAGTACAGCCCCATTGAAGGTGCCGGTCTGGAGCACGGCATTGATCTCATTGGCAAGACGCTCCTGAAGCTCCGCGCTCTTGGCAGGGTCCTGGTTGTCTACGCTGATGAGGATGGAGTTGGCCAGCTCATTTAGATAGCCGTTGCGGAGCATGGAGCCAATGAGGGCGTTGATGGTCACATCAAGGCTGCTCCCCTTGAAATCCATATCTCCCACCACAACCTCTGCATCCTCATTGCGGGGATTTACCATGAGGACCTGTTCTTTTTTGTTGACCTGAATCTCAATGGAGGGATTTACATCCAAAGAGACCGTGGAAGCAACGGAATAATTTGCCCGATATATCTGAAAGCCGGTCATGCCGCCAATCAGAAGTACAAATGCTGCTGCGATGCCGGCAAGACGCCGGGGCGAAAAGGTTTTTCTATTGGTATCTGTCATAACAATTACAGCTCCTTCCTGAGTTTTGCAGTCGGAAAGGATGCTATCGCGTATGTCCGGAACAGTGTTTGAAAAGGCCCGCTTGATTTTCGATTCGGTATCCCTGTTTGTCATCGTCAATACTCCTTTCCTATATGATTTTTCAGCTTTTTCATAGCTCGATTGTATTTTGAAAGAACGGTGGACAGGGGCAGCTCAAGAAGCTTTGCCGTCTCCCTGTGCTTAAAGCCCGCAACGGCGTGGAGGATAACGATTTGCCGCTCCTCGTCAGAGAGAAGCCTCATGCATTCGGTTAATATCAGCCGATCCTCAGGGGAAGCGCTCTGGCAGGCTTCCAGATAGGGCTCCCAGTTTTCAGGAGGGAGATCTGCCATCCGTCTGCGCTCCCGAAGCTTCAAAAGACAGAGGTTTCGGGTAATGGTTAGAATCCATGCCATAGGCTTTCCGGAGGCTTGATATTTGGCGGCTGCGGAATAAATCTGAAGATAGCAGTCATGTAGAACATCCTCCGCGTCCTGGGTGTTTTTCAAAATAGAAAGGGCAAAAGCATAGACCGAGGGACTGGTGCAGTCGTAAAGCTCTGCAAGGGCCTGGGAATCTTCCCTGGCAATTGCCCAAAGGCAGCGATCCAATCGGGAGGAATCCGGTTCTCCTCCGCTGTCATTTGCCGACGTCAAGCAAATTATCATCATTGCTTTCTCCTTTCATATAGTTAATACACGAATGTTGGATTTTATTGCGTCTATTTTAACATTTTTTTTGGAATTTAAAAAGAGCGAATGATTGACATGAGAGGAAAATGTAATTATGCTGTTACTGTTCACGGAGTGAACAGTAACATTATGCTGGTAACAGCTTAGTTGGCAAGCTTATAACAAAGGACAGGAGTATAGGAGAATGAGTGGGGATATCATGATACGCCACACTGCCAGTGCCGGTGTGCTTATTACAATAGGAGGAAGCTGTGTGGGAGCGGATGTATTCAGCAGAGATCCGGCCGGCCTGTATCCGGATACGCCTGCTGATGTGAGGGCAGAGCTTTTGAAGGAGATTGGAAGGGGAGGCATTGAAACACTTTTGTTTACCCATGGTCATGGAGACCATTTCTGTCTGGAGGATACCGTCGAGGCGTTGAGGAGGAATCCAAGCCTTGAGATTATTTCTACGGAGACGGTGATTGGACAGCTTCAAAAAGCAGCTCCCGGCTGCGGAAAGCTCAAATCTGTTTCCCCGGCGGAGAAGGGGAACGTAATGCTGCACCTTCCGGTGGGAACCTTAGAGATCTTTAACAGTAGACATATGGGTGAGGCTTATGCCGGAGTGCAAAATCTTACCTGCATGCTTGAAATCCATGGAAAACGGCTTGTGCTTCTGGGGGATGCGTGGCCGGAGGCGGAGCTTTTTGCGAAAATCGGGGCTTGGGCATCAACCCCGGACGTGCTGATTGTGCCTTTTCCGGTCATCGGACTGCCCTCCAGCAGAAGACTGCTTGCTAAATATCTAAAGCCCGCACACATTCTTGCTCTGCACCTGCCTAGGCCGGAAAGGGATGAGCAGGGCTGGCTTGCCAGTGCAAAGGAGGTTTGTGAGAGAGCAAGGGATGGGCTTCCTTTGCCCTGCTTTGGAGAGAGATTGGGGCAGGTGTATTATTTATAAGGAAGGCAACGAATCTCCTGATTTTCTTTGAAAAAGTCCTTGACAGCCAACACTTTTATTACTATAATAATCCAGTGTGCGCGAATGCGCAGGCTTTCGTGCGCAATAAAGCCGATAGATGGCACAAGCAGCCTGACAGGGCCGGCAGCATGCCAGCCACTTATTACAGGAGGTGAAAGGAATGCCAACATTTAACCAGTTAGTCAGAAAAGGAAGACAGACCTCTGTGAAGAAGTCTACTGCACCTGCTCTTCAGAAAGGATTTAACTCTCTGAAAAAGAAAGCTACGGATACATCCGCACCCCAGAAGCGTGGAGTATGTACTGCAGTAAAGACTGCCACACCGAAGAAGCCGAATTCTGCTCTTCGTAAGATTGCCAGAGTACGTCTTTCCAACGGTATTGAGGTAACAAGCTACATTCCGGGTGAAGGCCACAACCTTCAGGAGCATAGTGTTGTTATGATCCGCGGCGGAAGAGTAAAGGACCTTCCCGGTACGAGATACCATATCATCCGTGGTACATTGGATACCGCTGGCGTAGCGAAGAGAAGACAGGCCCGTTCCAAATACGGCGCCAAGAGACCGAAAGACGCTAAAAAATAAAATTAGTGAACAGCTACAATTCGGCTCAAATTTGTTACAGGTAACACCTTATAAATAGAAAGCATTTCATTTATAAGAACAGAAGCTATGAAACGTTGGGCAGACAAAAAGAATGTCTGCATGCCGGAATAACATATCACCCTTAACAGGCTGCGGGTTGTATATAGAATGCCGTGCACAACACAAATAGAAATTATGTGAGTACCTGAGAATTAAAGAGTGAATTTTATTAAGCCCAAAGGTTTAATAAGCACGTATTAAGGAGGGAAGTATCGTGGCACGTAAAGGACATATCCAGAAAAGAGATGTATTAGCAGATCCGCTGTACAATAACAAGGTTGTCACCAAGCTTATCAACAACATTATGCTGGATGGTAAGAAGGGTGTGGCACAGAAGATTGTATACGGAGCATTTGCAAGAGTAGAGGCAAAGATGGAGAAGCCGGCTCTGGAGGTATTTGAGGAGGCTATGAACAACATCATGCCTATGCTTGAGGTAAAGGCAAGACGTATTGGTGGAGCAACCTACCAGGTACCTATTGAGGTTCGCCCGGACCGTCGGCAGGCCCTTGCCCTTCGCTGGCTGACCATGTTCTCCCGCAAGCGCGGTGAGAAGACCATGGAAGAGAGACTTGCAAATGAGATTATGGATGCAGCCAATAATACCGGCGCATCTGTGAAGAGAAAAGAAGACATGCACAAGATGGCAGAGGCCAACAAGGCATTTGCACACTATCGGTTCTAACCGAAAGCATTTATGGCTTGTGCTTGATGATTTGAGGAGGAAAACCCGTGGCTGGAAGAGAATATCCATTGGAGAGAACCAGAAATATCGGAATTATGGCTCATATTGATGCTGGTAAGACTACATTGACCGAGCGTATTCTGTATTACACTGGTGTAAACTATAAAATTGGAGATACTCACGAAGGCACTGCTACCATGGACTGGATGGAGCAGGAGCAGGAGCGTGGTATCACCATCACTTCCGCAGCTACAACCTGTCACTGGACCCACCAGGAGAACTGCAAGCCCCAGGAGGGAGCTTTGGAGCATCGTATCAATATCATTGATACTCCGGGTCACGTTGACTTTACGGTTGAGGTAGAGCGTTCTCTTCGTGTACTGGACGGCGCCGTAGGCGTGTTCTGTGCGAAGGGTGGTGTAGAGCCTCAGTCTGAAAATGTTTGGCGTCAGGCTGACACCTACAATGTACCCCGTATGGCGTTCATCAACAAGATGGACATCCTGGGTGCTGATTTCTACAATGCGGTAGATATGATTAAAACAAGACTTGGCAAGAATGCCATCTGCATTCAGCTTCCTATTGGAAAGGAAGATGAGTTCAAGGGAATCATTGACTTGTTCGAGATGAAAGCCTACATCTACAACGATGAGAAGGGCGAGGACATTTCCGTTGTCGATATTCCGGAGGACATGGTAGATGATGCCGAGCTTTATCGTACCGAGCTGATTGAGAAGATCTCCGAGCTGGACGATGATTTGATGATGAAGTATCTGGAGGGAGAAGAGCCCTCCGTAGAGGAAATGAAGGCAGTCTTGAGAAAGGCTACCTGCGAGTGTACAGCAGTTCCCGTATGCTGCGGCACGGCTTACCGTAACAAGGGCGTTCAGAAGCTTCTGGATGCAATCATTGATTATATGCCGGCGCCCACGGACATTGCGTCTATCAAGGGAACGGACATGGAGGGCAACGAGATCGAGCGTCATTCTTCCGATGAAGAGCCCTTCTCCGCACTGGCATTTAAGATTATGGCAGACCCATTTGTTGGTAAGCTTGCATTCTTCCGTGTATACTCCGGAACCATGAATTCCGGTTCCTACGTATATAATTCTACCAAACAGAAGAAGGAGCGTGTAGGACGTATCCTTCAGATGCACGCAAACAAGAGAGCGGAGCTTGACAAGGTATATTCCGGAGATATTGCTGCAGCCGTAGGCTTCAAGTTTACGACCACCGGTGATACCATCTGTGACGAGCAGCATCCGGTGATTCTGGAGTCTATGGAGTTCCCGGAGCCGGTTATCGAGCTGGCTATCGAGCCAAAGACAAAGGCAGGTCAGGGCAAGATGGGAGAGGCCCTTGCAAAGCTTGCAGAAGAAGACCCCACATTCCGGGCTCACACAGATCCGGAGACAGGCCAGACTATTATCGCTGGTATGGGCGAGCTGCATCTTGAGATTATCGTTGACCGTCTCCTTCGGGAGTACAAGGTAGAGGCAAATGTAGGTGCACCTCAGGTTGCCTACAAGGAGACCTTTACCAAGCCTGTGGACGTGGACAGCAAGTATGCGAAGCAGTCCGGCGGACGTGGACAGTATGGTCACTGTAAGGTACGCTTTGAGCCCATGGATGCCAACGGAGAAGAGCTGTTCAAGTTCGATTCCCAGGTTGTGGGTGGTGCGATTCCCAAGGAATACATTCCCGCAGTCGGCGAGGGTATCGAGGAAGCGGCGCAGTCCGGTATTCTGGGAGGCTTCCCGGTGCTTGGACTTCATGCTACCGTATACGACGGCTCTTACCATGAGGTAGACTCCAGTGAGATGGCATTCCACATTGCAGGCTCCCTGGCATTTAAGGAGGCTATGCAGAAAGGAAATCCGGTGCTCTTGGAGCCCATTATGAAGGTAGAGGTTACGACCCCTGAGGATTACATGGGTGACGTTATCGGCGACATCAACAGCCGCCGGGGCCGCATCGAGGGCATGGACGATATCGGCGGAGGCAAGATGATCCGTGGATATGTTCCGCTGGCTGAGATGTTCGGATACTCTACGGACCTTCGTTCCAAGACACAGGGCCGGGGCAACTATTCCATGTTCTTTGAGAAATACGAGCAGGTGCCTAAGAATATTCAGGAAAAAGTACTTGCGGCAAAGAAATAAGTATTTTTCCATGCATGGCAGAATAATATTGAAAATTTTGCTTGAAAAAAAAGGCGCTTTGAAATATAATCAAAGATAGCCGAGTTTATCTAAGAAACGAAACAAATAATAATGAAAAATGCCGAAAGGCGCATGAATTAAGGAGGACATTCAAAATGGCTAAAGCTAAATTTGAAAGAACAAAACCCCATTGCAATATCGGAACCATTGGTCACGTTGACCATGGTAAGACGACTCTGACCGCAGCTATCACCAAGGTGCTTTCTGAGAGAGTAGCTGGTAACGTTGCTACAGACTTTGACAATATCGACAAGGCTCCCGAGGAGAGAGAGCGTGGTATCACCATCTCTACCGCTCACGTTGAGTATGAGACTGAGAACAGGCACTATGCACACGTTGACTGCCCGGGCCATGCTGACTATGTAAAGAACATGATCACCGGTGCTGCTCAGATGGACGGCGCTATCCTGGTAGTTGCTGCTACTGACGGCGTTATGGCTCAGACAAAGGAGCACATCCTTCTGTCCCGTCAGGTAGGCGTTCCCTACATCGTAGTGTTCCTGAACAAGTGTGATGCTATGGACGACGAGGAGCTGATCGAGCTGACTGAGATGGAGATCACAGAGCAGCTTGAGGAGTATGAGTTCACAGACTGCCCGATCATCAAGGGTTCCGCTCTGAAGGCTCTTGAGGATCCGTCAGGCGAGTGGGGCGACAAGATCATGGAGCTCATGAAAACCGTAGACGAGTATATTCCGGATCCGAAGCGTGCAACCGATCAGCCGTTCCTGATGCCTGTAGAGGACGTATTCACCATTACTGGTCGTGGTACTGTTGCTACCGGCCGTGTTGAGCGTGGTGTGCTTCATGTAAATGAGGAAGTTGAGATCATCGGTATCAAGGAAGATACACGTAAGACTGTAGTAACCGGTATCGAGATGTTCCGTAAGTTGCTTGACGAGGCTCAGGCTGGTGATAACATCGGCGCACTGCTTCGTGGCGTTCAGAGAACTGAGATCGAGAGAGGCCAGGTTATTGCAAAGCCCGGCACCGTTACCTGCCATACAAAGTTTACCGCTCAGGTATACGTACTGACCAAGGATGAGGGTGGCCGTCATACACCGTTCTTCAACAACTATCGTCCGCAGTTCTACTTCAGAACAACCGACGTTACCGGTGTCTGCAATCTGCCCGCTGGCACAGAGATGTGCATGCCTGGCGATAACGTAGAGATGACCATCGAGCTGATTCATCCTATCGCTATGGAGCAGGGTCTTACATTCGCTATCCGTGAGGGTGGCAGGACTGTTGGTTCTGGCCGTGTAGCTACTATCATCGAGTAATTAGTAAAAAGCTAGACTTTATGGGGCTTTCCGAGAAATCGGGAAGCCCTTTTTGAAATTTTGCAACAGTGAAAATGTGTAAAACGGTGCCAAAACGGTGCCGTAAAATACTTGTAAGTTGTTTTTATCTGTGTAGGTTTGTATATAGAGCTAAGGCTATTGCTGAAGTGTATGAATAAGCTGACTTGAAAAAGTAAATTCCAGTGCAGGACTAAATTCCACCGTATTTTAATAGTTGGCGATTTTATCA
>QZDX01000024.1 GCA_009917555.1 bacterium 1XD21-13 | reverse complement strand
GCTCTAAAGTGTTAAAATCCGAGGTGGCTCTCAAGCGATAAAACGGTGGCTCCGAAGCGTTAGAATATTCACTATCTCCTTTAGCAGATCCAGATCCAGAGCCTTCCCCGCTTTATTCACTCCTTGAATCAATTCTTCTACATCTGCCCAGCCGTGTTCGTCCAGCTTAATTCCTATAGCACCGGGATTATGACGAAGGATAAGGCTGATAAAGTTGCTTGTTTTTTTATTAGATTCGTTTCTCATAGTGATTCCGTCTCCGTTCCACTTTGCTTATCATAACAACAGCTTCAACAATATTTTCTGTAAAAGTCTTTTATCCATTATATAAAAAGAGCATCCATTGATCAATGCCCTGTTCAAAGTATAATATAAACATAAAATAGAAGAAAAAATGTGATATCCCCACCCCATGGTCCGTTCTTATATTGAAGGGCCTTTCAAAACAACGCACTAATATCTGCCCCAGTACACAAATCAACTTTCAGACACACGCACCTGCAAATGGAGATTGATTTCATACCAGTGTACGGTGAGAGATATTACGAAACCGGAAGTAGGAGGTGAGATATTGGAAGACGCAGAGTACATACGGATTGTCCATCAATACCTGGACACGGTATACCGGGTTGCCTTGAGCGGCTGCAAAAATCCTCAGGATGCGGAAGACATTGTTCAGAGTACTTTTCTGAAACTCTTAGAGAGAAATTCGGAATTTAAGGATGAGGAGCATATCCGCAAATGGCTGATCCGTGTAACAATAAATGAAACCAACAGCCTGTGGCGTTCCTTTTGGAGAAAGAAAGTGATTTCTTTGGAGGAAACGCAGACAGAACCGGAGTTCTCGGAACCGGAATGCAATGAATTGTTTCAGGCCGTACAGAAATTGTCTTCTAAATACCGGGAAGTTACCTACCTTTACTATTATGAGGGATACAGCATAAAAGAAATTGCAGAACTTCTTCACATCTCCGAAACTGCCATTCAGACCCGCTTAATGCGGGCACGGGAAAAATTAAGACAACAATTAAAGGAGGCGTGGAAATGACAGGTGACAAGGAAAACAGAAAATATTATCAGGAGACCTTTAAAGAAGTACATGCTTCTGTGGAACTGCTGAGAAAGGTGGAAGCTATGGGACAGGAACATAATAAGAAAAAGAGCACAAGGATATTACGCAGGAGCTGTGTGGCCGCAGCCGCATTGGCCCTGGCATTGATTTCAAGCAACATAATTTCTTACGCAGCAACGGGAACCCCCTGGATCATCATTTTGACCACAAAGGATGGGCGGGAAGTGCCCATGGAAATGGAAAAACGCACGGAAGATGGAATCACATACTATACCGGTTTTGTGGGAGAAGAGGAAATTCTGGGAACTGATTTATCGGATACATGCCGCACCGTGCGGGAGGAGGATCATCTGCTTTTGGATATCAATGGAGTCTTTCGGATTGATATTACAGATGCTTTGACATCGGAAAGCCATGAGGGAATCTTTGAAATAAATGGGAAGAGATATCAATATAAGGTGGGAGGAACTCTGGAGGACAATACACTTCGTGTGAATGCCCAGGAATAGAAAAACTATAAAATAAAAAGTTAAAGCTGCAGAAAAAGAAGTTGTCAGGAAGTAAGGGATTCGTCATTTTCCGACAACTTCTTTTTCGATTTACTGTAACAGTGCAAACGGGAAGTAGCGGATTCTTAATTTTTATTAAATTCATCCAACCATAGTTGACAAGTATAAAAAAATAGATGCATGATACAAATAATTAAGAACTACTGGGATCTAAAAACAGATAAACATAAAAGCAAGGAGTGAGCCCATACGATGTACCGCATCTATATGATAGAAGACGATCAGGGAATCCTGGAAGCAGTAAAGAGCAAAGGAGCAAAATGGGAACTGCAGATTATCGGTGTCCGAAATTTCCGAAAAATACTCTCCGAATTCTCGGAGATACAGCCCCACCTGGTGATTATGGACATTGGCCTGCCGGCTTTTGACGGTTATTATTGGTGCAAAGAGCTTCGGAAGCTGTCCAAGGTTCCTGTTATCTTCCTGTCCTCCGCCTCCGACAATATGAACATGGTCATGGCTATCAGCATGGGCGGAGATGACTTTGTGGCAAAGCCCTTTGACATGGATGTGTTGATTGCCAAGATCCAGGCCCTCCTGCGCCGCACCTACGACTTCGCAGGGGCTATGTCCATTCTGGAGCATCAGGGAGCCTTTCTCAACCGGGAAAATGGGACATTGACCTATCGGGATACTGCCATTGATCTGACAAAAAATGAGCATCGCATCCTGTCCCTGCTCATGGAAAATAAGGGGCGGATTGTGAGCCGGGAGCGCCTTATGGACCTTCTATGGGAATCTGACTGCTATATTGATGACAACACATTGACTGTCAATGTAGGTCGCCTCCGAAAAAAGCTTGAGGCAAACGGCCTTTCCGGTTTCATCCATACAAAATTCGGTGAGGGCTATTATATTGGGGAGGAACCGGCATGACATTTGCAGCTCAATATTTGCAGGAGCGTCTGCGCTTCCTCCTGTTGGAAATGATTTTCGCACTCATTTTTGGAATTGTATTCTATCTGTATCATCTGCCGCTTTCCGCAGTGCTATATCCTGCCATTCTCTGCACCCTCCTTGGGACGGCCTGCCTGGGAAGCTCCATGTACCGGGACTACAGAAAGCATAAGCTGTTGACGGAGCTTAAGGCCCTCCGGGGGAATGTGTTGGAAAGTGAACTGCCGGTTCCTGTTGCCGCCGAGGAACAGGATTACCAGGAGATCATTCGCAGCCTGTGTATGGAAAGAAGGACTCTGGAGGAACACCATGCGGAAGCCTACCAGGAAATGATAGACTATTTCACCATATGGGTACATCAGATCAAGACCCCGATTGCATCCATGCGCCTCAATCTGGAGTCTGAGGATTCCAGGCTTTCCCAGAGGCTCAAATCCGATCTCCTTCATATGGAGCATTACGTGGAGATGGTGCTCACCTACATCAAAATGGGTGCCGAATCCACAGATTATGTATTTGCCGAGGTGAGCCTGGATAAAATCGTGCGCGAGAATATCCGAAAGCTTCGGGGAGACTTTATCATCAAAAAGCTTCGACTGGTCTATGAGCCCACAGCTGCAACCGTAGTATCCGATGAAAAATGGCTCTCCTTTGTAATAGAGCAGCTTCTCTCCAATGCTTTGAAATATACCAGCGAGGGCTCCATCAGCATCTTTGTGGAGAATCCCGGGACACTCTGCATCTGCGATACGGGAATCGGCATTGCGCCCGAGGATCTACCCCGCATCTTCGAGAGGGGCTATACAGGCACTAACGGGCGCCGAGACAAGCACGCCAGCGGATTGGGGCTGTTCCTATGCAAAGAGATTTGCAGGTGCCTGGGGGCTGAGATCACCGTATCCTCCCAGGTGGGCGCAGGAACGACCGTTAAAATTGCCCTCCACAATGAGCCGCCCAAAATATTGAGGAATTAAGGCAGAACTGCATATACAGGCCACCCATACAGCCATACAAGCGGTCTTTCGTCAATTCCTTACAGAAATGTTAGAAATCAAAGGGAAATGTAAGCCGATTCGATGGAATGCATTTTCCTTTTTTGTTAGGATCAAGGTATCTTCAACGAGTAGACATCCTATTACGAACTGAAGGAAAATATGACAGGCTCAGAAACAAAGGTTTCATATTTTTTGGAACACTTAATTTCCGGGAGCAGTAAAAGGAGGCATTTTAACATGAGTATATTAGAGGTAAAGGGATTAAAAAAGATATACACGACCCGCTTCGGCTCCAACCAGGTTACCGCCCTTCGCAACGTAACCTTCTCCGTGGAGCAGGGCGAGTATGTAGCCATCATGGGAGAATCGGGTTCCGGTAAAACCACCCTGCTGAACATTCTGGCGGCTCTGGATAAGCCAACCAGCGGTTCGGTGCTTTTAAACGGAAAGGACATTACAAAAATCTCGGAAAAGCAGCTTGCAAAATTCCGCAGAAGCAACCTGGGCTTTGTATTTCAGGAATTTAATCTGCTGGATACCTTCAGCCTGGAGGACAACATTTACCTTCCTCTGGTGCTTGCAGGCACTCCCTACGAGGAAATGCACCGCAGGCTGATGCCCATTGCCAAAATGCTGGGCATTTCGGAGCTTCTGAAAAAGTACCCTTACGAGGTATCAGGAGGTCAGAAGCAGCGGGCTGCCGTGGCCAGAGCCCTTATCACAAGGCCCCATCTGATTCTGGCAGATGAGCCCACGGGAGCCCTGGATTCCCGTGCCTCCGATGAATTGCTGAGACTGTTCGGAGCAGTTAATGAGAACGGGCAGACAATCCTTATGGTTACTCATTCGGTTGCTGCGGCCAGCAGGGCGAAGTGTGTCCTGTTCATTAAGGACGGAGAGGTATTCCACCAGATCTGTAGGGGAGAGGATAGCGACGAGCAGCTTTATCAGAAAATTACCGATACCCTGACTATTTTGATGACAGGTGGTGATCGCAAATGAACAGAGGGCTTTATCTAAAACTTGCCTGGACAGGAATCAAAAAGAATAAACAGCTTTACTACCCTTATCTGCTGTCAGGGACCGTGATGATTATGGTATTCTACATTCTTGCATTTTTGGCAGCCTCTGATATGGTTCACAATCTGCGGGGCGGAGAGGCTATGACTACCCTGATCATCTGCGGGGAGGTGCTGATCGGATTATTTTCCGTACCCTTTTTATTTTATACCAGCGCCTCTCTCATGCGGAAGCGAAAAAAGGAATTCGGCCTTTACAACATTCTCGGCATGAACAAGGGCAACATTCTGGTGAGCCTTTTATGGGAGACGGTGATTACCTATGGAATTGTATTTCTCACAGGAATTTTCTTTGGAGTGCTGTTTTCCAAAATTGCGGAGCTTGGTCTGGTGAATATTATGGAGGAGGAGATTAATTACCATGTATACATTGAGTGGAAGGCCATTTTCACTGCCTTTTTCCTTTATGCGGGAATTTATTTTCTCATTTTCTTAAATATTATGCGCCAGATTCAGCAGAACAATCCCATAGAGCTTCTTCACAGCCAGGCGGTGGGAGAGAAGCCTCCCAAGAGCAGATGGGTGCTGGCTGCGGCCGGTGCGGTGCTCACCGCAGGCGCCTATGTGTGGGCTGTACGGATTGAAAATCCAAGGGAGGCGCTGATGCAGCTTATGCTGATTGCCGGCGTGGTAGTGATTGGGACCTACCTTCTTTTTGTCGCTGGCTCTGTGTTTCTGTGCGGATGGCTGAAAAAGAGGAAGAGCTATTATTACCAGACGGCCCATTTTGTCACCGTATCCTCCCTGTCCTACCGGATGAAACGAAACGGTGCGAGCCTGGCCTCCATCTGTATTCTTGCAACAATGATTCTAGTGGCTCTGGTGGGAGTGTCCGGCTTCTACACAGGCGTGGATGACATTATTGAGAATCATTATCCCTATGATATGGGAGTGCTGATAGAGACGAGAGAGGCAAAGGAGGGAGAGGAGAGTCAGGCATACCGGGCAAGGATGGAAGAGCTTTTGAAGGAGACGGGAGCGAGGGTATCAGAGACCGTAGAAGTACATGCGGTGGGGCTGGACGCTCCCCTTGAGGACGGCGTGCTGGATCTGGGCGTTGACATTTATAAAAATGCGCCCCAGGAGGGCAATGTGAATGAGTGGAATCAATATCTGGAAGATTACATATGTGTCCGCATTCTTTCCCTGGAGGATTACAACCGGATCTGTCATGCTTCGGAGGAGCTGGGGGACAATGAAGTGCTCCTTGCCGGAGGAAAACGATCCGGTGAGGCAAGAAGCATCCGAAATTGGGACGGAAGGGAGTACACCGTCAAAAAGATCGTAAAGCAGATGCCGAAATTATCCGCCTTTGCATTGTACGGCAGCTATTCCGATATGATGATGGACTATATGGTACTGGTGGTGCCGGACCTGGATCGGCTTTGGGGCTCCTTTGATGCCTCTGCCTGGAGCAGCAAAAATCAGGTCCTGCGCTTCTGGGAGTATGATGTAAGGTTTGCGGAGGATCGGGACCGGCAGCTTGCCGTCGGGGATGCCTGTGAACAGTGGCTCCGGGAATTATCGGAGGAGGAAGAGGCGCCCGGTTGTACCTACTATACAAAGGCAGCCAAATGGGCCAGGATGAAAAGCCTTGCGGGAGGTGTCCTGTTTCTGGCTCTTGCCATCAGTGTGGTATTTGTCTTTGTTGCAACCTTAATTATGTACTACAAGCAGATTTCCGAGGGCTATGAGGACCAGAGGCAGTTCTCCATTATGCGGAAAATCGGCATGACGCGAAAGGAGATTCGCCGCAGCATCAATTCCCAGATGCTTACAGTATTCTGTCTGCCCCTTGTGATGGCGGGTATCCATCTTATCTTTGCCCTGCCTGGCATTTACCAGGTGTTAAGGGCCAGTGTGCTGGACAACAGGCCCCTGCTGATCCGGGTGGCAGGTATCAGTTTTGCGCTGTTTGCCGCTGCGTATGGGCTTGTTTATCTGCTGACAACCAGGACTTATTTTAAGATTGTGAATCGGGAGGTGAGGGAATAGACGAATTAAGGAGGTTTGGAAACTTTTTGAATTTTCAAATATTTTTGGTATAATGTAAGAAAATACTTTCAGTTTCCTAAGAAAAAGTAAAGAAATATCCACTCCTTGTCTGCGATAATAAGGATAAGAAAAGAGGAATCGTAACCGCCTGGCATTGGTAAAGGCAATAGCCGGACGGTTACATGTATTCTTATATTGGGGGAAAAATATGAGACAGGATCAAGGAAGAAGCAAGAATCACACAAGAGAACGCACAAGCCGTGCACAGGGCGAGGCCGGTCGCCGTCATCCTAACCGGGAGCGCACCACCCAGCACCAGCCAGCCTCAACCGGGAGGCAGTCTGCCCAGAGACGGCCGGGAGCAGGTTACTGGCCGGATCGGCTGGAGGTAGAGCAGAAAAGAGAACAGGAACGAAGGGAGCGGGAGCGGAGAAGGAAAATAAAGCTTCAGAAAAAGCGCAAAGCAAAAATACGCAGAAGACTGATGCTGTGTACAGCCATTCTCTTTGGCATAGCAATCTTCTTGGCCGTAAAGCTTGTGACAAGCTGGGATATACAGCCGGGAAAGAAAAAGGAAGAAAAAATTGACATTGAAAAGCTTGCAGAGGAGGACGAATACCCGGAAAGCCTCTTAAAGCTTTTGGAGAAAAATCCCGAGACGAAAGATTTTGTAATGAACTATCCCAAAAACAAGGACAAGCATGAGGACATTGACGTGTCAAAGGAGGTAACCAAGGGAAAGATCCCCCTATTCCTTCAGTGGGATGAGCGCTGGGGCTACGAGACCTATGGAGACGACTTTTTGGCTCTCACTGGCTGCGGCCCTACCTGCCTGTCCATGGTGCGCTGCGGCTTAAGCGGTGACAGCACATGGAATCCCTACAAGACGGCCCGGATGGCGGAAAACGGCGGTTACTATGTGTCCGGCTCCGGCTCTGCCTGGGATCTCATGACCCAGGGAGCAGCGGAGCTTGGGCTGAACTATGAGGAGGTTATCTTTGACGAAGAGCACATCAAGTCAACCCTTGAGGAAGGCAAGCCCATCATCTGCGTGGTAGGCCCCGGAGACTTTACGGACAATGGGCACTTCCTGGTGCTCACAGGAGTGGACGAGGAGGGAAACATCATCCTCAACGATCCCAACAGCAGGCTTCGAAGCAAAGAAGCCTGGGACATCAGCCAGTTGATGAGACAGATCAAAAACCTGTGGGCTTACAGCTATCAGGGCACAGAAGGGGAGTAGGATGCGTAGGAAAAAGAGAAGGAGATATCTTTATTGTGGAGCTCTCCTATGTATTTTGGCCTTTCTGTTTTACCGCCTTATCACCCGAAGCGGCACTTCCTATCGAGAGTGCGGAGAAATGGAGGTGTCAGGAAATCTTATTTCTCGGCACCTTTTTTCATACAGATAAAGTCCATAGAAAAATTAACAGTTAAAATCCCACAATCACAATAGGGTTACATAAATTGTCGAAAATGGTTGCATTTCCTCAGATTTCATAATAAAATGATCCTGTATACTCACAAAAACAGCAGATCCAATCTTCGGCTGCTATTGATAAGAATACATGAGGAGAGAGACAACATGAAACACAGATTAACAAGAGTTCTTGCAGGAGCATTGGCAATGATGCTGGTGATTTCTTCCGGAAGCAGCACCGCATTTGCCAGTACAAATCAGATCTATGCAGCGACAGGCGTGATCAATACGGGAGAGCCTGACGATGATACGGATGGTCCAAAGGAAGATACACAGGCTCCTGAAAATGATACAAAGGGGGAGAATACAAAGCCCTCTGACACAACATCGGGACAGCCCAATGGAGATTTCACACCCACCGGGCAGCCTGGGGATGAAGACACGGCGTTGAAGGACGGACAGCCTCCAAAGGAGGGAGTTACACCGGAGGACAACCAGGAGTCGAAAGAAGGAAATGTGCCGGAAAATAACGATCCGGAACCGAATGTGCAGGAACAGCAGGATTCTTTAAAGCCGGTTTTAGGCTCCATAGAGGTGCAGATCTTTTCCGGAATCGAGGTAAAGAAGGATCAATTCTTAACGGCTTCTTTAAAGAACCGTTCCACCAGTCAGATTCAGAGTGTGAATGTAACCCTTCCTGGCTCCAACGGAGAGGGAGATCAGAAGGAAGAGGCGCCAAAAGCCTTTGCCCGGTTTGCCAATTTAAGCAGCGGAAAGTACACATTAACGATAACAGGAAAGGGCTATGTTCCCTACACCCAGGAAATCGAGATAACGAATCTGGGTTGTCGGATACAGGTTTACACCGGAAGTATTCCCCAGCTTAAGAAGGACAGCATTCATCCGGGCGTGCTCCGCTATGGTGATGTGAACCAGGAAAAGGGTACAGATGGGGATGGAAAGTTAAACAAGGAAGATGAAAAGGCCATCCTGGACGCTATGGAAAGCGGACAATATAAGGAAATCTGTGATCTCAATGGGGATGGTGTGGTAGATCTTTTGGATCTGAACTATTTTACCACCCTCTCAGAGGTAAAAGAACAGTCCTCCACACTGGAGCTGCTGATTCCGGATGAGGCAATGATTTTGGGCGCAGCAGACAGTACGGAGGTTAGAGGTGATCTCAGTGATCTTTTAAGCGGAGGAGAGGTGCCTGTGGGCCTTGCCCCGGCAGGGGGAAGCTCCATTTCTACAGAGGCTCCTGTGGTCGTAAGCTTTGACTTCAGTAAGTCGGAGCAGGTGGAGCTTGACGGAATCGTCATTCAGTCGCCCAAAAACAGCGAGCATGCCATCCAGCAGGGCGAGGTTCAGATCTGCTATCAGGAGGGAGAGGACCTTAAGTATGAGTACGTAAGCTTTTCAGCTTCCAACAATCTGCGGATGGTGAGCGTCGCTTATGAAAAAAATGAGAGATTTCAGGAATCCTGGGATCACAACGGTGCACTGTGCATTGACTTAGGCGGCAAGATAGCTGTGAAGCATGTGATCCTGGTTATCACAAAGACAGTGAAGTCTCAGAGCCTGGCGGAAATTTCCAGGGTAGAATTTTTAAATGATATGGAAACCCGGATTCCCGAGCCGGCTGCGGATATTCCCACAGGGCTTCGGGCAGAACCGGCAAACAAAGCTTTTAGCATAAGCTGGAACAAGGCCAGCAATGTGACGGGTTACGAGGTATGTATTACAAGCGGAGATAAGACAGAGTTTCGCAAGACAACCTCCACAACATTAACCATCAATCAGTTTAACAAGGAAAAGCTGGTAAATGGCACGGAATATAAGGTAAGCGTGCGATCCACCAATGGAGAGTGGAAGAGTGCGTATTGTACCGAGGCTTCCGTAGTGCCCAAGGCCACCGGAAAGCCCCCTGCACCGGACGGAGTATCGGTAAGGGGCAGCTATCGGAGCGTAGATGTGCGCTGGAAAAAGACAGAGGATGCAGACAGCTACAATGTCTACTGGAAGGAGGACGGCGCCTCTCAGTTCCAGAAAATCGCAGGAATCGAGGGCCTTTACTATCAGCTTAACGATCTAAGGGACAACACAAAATATATCGTCTATGTGACAGCATCCAATGAGCTGGGAGAGGGAGCCAAGTCCCTGGAGGCTTCCGGAAAAACCTTAAGCGGTCTCATTGACGCGAAGCTTCCCGCTTACCGCCTGATCAATACCTCCAACGGAAGCGGTGTGCTGAGTAACCATATTAAAGGGGCATCCGTAGGTGGAGGCTTCATGGTAGACAGTGCCCTGGACACAGAGAATAACAGCGCCCTGGGCCTCCTTGACAACAATTACGCTTCCTATGTACAGCGAGACGACTGGGATTACGGCGGCGCCTATCCGGGTCACAATAAGGGTATGACCGTAGAGCTGGACGATGTCTACGATCTGGGCATGATAGCCTTTGCGGAGCCCTTGGATCTGGGAGCCTACATGTACGTCAACGTGCAGTATTGGGATGAGAGTGGCACCAGGCAGACAGCCGCAAATGTCACCATGTTGAAAAAAAGAGCCAACAACCGAGACTATTACCTCATTAAATTCAAGGAGCCGCTCCGCACCTCCAAGGTACAGCTGGGCATCGGCCGGTACAATGGCGGACTTCGCAAGGTTACGGTATCGGAGCTGCGCTTTTATGAATACGACAGCCTGGAACAGGATATTATGAATCTATACGGGGATGATCTTCACATTACACTCCGGGAGGATGTGACAAAGGAAGCCATTGATGAGCTGCAAGCCCGCCTGGATACTACAGATCCGGTAAGCGGAGAGTACCATCCTGAGCGGACAGCCCTTCAGAAAGAGCTGGATGCAGCCCGAAAGCTTTTGGAGACAGGAGGCTTAAATGGAGTTCTCAATGTGAACCCCATGATTGCTCCTGGTAAGGACGCAGGAATTGCCACGGGAGGTTTAAATGCCTGGCAGCCCCTGGGTGTCACCGCAGCAGCCGATGAGGAGCTGGTGGTTTATGTGGGCCATTCCGGAATGAAGGAGGGGGCGGCAACCTCTCTAAGCCTGGTATTTACCCAGCAGTATGGGGAATCCTCTGCCTTGAGCAGCAGTATGAGCCTGAAAATAGGAAGAAATGAGATCAAGGTTCCCCAGATCTGCTCTACAGAAAAGGAAAAGGGCGGAGCGCTCTATATTCAGTATAATGGAAGCAGGGAGGAGGATTCCTACGCAGTTCGGGTCAGCGGCGGAAGCAGCTATCCGGTGCTCCGGCTGTACGGTGTGTCCGAAGAGGAAAAGAGCCAGCGGATTGAGACCTATGTGCAGGAGCTGCAGGCTTACGTGTCGGACCTTAGCAAAAAGCATCAGGAGCTCCACAATGGCTCGGAGAATGAGAACCTGCAGTATTCCTACAATGAAAGAGAGTGTATTCTGAACCTGACGGATATCCAGATGGATCAGATGATGCTGTCTCTTCCGGCCAGTCAGGTTCTTGCAGGTCTGGGAGAAAATCCCCAGGAGAGGCTTTCCCATACAACAACGGCTATGGGGGAAATGCTCACACTCTTCTATCAGCACAAGGGACTGACAAACTCCTTTGCAGAGGGAACCAACAGCAGCATCATCGACAAAAACCACCTGCCCTATCAGTATCTGAATATCCGCTATATGAAAATGTTTGCGGGAGCCTTCATGTACGCGGCAGGCAATCACATTGGTATCGAGTGGAATGAGACAAAGGGAATGATGGGCGGCGAGCCGGTGGTATCTGACGAGCAGGGAAGATATCAGAGCGGTCACTATTACGGCTGGGGAATTGCCCATGAGATCGGCCATAACATCAATCAGGGAGCCTATGCTCATGCGGAGGTGACGAACAATTACTTCTCTGTACTGGCCCAGGCCAAGGACGATAATAATACGGTTCGCTTCAAATATCCGGAGGTATTTAAAAAGGTGACCTCCGGGGCAGAGGGCTATGCCAGCAATGTATTTACGCAGCTTGGCATGTACTGGCAGCTTCATCTGGCCTATGACCGAGATTATAACTACAAAACCTATGATAACTACAATGAAATTTTTGACCACTTGTTCTTTGCGAGGGTGGACAGCTATGCAAGGGATACCAGCCGGGCGCCCAAGCCGGGTGGTATCGCCCTGACTCTGAACGGAGGCCGGGATCAGAACCTGATGCGTCTGGCAAGTGCGGCAGCTGAGCGGGATTTAAGTGAGTTCTTCATTCGCTGGGGTATGAATCCCAATACGGAAACCGCAGCCTACATGAAGCAGTTTGAGCCGGAAAAACGGGCCATTTACTATGTAGATGACACAGCACGGATTTATGAGATGGAGCATCCGGGTGAGGCTTCCTTTGCAGGAAAGCAGGTAGTAACAGCCAAAGCTTCGGTAAATAACAGCCAGGTAACCTTGACCATGACCTGTTCGGGAGATCCGGCGCTTTTGCAGGGCTATGAGATTATCCGTGTGTTTGTGGAAGGAGGCCAGGAGCGCCGGGAGACGGCGGGCTTCAGCCAGGACGGAACCTTTACGGATCATGTGGCCTTTGCAGCCAACCATGTGATCCGCTATGAGGTGGCGGCCATTGACAAGTATCTGAATCGCTCCAATGTATGTGAGGCCGGAGCAGTAAAAATAGATGGGGACGGTCTTCTGGACAAGACCGCATGGACAGTCTCCACCAATATGACCTCCCAGGAGGATACAAAGCCAAACGGAACAGAGGAGAGCCCCTGCGAAAGCGACACTGTATCAGCAGTGGCGAAAGTCATTGACAACAATTCAGGCACAGCCTTTACCGGCACAGCCAATGGGGAGGATCCCTATATCCTTCTGGAGCTGAACCAGAGCAGCGCCATTTCCGCGTTGGAATATACTTTTTCTGCCAGCGGAGAGGCAGTGGCAGACTATAAGATCGAGGTCAGCGAGGACGGCCAGGTATACCGGGAAGTGAAAACCGGAGTCTTTGCCCGGTCAGGAGGTAAGGAGAGAATGTACTTTACCAATGGCAGGGACAACTGGATCTGCACCTACGATGCTGCTTACGTGAAGCTGACGGCAGTGGGACAAAAGGGAAAGAGCATTTCCGTGGCAGAGCTTGATCTGTATGGGCCCTCCGGAGATAATGTGGAATTTATGTCTGCTTCTGGCGGACAAAAAGCCATTGGAAGGCTTGCCAGTGATTATCAATACGGTAAGAAATCCAATGAGAAGATTCCAAAGGGATCCATTGTATTTACAGGAAATTATAAGGGAAATCCGGCATACAATGTGGTGGTGCTCTACGATGAAAAGGGAAATATTGTAGGAGGCACAGATGCAGAAGGGGTCTTGAGAGCTCATCAGATTATTCTGGCGGACGATCCCAAGGATGCATTGTTAGGGGAGACTTCCGAGGGAATCTGGATCTACTGGATCGAGCCCTCGACTGGCAGCTCTGAAGCAAGCCTTCCCAAAAGTGTGCGTGCGGAGCTGTACCGGGTGGACAACGCCCTGACCAATGAGGGGCAGCGCCTGGTCAGCGATACGGAATTCACCGCCGTTCCAGGAAGCCTTCCGGAGATTACACTTGGAAACAGCAATTAAAGAGCGTGAAACTAGTGTATCCGGCATTAGGAGGTAAAGATGAGAAAAAAATTAATTCTCTGCCTTGGAATTTCACTTGTCTGTTTCACAGCTTTCGTACTGTCGGTTCGGGCTACGGAAAAGGAGACTGTGTCCCTGTCCAACGTGGATGGGCAGATAGAGGCCACCCTTGAGCTTCCGGTGGAGGAGAAGGGGGACGGCTCCTTTACTCCTCCCGATGATATTGTGGCGCTGCAGCTCAGCTTTCAGATTTCAGGGGAGGGAAGCATTAGAAAGGATGACGTTTCCTTTGCCTTTTCCGGCAGTCTTCCTCAAGGAGCGGTGCAGGAGTACCGTTATCAGGAGGACACAGGGATCCTGAATATTTACATTTCCGGCAGGGACAATCTCTATAACAGTAAAAATGTTTCCCTGGGAAAGGTGATTGTTAATTCTGATGAAAAGACCACTGTCAAGGTAGTAAAGGACAGCTTTAAAACGGTCAACAGAGCCCATGGCATGTATGAGGGCGAGGTCAATACCGGAGACGGGGGACAGACCGTGAACAATGGAAGTTCCGGCGGGAATAGCAACGGCAATGACGATGTGGGAGAGATTATGAGGCCCCCGGAGGAAGGCGGAAAGCCGAATGAGGGAAATAACGGAAGCTCTGAGGGAAAGGAATTGACAGCCGAGGAGCAGAATGGAAAGAAGAACGAGGAAAAGCCCGCAGCCGGCACCACTGGCAGTGCCAAAAGGATACTGGACGCGTCGTTAAATGGAATCACGGGCGAGAGCTTTAAGCCATCCGATCAGGGGAATACAGACTTAAAAAATGAGGATTCCAAGGATGATTCGGAGGATATGGGCCCCCTGATTCCAGAGAGCTCTCTGTGGGAGGATGGAGCAAAGCTGTGGAGAGAAAAGACTGGGGCCATCGACATGGATGTGTGGACCAAGATTTTCTTCGGACTTTTTGCAGGTTCCACAGTGGCAGCAGGAGGAATTGGCCTTAGTATGGCAGTGCGGGCCTCCCGAAAGCGGAAGCGCCGGAGAAGACGCCGAGTCCAGGCCGGAGGCAGCTATGCATCGACAAAACGCCGGTCCCAGACCGCCCACAGACGAAGCGAACCGCCAAGGCAGTCCAGGAAACCCACGCAGGAGAGAAGGCCGCAGACAGTCAGGCGTACACAAAGCAGTCGGACCACAGCAGGCAGTCGGCAAAATGTACATGTCCGTCGGGAACAGCCTGTGTGGAAGGATGAGAAAAAGACGTATGTTAGAAAAAGGAGAAAGATAAGCTGAACGCCATGAAGGGATTAAAGAAATTATGGGTTCTGCTGCTCTGCTGTCTGTTGATGGCAGGCTGCAAAAAGGAGCAGGAGAGCTTGGAACAGCCGGAAACAGAGCAACAGGAGGGACAGAACAGCGCAGGGCAGGAACAGGGACAGCCTGCAGAGAATTCGGAGGATGACATGCAGGACCAGGAGAGCGTAAGCCGGGATTTAACAAACGAGGAGCTTCGAGAGTTTACCAGGTGGATTAATCAGGGAAGCAATTACGGAAACTATGGCTTTCTGCTTTCCGAGTACACAAGGCCCCAGGATGTGGATCTGAACCAGGTATTATATGGAGGGGCAGGGATGGAAACCACAGCCTTAACTGAGGCGGAAGAAGAGGCATATCTGAAGATTGTGGGAGATGAGGAGATCTATACCGACTGTACCAGGCTGACTACCGGGCAGATCAATGAATTTCTGGAGGAGAAGCTGGGCCTTACTCTGAAGGATATGAGTCGGGAGCTTTCATGGGTCTATCTGCCGGATTCTGATGCATGGGTATGGCAGCACGGGGATACCAATTACATGAACTTTACCTGTGTCAGCGGCAGGCAGATAGATAAGGATACTTATGAGCTGGACTGCGTACCGGGAGATGAAAATGAGGAACCTATGGTTCCGTCCTGTAGAGTCACCCTTCAAAAATATGGTGAGGATTACCGGTTCCTGTCTAACATTTATACGGCCGGTGTGAAATATTCCAAGGAAATCTGGAAGATTGAGGACCAAAGCTTTAATGTGGATCTGGGAGCGCCCTGGGGAGATGTGTTCTTTGTGTCCTATGGGCCGGACAAAAGTGCCTATGGGAATCTGGATGTGACCTTCAGCATTGTAAAGCCCAGTGACGGGGCGGAGCTTTTTAAGCTTCCCCCTGTGGAGGAGAATAATTACCGGAAAAATGAAGTGTTCCATCAGATTCAGGCGGTCAGCTTTAAGGACTATGATGAGGACGGGGACACGGATATTATCATTATAGTAGAGTACCAGATGACGATACACACGGACGAGGGGGATAAACGTCAGGAGGTGCGTCTCTACCGGAACAGAGCGGAGGAAGGAGATTTTGTTCTGGATATAGACCGTATGGATTATTTGAATATGAATGGTTTTTGTGATAGGATCGAGACGGTCATGGAGCATATTCATGAGGCAGGGATGATGGAGTAACCAAAAAGAGTGATAAGAGAAGCCCTCTGAATTTCCTACATCCAGATACACGGCAGAGGCGAATGTCTGTGTAGCGGATATAGGAAGTTCAGAGGGCTTCTTTTAATTCTTTGATCAAGATCCTGTGCCGTATATGATATGACAGGCTTAAGCTCTATGGAAAAGCAGGCTTCTTACTTATCCTGCGGCATACTCATAATCCAGCATAAAGCCTGTGACACCATCCAAGGCAAGCTCCTTGGGGTCCAGCGGAAGAACGCCGTCACGAACCTTGGCGTAAGTAACCGACATATACTGATGCAGCATGTTCATGGGAATCGGATATTCTTTCAGATTGGCGAACAGCTTATCAATGGCTGCCGTCACCTCCGGCTGGCCGATATAGTAGCGGGCCCGGTCAGAGAAACTGTATTTTCTTGCCAGGGCAAGCTGCTTGTCATCTCCGTGATAGTGCTTCTGCCAGTTGCCGGGCTGGGCCAGCATCACCTTCTCCAGTGTCTCGATAAAGTCAGCCCGTTCTTCCTCCGGAACCAGCTCCTTCTCCATAAAGCTCAGGGCAAAGAGAGCCTCCCGCAGACCATAGGTCAGGGCAGGACCAACCTTCAGAATGGCAATTCCATCCTGAACCATATTTTTTAGGCATTCCGGGCTCTGATAATCGGTGGAATGTCCCTCGAAGCATACCTCCGGGTAATCCTTAAGAGCGGCACAAAGCTTTGTTGCGGCCTGATGATCATACAGGAACACCTGATCATCCCCGAATTCAACGCCGGGCTGAACAACCACAGCTACTACATCCTTCCATCCTTCGCCTACGCCGGCTTCCTCAAAGACACGCTTGTAGGTTGCCACCGTATCCTGGAAGGCTGCAGGGCTGGTAACAGCTAGGCTGTCCTCCGCTTCCTGGGCACCGCCCGGAATCGGAACCTCGCTGCCGATGATAAAGACAGGACGCAGGGCATCGGGCTTCTCAGCCTTCAGCTCCTCGTAGCCCTTCATGGAAGCCTTGTAAAGCTCGGCACCCCGGCGGGCAATGGTTTCTGTGGCCAGAAGCCCTTCCGGATCGTCCGCTACCTTCATACTGGTATCCAGATGGATTTTCGTGAATCCGGCACGGGCATACTGGTATACCAGCTCTACAGACTTCTCCATAGCCTCCTTCTCAGGAAGGTTCTGCCAGGTCAGAGGTCCCAAATGATCGCCTCCCAGAATAATCAAATCCTTTGGAACGTCAAATTCCTCTGCCATCCTCTGTATCATATCGTAGAAGTCCTTGGGCACCATCCCCGTGTAACCTCCATACTGGTTTACCTGATTGGCGGTTGCCTCGATGAGGGCGGGGGTGTTCAAAAACTTAGCCCGTCTTAAGATAATCTCAAGCACCAGTGTGTTTGCGGTGCAGTAGGAGGGAATGCCGCATTTCTTTCCCTGCCTGCGCTGTTCCATCATTTCCTGAATTGGGTGTTTCATCTCAAATCCTCCGTTTTAGTTTTTGTTTATAGCTGTGCCTTACCCATGCAGTAGGTCTGATGTACCCTGTAATCCGGCTCCAGAACAACCAGGTCCGCATCCATGCCCACACCGATCAGTCCCTTCCGGCGATCCACGCCAATGCATCGGGCTGGATTGATGGTACAGGAATTGATTGCATAGTTAAAAGGAACCATAGCCTCCTCCACCAGAATCCGCAGCCCGTCATTTAGACGCAGGGTGGAGCCGGCCAGTCCGCCGGTAGAGGTTAAATGAGCACTGCCATCGGGATAAATCTCGATCTCATTGCCGCCAAAGATGTAACGGCTTCCCGCAGGAGAACCCTTTGCCATCAGAGCATCGGATACCATAATGGAGTAATCCGGACCCTTGGACATAAAGTAATTGTTCAAAGCCGCTGTGGTGGAATGATTGCCGTCACAGATAATTTCCCCGTACATGGTACGGATACGGTAAGCAGCACCTACCAGGCCATTAGCACGGTGGTTGAAGGGAGTCATGCCGTTGTAAACATGTGTCATGGAACGGGCGCCGTGGGCATAGGCCATAACAGCCTGCTCATAGGTAGCGGCAGAGTGACCAATGCTTACGGTTACACCATTTTCTGTGAGATAATGGGTCAGGGCAAAGTCCTCGTCTGTTTCCGTAGCCATGGTGATATAACGGATATGTCCCTTTGCAGCCTCCTGATAACGCTGAAACTGCTCAATTGTAGGCTTCACAATGTGCTGCTCCGGCTGAGCACCCTTATATACCATATCCAGATAAGGTCCTTCAAAATGGATTCCTAAAATCTCGGCCCCTTCATAGCCCTCCTCCATGACCTTCGCAACATTGGCTACGGCCTTGGTCAGAACCTCCTCGCTCTGGGTAATGGTAGTGGCAAGAAGAGCAGTTACACCCTCGTCCACCACATTTTTGGTCCAGTTGCGCAAGCCTTCTTCATTGGCATCGTTGGTGTCAAAGCCATAAGCTCCATGACAGTGGATATCCAGAAAACCGGGCACGATGCGCAGATCCTTGTAGTCCGCATCGGCCGTCCGGCTGCCATAGGGAAGGATGTCCACAATTTTTCCATCCTTCAATTCGAGCATTCCAGGTACAAATTGATCCGCAATCCATATTTTTTTACTTTGAATCAGCATGAAAACCCTCCTACCAGAAAATAAAATTTTCTTAATCTATATGATACCTTATTATAGCACCGAATAAAAGCATAAGGTTGTATTTTTTGAGCCAATGATTATTAGTTTTAGTAGTCATATTGTTTTTCGAGAAATCTGTGCGTTATAATCGGGATATTCTATGATGTGCCACATAATGAAAATAATAAAGGAGGATTTTGACATTGTACTCACAGGAGCGGGAACCAGTGAATTTATAGGCAATTCCTTATACCAAGCATTGAACGGAAAATACGGCTATAAGGTAAAATCCTATGCCACCACAGACATTGTGCCCTCACCGGAGGCATTTCTTTCCCGGACAAAGCCCACGATTCTGGTAAGCTTCGGGCGCTCCGGAAACTCACCGGAGACCGTAGGGGCTGTGGACGCGGCAGAGGTTGTATGCCAGAATCTCTACCATCTTTTCATAACCTGTAATCACAAGGGGACACTTTCCAAGGTGGCAGAGGACAGAGCTCATTGCTTTGCCATAAACCTGACACCGGAGACCCACGACCAGTCCTTTGCCATGACCTCAAGATTTTCCAACATGTATATGGCAGCCTGCCTGGCATTCAATCTGGACCGTCTGGAGGAGATTACCTCTGAGATTGATAAGGTGTGTGCAGCCGGAACACGCTTCCTGGAGGAAGGCTATACCCTGGCACAGCAGATTGTGGATGACTTCGATTTTGACCGCATTGTATATCTGGGAAATGTGGCTCTGAAAGGGGTTTCTCAGGAATCCGCTCTGAAGATGCTGGAGCTGACAGCAGGACAGGTTGCCACCATGTATGACTCCCCTCTGGGCTTCTGTCATGGTCCCAAATCCATTATTGACGACAGAACCTTTACCGTTCTATACTTAAGTGACATCCTGCGGAGTCTCACATACAATAAAGATCATCTACTTGGCAGATGCCTTATGAATGGTAGAAATGGTCTTCTCCAGTGTCCAGTAGCACATAGCTGGGGGCTGCCATGTCCATCAATCCCTGACGAAGCTTGTTGCCTGCCACCTCATCATTGGCTACCAAAATCAGGTTTGCGCCAATGCTGCCGCACCACTGTGTTGCTACCTGGCCGTGAACCAGACGGTTGTTGATTCGCGTTAAAACAAAATTGGGCATAATACTCCCTCCTTGATAATGATTCTTCTCTGCATTATTTTTAATATGGAAACCATTGTCCGTCTCCTGCAGTCCATATTTATCGGCAAAAAGAACGAATGGCCTGCAACGGAGGCAAGGCAGCATTACCAGGATGAGCTTCTGGAAAAAATTCTGGCTTATATTGATGAGACCATTCACGATTCCCATTACCATAGCGGAAATTTGCCAAAAGTTTTCCCTGCCCCGCTCCTCTCTGCAGATTTTATTTAAGGAAAATATGGAGCAGTCTCCCAAGAAGTATATCAACGAGCTAAAGCTGGAGACCAGCCGCCAAATGATCTGTGAAGGAAAATATACCATAAGCGAGATCGCTCTTATGCTGGGCTTTAATTCCATTCATTACTTTTCCAGAGCCTTTACCCAAAAGTATGGAATGGCCCCCGGCGAATATTCCAAAACTCTTTATAAGCTTTAAAAAGGAATACATACGCAAAAGGTCCGCGGCAAGGGGTTCTTCTTCCCTGCCGCGGGCCTTTTTTACGACATTTTTTATTTGTACCTATGAATCAGCCATGGACTGAATGGCATACCTGGAAATTTGAATGACCGTACTCTTGGCCGCCTCTACGTTTACGATTTCACCCTCTATTCCCACTACCTTTCCATAGATTCCTCCGGCAAACATAATCTTGCTTCCAATCTTCAGCTCCGTATGAATCGTTCCCAGATCCTCTCTGCGCTTCCGCATATTCTTGGCGGAAATAATGCTGAGAATCAAACCAATGATTCCCATGATCACTGCCAAAGTAATACAGGTCCAGCCAACCACTTCCCAGTTTATACTCATCATTTGCCTCCTAATATCTCTCACTCAAGCTTTAGATTCCATCATCTTCCGAATGATCCTCATGAGCCGCAAGCTCAAACCGAATGATATAATCCTTTCCGGTGGGAATCAATGACTCTGCCATATCAAGGGGTGAGTCAAAGGCTCCCATCATCATAGAGCCCTCAATCAGCATGGGAAGAATGGAGCCTGCAATGTTCTCTGTGTTGCCAGTAATCAATTTCAGGGTGGATCCAAGTTCTGTTGCAAAATGGCCATGCCCGGTAATCAACAAACCTACCATGTTCTTTTCCTCCTATTTTAAATCGTTGCGCGATAGCACTAAAGGGTAAAGTCGCTTCGGCAAAAATTATTTTAAAGTATAGGGATACAGGGTTACACCCTCCACTACCCGGTTCACCTCTCCTGTGGGGCAGGGATTGTCCGGTGTGATGCCCAGAGACAGGGATTTTAACACCGCAAGGATCTGGGCAAACAGGATATAGGCAAATCCCAGAACTACATTTTCCATAGACTGTCCGATGCTAAACTCCAAGGTATAATCTACCAGACTCTTGGCCTCCTCACAGGGGGTATTCATAACTGCCAGAATACGATTTTTCTTTCTCTCCGGACTCATTTCTTTAATCAGATCCAGTTCATACTTACGCCGATATTCATCGTGCTGACACTTGTGGAGGGCGGTGTGCCGATCAAAAAAGTGAATATCGGTAATATGCATATGGCAGACGGCAAGCGTCAGGCTGCAGGCTCTGTAGCTGTGGACGACAGTGATGTAGCTGCCTTTGCAAAGCTGCGGGAACTTGGTGTGGAGCTTGAAATTCGGAGAGTTCCTACTGAGGCTGCAGAGAACATTGAAAAGTTGTTCAAATAAGTAACCCGTTGGATTATTATGGGAAAGGAGATTGTATAAATCATGGAATTTAATGAATTCAAATTCTTCTGGTCGGCGTATGGGCATTTATCGTGGCCATCGACCAGTTCGATCTTTTGGAATCTCTGTATCAGCCTATCGTAACCGGTGCGGTTGTGGGCGCCATCCTCGGCGATCTGCATACCGGCCTGGTTGTAGGTGGTACATATCAGTTAATGACAATCGGTAACATGCCGGTCGGTGGTGCTCAGCCTCCTAATGCAGTTATCGGCGGAATTATGGCAACCGTGTTCGCCATTTCTTCCGGACTTGAAACAACGGCGGCTGTTGGTTTGGCAGTGCCCTTCGCATTGATTGGACAGTATATGGTAACCTTGCTGTTCACTGTTATGTCACCGGTTATGTCTTCCGCAGACAAGATGGCTGAGAAGGGTGATACAAAGGGAATTGTTCGCCTGAATTATTTGGCAATGGGAGCCTTGGGACTCCTGTTTGCGGTTGTATGTGTGGCCGGCCTTGTCGGTGGAAGCGCTCTTGGAGCAACGCTTGATAAGCTGTCTCAGGACTTTGATTGGGTTATGAGAGGCCTTGGAGCCGCAGGTGGAATGATGCGTTTTGTTGGTTTTGCTATCCTGCTTCGCATTATGCTTTCCAATGACCTGTGGGGTATCTACTTTGTAGGTTTTGCAATCGCAACTGTGATTGGATATATTCCGGAGCTTTCCGGTTCGGCCCTGCTTCTTATTGCATTTGTAGGAATCGCAATTGCTCTGAAGGATTTCCAGACACGCGTAGCTATCAAGCAGAATGCAGGAAATGGAAATGGAGGTGACGAGGATGGCATCTAATGCAACACAGTATAATAATCTGACACCGGCTCAGCCGTTGGATAAGAAAACCTTGAATAAGATGGTATGGCGTTCCCTGAATCTGCAGGCATCCTTCAACTACGAGAGAATGCAGGCCGCAGGATGGCTGTATTGTATTCTTCCAGGTCTTGAAAAGATTCATGGTGATAACGAGGAAGATCTGCAGCTTTCCATGCAGCATAACCTGGAGTTTTTCGATACTCATCCTTTCCCGGTAACCTTTGTAATGGGTATTGTATTATCCATGGAGCAGCAGAAGGCCGACATCAATTTGATTCGTTCTGTGCGTGTAGCGGCTATGGGCCCCCTTGGTGGTATCGGCGATGCCATTTTCTGGTTCACCCTGGTGCCGATTACGGCAGGTATTACATCGAATATGGCCATTAACGGTTCACTGGCCGGCCCCATTTTGTTCCTGCTGATTTTTAACGTAGTGCAGTTTGGAATCCGTTTCTGGCTGATGAACTGGTCCTATAAGCTGGGCTCCAAGGCAATTGAAATGCTGACGGCTAATGCAAAGGAATTTACGCGTGCGACTTCCATGCTTGGCGTGTTTGTTGTAGGTACACTGACCTCCAACTATGGCGGAACAACCATCGCGCTTGAAATTCCCAATGGAGAGAGCCCCATTATCATCCAGAGTATTTTGGATGGTATTCTTCCGAAGCTGATTCCGCTGACCATTACACTGGGCCTTTACTTCCTCATTAAGAAGAAGGGCTGGACTCCGGTTGCATGTATTGGTATGCTGCTGGTAGTTGGTCTTCTGGGAGCTCTCGTAGGAATCTTCTAAACATAGAAGATGAAACAGGCAGTTATCTTTGATTTTAATGGTACGCTTTTTTTGACACATGCTTCCACAAGGAAGCGGTTTACCGGGACATCTGTAACAATTATCCGGATAAGGTACATCTGACAGCAGGAGCCGTAAAACTGTTCCAGGACTTAAAGGAACAGCAGATTCCTTATACGCTTGCCACGGCCTCCATAAAGGATAATATGGATTTTTATTTCCATACCTTTCATCTGGAACAGTGGTTTGAACGTGATATGTGCGTCTATGATGACGGTGCATATGCGAATAAGGGAGAGATGCAGGTAGAAGCTGCCAGAAGATTGGGGACGACGCTTTCTGAATGTATTGTGATCGAAGACAGCATAAGCGCAATTAGCTATGCAAGAGAAAATAATGCAGGAAACGTGATAGGTATTGGAATTGATTCTGTCCATCCTGAATTGATTCGCACAGGAGCCGCTTACTGTATCCGTGATTTTACGGAATTTGACTTTGAGTGGTTAAGGAACTGAAATCCCACAGAGGGGCTGCCGCAATTGCGGCAGCCCTTTTGCTGACTTTATTTATGAGAGAGCTATTCCTTTCCGTTCCAGCAATAGGTGCAGAGCTTTTCCGCAGGAAGTCCTGTTGCTTCGATCATATCATCCAGACGGTTATAACGCAGAGAAGTGAAGTTCAGCTGCTTGCGGATTTCCTCCAGCATCTGCTCGTATTTTCCTGTTTCCGGATTTGCGTATTCCTGAAGAACCTCATCCGTCACAGGACCGCCCTCCAGTTTCTCAATCACCCTTCTGGCAATGAGATCCATCTCGGAGGAGGAACGGGAAAAATTCAAGTACTTACAGCCAAAGAGAATGGGCGGGCAGGCGGGACGGATATGGACCTCCTTTGCACCGCTCTGATATAGGAACTCCGTGGTTTCTCCAAGCTGGGTTCCCCGGACAATAGAATCGTCAATGAGCAGCAGACTCTTCCCGTCAATCAGCTCATGTACCGGCAAAAGCTTCATCTTGGCAATCAGGTTCCGCTTGCTCTGAATGGTGGGCATAAAGGAACGGGGCCAGGTAGGGGTATACTTGATAAAAGGCCGTGTGAAGGGAATTCCGGATGCGTTGGAATAGCCTACGGCATGAGCGATTCCGGAATCGGGAACGCCGGCTACGGTATCGGGCCTTACGGTGTCTCTCTCGGCCATCTTAGCGCCGCAGTTGTAGCGCATCTGCTCCACGCTGACGCCCTGGTAGGAGCTGGAGGGATAGCCGTAGTAAACCCAGAGGAAGGTACAGATCTTCATATCCTTTCCCGGCTGTACCAGTGTCTCCACGCCGTCGGGAGTGACAACCGCCACCTCGCCGGGCCCAAGCTCCTTATAGCTTGAATAGCCCAGATTGAGATAAGCAAAGTCCTCAAAGGATACACAAAAAGCATCCTCCTTCTGGCCGATGACAACGGGGGTGCGGCCCATCTTATCCCGCGCCGCATAGATGCCCTTTGGCGTCATAAGCAGAAAGGTCATGGAACCGTCAATGAGCTCCTGGGCGTATCGAATACCCTCAATGAGATTGAGCTTCTGATTGATGATAGCGGCTACCAGCTCCGTAGGATTGATGTCTCCGCCGCTCATTTCCAGAAAATGTGCATGCCCGTTTTTAAAAATTAAGTCCGTGATTTTCTCCGTATTGTTGATACGGCCAACGGTTGTAATGGCAAAGGTGCCGTGATGAGAGCGGACTATCAGAGGCTGGGGCTCATAGTCGGAAATGCAGCCGATTCCCAGATGGCCCTTCATCTCCCTCATATCTTTATCAAATTTTGTCCGAAATGGTGTATTTTCAATGTTATGGATAGCTCGATCAAACCCTTTTTTATCCCCGTACACAGCCATACCACCCCGGCGTGTTCCAAGATGGGAATGGTAATCTACTCCGAAAAATAAGTCAAATAAACAGTCGCTTTTGGAAGCAACTCCAAAAAATCCACCCATAGAATTCTCCTTTATTCATATATAATAGTTTGATACTATGCCTATTAAACAACGTATCATAAAGTGAGGGGGAAGTCCAGAAGGTTTTTAGAAAAAAATATAATTCTACGTTGATGAATTTTCCAATTTGTAGTATACTAGCTATAACCGTTAAAATTTCATAAAAAGTGAGGATGATAACAATGGCTTTAGTAACAACAACAGAAATGTTTAAGAAAGCATATGAAGGCGGCTACGCAATTGGTGCTTTCAACGTGAACAACATGGAGATCGTACAGGCTATCACAGAGGCAGCCGGCGAACTGAACTCCCCCATTATCCTGCAGGTATCCGCAGGAGCCAGAAAGTATGCAAACCATACCTATCTGACCAAGTTAGTTGAGGCAGCGATCATTGAGAATCCGAACATCCCGATTGCTCTGCATCTGGATCACGGCGCAGATTTTGAGATCTGCAAGTCCTGTGTAGACGGCGGTTTCTCCTCCGTTATGATTGATGCTTCCAAGTATCCTTTCGAGGAGAATATTGAAATTACAAAGAAGGTTGTTGAGTACGCACATGCTCACGGCGCAGTGGTAGAGGCTGAGCTTGGTAAGCTGGCAGGCATCGAGGATGATGTGAAGGTATCTGATGAGGATTCCTCCTATACACAGCCGGATGAAGTGGAAGAGTTCGTTACCAAGACAGGTGTTGACTCTCTTGCAATTGCCATTGGTACAAGCCATGGTGCATTCAAGTTCAAACCGGGTACAAAGCCCCAGCTTCGTTTTGACATTCTCCATGAGATTGAGAAGAGAATTCCCGGCTTCCCGATTGTTCTTCATGGTGCATCTTCCGTTCCGCAGGAGTATGTAAAGATTATCAACGAGAATGGCGGTGCATTGAAGGATGCCATCGGTGTTCCGGAGGAGCAGCTTCGTGAGGCAGCAAGATCTGCTGTCTGCAAGATCAACATTGACTCTGACCTTCGTCTGGGTCTGACCGCAGGTATCCGTCAGGTGATGCAGGAGCATCCGGATTACTTCGATCCGAGACAGTATCTGACCGTTGCACGTGCCAACGTGAAGGATGTTGTTGCTCATAAGATCAAAGACGTACTGGGCAGCGCAGGCAAAGCTTAAGCTTAAAGCAGCATAGAAAAAGAACCGAGGGACTGTCGTGGAGGCAGTCCTTCTTTTTCTACTCCATGTAAAGAAGGTGAGGCGGTATGGAGAGAATTCGTACAGGACTTCGGCGTCTTGGGAGGGATATCTATGATTTGCGCTATGCCCTTTTGGGGATTGCCATTTACTATGTGACGGTGCATCTGCTGTTTGGACAGTTTTGCCCGATGATGATTTTTCTACATCTGCCATGTCCGGGCTGTGGTATGACCAGGGCTTTTGTTTTGGTGCTGACAGGGCATTGGCAGCAGGCCTGGCAGCTGCAGCCGCTGGTCTATGGCTGGATTTTGCTGGGGATTCTATTTGGAATTAACCGGTATCTGCTGGATAAAAAGCCCCGTATGCTTACGGTTCTGCTGGTGATGCTTCTTCTAGGGACCATTGTGCTGTATGCCTGCCGAATCTGCTTTGGATTTCCGGCAGAGCTTCGCAGCTGGTAAAAGCAGGAGAATACAAGGAAATTGGCTGAAAAAGTTGCAGGAACGAAGAAAAAGTGATACACTAAAGCAGAATCTTTGAGAATAACCGGCGTATTCCTGACAGTGCTATTCTGCCTGCTTTGCAGTAAAACATTCAGGGAATGCCCAAGAGTAAGAGGAGGAAAACATTATGGATGATATGTACAACAATTCCGAAAACCAGTATCAGCCCCAGCAGCCCAGTATCCAGTCCCAGCTTCAGTATCAGTACCAGCCGTCTCAGGATAACCTGGAAGAGCCTATGAGTATGGGAGAGTGGATGATCTCACTGCTTGTGATGTTCATTCCCTGTGTCAACATTGTGATGATGTTTGTGTGGGCCTTCAGCAGCAAGGAAAAGAAGAGCAAATCCAACTTTTTCAAGGCGTATCTCATCTTCTTTGCAATTGCAATTGTGTTTGCAATTATTATGACGGTTGTTATGAGTGCGGCTATTGTAAGCGCCATAGACGGCGGTGGATACTATTATTAAGTAAGAAAAGATGGGGCTTCCGCGGCTCATTCATGAGCGGCGGAAGCCTCTTTTTTTCTGAAATGTCGGGAAGAGCTCTGCGTTTTTATTCTGCCTCCCATCGTCCGCTTGCACCGCAGGGAAGCACCAATCCGGTGGAGGATACGGGAAGTCCAACCTCCTGAGAATCAACCGTTCCCTCAAACTGCTTTAGGGCCACGGCAAGCATGTAAGTCAGCACGGCTGGTGCCAGTCCTGTGGTATAGGAATTGACCAGAAAAAATAAGGGTTCTCTGCTTAAAAGCTGACTGCATAGCTGAATCAGGGGGAAAATCGCATCCTCTATTTTCCAGATCTCCCCCTTTGGACCCCGGCCGTAGGAGGGAGGGTCCATGATAATCGCGTCATAGTGGTTGCCGCGCCGAATTTCCCGTTCCACAAACTTCACACAGTCGTCCACAATCCAGCGGATGGGAGCTGCTTCCAGGCCGGAGGCGCGGGCGTTCTCCCTGGCCCAGCCCACCATGCCCTTGGAGGCATCCACATGGGTGACAGAGGCTCCGGCCTTGGCAGCGGCCAGAGTGGCCCCTCCTGTGTATGCAAAAAGGTTCAGAACCTTCACGGGCCGTCCGGCAGAACGGATTTTTTGCCCGAACCAGTCCCAGTTGGCGGCTTGCTCCGGAAAAAGGCCTGTATGCTTAAAACTGAAGGGCTTTAGCTGAAAGGTGAGAGTCTCCGGGGTGCCGGGCTTGTATTTAATACTCCACTGCTGGGGCAGACTGAAAAATTCCCACTCCCCGCCGCCCTTTTTGCTGCGGTGGTAATGGCCGTTTTTCTGCTTCCATCCCCTGTGGGACCGGGGAGTGTTCCATATTACCTGCGGGTCAGGACGGACAAGGATGTACTGTCCCCACCGCTCCAGCTTTTCTCCCTTTGAGGTATCCAGAACCTCATAATCCTTCCAATTATTTGCTATCCACATAAACATACCTCTCTGGTGCCGCCCGCACCGGGCTTAGATTGCGTGTTCCGCTTGCATTCAGTAAACTCCCATATTATACTAGGAACCAGGGGAAGCGTCAAGATAAGGCTGAAAACATGCTTGAAACAGGCTCACGGAAAGCTGTACGGGCACCAAACGGAGGCGGTTATGGCAAAGCAGAAAAAGCAATTAACCAAGAAAAAGATTGTAACAGCAGCCTGGAAGCTTTTTTACAGGCAGGGGTATGATGACACCACGGTGGATGAGATTATTCGTGAGGCAGGAACCTCCAAGGGTACATTCTATCACTATTTTGATGGAAAGGATGCCCTGCTCAGCTCTCTGTCTTACCTCTTTGATGATAAATATGAAGAGCTTCTGCCTCAGCTTGATCCGGAGGGAAACAGCTTTGAAAAGCTTATTTTTTTAAACCAGGAGCTGTTCGGCATGATTGAGACAAGCGTATCCAGAGAGCTTTTGGCGTCTCTCTATTCCTCCCAGCTGATTACCAGAGGGGAGAAGCATCTGCTGGATCAAAACCGCCTGTATTACCGGCTGCTGAATGAGATTGTTTCGGAGGGACAAAAAAAGGGAGAGCTGACATCAGCCATGTCCTCCTATGAGATAACGAAGCTGTACGCGCTCTGTGAACGGGCGCTGCTCTACGACTGGTGCATCTGTAACGGAGAGTATTCCCTGAAGGCCTACGGTGCCAGGGTGATGCCTTTGCTGCTGCATGAGATTCAAAGAGATGGGGTGGAAAAGGCCTGATGGCTTAAAATTGTACAAAATTTTTCGGTGCTTTTTGGAATTATAATTAATATAATGATTCGTATAATAAAAATTCCTTGATTTTTCAAGGAATTTTTATATTTGTAAAGAATAACGTATAGACTTTAGTCTAGTTTTTCGTCTTGGTCTGGTATCTTTTTATAACTGCTGTTATAATCGAAGACAGCCAGGGTTGAAAGCTGTATTTTTGATCTTGAGATTATGTTTTAAAGCATGTATCACTTACTTGGTTTGAAATGCTAGGATATGAAAATGGAGGAGTGTTAGAAATGAGTGCAACAGTTTGGATTGTAGCCGCTTTCGCGGCATACATAATTATGATGATTGTGATTGGTGCTCTTTATATGAAGAAAACCAACAATTCTGAGGATTATTTTCTGGGAGGCAGAGGTCTTGGAGGCTGGGTGGCAGCCCTGTCGGCACAGGCATCCGATATGAGCGGATGGCTTTTGATGGGGCTTCCGGGAGCGGTTTATGCTTACGGTACGGGTCAGGCATGGATTGCCATAGGCCTTCTTACGGGGACTATTCTCAACTGGGTGTTTATCTCCGGAAAGCTGCGCCGCTATACCATTCGGGCCAATAATTCACTGACCCTGCCAGCCTACTTTGAGAATCGGTTTCATGATAAAAAGCGGATTCTGCTCATGATATCTTCTGTGGTAATTGTAATCTTTTTCCTGGTCTACACGGCATCTGCCCTGGCAGCAGGGGGAAAGCTGTTCCACCTGGTATTTGGTTTGGATTACAGGATTGCACTGACCATTGGAGCGGCTGTAATTCTGCTGTATACCTTTATGGGCGGCTTTATGGCGGTCTGTGTCACCGACTTTATTCAGGGCATGCTGATGCTGGTGGGAATTCTCGCAGTGCCCATTGTGGCTCTGGTTCTGGTGGGAAGTGGAAATATCACTTCGCTTCTGGACGCCAGCGGCGTGGCGGGGGGCTCCGAATCCTTTCTGAATCTGATGCACAGCGGCGGCAAGGCATATACGGGAATGGAGATTTTCTCTCAGTTTGCCTGGTGCTTCGGATACTTTGGAATGCCCCATATCCTTGTACGCTTTATGGCAGTGCGGGATGAAAGGGAGATTCGCAAATCCCGCTGGATTGCTATTATCTGGTGTACCCTGTCCCTTGCCTTTGCCTGTGCACTGGGTGTCATTGGGCGTGCTTACCTCTATCCGGTGGTTCTGGGAGCAGATGGAGCAGGCTCCACAGAGAATGTGTTTATAGAAATGATTACCAAGGTATTTACTCAGGATATGACCCTGCCCTTTATCGGCGGCCTGTTCCTCTGTGGAATTATGGCGGCAATTATGTCTACGGCGGACTCCCAGCTTCTGGTTACGGCCTCTGCTGTGTCTGAGGATCTGTACCATCAGGTGATGAATCCCAAAGCGGATTCCAAGAAGGTTTTGAGCATCAGCCGTATTACCGTACTGGTGGTGGCGGTGCTGGCATATATCATTGCCCTTGATCCGGACAGCAGTATTATGGGTCTGGTGTCCAACGCATGGGCTGGGTTTGGATCAGCCTTTGGCCCTCTGGTTGTGCTTTCACTTTATTGGAAGCGGACTAATCTTCAGGGAGCAATTGCCGGGATTGTCTCCGGTGCTTTGACGGTCCTTGTGTGGGATTATCTGCCCTTGGTGAATGGTCAGACTCTGGGAGTGGCTACCGGGTTATATTCTCTGGCAGTGGGCTTTGTGATTAGCTTAGCACTCATTATTATAGTAAGTCTTTTGACAAAGGCACCCTCAGAGGAAATCCTGAAAGAGTTTGATGATGTGCAGTCGGGGAATGTAGAAGCATAAAGCATTTTGGTGAAAAGGAAGAAAAATGTTTTGGAATTGTAAAGCCAATAAAGATGACAATTTAGATCTTTTAAAAAAATACAAAGGTTTTCAAGTGCTTTGCCATGCCCAGGCGAAGCTGGTTCCCTGGGGGGATAGCAAACCGGATTGTGTATGTGAATTATTATTGTCAGAATTGTATCTGTATGTTTTGGAAGATAATTATAATAATACATATACGGAGCATTATGTAATTCCTATTAAAAACCTTAACTATATAGGAATAACATCTACTGTGACACGAGATAAGGGTGTATCATCTTCAGCTATGCTGGATGCTGCCACGTTGGTGATAGGTGCTGTTTCAGGAACCTACGTTCATAATGTTTCTGGCACGAAGCCTGGAAAAAAGGTGAACTATTATCTTCGCATAGATTATATGAGCGATGAGGGCAAAAACGAAACGATTTTTTTTGAGAATTTCGATCGGCAAACAGAGAAGATGATTGAGAAGCTACAAGAACTTTTGAATTAGCAAAATACACAAAAAAGTGCGGAGAAATTTGTGCAATTTGTAAGAAATTTTTCTGCACTTTTTTTCTAAAATCCCTTGCAATTCCCCGAAACTTCCTGTATAATCACAAATGTTGTGACATTGATAGCTGTGAAGCGTGAGGTTGCTGCCCAGAAGTGGCAGGTTTTCCGTGGAGCGAATGTCAAGTTAGGAAACTGGCGACAAGTCACTGTACAGAATAACTGTCCACGCCAGGCATTGGTATCGGTAAAACGTGGAAATACCCTACGGGTATACCTGGATGCCAAAAAGCATGGCAGAAAAGTGGAAACAACGTGTAGTATTCTGTTTTAAACATGATACACACGGGAGAGTGTACAGTCACCGCTTGTCGTACTGGTCTTAAAAGTACGAAAAGGAGGCGACTTTTTTTATGGCAACTCAGGTAATGAGAATCACATTGAAGGCGTATGACCATCAGCTGGTGGATGCATCCGCAAAGAAGATCATCGAAACTGTAAAAAAGAACGGAGCACAGGTAAGCGGACCGGTACCCCTTCCCACTAAGAAAGAGGTAGTTACCATTCTGCGAGCAGTACACAAGTACAAGGACTCCAGAGAGCAGTTCGAGCAGAGAACTCACAAGAGGCTCATTGATATCATTACACCGACCCAGAAGACAGTAGATGCGCTGTCCAGACTGGAGATGCCTGCAGGTGTGTACATCGACATCAAAATGAAAACAAAATAATCCTTCAGCTAGAATGAACGCGTCGGGATACCTGAAAGGTATGAATGCGTTCCGCTGTAGAGAAAAAAGGAGGAAAAGAAATGAAGAAAGCAATTTTGGCAACCAAAGTTGGAATGACACAGATTTTCAACGAAGACGGCGTGCTGACACCCGTTACTGTGCTTCAGGCAGGACCCTGCGTAGTAACCCAGGTGAAGACAGCAGAGAATGACGGCTACAGCGCCGTACAGGTAGGCTTCGTTGACAAGAGAGAAAAGCTGGTGAACAAGCCCTTAAAGGGACACTTCGAGAAAGCCGGCGTTTCTTATAAAAGATATGTAAGAGAGTTAAAGCTTGAGGATGCAGAAAGCTACACCTTGGCACAGGAGATTAAGGCAGACATCTTCGAGGCTGGCGACAAGGTAGACGCAACCGCCATTTCCAAGGGCAAGGGCTTCCAGGGCGCCATCAAGAGACATGGACAGCACAGAGGACCCATGACCCACGGCTCCAAGTTCCATCGTCATCAGGGCTCCAACGGTGCATGCTCCGATCCCAGCAAGGTATTCAAGGGAAAAGGAATGCCCGGACAGATGGGCCACAAGAGAGTGACCGTACAGAACCTTGAGATCGTTCGGGTAGATGCAGAGAACAACCTGCTTCTGGTAAAGGGCGCAGTTCCCGGACCTAGAAAATCTTTAGTTACAATTAAAGAGACAGTAAAGGTTAGCAAATAATCTTTAGCGGAAAGGAGGACTTACAGATGGCAACAGTATCTGTTTACAATATGGAAGGTAAGGAAGTTGGCACAATGGACTTAAACGATGCTGTATTTGGTGTAGAAGTAAACGAGCACCTGGTACACATGGCTGTTGTGGCACAGCTTGCAAATAAGCGTCAGGGCACGCAAAAAGCAAAGACCCGTTCCGAAGTATCCGGCGGTGGAAGAAAGCCCTGGAGACAGAAGGGAACCGGTCATGCAAGACAGGGTTCAACAAGAGCTCCCCAGTGGACGGGCGGCGGAGTGGTATTCGCACCCACACCGAGAGACTACACCATTCGTCTGAACAAGAAGGAGAAGAGACTGGCACTCAAGTCCGCTCTGACTTCCAGAGTTCAGGAGAAGAAGCTGATTGTAGTAGATGAGCTGAAATTTGACGAGATTAAGACAAAGAACTTCAAGAACGTTCTGGATAACCTAAAGACCACAAAGGCGCTGGTCGTTCTCAATGACAATGACAAGAATGTAGTAATGTCCGCAAGAAACATTCCGGATGTAAAGACAGCCCTGACAAATACCATCAACGTATTTGACATTCTCAAGTACAACACGGTTATCGTAACCAAGGACGCAGTAGCAACAATCGAGGAGGTGTACGCATAATGGCAGATCTGAAGTATTATGATGTAATCCAGAAGCCAATCATCACTGAGAAGAGTATGGCTGCTATGGGCGAAAAGAAATATACCTTCCTGGTTCACACAGATGCAACAAAGTCTCAGATAAAGGAAGCTGTTGAGAAAATGTTCGCAGGAACCAAGGTAAAGAGCGTAAACACCATGAACCTGGACGGAAAGAATAAAAGACGGGGCATGGTAGTAGGCAAGACAGCCAAGACCAAGAAGGCAATCGTACAGCTGACCTCTGAGAGTGCAGACATCGAGATTTTCGAGGGGCTGTAAGCACTTGGCGAGGTGATTCCTTAAGCTGTCTTATGAATCGTAAGATAGCAAATATATGCAGAGACGCATGACAATAAACGCAGAAACGAAAGGAGTGAACTGTAATGGGAATTAAAACCTATAACCCATATACACCTTCCAGAAGACATATGACAGGTTCCGATTTCTCCGAAATCACCAAGAAGGAACCAGAAAAGGCGCTGCTTGTATCCTTGAACAAGAACGCTGGTCGTAACAATCAGGGTAAGATTACCGTAAGACACCGCGGAGGCGGTTCCAGAAGAAAATACAGAATCATTGATTTCAAGAGAAGGAAAGACGGAGTACCGGCAACGGTAATCGGAATCGAGTACGATCCCAACCGTACCGCCAACATCGCACTTATTTGCTACGCAGACGGCGAGAAGTCTTACATCCTGGCACCCCAGGGCTTAAAGGACGGCATGAAGGTCATGAACGGACCGGAGGCAGAGGTAAGAGTTGGAAACTGCCTGCCCTTATCCGAGATTCCCGTAGGTACTCAGATTCATAACATTGAGCTTCATCCCGGCAAGGGCGGCCAGATGGTTCGTTCCGCAGGAAACAGCGCACAGCTCATGGCAAAGGAAGGAAAGTATGCAACCTTACGTCTTCCCTCCGGCGAGATGAGAATGGTTCCCTTAAACTGCCGCGCAACCATCGGTGTAGTAGGAAATGCAGAGCATAACCTTATTAACATCGGTAAGGCCGGCCGTAAGCGTCACATGGGCATCCGCCCCACCGTCCGTGGTTCTGTTATGAACCCCAACGACCATCCGCATGGTGGTGGAGAAGGAAAGACCGGTATCGGTCGTCCGGGTCCCAGCACACCTTGGGGCAAGCCTGCTCTTGGTCTGAAGACAAGAAAGAAGAACAAGCAGTCTAACAAGTTAATTGTAAGAAGAAGAGACGGTAGAACATTCAAGTAAGGAGGAAAAACCATGGCTCGCTCATTAAAAAAAGGACCATTTGCAGACGAAAGCTTACTGAAAAAAGTAAATGCGATGAACGAAACAGGTGAAAAGACCGTGATCAAGACCTGGTCCCGTCGTTCCACCATCTTTCCGCAGATGGTAGGTCATACAATCGCAGTGCATGATGGAAGAAGACATGTTCCGGTATATATCACAGAGGATATGGTAGGACATAAGCTGGGAGAGTTCGTTCCCACCAGAACCTACAGAGGACATGGCAAAGACGAGAAGAAATCCAAACGTTAATCGCAATTACTTTTTGAAAGGAGATTCATCCAATGGCTAAGGGACATAGAAGTCAGATAAAGAGAGAAAGAAATGCCCAGAAGGATAACCGGCCATCAGCAAAGCTGTCTTATGCCCGCGTATCCGTTCAGAAGGCATGCTTCGTATTAGATGCCATCCGTGGCAAAGACGTGGACACAGCCCTCGGAATTTTGACCTATAATCCGAGATATGCGTCCAGCATAATCAAGAAATTACTGGAGTCTGCCCGGGCAAATGCAGAGTATGTATACAGCATTGACCCGGAAAAGTATCCGAATCCGGATAACCTTTACGTAGCAGAGTGCTACGCCAACAAGGGACCTACAATGAAGAGAATCAGACCGAGAGCACAGGGCCGGGCTTACAGGATCGAGAAGAGAATGAGCCACATCACAATTGTGCTTGATGAGAAATAGGAGGTAAAGCATGGGACAGAAAGTTAATCCACACGGCTTGAGAGTCGGTGTTATTAAAGATTGGGATTCCAGATGGTATGCAGAAGATTCCTTCGCTGATTATCTTGTAGAGGACTACAACATCCGTAAATTCCTGAAGAAGAAATTGTACAACGCAGGCGTGTCCAAGATTGAGATTGAGCGTGCGTCTGACAGAGTAAAGGTTATCATTTACACCGCAAAGCCGGGCGTTGTAATCGGCAAGGGCGGTTCCGAGATTGAGAAGGTAAAGGCAGAGCTTGCCGGCTACACAGACAAGAAGCTGATCGTAGACATCAAAGAGATCAAGAGACCGGATAAGGATGCTCAGCTGGTAGCCGAGAACATCGCACTGCAGCTTGAGAACCGTGTATCCTTCCGCCGCGCCATGAAGTCCACCATGTCCAGAAGCATGAAGGCTGGCGCAAAGGGAATCAAGACCGCAGTGGCAGGTCGTGTAGGCGGAGCCGATATGGCACGTACAGAGTTCTACAGCGAGGGAACCATTCCGCTGCAGACCTTAAGAGCAGATATTGACTATGGATTCGCAGAGGCAGATACCACCTACGGCAAGATTGGCGTAAAGGTATGGATCTACAAGGGCGAAGTACTTCCTGCGAAGGGAAACAAGGAAGGGAGCGATAAATAATGTTAATGCCGAAGAGAGTAAAGCGTCGTAAGCAGTTCCGCGGCTCCATGGCAGGTAAAGCCTTAAGAGGCAATAAGATTACCATGGGCGAGTACGGTATCGTCGCTACAGAACCCTGTTGGATTAAATCAAATCAGATAGAGGCAGCCCGTATTGCCATGACACGTTATATGAAGCGTGGTGGTAAGGTCTGGATCAAGATTTTCCCGGATAAACCGGTAACAGCAAAGCCGGCTGAGACCCGTATGGGTTCCGGTAAAGGAACTCTGGAGTACTGGGTAGCCGTTGTAAAGCCAGGTCGAGTAATGTTCGAAGTCGCTGGTGTACCTGAAGAAACAGCCAGAGAAGCGCTCCGTCTTGCAATGCACAAGCTGCCCTGCAAGTGTAAGATCGTTTCTAAAGCAGACTTAGAAGGCGGTGATAACAGTGAAAATTAATAAGTATGTAGAAGAATTAAAGGCAAAATCTGCTGCTGAATTAAATGAAGAATTAGTAGCTGCGAAAAAGGAACTGTTCAACCTGAGATTCCAGAACGCGACAAATCAGTTGGAGAACACAAGCAGAATCAAAGAGGTTCGCAAGAACATCGCCAGAATCCAGACTGTTATCGCACAGAAGGCGAATGCATAATATTGCGGAAGGAGAATTGTCGTGGAAAGAAATTTGAGAAAAACCCGTACAGGTAAAGTGGTAAGCGACAAGATGGATAAGACCATTGTTGTTGCTGTAGAAGATCACGTAAAGCATCCGCTTTACAAAAAGATCGTAAAGAATACCTACAAGCTGAAGGCACATGACGAGAACAATGAGTGCCATATCGGTGACACGGTAAAGGTTATGGAGACAAGACCTCTCTCTAAGGACAAGAGATGGAGACTGGTTGAGATCATAGAGAAAGCGAAATAATATAATACCCTTCGGGTATACCTGTATGCTAAAAAACAAGCTAAATTAATGTAAGGAGGTTACCGGCATGGTACAACAGGAAACCAGACTGAGAGTTGCTGACAATACCGGCGCAAAGGAACTGCTTTGTATCCGCGTGTTGGGTGGTTCCACCAGAAGATATGCAAATATCGGTGATATCATTGTTGCCACCGTTAAAGATGCAACACCAGGCGGAGTTGTTAAAAAGGGTGACGTGGTAAAGGCCGTAGTGGTTCGTACAGTAAAGGGCGCTCGTCGGAAAGACGGTTCTTATATCAGATTTGATGAAAATGCAGCAGTAATTATTAAGGATGACAAGAACCCCAGAGGAACACGTATTTTTGGACCAGTAGCGAGAGAGCTTCGTGAAAAACAGTTTATGAAGATTGTTTCACTTGCTCCGGAAGTATTATAGGAGGGTGCCAGATGTCAACAGTTAAGATTAAGAAGGGCGACACCGTAAAGGTGATTGCCGGAAAAGACAAGGACAAAGAGGGCAAGGTGATTGCCGTCAACCATAAGAAGAACACCGTCATTGTAGAGGGTGTGAACATCATCACAAAGCACACAAAGCCTTCCGTTGCAAACCAGAACGGCGGAATCATCCACCAGGAGGCCCCCATTGACCTTTCCAACGTTATGTACAGTCTGAAGGGCAAGGCTACCAGAATCGGCTTCAAGATGGATGGAGACAAGAAGGTCCGCTTTGCGAAAGCAACTGGCGAAGTGATTGACTAATTTAGGGAAGGAGGCTTAGGAAGTTGAGTAGATTAAAAGAAAAGTATACGAATGAAATCGTAGACGCGATGATGAAAAAGTTTGGATACAAGAACATCATGGAAGTGCCGAAGCTTGACAAGATTGTGGTAAACATGGGCGTTGGCGAGGCTAAGGAGAATGCGAAGATCCTGGAATCCGCTGTCAAGGACATGGAAACCATCACAGGCCAGAAGGCTGTTCTTACAAGAGCAAAGAACTCCGTTGCTAACTTCAAGATCAGAGAAGGAATGGCAATTGGATGCAAGGTAACCCTCCGCGGCGAGAAAATGTACGAGTTTGCGGATCGTCTGATTAACCTGGCTCTGCCTCGTGTACGTGACTTCCGTGGAATCAATCCGGATGCATTCGATGGAAGAGGAAATTACGCCCTTGGTATCAAGGAGCAGTTGATTTTCCCTGAAATTGAGTATGACAAGGTAGATAAGGTGAGAGGTATGGATGTTATCTTCGTAACAACCGCCAAGACCGACGAGGAAGCTCGTGAATTACTGACATTATTCAACATGCCGTTTAAAAAACAGTAATAGGAGGGAAATTTCATGGCTAAGACAGCAATGAAGATTAAGCAGCAGCGGAAACAGAAATTCGCAGTAAGAGAATACAACCGCTGCAGAATTTGCGGCCGTCCGCACGCATATCTGAGAAAATACGGAATCTGCAGAATCTGCTTCCGTGAGTTAGCATATAAAGGACAGATCCCTGGCGTTAAGAAGGCAAGCTGGTAAAGGAGGCAAATATCAATGGCATTGACAACGAATGATCCCATTGCGGATATGCTTACAAGAATTCGTAATGCGAATACCGCAAAACATGATACAGTTGACGTTCCCGCTTCCAAGATGAAGATTGCGATTGCAAACATCCTGGTAGACGAGGGATACATTGCAAAGTATGACCTTGTAGAGGACGGAAACTTTAAGACCATCCGTATCACCTTGAAGTATGGAAAGGATAAGAACGAGAAGATTATCTCCGGTCTTAAGAGAATTTCCAAGCCGGGTCTGCGGGTGTATGCAAACAAGGAGGAGCTGCCAAAGGTACTTGGCGGTCTTGGAATTGCAATTATTTCCACCAACAAGGGTGTCATCACCGATAAGGAAGCCCGGGCACAGGGCGTTGGCGGAGAGGTACTGGCTTTCATCTGGTAGACCGAAAGCATTCCGCATAAGGAACTGAAAACAGAGAGAACAAAGCATTCTCTCCGAGAATTTAAGTTATTAGGAGGTAAATTGGTATGTCACGAATCGGAAGACTGCCGGTTGCCATTCCTGCCGGTGTCACAGTTGACATTGCAGAGGGCAACAAAGTGACCGTAAAAGGTCCCAAGGGAACTCTGGAGAGAGTATTACCCGAAGAAATGGAAATCAAGCTGGAAGATGGTCATGTAGTAGTTACAAGACCCAATGATTTAAAGAAAATGAAATCCTTACACGGCCTCACAAGAACTCTCATTCACAACATGGTAGTTGGTGTAAGCGAGGGTTATGAGAAGGTTCTGGAGGTGAATGGTGTTGGTTACAGAGCTGCCAAGTCCGGCAACAAGCTGACATTGTCCCTGGGATATTCTCATCCGGTAGAGATGATCGATCCGGAGGGCCTGGAGTCTGTAGTAGACGGTAACAAGATCACCGTAAAGGGAATCGACAAAGAAAAGGTTGGCCAATACGCAGCGGAAATCAGAGATAAGAGAAGACCGGAACCTTACAAGGGCAAGGGTATCAAGTATGCTGATGAAGTGATCAGACGTAAAGTTGGTAAGACCGGTAAGAAATAAGTAAGGAGAGTATAAGAATGGTTAGCAAAAAGACAAGAAGCGTAGTTCGCCAGAATAAACATAGAAAAATACGTAATCATATCAGCGGAACTGCTGAAAGACCGCGTCTGGCTGTGTTTAGAAGTAATAATCATATGTATGCTCAAATTATTGACGATACGGTCGGCAATACTCTTGTTGCAGCCTCCACACTGGAAAAGGATGTGAAGGCAGAGCTGGAGAAGACGAACAACGTTGATGCAGCAGCATACCTGGGAAAAGTAATTGCCAAGAAGGCCCTGGACAAAGGTATTAAGGTAGTTGTCTTTGATAGAGGCGGCTTTATATATCAGGGTAAGATTCAGGCATTGGCAGATGCAGCCCGCGAGGCTGGATTGGAATTCTAGGAAAGGAAGGAAAAGACACATGAGACATGAGATTATTGATCCGAGTCAGTTGGAATTAACGGATAAAGTAGTGTCAATCAAGCGTGTAAGCAAGACTGTCAAGGGCGGTCGTACCATGCGTTTCACAGCTTTGGTAGTTGTGGGAGACGGCAACGGCCATGTTGGCGCAGGTCTTGGAAAGGCCACCGAGATTCCGGAAGCAATCCGCAAGGGCAAAGAGGATGCCATGAAGAAGCTGATCACGGTAGCGATTGACGAGAACAACAGTATTACACATGATTTTATTGGAAAATTCGGCAGTGCATCCGTACTGTTAAAGAGAGCTCCCGAAGGTACCGGTGTTATCGCAGGAGGTCCCGCACGTAACGTGCTGGAGCTTGCAGGCATCAAGAACATCCGTACCAAATCCTTAGGCTCCAACAACAAGCAGAACGTTGTACTGGCAACCATTGCAGGATTGAAGGCTCTGAAAACTCCGGAGGAAGTTGCGAAGAACCGCGGCAAATCTGTTGAAGAGATTATGAACTAGGAGGAAGCAGACATGGCAGATAAATTAAAAATTACCTTAGTGAAATCTCCCATTGGTGCAGTTCCCAAGCAGAAGGCAACGGTTGAGGCGCTCGGCCTTAGAAAGCTTCACAAGACCGTTGAGATGCCGGATAACGAGGCAGTCAGAGGAATGATTTGGCACGTAAGACATTTAGTTAAGGTAGAAGAGGTTTAGATTATATAGAATAGGAGGTGGCGTGATGGACTTATCAAATTTGCATTATGCGGAAGGCTCCAAGAAGAGCGATAACTTCAGAAGAGGCCGTGGACACGGTTCAGGAAATGGTAAGACAGCCGGTAAGGGGCACAAGGGACAGAAAGCACGTTCCGGAGCACCGAGACCGGGCTTTGAGGGCGGCCAGATGCCCTTATACAGAAGACTTCCGAAGAGAGGATTTACAAATCGCAATTCCAAGGTAATCGTTGGAATCAATGTAAGTGCTCTGGAGGTATTTGAAAATGATACAGTTGTTTCCGTGGAGACACTGTTAGAGCAGGGCATTGTTAAGAATCCCCGTGATGGTGTTAAGATCCTTGGTAACGGAGAACTGACAAAGAAGCTGACTGTTCAGGCGAATGCTTTCTCAGAGGGCGCAAAAGCCAAAATTGAAGCTCTTGGTGGAAAAGCTGAGGTGATCTAATGTTTAAGACATTACAGAACGCATTTAAAATCAAGGAAATCCGGCAGAAGCTGCTGTTTACCTTCCTGATGATTATGGTCATCCGGTTAGGCTCACAGCTTCCCGTTCCGGGTGTCAATAGAACCTTCCTTGCCCAGTGGCTGGCCCAGAATACCGGTGATGCATTCAATCTCATTGATTCCTTTACCGGCGGCTCCCTGGCAAGCATGTCATTATTTGCGTTAGGTATCAACCCCTATATCACATCCTCCATTATTATGCAACTTCTTACCATTGCGATTCCAAAGCTGGAAGAGATGCAGAAGGATGGAGAGGATGGAAGAAAGAAAATCCAGAACATTACCCGTTACGTTACTATCGTGCTGGCACTGATTGAGGGATCTGCCATGACCATCGGCTTTGGCGGACAGGGGCTTCTGGAGAATCCCACCTGGTACAATATGGCAGTTGTGGTAATCACACTGACAGCAGGAAGTGCATTTCTTATGTGGATCGGCGAGCGTATCACCCAGAACGGTGTGGGCAACGGTATCTCCATTGTACTTCTGGTGAATATTGTATCCCGTATACCGGATGATTTTTACCGCCTGTACACCATGTTTATTCAGAACAGAAGCGTGGCGAAGGGCGTCCTTGCAGGAGTGATTATTCTTGCGGTTATTCTGGTAACGGTTGTCTTTGTTATTATTCTGCAGGATGGGGAGAGAAGAATCCCTGTGCAGTACAGCAAGAAGCTCCAGGGTAGAAAGGTTGTGGGCGGACAGAGCACCCATATTCCCATGAAGGTGAATACGGCTGGCGTGATTCCGGTTATCTTTGCCTCCTCCCTGATGTCATTCCCCGGCGTCATTGCATCTCTACTTGGCAAGGGTGGCGGAACGGGAATCGGAAGCAAGATTTTGCGAGCCTTAAGCTCCGGAAGCTGGTGCAATCCCAAGGAGCCGGTTTACAGCCTGGGTCTTCTGCTCTATATTGTACTGGTTGTATTCTTCGCCTATTTCTATACCTCCATTACCTTTAATCCAATGGAGATTGCGGATAATATGAAGAAGCAGGGCGGCTTTGTTCCGGGTATCCGTCCCGGACGGCCTACAACCGAGTATCTGACAAAGATCTTAAACTATATTGTCTTTGTTGGAGCAATTGGCCTTATCATTGTATGCGTGATTCCGATCTTCTTTAACGGAGTATTCGGAGCCAATGTGTCCTTCGGAGGGACATCCATCATCATCATTGTGGGTGTTGTACTGGAGACCTTGAAGCAGATTGAGTCACAGATGGCAGTGCGCTATTACAAGGGCTTTTTGAACGATTAGGAAAAAACTTTCTAGCCTGTACGGAGATTTCCGTACAGGCTATCAAAGGTTATAGTTGTATTACGGAGGAACGAGATGAAGATTATTATGTTGGGGGCCCCAGGTGCAGGAAAAGGCACACAGGCAAAGAAAATAGCTGACAAATATCAGATTCCCCATATTTCTACGGGCGATATTTTCAGAGCAAATATAAAGAACGGAACAGAGCTTGGAACAAAGGCCAAGGCTTATATGGATCAGGGACTTCTGGTGCCCGATGAGCTGACATTGGAGCTGATTATGGACCGCTTTAAGGAGCCGGATTGTAAGAACGGCTATGTGCTGGACGGTTTCCCAAGAACCATTCCCCAGGCAGAGGCTCTTACAAGGGCTTTGGAGGACCAGGGCGAGAGTATTGACTATGCGGTGAACGTGGAGGTGCCGGATGAAGCTATCATCAGCCGGATGTCCGGACGGCGTGCCTGCCTCTCCTGTGGCGCCACCTATCACATTGTACATATTCCTACCAAGGTAGAGGGGATATGTGACCGCTGCGGCGAAAAATTAGTTCTTCGTGATGACGATAAGCCGGAGACTGTAGAAAAGCGCCTTGGCGTTTATCACAGCCAGACACAGCCCCTGATCGAGTACTATACCAACCAGGGCAAGCTGGTGGAGGTAGACGGTACACAGGAGATGGAAGCTGTGTTCGAGACAATAGTTAAAATTTTAGGAGCATAGAGCATCATGTCAGTAAGTATTAAATCTGCCAGAGAAATTGAGCTGATGCGGACGGCCGGAAAGCTTCTGGAGGAGGTTCACAATGAGCTTGCGGACTTTGTGAAGCCGGGAATCTCCACCCTGGATATTGACCATTATGGTGACCGGCTGATCCGAAAGCGCGGTTGTATTCCAAACTTTTTGAATTATAATGGCTATCCGGCTTCTATCTGCGTTTCGGTGAATGATGAGGTGGTTCACGGGATTCCCTGCCAGGAGCGGATTCTGGAGGAGGGAGACATTGTGAGCCTGGATGCTGGACTGATTTACAAGGGCTACCATTCTGACGCTGCCAGGACTCATGCGGTGGGTAAGATTAGTCCTGAGGCAGAGCAGCTCATCAGAGCCACGAAGCAGAGCTTTTTTGAAGGGATCAAATACGCCAGAGCCGGCCATCACCTTCATGAGATCTCCAATGCCATCAATGACTACATTGACACCTTTGGCTATGGAGTGGTGCAGGATCTGGTCGGTCACGGGATTGGGACGAAGCTTCATGAGGACCCGCAGATTCCCAATTTTCATCAGAGGCGGAGAGGCGTGAAGCTGATGCCGGGTATGACCCTGGCCATAGAGCCTATGATAAACGCAGGAACCTGGCAGGTTTCCTGGCTGGATGATGACTGGACGGTGGTGACCGATGACGGTTCCCTTTCCGCACATTATGAGAATACGGTTCTGATTACAGATGGAGAGCCGGAGATTCTTACATTGTCACTGTGAGGCGCTGCCTATGGAGAACATTGTGCAGGGCATGATGGCCCGCTCCAAAGCAGGCCGGGATAAGGGAAGTCTGTATCTGATTCTGAAGGCGGAGGGTGAATATGTATATCTCATAGACGGGAATAGACGGCCCCTGGCCAAGCCAAAGAAGAAGAAATACAGACATATTCAAATCATAAAGCAGGTGCCGGAGGAGTGGAATCCGGACCGATTAAGCGATGACAACGTAAAGCGGATGCTGAAGGAATATGAAAGGAAGTCCGCAAATCTAAATCTGATTAAAGTGGAGGAAAAAGATGTCTAAAGCAGATGTAATCGAAATAGAAGGAACCGTAGTGGAGAAGCTGCCTAATGCCATGTTCCAGGTAGAGCTGGAGAACGGCCACCAGGTATTGGCCCATATCAGCGGAAAGCTCCGTATGAACTTTATCCGGATTCTTCCTGGGGATAAGGTGACCATTGAGATGTCTCCTTACGATCTGTCTAAGGGGCGGATTATTTGGAGGGATAAATAAAAAGATAGAGCAAAGAGGTGTAAAACGGCGGGAGTTTTAAATCTTAAATCCCGCCAAAATATTTAAAATTTTATGAGAGGTGTGCCGATAACAGTGGAGTCCAGAATATCACATTTTTTGAAATGGTATGAAGAAAATGAAAAGCAGTATCAACAATTTGCAGAATGTGTAATGGAGAAACTGTTGAATGCTTTAGAGGAAAGACGTATGCTGCATGCATATCATTCATGTAGAGCTAAAAGCTTAGCGAGTTTGAAGGATAAATGTAATAAAAAGCTGTATGATGAAAACAGTGATAAGTATATATTTAAATACAGCGACCCCAAAAATCAAATAACTGATTTGTCTGGAGTAAGAATTGTATGTTATCTGCCGCAAGATATATTGCCGATTCAACATATCATAGAAAAAATGTTTTCAATAGATTATGAGAACAGTATGGACAAAGCAGGATTATTACAGTCAAATGAGGTAGGCTATTTATCGGTTCATTATATTGTATCTTTGAAAGAAGAGTCCCTTTCACTGGAACTGAAAAAGTATCATAATATGAAGTGCGAGATACAACTTCGAACAGTTCTTCAAGACGCATGGTCGCAGGTATTCCATGACAGGCAGTATAAAAATAATGCTATAGATAGAGAACTTCCTAAGGAAATGCTTCGAGAAACAAATCTGATTTCAGGGGCGTTGGAACTTCTTGATAATGAAATAGGCCAATTGGTAAAGCGTTATGACAAAATGGCAAAGAAGATGGATAATGTAAATTATCAAGAGATATTAGACAGCGAAGTTGACAAGGAGGCTTTAAAAAAATATTTTCATATTAAGTTTGGGTCTGTGAGTTCGAGATTTTATAATTATGATAATATAAATCTTATATTGAAAAGGTTTGGTATATCTACAATAAGAGATATAGATGCGATGTTTAATGAATCATTGGTACAAAAGATTTTATCGCTTAATATACAACTGACGATAGATAAAATATTAATGTATGGAATGATTGTAAATAATGCAGACAAATTTTTTAAGATAGAAGAAAATAAAGGGATATTTATCAGCAGGGAAGCTTATGGATTATTAGATATGTTTGTTGATATGGGGAATATTTGCAAAAAATACGATTTATTAATTAAGGAGTAAAAGTATGGGGGAACGAAAAGCAATGTTTAATATGAATATGGAAATGGTGAGAAAGCAGTGTAACGCAGGTTTCATGCATTGTGATAATAATACGCCGATAGTCAGGGGAGAAACTTTGGAACCGTGTATACGTGGAGCAAAAAAAATATCCGCAGATCCCAATCTGAAAAAATTGATAAAAGAAGTCTTAACGGGGAGTGATAAGTGATGGAAAGAACCTGTTGGGAGGAACTGGATTTTCAATATCAGGAACCTTCGTCAGAATATATCGAAGAAGAGTTAGCGAAGATTGAGGAGCAATTGCGGGAATTTTGCGCGCTTATTGACATTGAATTTGAAAAGTTGAGGGTGAATGCTAAAACACTAAAAGATATTATTATACGTCTTGATATGAGGGGGTTATATTTTCATATATACCATAAAAAAATGGAAGCAAACGAATATAAGAGGAATATAGGTTTATTGGTGTTTTGGATATTAAAATTGCGTCCATTTTGGATTGATATACAGCAAGAGGATTCGGACGAACAAATTGAACTAGCGACCTATATAAATGAAAAAATTTGTTTACATATTATTTTATCGTTATTGAGAGAATATAATAGTAACTTTTTTGAATATGGTAAAGATTTGGTTAAAGCTTATGTAAATGAATTGGAATATTCTTTAAGGTACAGGGATTTGAGTAAAGAATCTATGTTTTTATTGTTTGATCCTTTTTATTATCTGTATTTTTATAATCAGTCAACACAAGAGGACGGAACAACAATTATATAATATTATAAAAGCCATGTCATTGGTAATTGGTAAAGGAGTTATTGCAAGATAAGATAGCGGGCTTTGGGTGGCCTTCATCTTTTGCAATAACTCTTTTTTGTGATTAAAAATAAACTTTTATTGTGGGTTCTCCACAATTTTTAACCCTAATTTTTGTGAATAAGTAACATTGACACCAGTTATCATACGTAGTAATATTTGTATATACAGATTATGTATATACAAAAGATGTATTAACAAGTTAAATGGAGGATAGCAGATGAAAGAGTACAATCTGTACGACAGAGTGCTTGGAAGCCTGATGTCTGCGGGAATTGGAGATGCGTTGGGGGCGCCCACGGAGGGGTTCAGTAAACAAGAGATAGAATCCTTCTTTGGCCGGATTGTCAAGTTCGAGGATCCTTCTCACAATGCAATTTCGCCGGATAACAACATTGGCGAAGTAACAGATGATTCCTCCCAGATGGTAGAGATGGCGAAAGAGGTGATTCGGACCGGAGGCAGGCTGACCGCCACAGATGCGGCGCAGGCCATGTTGAACTGGTCGCGGAACTGGCCGAAATATTATCCGCGGAATGCAGGCGGGACCACAAAATATGTGATTTTGGCTTTGGAAAAAGGCGAAGACCCAGAGAAGATTGGAAAACTGGGAAAGATGGCGTACCGTGGGGCGACGAATGGTGCAGTGATGCGTATAGCTCCGGCAGGGCTCATCCATCCGGGGGATCTTAAGGCAGCCTGTGAGACGGCAATTGCCATGACTACACCTTCCCATGGAACCCAGCATGGATTTGCCGGAGCCTGTACGGTAGCCTGTGCAGTAGCGGAAGCTGTGACAGAGCATTCGACGGTGTGGTCGGTAATGAAAGCAGGCGTGTACGGCGCCCGGTATGGACAACGTTATGGAGAAAAACATGGTCGGGTGACGCAGGGACCGGATGTGGCCTACAAGATTGAGCAGGCCATGAAAGTAGTTTTGCTGTCAGACTCTCAGGATGAGGTGGAACGCCGTCTACAGAGCACATTGGGCTGTGATAATTACTCGGTTCAGATGACAGTGGCTTTGGTGCTGGGAATGTTTGCTGCGGCAGACGGCGATACTATGAAGGTAATGGAAGGATGCGCGAATATCGGTGGAGATACGGATACCTTCGCCTGTGTGGCCGGCATGATTGCAGGAGCGTTTAACGGTTGCAGCGGGGTGAAACCGGAATTGATGGAGCAGTTCAAACAAGTGAACCAACATATCAATTTTGAGGAATTGGCAGATGGGTTGACCCGGATTGCAGAGGAAAGAAGGTGACGGCTATATGGGAAGCTATGATTTGTATGACAGGATTCTGGGAAGCTTGATTACAGCCGGGATAGGAGATGCCTTTGGCGCTCCTGCGGAAGCTTTCAGCAGAGAAGAGATTCGGGAAACTTTTGGACGGATTACGAAGTTCGAAGATCCCTCCTCAAACATAATTTCTCCCGATAACCATGTGGGCGAGATTACAGACGACAGTTCTCAGCTGGTAGAAATGGCCAAGGCTATGATAAAGGCTAAGGGAAAACTTACTACAAAGAATGCGGCGGACGCACTGGTGGCTTGGTCAGAAAACTGGCCGAAATATTATCCGCGCAATGCGGGAGAAACCACTCGACACATTATCAAAGGATTGAAGAATGGGGAAGAACCCTTAAAGCTGGCCAAGGAAGGGAGGATATGGGGCAGAGGCTGTACCAATGGGGCAGTTATGCGGGTGGCATCTGCAGGCTTGGTTAATCCGGGTAATTGGGACGGAGCGGTGGATTCGGCAGTAGTTATGACCTCGCCATCTCATGGCACGCAACATGCCTATTCTGCGGCCTGCGCGGTAGCCTGCGCAGTAGCAGAAGCGGTTACAGAACATGCAGATGTCTGGAGTGTGTTGCGCGCAGCGTTATATGGAGCACGCAGAGGGCAGGAGATAGGTCTCCGTGATACCAGAGAAGCTTTGGGCCCGGATGTACTGGAACGGACTGTGACAGCGGTAACTGCAGCATTGATGGCAGAGAGCATGGAAGAGCTGGAGATTACTTTAGACAAGCTGATGGGAGATGAGACCTTCGCGGCTCAAGGGGCAACTGCAGTGGCTTTGGCCATGTTTGCGGCGGCGGAGGGAGACTCCATGAAAGCAATTTACAGCTGTGCAAATTTCGGAGGTGATACCGACACATTGGGGTGCATTGCTGGAATGATAGCGGGCGCGTTGAATGGATGTAACGGGATTCCGAAAGAGATTTATGAGCAGTTCTGTCAGAGTAATCCACAGTTAAATTATGAAGAGCTGGCAGAGGGTTTGTATAAGACAGCCTGTGCACAGTAATATCCATACTTGACAGTGAGTTTCAAATCTGTGACAATCATGTTGTGTATACAGAAGATGTCTATATTGCATTGCAATAAAACAAAGAGGAGGAACAGGCTGTGGGTATGGAAGAAAAAACATCATTGCGGGCATGGATCAAGGAAGATTTGCGCAAAAAGATTGCAGGAATGGAGATAGATGAGGCTCTGCCTTCAGAAATCCGTTTGTCAGAGCTTTACAATACAAGCAGGACAACGATCCGGCTGGCGATTGCGGAGTTGTTGAATGAGGGGCTGCTCTACCGGATCAAAGGAAGCGGCACTTATAAACAGGCCATTGGAGGTCAGGTTCCCAGTACGAAAATTTTGGGGTTTACAGAAGCACTGATGAAAATATATTCGGACGTTCATTTGGGCGAAGTGTCAATTGAGTCGGCGCCCCTTCCCATCAGTAAAGCGCACCTTCTGGGAGTGCCGGTAGGGAGCAGATGCTGGAAATTCTCAAGACTGTGGATTACCGATGGAAAACCGTTTGCTTATGGAATCGCTTATTTTAGAAAAGATTTACTGCCGGTATTTGAAGAGGAAAAGCTTCATCTTTCTCTGCTGGAAACATTGCGGGTAGAGTATGGGCATGAGATTGTAGGAATTAGCAATAATGTAATGGCTAAAATGCCTGACGAGATTCTGCGGCGGAAGCTGGGAGTGGCAGAAACACAACCACTACTGATCTGCGAGTCGGTGGAGGAGAATGACAAAGGGGAAAAACTGTATGTAGATACACGGTATCACGATGCGTCAAATTACGTGTTCAGTATCCGCCAATACATGGAAAAATAAAAGGAACAATTGGTTCTGACCCCTTTTCTGAATCAGACGGCAAGAGCATTCAGGCAGTCTTGAGATAAAAATAGCAAGGAGAGTGAATGAGATGAAAAAGCCGGGTTATGCGGCCTTTATCGGAGGGCCTGTGCTGGACGACTATTTTCTGCTGGATCACTGGCCGGCTCAGGGAGACAAGATAAAAGGTGAATACCTCGGTAAGGTTTGCGGAGGCATGATTGGAAACGCGGCCCGCAACTGCTCTTCTCTGGGAATCAAGACATATTGTTTTGACGTGGTGGACACGGACAGTGACGGGGAACGGATTATGGAGGCACTTAGAAAGGATGGCGTGGACACTTCCTATGTCATCCGCAGGCACAATGAAAAGAAGTTGGTCAGTGTTGTAATGGTATCCGAAGGTGAGAGAAATGTGTTTCTGGCGGGTGACAGGCCCAGCTGGGCTCTCACCCTTTCGCCGGAACAGAAGGAATTTTTCTATCAGGCGGAGTATGTCTACAGCGAGTTGCTGGCATCTTGGATTATTTCGGATGATCTTACTTTCTATCGGGACTTAAAAGCGCATGGCGTGAAGCTGGTCTTTGACTTGGAGGTTACCATGGCGGCAGAAGATTGGTTTGAGCGTGTATCCTGTGCCAATCTGGTGTTCACCAATGAATTTGGAGTTGAAAAATTCCGCGAAGGAGAATCCATAGAAGTATTTGCGGAAAGACTTTTTGTGCAGGGAGTTAAGCGTCTCGTCATTACGCTGGGGGAAAAGGGATGCAGGGTGATCACGCCTGTGGAGGATTTCGCACTGCCGACCTACCAGGTAAAGGCTGCAGATACAACCGGCGCCGGAGATACCTTTAACTCCACCTTTCTGTCCTGCGTGATGAAAGGCATGGACAACCGGACGGCGGCAGAGTATGCCAATGCGGCAGCTTCCATGGCTGTCACAAAACCGGGGCCGGCTTCCGGAATCACTACCTGGGAAAAAATCAGAGAATTTATGCAGGAAAACAAAGAGAAACTATAGAGTAATAGAACATTCAGAAAAAGGGGAATTTGATATGAAAAAGGGAATAAAGAGAATTTTATCGTTAATGCTGGTTTCCGCTATGACACTGACACTGCTTACAGGGTGCGGCGGGGGAAATAAGGAAAAAGATGCCGGGGATGCTGCGGAACCGACGCCTGTTGAAAACGAGACCGAGGAGCCGGCAGAAACCGCGACGGAGGGCGCAAAGGAAAAGAAGGTTGCTTATATCACGATGCAGTCTTTAAGCGCACCTTTTATGACACTGTGTCATCAGAGCGTGGAGAAGCTGGAAGAGGAGGGCTGGACAAACACGGACTATGAATTGTCAGAGGCCTCGGAGATCGGTGATGCCATCCGTTCTGCGGCGGCTGACGGCTGTAGCAGTATCTTTGTGATGCTGGATGACATTGCGCCTATGGCCATCGAGCTGTCCGATGAGCTGGCAGAGAATTATCCGGATCTGACAGTGTTCTGCGCGGACGCTTATACAGCACAGGATACGCCGAATGTGGTTAATATTATCTGTGATTCCTGGGAGTCTTCTTTTATGGCAGGCTATGTGGCGGCTATTACCACCGAAAAGGATCAGATAGGTTTTATCGGTTGTGTAGATGCTACGGTTATTCATCGCTTTCTGTACGGTTTTGAGTGTGGCGTAAAGTATGCCGGACTGGGTCAGGAGGTTGTTGTTTCCTACATCGGAACTGCGGAAGATTCCTTAAAGGGTCAGGAAGTGGCCAAGGCCATGATTACAAATAACGACATAGATACGATTTTCCAGGCGGCAAGTCTTTCCGGTACAGGCGTAATTGCAGAATGTAAGGAGCAGGGGGTTAAATGTATCGGCTGTGATTCCTGGCAGGGAGGAGAGTTTGGACAGGATACCGTTTACTGGTCAGCTTTGAAATCCATTCAGGAGGCCATGTACAACTGTGCAGTTGCGGCTCAGAATGGAACCTTGGAGGATTTGGTAGGAACCGGGACCGGGCGTTATTACTACTATGACGCAGCGGCAGGAGCAAGCCTGTACGCACAGGAGGATCTGGAGCTTTTGGATGCTGAGACGCAGGCGAAGATAAAAGAGGTTCTGGCCGGAGTGCAGGATGGAAGTATTGACGTATATGAGGGATATGATGAGTATAGGTTCAGCGGGCTGGAGTAAAAAGTGCAACAGAGTATAAATAAAATAACGACAGGGGCCGCCGAATTTGCGGCGGCCCTTTTCGGAAGGTGGTTGTATGGGGCAGGAAACAGAGAAATATGTACTTGAAACAAGAAATATCTGTAAAAGCTTTGGCGCGCTCAAAGCAAACGACAATATCAGCCTGAAAGTAAAACGGCAGTCCATCCATGCAATTCTGGGCGAGAATGGAGCCGGAAAGAGCACGCTTATGAACATTCTCACCAATATTCATAAGCCGGACAGTGGAGAGATTCTGATTGACGGGAAGGTTATGAAATTCAAGAATCCCCGGGATGCTGCGAAGGCCGGAATCGGTATGGTCTATCAGGAATTTATGCTGGCTAAGGATTTGACCGTGTTGGAGAACATTATCATAGGCTATGAGGAGGGGAGCGGACCTCTTATAGATAAAAAGAAAAACCGGGAAAAATGTGAAGAACTTTGCCAGAAATATCACTTGGACCTTCCGCTGGATGAAAAGCTCACGGAATTGCCGGTGGCGGTATTGCAGCAAATAGAGATTGCGAAGGTTCTGTATCGGGGAGCAGAGATTATCATTATGGATGAGCCCACCTCCGCGTTGACGCCGCAGGGGATCGAAGGCCTGTTCCAAGCTTTGAAGGAATTGAAAGCACAGGGGAAGACCATTCTTTTGATTACCCATAAGCTGGATGAAATATTTGCGGTCAGTGACGCGTTGACTATTATGCGGGATGGAAAGCTGATTGGAACCTTTGATCCTTATGAGATCGATCAGCAGCAGGCGGCCAATTTGATGGTAGGCAGAGAGGTTATACTGGAAGCGCAGAAACTGCCCTGTCATCCGAAGGATGTGGTTCTTAAGATAGAAGGGCTTCACGTAAGAGATTCAGAGGGAATTGAGCGGGTAAAGGGTGTGGATCTCACTGTGCGGGCGGGAGAGATTGTAGGAATTGCCGGTGTGGCAGGCGCAGGACAGCAACATTTTATCGAGGCGCTGTTTGGCCTTCGAGGAGCGGAAAAGGGAAGCGTCGTCGAATTTAAGGGAGAAAATATTCTGGGAAAGCATCCGGGAGAGCTTCGGAAGCATGGAATCGGTTATGTTCCGCAGGATCGGATTGCCACTGGCTGCAATACGAAAGGAAGTCTTTGGGAAAATGCCATTATGGGGTATCATCGGGCCAAAGGCTTTACGCCAAAGTGGCGGTTGAACCGGAAACAGGCGGATACCTTTACACGACAGGTGCTGAAGGCTTTTGATGTAAAACATCAGAGTATAGAGGAACCTATAGGATCTCTGTCCGGAGGAAACATTCAGAAGCTGATTGTGGGCCGGGAGTTTCTTCAGGACTGTGATCTGTTGATTATTGAAGATCCCACTCGTGGGATTGATGTGGGCGCTATTGAGTATATATGGGCAAAAATCATTGAGTTCGCCTCCAAGGGAGCAGCGATTCTTCTGGTAAGCCATGAACTGAATGAGGTGATGCAGCTGTCGGATCACATCTATGTGATGTACAATGGACAGCTGCAGGACGGCGGAGAACATGGAGAACTAAGCGAGAAGGAGATTGGATTTATTATGACGGGAGGGAAGCGGGATGAAGAGAAAGTTTAGCTTTAACACACAGGTAAATATAGTGAGATATGCAGGCTCCCTCCTCTTGACCTTCCTGTTTGGCGCCATGATTATTTCCATGCAGGGGGAATCTCCGCTGGCGGCCGTCCGCTATATTTTTGAGGGATCTTTTGGAAACAAAGTGAATCTGGGAAACGTACTTCACTGGTTTGCCTCCTGTGCCATGGTAGGCTTTGCGGCGGCTGTGGCCTTTAAGTCAGGGGTTATGAACCTGGGGTTGGAGGGACAGCTCTATATGGGAGCGTGGATTTCCGCAATTCTGGGATACAAGCTTGCACTTCCGCCAGTAATCCATCCGTTGGTCTGTATTCTTGCGGGCATGGCGGCGGGCCTTCTGTGGGGACTTGTTCCGGCCTTGATGAAATTGATATTTCAGGTAAATGAGATCATTACCACGTTGATGATGAACTTTATCGCGATTCTTCTGACAGATTATTTGACAGTATTGTTTTTGGACTATGAGGGAATCACAAATGTAACGGTAGTTAAGACACCGACTATTCAGAAGACGGCACAGTTGACAGTACTGATCAAGGGGACCTCAGCTACAACGGCAATTTTGATCGCAATTGTGGTGGGGATTGTCCTGCATCTATTGTACCACTATACGGTGAAGGGCTATGAATTGAAGCAGGTGGGAGAAAATCTGCGGTTTGCCAAGATGGGCGGAGTCAACGCCACGCAGACCTTTATCTCAATCTTTCTGCTGACCAGTATGATTGCCGGTATGTGCGGAGCCCTGGAGGTGTTGGGAGTAAACCATCAGTTCATCACTTCCTTCAGTTCCAATATGGGTTGGGACGGCGTGATGATTGCCAGGGTGGCTGTGAACAATCCACTGGTAGTAATGGCTGTATCATTCTTCTGGGCTATTTTCAAAGCGGGATCTCTCTATTTGGAAAGAGCGACGGAGTTGAACCGTTATGTGATTAATCTGCTTCAAGCAATGCTGGTAATCTTTTTGTCTGCGGATTACAGTATGATTCTGAATAAATACTATGCTTTTGTCAAAAGAAAAAAGCAGCGCTTGGAGATAAAGGAGGGCACATAAATGAGTTTTTTGGAGGTATTGGTAAGCGTTGTGACCTTAAATGCGGCATTACGCATGGCAGCGCCGCTCTTGCTGGGAATTGCCGGATTCTCCTTTAGCAATAAGGCTGGGATTTTGAATCTGGCATTGGAAAGCTTTATGACATTTTCGGCTTTCTTTGCGCTTTGGGGGAGCTGGATGTTCCACAGCGCGGGGATCGGAGCTTTGTGTGGGATTCTTGCCGGACTGATATTCTCTGCGCTGTATGGGTTTTTTATTTTTACATTGAACGGGAATGGATTGATCACGGGCGTAGGCTTTAACTTAAGTGCATGGGGACTTACGACGATGTTAGCCGTTGCGGTATTTGGTACACGTTCTGTCACCAATATTGATGCGGTGGCCTTTCAGGGGATTACACTGCCCTTGAGAGATGGGGGCTTTTTGGATTCGGTATTTGGGAATCAGACAATTCTTGTATGGATTGCGCCATTTCTGGTTTTGATCTCCCATTGGGTAATGTATAAGACAAAATTCGGCCTTCGGGTCCGGATGGTAGGCTTGAATCCAAGCGCAGCGGAGACAGCCGGCGTCAGCGTCACAAAGTATAACTGGATCTGCATGATGATCAGCGGTGTGTTTACCGGACTTGCAGGAGCTTTTGTGTCACTGAACAGTCTGGCCATGTTTACCGAAAATATGGTGGCCGGGCGCGGTTTTTTGATTCTGGCGTCAGCAATGGTTGCAAACGGGAATCCGTTGATGGGAATGCTGACAGCCCTCCTGTTTGCCTATGCACAGGCCTGCGGTCTGACCTTGACCGGCCTTGGTATTCAGGGCCAGCTGGTGGAAATGCTTCCTTATATTGCAGTGTTGCTGGTGATGCTTCTGGCCAATGTTAAGAATGTGAGGAAGGCAGGGGAAATATAGTCCTGGCGGTTTTCCGTATTTGCTGACTTGAAAAAGTAAATTCCAGTGCAGGACTAAATTCCACCGTATTTTAATAGTTGGCGATTTTATC
>QZDX01000023.1 GCA_009917555.1 bacterium 1XD21-13 | reverse complement strand
AGAAGTAAACTCTACTTATGCAGAGGTAAATGCTACTGTAGTTTGAGAAAGTGGAATTTAAGATTTCATTTTAGGACCTCTTTGCAGAATCAAGTACATGGTTGCAATCCGCTCCTATAACTGCTAAAATAGAAAAACAAGCCATACTAAATTCATTCAAAAGAAAAGAAAGAAGAGAAGAAGCATATGGGAAGAATCGGAATCATCGGAGCAATGGAGGAAGAAATTGCTCTTTTAAAAGAAAAGATGGAGATAGAAGTCATTGTGAAAAAGGCCTCCATGGAATTCTATCAGGGAACCTTGAACGGCCGTGAGATTGTGGTGGTGCGCAGTGGAATTGGCAAGGTAAATGCGGGACTGTGTGCACAGATTCTGGTGGATGTCTTCAATGTCAGCCGTCTCATCAACACCGGTATAGCCGGCTCCTTAAAGGCGGAGATCAACATTGGAGATATTGTTATTTCCTCCGATGCCCTTCAGCATGATATGGATGCCCAAAGCTTTGGCTACGCAAGAGGCGAGATTCCACGCATGGGGACAGTGAGCTTTTCGGCAGATCCGGAGCTGATCGACATAGCCAGGGCCGCCTGTGAGGAAGCGAACCCAGAGATTGGTGTATTCGTAGGGCGGATTGTGACTGGAGATCAATTCGTTGCGGAGCGCTCGGTTAAAGATGAGATTGCTTCCTGGACTGAAGGCCACTGCACGGAGATGGAGGGGGCGGCCATTGCTCAGGCGGCCTATTTGAACCGCGTTCCCTTTGTGATTGTAAGAGCCATATCAGATAAGGCTGATGACAGCGCCACCATGGATTATCCCACCTTTGAGCGTCAGGCCATTGAGCACTCCGTGAAGCTGATAGAGGCATTTGTGGCCCGAATTCCGGAGGACACCTATTAAAAAATAGAAAAAGAGACGAAAAAAAGCGCCAGGCGGAGAGGAATGTCGAAGCCTGGCGCTAAACCGTTATTTCCATCCTTAGCCTATGCCGGTATAATATAAATATACAGAAATTACCAGATTAGAACCGTAAAAATAGGACAGGCAGGGGGAATACGGATGTTTGAAATTGGTTTGACAATAGGATGGGCGGCGATTATGATACTGCTCCTGTGTATCCGGGCGGATATTCGGGCCCTTTCGGCAATTATGAAGGAGAGCCGGAGGGAGCAGCTAAGGAGCAGCTTTGGAGGGAGAAACAATGAGGTTTACCCTAATTTTCAGTCAGAGACCCGGCAGGAGGCCAGGCGTGAGAAAAAGGAGGAGCCAAAGCAGATGAGCTCCTTAAACAAATCGGAGGAGCAGGTTTTAAAGGAGGTCTTGACAGAATTTTTAGGTTAAGATCGAAAGACAACAGAAGGGGCGGTTAAAAACAAAAATGTCGCAGAAGATTATATTCTGCGACACGACCGGCCATACCTGCTGTTGATGCTATTATACTCTTATCACTTGTGTTTCGCAACTGGTTTTCTTATATTTTTCAAGGGCTATTCAGCTAATTTTTCAAAGTTTTTAAAATTTTGATTTTCCATCATGAAATAACCTTCATATTTGAGTAAACTTAGAAAAAAACGGAGGTGCTATTATTATGACAGGAAAAAAAGAAAATTTTAAACAAGGGGACGGATATACCTTTGCCCAGTACTGTGATAACTGGATTGCCGCAAATAGCAGCCGGCTCAAGGTGTCCAGCAGGGCCAGGTATAAGGCAGACATAGAGAATCATATTAAGCCTTTTTTTGGAAGCAGACGGCTTTCAGAGATTACTTCTGAGGACGTTGACAGCTTTACACAGGTGCTGTTGTATGAAAAGCAGCTCTCAGCAAAAACCGCGCGGAATATTCTGGCATTATTTCAATCTGCTTTTTTGTATGCAAAAAAACGAAGCGGACAACAGATTTCAGATCTTGAGATTATTTACCCGAAAGGACAGAAAAAAAACGTGCGGGTTTTAAATGAGGAAGAGGAAATGAAGCTCATGCGCTTTCTGGCAAATGAGATGGATCTCTGCAAATTTGGCGTATATCTGGCTCTCCGCACCGGACTTCGGATCGGAGAGGTATGTGCGCTCAGGTGGAGCGACATTTCCCTGAAAACCGATACGCTTTCCGTGTGCAGAACCGTCCAGAGAATTCAAATCCCGGATACAGGGAGCTATGTAAAGACAGAGGTTGTAATAGGAAGCCCCAAGACAGACAGCTCCTGCCGTACAATTCCCCTGATGCCCGATTTAAGCACACTGTGTTCACGTTTTGCTCCTTTGGATTCCAAGGCATTTGTCCTTACGGGTACACATCGTTGCATGGAGCCTCGAAAGCTTCAGCGTCGTTTGAAGGAATATACAGAAGAATGTCATATTCAGGGGGTTCATTTCCACACACTGAGGCATACCTTTGCCACTCGCTGCATAGAGGCCGGATTCGATGCCAAGACCTTAAGCGAAATTTTGGGCCATTCTAATATCAGTGTCACTCTAAATCAATATGTTCATCCAAATCTGGAACAAAAACGGGAAAATATGAGCCGTTTAAAAATCACTATTTGTTTTTAAAACTCCATATTGTCAGAGGATATGCTATTTTATCCCTTGTCTCTCTATAAATGGCCTAAAAAATGTCGCAGAATATAATCTTCTGCGTCATATCCGGTAATATCTGTATCAAACGTGAGAGGCAGGAGTTGTTCTGTGATAGGAATTGGAACCAGAGTCGGCAGTCTGACTGTGGAAGAGATGACAGATCAGAGAAAGGCAGGATACATAGTCTGGAAATGTCGCTGCGCGTGCGGAGGGGAAATCCTACTGGACACCCGCTGCCTTCAAAGGGGGAGTGTAAAGGACTGCGGATGCGGTTCTGCGGTAGGACCAGGGCAGCGTGATATCTCGGGGATACGCTTTGGGCGGCTGACGGCAGTCCGCCCGACAGAGGAGCGGGGACAGCGTGGAAGCGTTGTATGGCTCTGCAGATGTGACTGCGGAAAAGAGGTGCGCGCAGAACTGGGACAGCTGACGGCAGGCTATAAGAAAAGCTGTGGATGCCTCAGCCATCCGCCGGTTAAGAATTTTATAGGAAAAAAATTTGGCTGGCTGACTGTTACCGAATATGCCGGAAAATCGGCCGGGATGCATCAGTGGAAATGCCGCTGTGCCTGCGGGCAGGAGGTAGTAGTGGGACAGACACGGCTTCAGTCAGGAAAAACGAAAAGCTGCGGCTGCCTTCGGGCTGTCGTTTACAAAGATAATCTGGGGCTGAGGGAGGGAACCTCCGTCACCAAGCTGAAGGCGATTAAGAGAGGACGGTTGATAAAATCCAATACCAGCGGATACAACGGAGTATATTTTGATAAAAAACGAAGATTGTGGATAGCTCAGATTACATTTCAGGGAAGAACCCGGTATCTGGGCTCTTTTGACCGGCTCCCGGACGCGGTAAAGGCCAGGCAGCGGGGAGAGGAGATCTACGATGAATTTCTGGAACGGTATGAAGAAGGAAGAGGAGAGCATTGAATTGCCGACACTTTCAGAGCTTGAGGCAGAGCTTGAAAGGGAAGAGCGGAAAATGCGCTATCGGGGCGAGCTTGGAAAAATGGTCGCTATCCTGATTGTCGCGGCATGCGTGCTGGCTCTTGCGGCTGAGATGCTGTTTCCGGTGCTCCAGGTAGACGGCGTCAGCATGCGGCCTGTACTGCGAAAGGGAGACGTGATTATCTCGATGCGGGGAGCGGATTTCACAAGAGGAGACCTGATAGCGTTCTATCACAGCGACAAGATTCTGATAAAACGTGTGATAGGGCTTTCGGGGGAATGGGTGGATATCAACCGTGACGGGGATGTGTATATAGACGGCGTACTCCTACAGGAGCCCTATCTGGAGGAAAAAGCATTGGGAGAATGCAGCATTGAGCTTCCCTGCCGGGTTCCGAACGGAAAGGTGTTTGTCATGGGTGACAACCGCAGGGTTTCGGAGGACAGTCGAAGCAGCAGGATTGACTGCGTTTCCCAGGCGCAGATTATAGGAAAACTGATATTTCGAGTCTGGCCCTTGGAGGACATGGGCTCGATTCCATAAACATATACCAAAAAACATAAAGGAGGTGTTCCGATGAAAGATTTAATCCGAAAGACATGGGTAAAATTTTTTGAGGAACGAAGCAGACGGGAGCGTTTGCAGAAAACAGCAATTTCCATGGTGCTGATTGCGGCGGTTGTATCTGCCACGGTCTTTGTGGCGGTGACGCCTGCTCATACCCTGGAGGTGGAAGCATCTTTAAGCTGTGGGAAAGAGGAGCATGTACATGATGAGAGCTGCTTTACGGAGCAGTCGGAACTTATCTGCGGCTTGGAGGAAAGTGCGGAGGAGCATACCCATACGGATGAGTGCTATGGGTCAACAAGCGTTCTGACGTGTACGCTTGAGGAGCACAGCCACGGTCCCGAATGCTACGAGCGCAGTCAGAGCGAGGAAGTGCCGGAGGAGGAAAACAAAGCGGAGGATATTCCTGAGACACAGCCTGCCGGGGACAATGAGGAGGATGTAAAGCTTCCTGAGGCGGACGTGGAAGGCGAAGAGCTTCCGGAGGAAGAGATAGAAGAAAATGAGATTCCGGAGGAAGTGGAAGAAATAGCTACCCCGTCAGACATGCCGGAGGCTACGCCTTCGAATGTTATAGAGGGCGACAGAGAATACAGCGTCACATTGTCGGACGGCCTGGTGATTACCATGACCGGCCCTGCGGATGCATTTCCGGAGGGAACCCTTACCATGCGGGCGGAGGAGCTTCATGAAGACGACGCAGATTATGAGGCGGCTTTGGGGCTGCTGGCCGGCGAGACAGAGGACGAAGTGATCCTGGAGCAGAGGATCTTTGATATCTGCCTCCTTGATGAGAACGGCAATGAGGTGCAGCCGGTAAAAGAGGTAAGGGTTACCTTCAGCCAGGTATTAAACGGGGAAGAGAAGGGAGTACAGATTCATCACCTTGATACGGAGGAAAATGTGGCGGAGTCCATAGATACCTTTGTGGACGGTGAGGATGTAATTATGGAAACCGGCCATTTCTCCTACTACAGCATGACGCTGGCGGGTAGTGGCGTGGCCACGATTGATGACAAATCCTATGACACTCTCACAAATGCTGTGAAAGCGGTGAAGAGTGGGGAAACCATTGTTTTGCAGAAAGATGTTGAGGAAGATATAAAACTTTCCAAGGCTGTAAATTTTACCATAGATGTCAATGGATACACCTGGACAGGGAAAAGCAGTGATATGATTACGTTCTCGACAAATGGTGTGGAATTGACACTGACCGGAGGGGAAAAAGGTGGTACGCTGCAGGCAGTAAGCGGAAAGAGGATTGTTACCGCAGACAGAAAAAATAACTGTACGTTGGAGATCATCAATCTGAACCTGCAGGGGAATGAGACCAAGAGCGGTAACGGAGGGCTTATCTATGCAGTTGCCTCCTCTGCTTCCGGTTTTACTGTAACGATGGTGGATTCGACGTTCACCAGTGGGCGTGCCAGTATAGACGGCGGTGCAATCTATATCAAAGATGGCAATCTGACTGCGGAGAATTGCACTTTTGAAGGAAATATCGGTGCCAAAAGCGGTGCAGTTTACTTAAATGGTGGATCTTATTCCTGTTCCGCCTCTTTTTCAAACTGTCGTTTCTTAAACAATGAGGGGGGAAACGGTGGCAGCAACGGTGGAGGGGCAATTTGTCTCTATGGCAGTAACAACAGAGTGGTTTCTTTAATAGTAGATAAATGTGAGTTTACAGGAAATACAAGCAAAAAAAATGGCGGTGCGATTTATTTCGCCAGCAATTCTAAAAATGTAGGAACGCTCACTATAACAGAATCAGCCTTTTCAAAGAATCAGTCGACAATAGATGGCGGAGCAGTTTATATAAACAATGGGATAACAACGATAAGCGGGACACAATTCTTAGCAAACAGCACGGGCGCCGGAAACGGAGGCGGATTATTTGTTAGGTCCAACAGTTCATCCTATAAATGTGTTACTAATATCCAGGATACCACCCTGGAAGGCAATCAGGCGGTACAGGGCGGTGCAGTCTATACTGATATGGCATTGGGTCAATCGCTGCTGCTATCCAAAGTTACGGCAGAAAGGAATACGGCCAGCAAAGTGGGTGGAGCTATATTTGACTACACCTCTACGTCAAATACTAAAGTGGAGATTGTGGACTGCAACATTTGGAACAATACAGCCGGATATACGGCTGGAGGTATTTTTGCCAAGTCCAAGACCGTCCATATTATCGGTGAGAGCATCATAAAAGAAAATACCGCAAAGGGCGAGGGTCTTGACGACCCCATAGATTACCCCGAAATTATTGGAGGCGTATATCTGAAAAATCCAAGCTCGACTTCTCTTAGGCTGGATGAGACGTCGTATGTCTATAAGAATAAGACGCAGAATGAGAGTGTGATTCCCGGCGGCGATTCAGCGGAAATCTATCTGTATGCATATAAAGGCGTAAAGCTGGAAGGGGTTTTTGCAAAACTGGAGAAGGAAACTGAGGGCAATACCATAACGGATTCCGGTTCTGTTTATACTCTGGCAAAGTATCAAAAAAAAGATCACAAAGATTATTACTATTATAATAGTGTTATGGAACCTGAACGGATTTATCTGGATCCGGCGGGAACACACACACATAAAACGAGCGACTTTATAGCAGCTACGCTGAAAGAAGCGGTTGAACATGCAAGAGAGACGCGGGCAGAGAAGATTTATGTCTGCTCTCCGGTATCCCTCACATCGGCGGATGAAGCATATCTGAATGATGAGACGATTACCTTTACCCGCTGCGACGAGAACAGAAATTACTTATTCCAGATAGAGAGCGGAAACGAAGTCACATTTGAGAAAACCAGGATTAACGGCGCTCTGGTAGACGCGGATTATGCTTTGGTTCTTGTTGCAAAGGAAGCCACATTGAACATAAAAGGCGATACAGTCATTGAGGCGGGCAAAAATGTCAACGCAGGCAGTAACGGTCTGGGCGGCGGCGGTCTCCGGGTCTCCGGAACCTTGAATATGTCCGGCGGAATCATCCAGAAAAATCAGGCAAACGGAAGCGGTGGGGGCATCTATGCTTTATATGCAGACCTTAACTTTACCGGAGGCAGTATTCTGAATAATGAAACCCTTAAGAGTGGAGACGGTGGCGGAATCTATATGTATGGAGGAGACCTGTCCATTATCAAAGGAGAGGATGGCAGCCGGACATTGATCAAAGGCAATAAAGCAGTCAGTCTGGGCGGAGGAATACTTCTCTACAGAGAGGCTCATGCAAGGATAGAGTGCGCAGATATTTTAAATAACGCTCAGACACTAAAGAGCAATTTTGCCGGCGGGGGAGGCATCCATGTGTATAGCGGAGCAACCCTGGAAATGAAAAATTTATATATGACGGACAATTATCAATTAGGAAATTCGATATCTCGCTGCGCCTTATATAGTTGTGATACAGGAAGTATGGCAATTTTTACGGTGGATGGCGCATTCATTGCAGATAATAATAGTGAGGATTCGCCTGATATTTTGTCCATAGAAAGAGGTAATACACACGCTTATATTTCCAGCCATGTTCTGGGCGGTTCCGATGCCAACTGGTCAGTGAGAAAAGGAGCTGGAGCAGCATCAAATAAGCTGGATTTATGGGGAATAGAGAAGACTTTTTCCGTATATGGCAACCCGGAAGCAGGGGCTAAGGAAACTGCCAAAGCAATAGCTGAATCTGACGGTGTTGTGATGACCGGAAACTGGGGTTATGCCTGTGGAACGGCCATCGCCAACAACGGCACTCTGATTGTCGGAACCGAGGAAATGTCTCTCACCGTAAATAAGGTTTGGAAAGACATATACGGAAACATAATTGCCGACACATCAAACTACGACGAAGTGCCTGAGAGCCTCCGTGTATACCTGATGAAATCCCTCAATGGGGCTGTCCCGGAATTGGCCACAGAGTTTACGGATGCGGAAGCACAGCTTAACAAAGGCAATAAATGGTCGCACACATGGGAAAGGCTCGGTGACAGCGAGGCCGTAAAATGGTCCGTGGAGGAGGATAAGGACGATGCGACCGGATTTGACGCCGTGATTTCCCCGATGGAACAGGATACAAAATGGAAGAAGGTAGTGCAGAAGCACTATATTATCACCATCACAAACACGGAAAAAAGCGAGCTAGAGATTGCGGTAAAGAAAAAATGGATCGATCAAAATAACGCCAACGGCTGGAGGCCGGAGAACATCACCGCCGAGCTGTGGCGAAGTGACAATTCTGAGAAGCCTTTTAAGACTCAGACATTGAATGATGGGAACCAATGGTTCTATAAGTTTGAGAAGCTTCCCAAGTATGACAGTGCAGGCAAGAAATACACCTATTCTGTAAAGGAAATTCCGGTAGAAAATTATACCAGTGAGATCTCAGAACCTCAGAAGGAGGCCCAGGGCATCACCTATACCATTACCAATACGGCGTATGGTAAGGCGCAGATCAAAAAGACCCTGGACAGCTACAACGAGACCCTTGGAGGAGCTCTGTTTGTGTTTGATGTGAAGGCGGTCCTGGAGGATGAGGTCATATTTAATGACGTATTTACTGCGGATTTCAAAGCGCCTGGCACACAGACCATTGATATCGGTGAATTCCCGGTAGGAACTAAGATTACGGTAGAGGAAGTATACAGCGGAAGCAGCTATGGGCTGACCGTGGGTGATAAACAGCAAAATCTGACAATCCAGTTAAATTCCGAGGGTACGGGCACGGAGAATGTGCTGGCAGAATATCTCAATACCTATGATAACAAGCTCGTGCCAGGTGCAGGCGTCAGAAACCATTATGAGCGAAACAACAGCAGCTGGACAGGGAGCCAGGCGGTAAATTAAAGGGGGACGAAGGGAATGAAGAGAAAAAAATTACATGTTTTCGGAATAACGCTTCTGGCAGTCCTTGCCTTGGTAATGGTGTCAGCGTGGACCGTAAAGACTTCACTTGCATACTTTACCACCTATGAAACCGCAAAGGGCAGCCATGAGCTGGCTCTGAGCACACAGACGACGCTCCACGAGGAGATCAAGGGCATGGAGAAGCATGTCAGCGTAGAGAATACCGGCGGGATAGACTGTTATGTGCGTGTAAAGATATTTGCGGGAAGCACAGTAAAGCTGTCCTGTGCCGGGGACGGATGGAGCCAGAAGGAGGATGGGTACTGGTATTATAAGGATATTGTAGCGCCTGGAGCATCTGCCGGCACCCTGGTGGTCAGCATTACAGGACCGGAGGATGAGGACGTGGAAACGTTTAATGTGGTTGTCATCCAAGAGTGTACACCGGTGCTCTATGATGAGGATGGGAATGCTTATCCGGATTGGACACTGAGCCTGGATGTGGCAGGAAAGGAGGCTTCATAATGGGAATCCGCAAGAAAATAAAGAAGCATGGCAGTCCGGGAAATTTCCCGGGAGGACGCATGGCGGTTCTGTTGTTTGGCGCATCGGCACTTTTACTGCTGGGAAGCGTAGTGGGCAGCAGCCAGGCGGCGCTGACCTACTACAGTGAGGATTATCAGGCGGAAATAGAGCTCACTGAGATTGGCGTGACGCTGCTGGAAAACGGTGCGCCTGCAGGCGGCCAGCTTCTCACCAGTCTGACCGGTCAAAATAACGATGGACAAATTCAGCCGGGCAGACCTTATGCGGAGGAGCTGAGTGTAAAAAACAATGGTTCCATAGACGAATATGTGCGGGTGATCCTGTATCGCTACTGGTGGGAGGAGAACGGAGGAAAAAAGAGAACCGATTTATCTCCGGAGCTGATTAAGCTGCATCTCAAGGAGGGCAGCGGATGGGTGGAGGATAAGTCGGCCTCCACCGACGAGCGGATGGTTTTGTATTATACAAAGGCACTTCCGGCGGGAGCATCCAGTAGCGCCCTCTCAGATACGTTGATGATCGATTCCAGCGTACTGGAACGAGTGAAAACAAGTGTTTCCACCACAGATAACGGCAAAGTAATCACACTGAACTATGATTTTGACGGAGTTCGTTTTGCTCTGGAGGCAGAGGTGGACGCCGTACAGACCCATAATGCCCAGGATGCCATTAAGAGTGCCTGGGGTGTGGATGCAACGGTGGATGAAGACGGTACACTTCATGTGACAGGAGGGAGCGGAGTATGAAAAAGAAGATCGGATGTCTTGTAATGACAATGCTCCTTGTGCTGGGCAATGGGATAGCTGTGCACGCCGAGGACTATACAGGCAGAGGGGACATGGAGGTGCGCTTTGCCGGAGATAAGATGGAGAGCACCTTCCAGTCCTCTCAGCTGTCAGACCAGGCCCGTTCCCTGCAGCCGGGAGACAGTGTTACATTTCAGGTGAATTTAAAAAATAACGGGGACCAGGCCACAGACTGGTATATGACCAATGAGGTGCTGAAAAGTCTTGAGGAGAGCGGCAGCGGGGCAAACGGCGGCGCGTATTCCTATGTTTTGACCTATACGGAGGGCGGAGCCGGTGGAGCTTCCAGGGTCCTTTACAGCAGTGAAAGCGTAGGTGGAGAAAAGACCGGTGCGGAAGGCGTGGGACTTCATGAGGCATCCAACAGCCTGGAGAATTTCTTTTATCTGGACACTCTGGACGCAGGAAAGTCAGGCATAATATCCCTTCAGATAGGACTGGACGGCGAAACTCAGGGTAATGCTTATCAGAAAACGCTGGCAAAGCTGCAGATGAACTTTGCCGTGGAAAAAGTATCTGCGCCTGCTGCGGCAACCGGGAAAAAAGAAGGGACCACCCGTCATGTCACCCAGGAAAAGGTGGTTTACATGGTAGGAGCTCCAAGAACGGGAGATACCAGCAATCCGCTTCTGTGGTCCGGATTGACCCTGGCTGGCGGTATCATGCTGATGATTTTGGGATTTATCAGATATCGGAAAGGGGGACATGGGTATGAGGATGCGGATTAAATTACTGGCAGGATTTTTATCCCTGTGTCTGATGATGGCCCTGGACAGTGTGACCTGCCTGGCTTCGGACCAGGAGGCCCCCGCAGGCAGCGGGGCCGATCATAAAACTACCTATACCATTACGCTCTACGCCGGAAAACAGGGAACCCTTACGGCACAGGGAGAGCCGAGCGCTTCGGGCGGACAGATCCACAAGAGCGATTCCAGGATTGTGATAAAGGGACTGGAGCAGGGCTCCATGATTACCCTTAATGCCCAGGATTTGGTACAGCTGGATGCGGACAGCAAATATTATGTAAAGGGTATCCGCCAGAGCGGACGTGATAACGGAGAGGCTGCGGATGTATCCAATTCTGCTATTACTGTGACAGAGGACAGAGATTATGTGGTATTTTACGGTATTAAGGGTGATTTGGTATCCTACAAGGTAAATTACCAGGATGCTTCCGGAAAGCAGCTGGCGAGCAGCCGTACTTATTACGGAAATGTGGGCGACAAGCCTGTAATCGCATTTTTGTATTTGGAAGGCTATGAGCCCCAGGCATACAATCTGACAAAGACACTGTCGGCAAATGAGGCGGAGAATGTTTTTACCTTTGTATACACGCCAATACGGACCTCGGCATCGGGCGGTACGACAGGGGATGAGACGGTGATCGTGGACGAAGAGACGGTGGTAGTCACCCAGGACGGAGGGGTCACAGTCCTTCCGGGCAATGACGCGGAGGCACCAGGAGCAGCAGAAGGGGAAGGCGAAGAACCGGAGGAGATCACAGGGGAGGAGGTTCCCCAGGGAGGACCGTCGGAAATTGTTGACCTGGATGATGATGAGGTTCCCATGGCCGGAGGAAACGGCATGGAGACGGATCAGGGAAGCAGACTTATCCATGGAGCTGCCATAATCGGAATCGGTGCGGCGGTAGCTCTGGCCTTTTTAATGGTGCTTTTGAAAAAATGTCTGATAAAACAAAAAGACCAGGAGAAATAAAGAAAAGCGGCAGGATCGCAAAAAGTATGCTTTTGCTTTTGGTGCTGCTGGCAGGTGTGCTGCCCCTTTTGCCGGTGCTTTTGGGCTATAAGGCTTATGCCATTGTCAGCGGCAGTATGGAGCCGGCAATTTTAGAGGGCAGCGTGGTATACGCAAGGTGTGTTGAGCCGGAGAGTATCCGGGTCGGAGACATTATTGTATTTTACGGAGGAAGAAACGGTGAGGCGGTCACCACCCATCGTGTGGTGGAAAACCGTGTCTCAGAACGGGAATTCATAACGAAGGGAGACGCTAACGCGGACAACGATATGCTGCCCAGACCCTATGAAAGTCTCATTGGCCGGGTAGAATTGTCCGTACCATTTCTGGGACGGCTTCTGTCCATGCTGTCCGGCTAAGCGGGAAAAGAAAACTCCTGGCAGAGATATAAAATTCAGTGGATGAATTCAAACCAATATGCTACAATATAAGTCATACAAAGCGAAAAAGCATAGAAGGCCAGGGAGAATTCGATCCATGATCAGTCAGAAGGATTTGGAAGATACAAACACATATCAGGAGCTGAAGATTTTATTTGAGGATGCGCACCTGCTGGTTTGCTACAAGCCGGCAGGTGCTCCTGTTCAGAGCGCTCATGTGGGATCAAAAGACTGCGAGAGCATACTGAAAAACTATCTATATGAAAAGGAGCCAAAAAGAGGCATGCCTTACCTGGGGATCATCCACCGCCTGGATCAGCCGGTGGAGGGACTGCTGGTATTTGCCAAAACAGGCGCCGCAGCGAAGAGCTTGAGCCGCCAGATCCAGGACGGACGGATGAGGAAGACCTATCTGGCTGTTCGAAGGACAGTGGATAAAGCCACGGGAAAACAGGCAGAAAATACAAAAAATTGTGGAAAACCGGGCGAAAATGTGGAAAAATCGGTGGAAAACTGGACAGAAATCACAGATTATTTGAGAAAAAACGGCCGGGAAAACCGTTCCGAGATAGTACCTGAGGGAACAGCCGGGGCGAAAAAAGCGGTCCTCCGATACCGGACCTTGAAAGCAGTGGATGGACAGGAATTGGTGGAGATTCAGCTTGTCACGGGACGCCATCATCAAATTCGGGTACAGCTGGCCGGTCTTGGAACACCTTTGGCGGGAGATCAAAAGTATGGGGAGCCTTTGAAGACTGTGGATAGTGTGGATAAGTCTTATCCGGCTCTGTGTGCCTATCGGCTGGAATTCGTGCATCCAAAAACAGGAAAGCCCTTAAGCTTTCAAATAAATCCAAAGAATTCGTCCTTTGCTCCATTTGGATGAATGTAACAGGGTAAAACTCCTTTAAGAGCTTATACTATCCAGTGAAACAAGTAGCTATGAAAAAGGGAGGCTGTCATGGAGTGGGCAAGGAAAAATAAAATACTCTTGGAAAAAATCGGAATCATAGCCGGTGTGTACCTGGGAATGAAATACCTGGTGCCCCTTGTGATTCCGTTTTTGATTGCAGCCCTTCTGGTGTGCTGGCTGTGGCCGATGCTTAAATGGATCAGGAGGCATCTTCATATCCGGCCCCCCTATGTGATGGCTGTACTTTTGCTGCTTGTGGGGGCTCTTTTGGCATTGGGAATCTACATGATTGGCAGGGAGCTTGGAGCTCTGACCAGGCACCTGGGAGCCATGCTGGAGGCAAAGGGGCAGATAGAGACGATGCTCTATGACTGTTGTGACAGTGTCAGCGAGATTTTTCATGTGGAGGCCTCGGATTTGCGCATCCTTGTGACGGACCAGCTGAATATCTTCCGGGATCATGCCAGGCAGAATATTCTGCCTGAGGCCTTTGGAGGCTCCTGGCAGCTTCTCAAGGGAGCCGGCTCCTGGGTGGCGGCGGTAGTGGTCACAGGAATCTCCGTACTCCTTTTGGCAGCGGATTTTGAAGAAATGAAAAGGATAGGCAGGAGCTATCCCGTGTATGGAAAAGCGGTGGCCTCCATTCAGGGAATGCTCCGGGCGGTAGGCGGCTATCTTAGGGCCCAGTGCATAATCATGGGAATCATTATGCTGCTGTGCATTGCCGGCGTGTGGATTTCGGGAAGCACACGAATACCGGTTGCGGTGGGAATAGGCATTGGATTTTTAGATGCCCTTCCGGTATTCGGAACAGGCACTGTCTTTGTGCCCTGGCTGCTCATTTGCCTTCTCCAGGGAAAATATGCCTCGGCACTCATTCTGGCGGCAACCTATGGAGTGTGTATGCTGACGCGGGAGATTCTGGAGCCTAAGCTTATTGGTAACCGGCTGGGAATTCTGCCCATTGTTATACTGATGAGCGTGTATGTAGGGGTAAAGCTCTATGGCTTTGGGGGGATTCTCCTGGGACCGCTCTCGATTCTCCTGATTCGGGAGCTTTGGGGGCAGGTAAATGAGGGATAAAGCTACTTTTTCTTGACAAAGTCTGTAAGAGGGTAATAAAATGGTAACAGTTTCAAGGCAGACAGATGGATAGAATTAGAAAGGCTGAGAGGAGAAGAGTGATGGCAAAGGATAAGAAGCTGGTAGAGGCGATTACATCCATGGATACGGATTTTGCTCAGTGGTACACGGATGTCGTAAAAAAGGCAGAGCTGATAGATTATACAAGCGTAAAGGGCTGCATGGTGATCAAACCGGCGGGCTATGCGATCTGGGAGAACATTCAAAAGGAGCTGGACAGAAGATTCAAGGCTACCGGTGTGGAGAATGTTTATCTTCCCATGTTTATTCCGGAAAGCTTGCTTCAGAAGGAGAAGGATCATGTGGAGGGCTTTGCGCCGGAGGTTGCCTGGGTGACACACGGAGGCCTGGAGCCTCTGCAGGAGCGGATGTGTGTGAGACCTACCTCAGAGACTCTGTTCTGTGATTTTTACGCAAAGGAGGTTCAGTCCTACCGGGATTTGCCCAAGGTGTATAACCAGTGGTGCTCCGTAGTGCGCTGGGAGAAGACAACCCGCCCGTTCCTGCGCTCCAGAGAGTTCTTGTGGCAGGAGGGCCATACGGTTCATGCTACGGCCCAGGAAGCGGAGGAGCGCACCATTCAGATGCTGAATGTATACGCGGATTTCTGCGAGGAGGTTTTGGCGATTCCCGTGATCAAGGGACAGAAGACGGATAAGGAGAAGTTTGCGGGAGCGGAGGCAACCTATACCATCGAATCCCTGATGCATGATGGCAAGGCACTGCAGTCCGGCACCAGCCATAATTTTGGGGACGGCTTTGCCAGGGCCTTTGAGATTCAATATACGGATCGGGACAATCAGCTTCAATATGTACATCAGACCTCCTGGGGTATGACCACGCGTATGATTGGCGCCATTATTATGGTGCATGGAGATGACAGCGGACTGGTGCTTCCGCCTCGGATTGCTCCGGTACAGGTGATGGTGATTCCCATTGCCCAGCATAAGGAGGGCGTGCTGGATAAAGCCTTTGCCATCCGGGATGAGCTTCTGGAGGCCGGCTTCCAGGTAAAGGTGGACAATTCGGACAAGAGTCCTGGCTGGAAGTTCTCCGAGCAGGAGATGAAGGGAATTCCTGTGCGGATCGAGATCGGACCTAAGGATATTGAGGCAAATCAGGCCGTGATTGTACGGCGGGACAACCGTGAGAAAACCATTGTGGCCCTGGATGAGCTGACCGTGAAGCTTAGGGAGGTCTTAGATACCATGCAGAAGGAGATGCTGGAGCGGGCAAGGGCCCACAGGGATGCCCATACCTACGACGTGACCATCTACCAGGAGTTTGTAAAGACCCTTGAGGAAAAGCCGGGCTTTGTAAGAGCTATGTGGTGCGGAGATCAGGCCTGTGAGGACAAGATCAAGGAGGATACTACGGCAACCTCCCGCTGCATGCCCTTTGAACAGGAAAGTCTCTCCGAAACCTGTATTTGCTGTGGAAAGCCTGCTAAGACCATGGTTTACTGGGGAAAAGCATATTGAGAATCGAGATACCGGCAAAGGCGAATCAGATTATCGCACGGCTTGAGGGGGCGGGCTATGAGGCCTACGTGGTGGGAGGCTGTGTCCGAGATGCCCTTCTGGGACGTGCGGCGGCAGACTGGGATATTACGACCAATGCCAGACCGGAGCAGGTTAAGGCTCTGTTTTCCAGGACCATAGATACGGGAATTCAGCACGGGACCGTAACGGTGCTTCTGGGCAGAGAGGGGTTTGAGGTAACCACCTACCGCATAGACGGAGAGTACCAGGACGGCAGACATCCGTCAGAGGTGAGCTTTACGCCGAATCTTTTGGAGGATTTAAAAAGAAGGGACTTTACCATCAATGCCATGGCATATAATGAGAGGGAGGGTCTCATAGATGCCTTTGGCGGTATGGGAGATCTGCAAAGCAGACAGATTCGCTGTGTGGGCGATCCCAGGGAGCGCTTTACGGAGGATGCCCTGCGGATTCTCAGAGCTGTTCGTTTTTCGGCACAATTAAACTTTGACATAGAGGACTGTACCAGGGAGGCGGTGGCCGACTTTGCCTCCAGCCTTACCAGAATCAGCGCGGAGCGGATTCAGACAGAGGTTACAAAGCTTTTGCTCTCAGACCATCCGGAGGTATTTCGGGTGCTCTATGATACGGGGATTACGGCAGTGATTCTGCCGGAATTTGATGCCTGCATGGAGACGCCCCAGAATCATCCTCACCATTGCTGCTGCGTGGGGGAGCACATTCTTTTGGCTCTCCGGGCTGTGGAGGCGGACCGGGTACTGCGGCTGGCGGCATTGCTCCATGACATAGGAAAGCCTGGGACCCATGTCAGAGATAACCAGGGGATCGATCATTTTCATGGTCATGGTGAGCTGGGAGCTGAGATGGCGGAGGGAATTCTTCGCCGTCTGAAATTCGACAACGATACCATTTATCGGGTGAAGCATCTGGTTAAGGTCCATGATTATCTTCGGATTCTGCCCACGGCAAAAGGGGTCCGCAGGGCAGTGTTTTGTATAGGAAAGGAATATTTTCCGGACTATTTGAAGCTGCGCAGAGCGGATATTCTGGCTCAGAACCCGGCTATGCGCCAGGAAAAGCTGGAGGAGCTTGAGAAGCTGACTCTGCTGTATGAGCAGATCCTTGAAGATCAGTCCTGTATGTCGCTCAAGGAGCTGGCGGTGACAGGAAAGGATTTGATAGCTGCAGGGATTGAACCGGGACCGGGACTTGGAGAGATTTTGAACAGACTGCTGGAGCTGGTAATTGAGCGTCCGGAGTGCAATACAAAAGAATATTTATTATCACAGCTTAAGGAGCTTTAGGGCATAAATCCCCCCATTCCTTCATAGATTTGAAAGGAACGGGGGGATTTTTGTGAACGAAAAGGCACTGCAAATTTTAGAGCAGTATGACATCAGGTTACTTCGGAGCTTCGGGGGCCGGGGGGCAATTATGCTGGAGACGGAGCAGGGATTAAAATTATTAAAGGAATTTGCAGGATCTAAGACGAAACTTCCCTATGAACAGGAGCTTTTGGCACGGCTGGAGCAGGAAGGGGTCTGTCAGGTGGATCGCGCTGTTCCCAACCGGGAGGGAGCACTGATCTCGGCGGGAGAGTATGACACACAGTGGATGATGAAAAACTGGCCGTCGGGACGGGAGTGCGATACCCATAGTGAGGAGGACCTGTTAAGGAGCATGGAGGTGCTGGCCCGAATTCATCAATCTGCCAGAGGGGTCTGGAATGTGGGAAATGAGACAGCCGGACGCCTGGCGGGAAATGACAGAAGGGTTGAGCTGGAGAAGCATAACCGGGAGCTAAAGCGCGTTCAGAATTTTATCAGGAGCAAGCGCAGGAAGGGAAGCTTTGAGCTGCTTTTTCTAAAATATGCGGGTGAGATGATAGAGGAAGGCGTGCACGCGCAAAAGGAGCTGGAGGCCTCCGGGTATGAAGGACTTCGAAAGCAGGCCATGAAGGAAGAGCATATCTGTCATGGGGAATATATTCATCACAACATTTTTGTGGGTCGTCAGGATATGGCGGTTGTGAATTTTGGACATTGCGAGATCAATGTACAGATAAACGATCTCTGCCTTTTCCTGCGCAAGATTATGGAAAAGCAGAGGTGGAATGAGAATCTTGCCCGGCGGATGCTGGAGGCCTATGAGAGGGAACGGCCTCTTTCCGGGGAGGAGCGGGCTTATCTGGCCATTTGCCTGTCTTATCCTGAGAAGGTTTGGAAGCTGGCACACCACTACTATAATGCAAATAAAGCGTGGATTCCGGAAAAAAGCACGGAGAAATTGGAGATTTTTTTGGGCCAGGAGGAGGAGCGGAGGAGGATGATCCAAAACATTCTGCGGTTTGGGTGAACGGAGCGTGGAAGGTGGTAACATTGCGTTGACTTTTGGGGGTAAATTGATTAATATTATAGGTAAATGAAGGAAACTCCTTCATAATTTAGGAATGGGGTGTGAAAGTATGTATTTAGAAGATTACAAACGTTGGTTGGAAGCTGACCTGGAGGATTCCGCATTGACAGAGGAGCTGGAATCTATCAAGGGGAATGAGGAGGAGATCAAGGATCGCTTTGCGGTTGCCTTGAAGTTTGGTACGGCCGGGCTTCGGGGTGTTCTGGGAGCGGGATCTAACCGGATGAATATTTATGTGGTTCGTCAGGCAACTCAAGGGCTTGCCAATTGGGTAAAGACCCAGGGGGGAAATCAATTGGTGGCTATCAGCTATGACAGCCGCATTAATAGTGATGTGTTTGCAAGGACGGCGGCCTGTGTACTGGCGGCTAACGGTATCAAGGTCCGCATTTACGATGCCCTGATGCCTGTGCCAGCTTTGAGCTTCGCCACCCGCTTTTATGAGGCCAATGCAGGAATTATGGTGACGGCGTCTCACAATCCGGCCAAGTACAACGGTTACAAGGCCTATGGTCCCGACGGCTGTCAGATGACGGACGAGGCGGCTGATATTGTCTATGCTGAGATTCAGAAGACGGATATTTTAGATGGCGCTAAGATGATGGATTTTGATGAGGGCATGAAGGCCGGTCTGATCGCTTATGTGGGCGATGAGTGTAAGGAGGCCCTCTATGATGCTATCAAGGCCCGCAGTGTGCGGCCGAGTATTTGTGAGACGGCGGGGCTGAAGCTGGTTTATTCACCGCTCAATGGCTCCGGGCTTGTTCCGGTTACCCGGATATTGAAGGATATTGGCATTTCAGATATTACCATTGTTCCGGAGCAGCAGTATCCGGACGGGAACTTCCCTACCTGTCCCTATCCGAATCCGGAGATTTTTGAGGCCCTTCGTTTGGGACTGGAGCTGGCGAAAAAGTCTGGCGCTGACTTGATGCTGGCTACGGACCCGGATGCAGACCGTGTGGGCATTGCTATGAAGTGTCCGGACGGAAGCTATGAGCTGGTGTCCGGCAATGAGGTGGGTGTTCTCTTATTAGACTATATCTGCGCTGGACGCATTGAGAAGGGGACCATGCCAGACAGAGCGGTTGCGGTGAAGTCTATTGTTTCCACACCGCTTGCGGATGCAGTGGCCAAGAATTACGGCGTGGAGCTTCGCAGTGTGCTGACTGGCTTTAAGTGGATTGGCGATCAGATTGCGCAGCTTGAGGCGGCAGGCGAGGTAGAGCGGTTTATCTTCGGCTTTGAGGAGAGCTACGGATATCTGGCAGGCCCCTATGTGCGGGACAAGGATGCCATTATTGGCTCGATGCTGATCTGTGAGATGGCGGCATACTATAGAAGCATTGGCTCTTCCTTAAAGCAGAGAATGGAGGAGATCTACGACAAGTATGGACGTTATTTGAATAAGGTAGATAGCTTTGAATTCCCAGGCTTGTCCGGCATGGACAAGATGACTGGCATTATGGATGATCTGCGCAAGAATCCTCCGGCAGAGATTGGCGGCTATCCGGTTGTAAAGGTAACAGACTTTAAGAAGCCGGAGGAGACCGGTCTTCCTGCAGCGAATGTGCTGATCTACAAGCTGGAGGGTGGAGCTGAGGTGATTGTGCGTCCCTCCGGAACAGAGCCAAAGATCAAGACCTACTTTACCACCTTAGGAAAGGATTTGGCCGAGGCACAGGCACAGAAGGATAAGCTGGCGGCAGCCCTGCAGCCGATCTTTTCATAAAGGGAAGGGCGAACATGGAAAAGACATATACCTATGAGGAGCTTCTGGGGATCGTGGCCGAGCTTCGAAGTGATCACGGCTGTCCGTGGGATAGGGAGCAGACACACGAGAGCCTGATCAAGTGTCTCAGGGAGGAGTGCCAGGAGACTGTTGAGGCCATTGAGAACAGGGATGACGAGAATCTCTGTGAGGAGCTGGGCGATGTGATGCTGCAGGTGTTGATGCACAGTCAGATTGCTGCGGAGGAGGGCCGATTCACCATTGAGGACGTGGTGGACATGCTGGCGAAGAAGCTTGTGCGCCGTCATCCTCACGTGTTTGGGGACCAGAAAGCATTGACCGCGGAGGAAGGACTGGCAAGCTGGAACGCCATAAAAGCACAGGAGAAAGCCCGCAAACACAAGAAAATGCCGGAAAATCCTTGACAAACAGGAAAGAAGCGAGTATAAATAGGAAAGAAGATATGGAGCACACACACAGACATATCCTTCAATAGTAACTAGTTTTTTATATTTTAGGAGGAGATACCGATGAACAGAGTGGAGTTAGTAGCTGCAATTGCAGAGCAGACCGAATTATCTAAGAAGGACGCAGAGAAGGCTTTGAAGGCTTTTACCGATGTGATTACCGAGGAGCTGAAGAAGGGTGGTAAGATCCAGCTGGTAGGCTTTGGTACCTTTGAAGTTTCCCAGAGAGCGCCAAGAGAGGGAAGAAATCCTCAGACTGGCAAGACTATGGTAATTCCCGCTTCCAAGGCACCGAAGTTTAAAGCAGGAAAAGCATTAAAGGATGCACTGAACTAGTCTATGCGCTTAGATAAATATTTAAAGATTTCCCGCCTTATTAAGCGGCGGACTGTGGCAAATGAAGCCTGCGATGCAGGACGGGTTCTGGTCAACGGTAAAACTGCCAAAGCATCTGTGAATGTAAAGGTAGGAGATGTCATAGAGATACAGTTTGGGACAAAGTCTGTAAAGGTAGAGGTTCTGGATGTCCAGGAGACCGTGAAAAAGGACGAAGCAAAAGAATTGTACAAATATCTTTAAATCAAGAATAAAAGACGTAGCCTCCTAATATATTTAACAATAGGTTGAATATGTTAGGAGGTCTTTTTGTGGAAGAGAAGCAATACGCAAAGTCCCACAGGCTCTTATTGAATAATAGACGGACAGGTACTGTCAGCGGTGTGACGGACGTGATTTCCTTTGACATAGCGGAGATTTTGTTGGAGACTGAGCAGGGAATGCTCACTATCAAGGGGGCGGATCTGCATGTAAACCGTTTGACTCTGGAAAAGGGAGAGGTGGACATTGAGGGGCGGATTGACAGTATGGCTTATTCGGAGGTTACGGATTTCCAGAAGGCCGGAGCTTCTCTTCTTGGCCGCCTGTTTAAATAGTGCTTATGAGTGAAGGAATTCTATTTGAACTGCAGTTCTTTTCCCGCTCGCTTCTCTTAGGGGTGGTGATGATGATTGCCTATGACGGGATTCGGATTTTTCGGTTCATAGTTCCCCACAAAACGGCAGCTGTGGCGGTGGAGGATCTGGTGTACTGGCTGGTCTGTGGGGTCTGCATTTTTCGTATGCTGTATCTGGAAAACAGCGGTGCTATCCGGGGCTTTGCCATTGTGGCTGTGGTATTGGGAATGCTGCTGTATCTTCAAGTGTCAAAAATTTTAAAAAAAATTGGAAAGAAATTGCATAGTTCCATAAAAAGGGTTATAATGGATCTCAAATCACTGTAGAAATATGAGATTGCGGAATCGGGAACCGGATCTTACGGAGCAAAAAAGGAGGGAGGACAATGTCAAAGACAAGACGAGCTTTACGGCGCAGCAAGCGTTTTGGGGTTCATGTGATAGCTTTTACAATATTCTGCCTTTTGATCGTGGCCTCTTTCGGAAGGCTGAAGCTCAAGCAGAAGAGTGCATCCTACCAGCAGCGGGAAGAGGAGCTGATGGCTCTGATTGAGCAGGAGGAGGAACGGAAGGAAGAGATTGAAGAGCTGAAAAAGTATGTCCAGACAAAGAAATATGCGGAGGAGGTTGCCAAGGAACGCCTCGGTCTGGTTTATGAAGATGAGATTTTATTTAAAGCAGTGGAGTGAAAAGCAGCGGCAGAAAGGTTCGCTGCTTTTTTGAAGTCTTTAAGCGGAATCAAGAGCTTAATAATAGGGATTCTATGTCTGAATTTGTCTGAAATTTCTTAAAATCATCTCCTCTATTTGACAAAAAAAACAATTTCCCTACTCTATAATGCACAACTACACAGGCACACACAGAGACCGGGGGACCGGAATAGGAGGAGTAGGAATATGAAACAGGAAGAAGAACGTAAGGTAGGACACTACGCCTGGCTTTACGGAGTGATTGCAGGCGGGTGTGTGGCTGCCATGCAGATTGGTGTGGGACTCTTGCAGGTAGAAGGAGAGTTTACCATCATGCTGGGAGCAGCTCAGGGACTTTTGGTCTGCTCTCTGACAGTAATTTGTGGAAGTATTATGGAATGGCTGCTGACGCCTCTGCCAATGGAAGAGGAGGACAAGCCCATTCATCCGGCCAGAGAACGGGTACGGGAATATGAGATGGCATTCAAGAGCCTGGCAGACAGTTTTTCCGGCACATCCGTCCCGGGAGGCATCACCGCGGAGGGAGCAGCCGTCCTGGACATGCCTTCCAAACTGGATCTGCTTTGGAATACACGCCTTAAGGAAAACCGGGCGGCCGTTGCCGTACAGCTAAATGAGATGGCGCAGATTATGACCGATACTGTTGAGCATGTATGGGATACACGAACGGATGAGAGCCTGGAACTGCACCTGAAGAAAAAGCTCCGCGCCATGGGGCTTTCCGTTCACGGAGTGCTGGTTTACTGCCAGGAGAATAAGCGCCAGGAGGTATATCTGACTGTCAATACCAGGCGCAGGCGCTGCGTGGCCGTAAAGGAGGTGGCGGCCGCCCTGTCAGGGCTGATGAAAAAATCCATGATGCCGGCAAAGGACAGCCGCGCCTTTGTGGGAAGCGAGCGCATGACCATTCAATTTGTGGAACGTACCAATTTTCAGGTGCTCTATGGAATTGAGAAGGCGGTAAAGGGAAGGGAGCAGATTTCCGGAGATAATTTTTCTCTGTATCACTGCCGGGAGGGGCAATTCATTGCGGCACTCTCGGATGGAATGGGCTCCGGAGTGGAGGCCTATAAGGAGAGTGAGCTGGTGGTGGACCTTTTGGAGCAATTTTTGGAGGCGGGCTTCACCAAGGAGACAGCAGTTCGCATGATCAATTCGGCCCTTATGGTGCGGGCCGACGGGCAGGTGTTTTCTACCATCGATATCAGCTCCCTGGATTTGTACACGGGAGTCTGCGAGTTCCTGAAGGTGGGAGCGTCCACAACCTTTATCCGAAGGGAAAACTGGGTGGAAACCATTTCCTCTACCAGCCTGCCTGCCGGGGTTTTTCACAAGCTGGAGCCGGATACGGTGAGTAAGAAGCTTTACGATGGTGATATGGTGATTATGGTCACCGATGGGGTGATGGATTCCCTTCCTGCGACACACCAGGAAGCGCTGATGAAGGATATTATTATGGAGCATGATACGGGAAATCCGGGAGAGCTGGCAGCCTATATTCTGGGGAGGGTTTGTCAGTATCAGGACCGGGAGCCTGCGGATGATATGACTGTGCTGGCCGTATCTCTGGTAAAGTATTGAGTGCGTATGCCCATGCGGGTTGACTTTTTGTGCGGACCGCCTGTATACTGTGATCAGATTCTTTGTAGGGCGGGAAGGGGAGGCATGATTTCACGTATCCGTACTTTTATCAGTAAAAATCAGATGATTCGGCCCAAGGATAAGATATTGGCAGGCATATCGGGAGGTCCGGATTCCGTATGCCTGCTTTTTGTGCTGCAAATGCTGCAAAAAGAATTGGATTTTCAGCTTATGGCAGTTCATGTCAATCATGGCCTGCGAGGGCAGGAGGCGGATCGGGACCAGGCATTTGTTGAGAAGCTTTGCAGGGAGCAGGAGATTCCCCTTCGATGCGTGTCCATGGAGGTTCGGGAAAGGGCCCGGAGGGAAAAGCTTACCCTGGAGGAAGCGGGCAGGCTCTGCCGTTATGAGGTATTTGCTCAGGAGGCCCAGCGGTATGGCTGCAATCGAATTGCCGTAGCCCACCATGGGGATGACCAGGCGGAGACCATGCTGTTTCATCTGTTTCGGGGAACCGGACTGCGGGGGCTTGCAGGTATGGAGCCTAAGCGGGACCGTTTAATCCGTCCGCTGCTTTGTGTGGAACGCCGGGAGATTCTGGAGTGGCTTCGGGAGCAGGGGCTCTCCTGGTGTGAGGATAGCACCAATCAGCAGGAGGCGTATACCAGGAACCGGATTCGTCATTCCATATTGATCTGCGCCAGGGAGCAGATCAATGATGGAGCTGTCCGCCATATGATGGGAACAGCGGAGGAGCTGGCTGAAATTGAGCATTTTTTGGAGGAGTCCACCCAAAGGGCAGCTCGGCTGTGTGTACGTGAGGAGAGGAATGGCTGCTTTATTTTTGAGGAAGCCTTTGACCAGCTTCCCTCACTGCTGAAGGGGCGCCTGGTGCGCTTCTGTCTGGCGGAACAGGGAGATGGTCTCAAGGATATAGAGCGGCAGCATATTGAGATGGTAAAGGAGCTTTTTGGAAAGCACACGGGAAGCTGGCTCTGCCTTCCCGGAGGCAGACGGGCACTGCGGGAGTATGGCGGTGTAGCCTTAACCCGGGAGGAGCCCGGGGAACAGCAGGACATGGGAGCGCTTCCTCTGGTGGAGATTCCGGGAAGCTGCCGGACAGGAGAAAAAACATGGATTTTTTCACTGGAAAATGCGCAAAAAAATCAAATAATTCCCGAAAAAACGTATACGAAATGGTTTGATTATGATAAAATAGAAAATTATCCGGTAATTCGCAGGCGCATGCCCGGAGATTATCTGGAAATTAACCGGGAGCATGGACGTAAAAAGCTGAAGGATTATCTGATTGACCAGAAGGTTCCGGTAAGGGAGCGGGGCCGGCTTCTCTTGCTGGCGGATGGCAGTCATATTATCTGGATTCCCGGTATGCGCATCAGCGAAGGCTATAAGGTGACAGAGGATACAAGGCGGATTTTGAAAGTACAAATATACGGAGGAGAAGAAGATGGCAGAGAAGATCCGAGTGATGATTCCGGAGGATGAGGTGGATGCCAAGATACAGGAGCTGGGCAAGAGGATTAGCGAGGACTTTGCGGGACAGGAGGTTCATCTGATCTGCATATTAAAGGGAAGCATTTTTTTTGTCTGTGAGCTGGCGAAACGGATTACCCTTCCGGTTACCATAGATTTTATGCAGGTTTCCAGCTATGGAGCGGAGACGAAGTCCAGCGGAGTGGTGCGATTGAGCAAGGATTTGGATGAACCTCTTCAGGGAAAGAATGTTATCATCGTGGAGGATATCATAGATTCCGGCAGAACATTGAACCACCTGGTCAAGCTGCTGGGACAGAGGAATCCCAAGAGCATGACCATCTGCACGCTTCTGGATAAGCCCTCCCGCAGAGTGGTGGACGTGGAGGTAAAATACACGGGCTTTCAGATTCCCGATGAGTTTGTGGTGGGCTATGGCCTGGACTACGACCAGAGGTATCGTAACCTGCCTTATATTGGGATTATAGAATTTGTAGATTAGAACAGTGATATTCCTTAGGAAGAGGAATGTTGCGGAAATTGAAGCAGGAGGAAATGCATTGAACAGCAGACAGTACCGGGTATCATTTTTTTACCTGATTATTTTGGTTATGCTCCTCTTCTTTCTCTCGGAATTTGCCAAGAGGACGGAGATGCAGAACCTTTACACCTATACGAAGTTTCAGGAGGATGTAGAGGCGGGAAATGTTGAGCAGGCCGTGATTATACAGAATCAGACAGCGCCAACAGGAATTGTGGAGCTGGTAAAGACAGATGGATCTGCCGTGAAGGTGAATGTTCCGGATACGGTAGAGGCAGGAAAGCTGCTCCAAAAGGCAGGCGTTCCGGTAGCCTATGATAATGTGAGAAGCCAGAACTGGCTGCAGAGCCTGGGGATACCCCTGCTGGTGGCAGTGGTAGTGGTTTTTGTGATGATGATGTTTATGAATCGTCAGGCAGGCGGCGGTAACAGCCGGATGATGGATTTTGGCAAAAGCCGGGCCAGGATGACCACTCAGGAGCAGATTCATACCACCTTCAAGGATGTGGCAGGGCTTCAAGAGGAAAAGGAGGACTTAAGAGAGATCGTAGATTTCTTAAAGATGCCTCAAAAATACATCAAGGTAGGAGCGCGGATTCCCAAGGGCGTGCTTTTGGAGGGACCGCCGGGAACGGGTAAGACCCTTTTGGCCAAGGCGGTGGCCGGGGAAGCGGGAGTGCCCTTTTTCAGCATCTCCGGCTCAGACTTTGTGGAAATGTTTGTAGGTGTGGGAGCCTCCAGAGTCCGGGATTTGTTCGCGGACGCCAAGCGGAATCACCCCTGTATCGTATTTATTGATGAGATTGACGCGGTAGCCAGACGGCGTGGCAGCGGCATGGGCGGCGGTCATGACGAGCGGGAGCAGACCTTGAATCAGCTTCTGGTGGAGATGGACGGCTTTGGTGTCAATGAGGGGATCATTGTGATTGCGGCTACCAACCGGGTGGATATTCTGGATCCGGCTATTTTGCGTCCCGGACGCTTTGACCGGAAGATTATGGTGGGACGGCCGGATGTGAAGGGCCGTGAGGAGATTCTGCATGTGCACGCCAAGGATAAGCCGCTGGCTGAGGATGTAGATTTAAAGCAGGTGGCACAGACCACCGCCGGAATGACGGGTGCGGATCTGGAGAACCTGATGAACGAGGCAGCAATTTTTGCGGCCAAGGCGGACAGACAGTATATTCTTCAGGAGGATATCCGCAAGTCCTTTATAAAGGTAGGAATCGGATCGGAGAAAACCAGCCGTGTGGTTTCCGACAAGGAGAAGCGGATTACGGCATACCACGAGGCAGGCCATGCCATTTTGTTTCATGTACTTCCGGATGTGGGGCCGGTTTATACGGTATCCATTATACCTACAGGTATGGGAGCAGCAGGTTATACCATGCCCCTGCCGGAAAAGGATGAGATGTTTAATACCAAGGGCAGAATGCTGCAGGATATTCAGGTGTCCTTGGGTGGCAGAATTGCGGAGGAGCTTATTTTTGACGATATTACTACGGGTGCTTCTCAGGATATCAAGCAGGCAACAGGCGTGGCTCGGGCTATGGTAACTAAGTATGGAATGTCCGAGGAGCTTGGAATGGTCAATTACGATTCCGATGAGGAGGTATTTATCGGAAGGGACTTTGGACATACCAAGGGATACGGCGAGGCCGTTGCGGGCAAGATTGATATGGAGATTAAGCGCATTGTAGACGAGTGCTACCAGAAGGCGAAGGCAATTATCCTGGAGCACCGTAAGGTCTTAGATGAGGCGGCCCAGCTGCTTCTGGAGAAAGAAAAGATCACACGGGAGGAGTTTGAAGCCCTCTTCCGGAAAGAGGAGCAGGATTCTGTGTGGAATGGGAATGTGTAGACTTGGCAGACTTGGAAATTCCGTCATTATGACGGAATTTCTTTGTGAAAAATTCACAAAAACAATATGCGATTTTTGTAAAGTTTGTGCACACTTATTTTGAAACTGTGCTATAATAATACTTGTAAAACCCCCAATACATTATATAGTTTTTGCTACACCCCATAAGTAAAAGAAATACCTTCTCCTAAAAAAGACAGCAGAACGTAATGGCTGTCTTTTTTACTGCCCGGAAAGAAGCGGGGGTTGTAATTTACAGCCTGGTATTATAAAATAATTCATATGAATAAAAGCCGGATGGAGGAACTCGGATGTATGAAATGACCTTTTTTTGTCCAACAGAATTAATCTGCGGATTTGGAATATTAGATCGCCTCAAGGAGCTTGTGGAGCCTTATGGGAATAGGGGATTGTTTGTGATGGACCCGTTTTTCCAGGGAGGCGAGACGGAAAGCCGGATTTTGAAGCTGCTGGAGGGAAAGCAGATGCAGACCTACGCCCAGGTCATACCCAATCCGAGAGACACGGACATTAATAAGGGCGCATCTTTGTGTCAGGAGGGAATTGATTTTATCATCGCCTTGGGGGGAGGCTCCTCCATTGATACGGCCAAGGCTATCAATGTGGTCTTTTCCAATGGCGGTTCTGCCTGGGATTATGTTAAGAAGGCGGACAGGCCCATGAGGGAGATTACAAAGCCTCTTGTCCCCTTGATTGCTATTCCTACCACGGCTGGAACGGGAGCAGAGGCTACGCGCTATTCTGTGGTAACCAATGAAGCGCAGCATGGAAAGGGAACCATTAAGACAGATTTGATCTTCCCTACAAAGGCCCTTGTGGATGCGGAGCTTATGATGAGCATGCCGCGAAAAACCACAGCCTTGACTGCCATTGATGCCTTTGCCCATGCCTTTGAGGCCTATATTGGTTCCAAGGCAAATGCATTCTCGGAGATGTTTTCCCTGCAGGCAATGAAGCTTTTTGCCCGCAGCGCGAAGCGTGTCTGTGAGGACGGCAGTGACAGGGAGGCCCGTTGTGATATGGCCATGTGCAGTGCCCTGGGTGGTCTGTCTATCACCCATTCGGCGACCACGCTGCCCCACGGCATTGGACAGGCTCTAAGCGGTGTGACAGATGCGCCTCACGGGGGAAGCATCGCGGTCTGTATGGCGAATGTAGTGCGCTGGACTCTTCCGGAGTGTGAGGAAAGGTTTGCGGAGGTAGCTTGTTTGCTTGAACCGGGGCTGAAGGACAAACCGCTTCGGGAGCAGGCGGAGGCACTGCCGGATATTTTGAATGAATTCTTTTATGATATGGTGGGAGAGTCGGTTACTATGGCCTCCTATGGGCTAAAGGAGGAGCAGGTAGAGGCGGTAGCCGATATGGCTCTGACGAATTACTATGGGGATGTGTCCAGGCACCCCAAGGTGGCCTCCCGTGAGGAGTTGATAGGGATCATTCGCTCGTGTCTGTGAGAAGACGGCGCGTGTTCATTATAGATTCCAGAGCTTTTTTGCGCCTTTCCTTGTCAGATATTTGGCAGGAACATCATAAAATGTGTTGAAGAAAGGATAGGAGCGGAAGTATGTGCTTTATAGAGGATGAGCAAAATGAATAGAGACGCACTTTTTTCCGATGAAACAAGCCAGTACCGGATTCCCATGGAGGTCAATCCGGGAGATACGGTGACTGTGATTTTCCGCACAGCCAAGGATGATGTGGAAGCCGTATATTTGATCAGCAGGGGAAACCGCCTGCCTATGAAGAGATTTAAGTCAAACGAGAGATTTGACTATTATCAGATACAGCTGCGTGTGGGGAACCGCACCATGCTCTACTATTTTGAGATCCGTGCCCAGGGAGAGCGCCTATTTTACAATAAGAGAGGAGTTACGGAGGAGTTGCAAAGTGTCTACTCCTTCGGAATCGTACCGGGCTTTTTTACGCCGGACTGGGCCAAGGGTGCAGTAATGTACCAGATCTATGTGGATCGGTTTTGCAACGGCGATCCCTCTAATGATGTGATAACAGGGGAGTACAGCTACATTGGGGAGCAGGTACAGAAGGTGGAGGACTGGAACCAGTGCCCCGATGTCATGGACGTGAGATCCTTTTATGGTGGCGATCTTCAGGGAATTCTGGATAAGCTGGACTACCTGGTGGATCTGGGTGTGGAAGTGATTTATATGAATCCCATCTTTGTATCCCCCTCCAATCACAAGTATGACTGTCAGGATTATGATTATATTGACCCTCATTTTACCGTGATCAAGGAGGATGGGGGAGAGCTTCTGCCGGAGGGCGAGCAGGACAACCGGAAGGCCGGACGGTATATTCAGCGCGTGGTGAACCGAGAGAATCTAGAGGCCAGCAATGAATTTTTCATTCATTTTGTGGAGGAGGTTCACAAGCGCGGTATTCGGATTCTTCTGGACGGCGTGTTCAATCACTGTGGCTCCTTCAATAAATGGCTGGATCGGGAACGGCTGTATGAGAGCAGCGGTGACTATGAGAAGGGCGCTTATGTGTCGGAGGTCAGTGTTTATCGGGATTTTTTCCGCTTTAACAATGAGCACGAGTGGCCCTACAACGAATACTATGACGGCTGGTGGGGGCATAAGACACTACCCAAGCTTGCCTATGAGACATCACCGGAGCTTCGGGAATATATTATGAATATTGCCCGGAAATGGATATCGCCGCCCTATTCTGTGGACGGCTGGCGCCTTGATGTGGCGGCGGATCTGGGGCTTACCGCAGAGTATAACCATGATTTCTGGAGAGAATTCCGCAGCAGTGTGAAGGAGGCCAATCCGGAGGCGGTGATTTATGCGGAGCATTATGGAGATGCCTCCTCGTGGCTCGGGGGCGACGAGTGGGATTCTGTCATGAACTATGATTCCTTTATGGAGCCCATTACCTGGTTCCTGACAGGAATGGAGAAGCACAGCGAGTATTTTCGGGAGGATCTGCTGAACAATGAACAGGCTCTGCTTGGAACCTTGAGTGAGAACTTGCGAACCTTTTACGGGCCTTCCTTTCTGATTGCCATGAATCAGCTGTCCAACCATGATCACTCCCGGTTTCTGACCAGAACCAGTCATATGGTGGGACGCCTGGGAAGCCGAAGCTCTGAGGATGCCTCTGTGGGGATTTCAAAGGCGGTATTCCGGGAGGCAGTGGCCCTGCAGATGATCTGGTCCGGAGCGCCTACCCTTTATTACGGCGACGAGGCCGGACTGTGTGGCTTTACGGACCCGGATAACCGGAGGACCTATCCCTGGGGAAATGAGGATCAGGAGCTCATTGCCTACCACAAGGAGCTGATCCGGATTCATAAGAAAAATCAGGCATGCCGGACGGGATCGGGTAAGATTATTCTGGCCCTTCACGGAATCATTGGTATGATACGGTTTACCAGAGACAGTCAGGTGCTGGTTCTGGTCAATAACAATGAGGAAGGACAGAAGGTATCGGTTCCGGTCTGGATTGGTGAGGTGTTTGACGGCGCCCTGATGGAACGGCTGGTTTTGTCCGTGGAGGATGGCTTTACTACAGAGAGAGCCTGCTACCTTGTGTCGGGGGGAGAGATTGAGATTTTCCTGCCACCCCTTTCGGCAGCAGTGCTTCGCACCCGCAAGGCACAAAAGGAAAAGGAGCAGGGCACATTGCTGGAAAAGGGCAAAAGAAAATGGATGTTAAGGAGAAAGCAGCATGCAGCAGGTAGTACTTGGAAAAACAGGAATCGCGGCTCATAAAAATGGATTCGGTGCTCTTCCCATTCAGCGGATCAGCATGGAAGCGGCGGTGGCTCTTGTGCGGAGAGCCCATCAGGGCGGAATGAATTTTTTTGATACGGCAAGATTTTATACGGACAGCGAGGAAAAGCTGGGAGAAGCCTTTGCAGGGATGCGGGATGAGATCTATCTGGCTACCAAAACTATGGCGTTGACAGCGGAAGATTTTTGGCAGCAGCTGGAGGAATCCCTGAAAGCGCTTAAAACGGACTATGTGGACCTGTACCAGTTCCATAACCCGCCGTTCTGCCCAAAGCCGGGAGACGGAAGCGGCCTCTATGAGGCTATGCTGGAGGCAAAGAAACAGGGAAAGATTCGGCATATCGGAATTACCAATCACCGTCTGAAGGTGGCTCATGAGGCAATTGACAGCGGGCTTTATGAAACCTTGCAGTTTCCTTTCTGCTATCTGGCTACGGAGCATGAGCTGGAGCTGGTGGAGAAATGCAGAAGGGCGAACATGGGCTTTATCGCCATGAAGGGTCTGTCCGGCGGACTGCTGACGAATTCTGCGGCGGCCTATGCTTTTCTGGCACAGTTTGAGCATGTACTGCCCATATGGGGGATTCAGAGGGAGAATGAATTGGATGAATTTCTCTCTTACATAGACAATCCGCCCTCCATGACGGAGGAGATAAAGGCGGAGATTGCAAAGGATAAAGCGGAGCTGGGTTCAGATTTCTGCAGGGCCTGCGGGTACTGTATGCCCTGTCCGGCCGGAATTGAGATCAATACCTGCGCCAGAATGTCACAGCTTATCCGGCGCTCGCCCTCCGAGCTTCAGCTGACGCCGGAGGTGCAGGCAAAGATGAAGAAGATTGAGGAATGTAAGCATTGCAATGCATGTAAAAATAAATGTCCCTTCGGATTGGATACGCCGACTCTGCTGGAGAAGAACTATGCGGATTATAAAGAAATTCTGGCGGGAAACGTGAAGCTGTAGGAGCTGGAAGGGCAAAAGTTTTAGAGGTTGTAAAATTGTGTACTTATAAGTATTATACTCATAAGTATACAATTTTGCTTTGAAAGGAAAAATTGAGACCGTAAATCCGCCTTTCAAAAAATTGTTGACAAATAAATGGTAATCGTGTAAAATAACATCTGTTGTGAGCGCTGTCGCAACAGATGTTATCTGCCCAGATAGCTCAGTTGGTAGAGCAGAGGACTGAAAATCCTCGTGTCACTGGTTCGATTCCGGTTCTGGGCATTTGAATTTTAATATTGCATTATGCGGGTGTAGTTCAATGGTAGAACACCAGCCTTCCAAGCTGGACACGTGGGTTCGATTCCCATCACCCGCTCTTATTTTTTGTAAGGAAGCCGGTAAAATCAAGGTATCTGAAAAACATTATGCCGGTTGATTTACCACCCCTACAAATAAGGGAAGCCCATCATTCCCGGTAATGGCAAACAGAAATGGCCGGTTCAGCACAAAGTCCACTTCTTCCTCAGGAGGCATACCGGCGCCGCATACGGCCATCACCGTATAAGCAGCCGCAATACAGCCCTCCTCATCAATCGCCACACGGGCAGCATGATTGACCTTTGAGACAAAAAGCCCCTCCATATCCTTGACCGAGGGTGAGAAATCAGAGACCTCAGAATCAAATACATCTTTTACCCCGAGAGCCTGGAGATCAGCCACCAGATTGAGATCCGATGCCACATCAAACTTGGGTACAGACAGGTTTACAATCAGAGCTTTGTGATTCTCCCAGCCCTCCCTTTCCAGCAAAAAGTCCATGGCCTCTTCGTCCTTCAGGAGCTCATCCGCCGAAATCCCTTCATCCGGCAGAAGGAACCACATGGCACCGCCGCTCTCAAAGGACTTGGACGCCGCAGAGAATTTGTCTCCCCAATAGTATTCCTGGCTGTCACTCTGATGCATAAAATCACAGGTGAGCTCCTGCTCCGGCCCGTGAAAAACCTCCTGGGAGGTACGTCCCTCAGAGAATTCGGAGGCCCATTTTCCACGGAAATAAATTGTCGTTGCCAATGCCAGAACGGTATCTGCCTCAAGGCCCAGGCCGGAAGCCTGCTCCTCCAAAAGCCCGCCTGTCTGCTCGTTGAGCCAGGTTTGGAGAGCCTTGTTCAGTTCCTCCGTTCCCATTTCCCCCTGATAGGAGGAGGCGTAGTAGGCTTTGGCCAGCTGCTCCATGGCAGAGGGGACAAAGCTAACATCCTGATTGAGCCAGAGAGAGCTTGCCAGAATGCTGGTGCTGGCTCCGTCATTGCAGTAATTGGCATTCCAGAGAGCAGATGCCAGAGTGCGAAGCTCCTGGATACTGTCTGCCCCCAGCAGGTCTAAAATCTGCCCGCGGCTGTTCCCATCCGTCAGCTCGGCCAACATTCCGAGAGCCAGATAGACATTGAGGGGCGAGTAGATTCGATTGCCCTCCCCCTGGCCGGACAGAAACTGAGGGATGCTTTTGCGAAGAAAGCCTGTGAGCTTCCCCTCATAGGCAGCCGCCTGATCAAGCTGTGCCCGGCGATCCCCGTTCCAGGCGTCATAGGCATCATAGAAGTCCTCCTTGATTTCTCCGGTAGATGAATCCGTATAGGCGTCCTCGTTGGGGTAGGATGCCATTTGGGGATAAGACGGCTCTGCAAGGACTTTTACCGCAGAGCCATCCCTTGCTTGCGGTCCTGAGGCAGAGCAGGCAGCCAGAGAGCCGGTGAGCAGGAGGGAGAGAATGGTAAATAAGGGCCCTTTGGGAAAATGTGTATGGATCATGGATGATTCCTCCTTTGTAAATGGTTTTGATATAATGATAAACGTAAAAATAATCCCAATTACTACAAGGCTTTCCAATATTTCAGAAAAAAATCCCATTGGACCAGACGGGGCGTCCGGCTTTACCGCTCTTGAAAATAAAAATAAAATCCGCTATAATCAAAGGCAATGGTAAGAAAAGGAGTTTTGTCTATGGCTCAGTTTACAAAAAAGGCGATTGTGGAAGCATTTCTTGAGCTGCTGAATGAGAAGCCTCTGGATAAGATCACGGTGAAGGAGATAGTAGATAGCTGTGAAATCAATCGAAATACCTTTTACTATCATTTTGAGGATATTCGTGCCCTCCTAACCTTTGTGATTGACGGGGAGGTAGAGCGTGTGGCAGCAAAGCACGCAGATGTGGAATCCCTGGAGGAGGGATTTATTGAGGCGGCCCATTTTGCCCTGAGCAACAAGCGGGCGGTTTACCACATTTACAATTCTGTCAGCAGGGAGGAGCTGGAACGGTATCTGAACAGCATTGCGGAGGAGGTTGTAAGGCGGCTGGCAGAAGGGCTTAAGGTCACCCGTGAGGTGTCGGAGCTGGATCGGGAGCTCATTATCCATTTTTATAAATGCGGCCTGTCGGGAATGGTGATGGCCTGGGTGGGAGAAGGCATGAAGGCAGATCCGGAGCAGATGATCCGAAGCCTGGGGAAGCTGCTGGAGGGAAGCATATCAGCGGCCATGGAAAAGGGCAGACAGCGGAAAAGGGCAGGCGGGAAGACAACAGGATAGCAAAAGCCTTATTTCTCTTTTGGGCAATCAGGCTCCAATGCCTAAAAACCGGTTATTTCAGAAGCGGTGTACAGATTTTGTACACTGCTCTTTTTTTGCCCGTTTTAAGGGGGCTCTTTTTTCACTACAATAGAGACTGTAAAGAGAAGGGAGTGAAGAAAATGAGAACGGTTCGGTTTGCAAAGGGAGGCTATGTGGTATCATCGATTGCTTTTTGTGCCCTGGGCATTCTGCTGATGCTCTGTCCGGAGATCTCTGCAGGGGTCATCTGTAAGGGCGTGGGGATTCTGCTTACCGTTGGCGGGGTATTTAAAATATGCGGCTATCTGTCGGAGGACCTGTACCGGCTGGCCTTTCAGTTTGATCTGGCAGGGGGAATCCTGGCGGTGATCATGGGAATCCTGATGCTGGTCCGCAGCGGCAGTGTTCTGCGCTTCCTGAATCTGGTCCTGGGCATTGTAGTCCTGACGGACGGACTCTTGAAGCTGCAGACAGCCATTGATGCCAGACGCTTTGGCCTGGAGCGATGGTGGCTGATTGGAACAGCGGCGGTGCTGGCAAGCGTCCTGGGAGTTTTGATTATCATTGACCCATTCGGAAGCGCCGGAGTTGCCGGAGCCATGGTGCTCCTGGGCGTCACCCTTTTGATGGAGGGACTGCTTAATCTGTATGTGGCAGTCTACACCATAAAAGTAACAAAGAAACGAAAATGTCTGGGAGAGATTTGGTAAAGAAGGTAGAGGAGGAGACTATGATTAAATTTGGTAAAGGAGTTGTCAAGCTTCGGATTCCTATTTTGATTTTGACATTGGCATTGATGATTCCCTCGGCCCTGGGAATGGCGGCAACAAGAATTAATTACGATATGCTGACCTATTTGCCAGGAGATATCGAGACGATGGTAGGCCAGGACATTCTGATGGATGAGTTTGGAAAAGGCGCTTTTTCCTTTGTCATTATTGAGGACATGGAGGAAAAGGAGGTTGCAGCTCTTCGGGAAAGGATTGAGGAAGTGGATCATGTGGCAACCGTGCTTTGGTATGACAGTGTGATGGATCTGTCCGTGCCCATGGAAATCCTGCCTAATGAATATTATGATGTTTTCAACTCGGAAAATGGTACGATGATGGCTGTTTTCTTTGACACCTCCACATCAGCGGACGAAACCCTGGATGCGGCGGCAGAGATCAAACGGATTGCCGGGGAACAGTGCTTTGTATCCGGTATGACGGCTATGGTAGCTGACTTGAAGGAGCTGTGCGAGCGGGAGGAGGTTATCTACGTTGTACTGGCCGTGGTTCTCTCCTGCGTGGTAATGGTAGCGTTCCTGGACAGCTGGGCGCTTCCGGTGATTTTCCTGCTGAGTATCGGCATGGCGATTCTGCTGAATATGGGAACGAATATCTTCTTCGGAGAGATTTCATTCCTGACCCAGGCTTTGGCGGCGGTGCTTCAGCTGGCGGTGACCATGGACTATTCCATTTTCCTGTGGCACAGCTATGTAGAACAGCAGGAGCGGTTTGAGGGGGATAAGAAACGGGCTATGGCCCATGCCATCAAAGCAACCATTACCTCGGTAATAGGAAGCTCCATCACCACTGTGGCAGGCTTCATTGCCCTGTGCTTTATGAGCTATGCTCTGGGGCTGGACCTGGGGCTTGTGATGGCAAAGGGTGTGGTCTTCGGCGTGATTGGCTGTGTAACCATTCTGCCCTCCATGATTCTGGTTCTTGATAAACTGATAACTAAGACAAAGCATCGGCCGCTGATGCCGGATTTCGGGAAGCTGGTGCGGTTTGTGGTAAAGCGTTATCCCGTATTTTTGCTTCTGTTTCTGCTGATTCTGCCGGTTGCTTACTATGGCTACGACAAGGCAGGCGGCGAGGTGTACTACAACCTGGGCGGTTCTCTGCCGGAGTACATGGGATATGTGCAGGCCACCAACAAGCTGGAGGAGGAGTTCTCCGCAGGGGCTACCCACATGGTGCTGATGGATAAAAATGTGTCTGCCAAGGATGTAAAGCGGATGGTGGATGAGATGAAGCAGGTGGAGGGTGTGCAGTTTGCCCTGGGACTGGATTCCACCGTAGGCTCCAGGATTCCGGAGGAACTGGTGCCGAATAAGGCGAGGAATGAGCTGGAAAGCGACAACTGGAAGCTGCTCCTGGTTCAGTCAGAATATGCTACGGCTACGGATGAGGTAAATCAGCAGATTAGCGAGCTGAAATCCATCCTGAAAAAGTATGATAGCTCAGGGATGCTCATTGGCGAGGCGCCCTGTACCAAGGACTTGATTGAGATTACGGACCGGGACTTCCAGGTGGTGAACACCATTTCCATCATTGCTATCTTCGTGATTATTGCAGTGGTGCTCAAAAGTATTTCCCTGCCGGTGATTTTGGTGGCAGTTATCGAGTTCGCCATATTTATTAATCTGGGAATTCCGCATTTTACGGGAACCTCTCTTCCCTTTATCGCACCGATTTGTATCAGTACGATTCAGCTGGGAGCTACCGTGGATTATGCGATTTTGATGACCACCAGGTACAAGCGTGAGCGATATCGGGGTCAGGATAAGGTGGGATCTATTTCCACGGCTTTGTCCACCTCCATTCCATCCGTGCTGGTCAGTGCTTTAGGGTTCTTCGCAGCAACCCTGGGCGTGGCAATCTACTCGGATGTGGATATGATTCGTTCTCTGTGTGCACTGATGGCAAGGGGAGCAATCATCAGCCTGCTGGCGGTGGCCTTTGTTCTTCCGGCCATGTTCCTGGTGTTTGATAAAGTGATTTGTGCAACGAGTGTTGGTTTTCTGCCCAAGAGGGCTGCTGAGGAGGTTAAGAAAAATGAGAAAATTGCGTAAAGAATGGAAAAGGGATGTATCTGTAGTGATGACAGCGCTTTTGGTGTGTGGAAGCGTGGGAATTCCGGCAGAGGCCGGTGAGACAGGGAGTTGGGTAAGAAGCAATGCTTTGACAGCGATTCAGAGGCTGGAGCCGGAGGTGAAGACAGCGGAAGCAGAGCTGTCCAATCAGGATAAGAAGCAGTTGGAAAAGGAGGAGACCGTCTACGTCATTGCCAATGCGGACGGCTCGCCCCAGAAGCTTATTGTCAGTGACTGGCTGAAAAATGCTATGGGAAAGGATGCCCTGGAGGACACCACGGAGCTTACCAACATTGTCAATGTGAAGGGTGATGAGGGGTTCCAAAAAAAGGAGGGCTCCCTGGGCGTGTGGGATGCCGCAGGCAATGATATTTATTATCAGGGCAACATTCAGAAGGAGCTTCCGGTAGATATGAAGATTACCTATCGGTTAAATGACAAGGTGGTTTCTCCTGAGGAGCTGGCAGGGCAGAGCGGAAGGGTGAATATCCGTTTTGACTATACCAACCGGCAGAAGGAGACCGTACTGGTGGGAGAGCAGGAGGAGGAGCTCTATGTGCCCTTTGTACTTCTGACCAGCATGGTTCTTGATAACGAGAGCTTTCACAATATTGAGATTTCCAATGGAAAGGTCATCAATGACGGGGAGCGCACTATCGTAATGGGATATGCAATGCCGGGGCTTAAGGATAATCTGGATATCGGAAGCGAGGACTTTGATGTGGAGGAGCTTGATATTCCCGACTATGTGGAGCTGACAGCGGATGTAACGGATTTTGAGCTGGCAACCACCCTGACCGTGGCAACCAATGAGATTTTCGGGGACATGGACTTGGATACCCAGGAGAAAATGGATGACCTGACAGCAGATATGGATGAGCTTGAGGATGCCATGAATGAGCTGATGGACGGGACGGCAGAGCTGTATGACGGGGTACTGGAGCTGTATGACGGAACCGGAGAGTTGACGGACGGCGTCGAGGAATTGAATGACGGTGCCAGGGAGCTGCAGGATGGAGCGGATGAGTTATATAACGGCACCGGAACCTTGAAATCCGGTGTGAAGGAGCTGGCAGCAGGGATTGCAAAGCTGTCCGCAGGTTTGGGGCAATTAGCAGCAAATAATGCGGCTATTATGCAGGGAGCAACAGAGGTCTTTCAAAGCTTGCTGGATCAGGCAAACAGACAGCTAAGTCCTATGGGCATACCTACATTGACCATTGAAAACTATGCTCAGGTATTGGAAGGTGCCATAAAACAGATGCAAGGGGCTGGTATAAATACACCGGTTATGCCGGCAGATTTGGAGGTGCCGGAACAGGAATTTCCGGAGGAGATAACGGTTCAGGATACAGTGGAGGAAAAAGAAAATACTACAGAGGAAAAAGAAACCACTGAAGATGTGGCAGAGAAAACGGAAAATGAAATAACAGAGGAGCCTGAGGACAAGGAAGAGCTTACAGATGAAGCAGAAACAAATATGGATACGGAAAAACAGGAAAATATAGGAGAAGCAGAGAAGCAGGAGGCTGCTTTGGCTCCATCTGCAGAGGTAGAGATAAGAGAAAGCGTAATTGTAAAAGCTTCTGTGGAGGATGGCGCTCAGGCTGCTGCAGCGAGAAATGCGGCCCAGATAGAAGCATTGAAAGGCTTGAAGGCTTCTCTTGACAAGTATAATCAGTTCTATCAGGGCTTGAAAGCTTATACCCAGGGTGTGGCCGATGCAAATCAAGGAGCCCAGGCACTTTTGGCAGGCTCGAAAAAGCTGGAGGATGGAGCATCGGAATTGCGCGACGGAGCCGGAAGGCTAAAGGATGGAACATCTGAATTAAAGGATGGGACTCATGAGCTTAAGGATGGAAGCCAGGAGCTAAAGGATGGCGTAGAGGAGCTTCGGGACGGCTCTAAAGAGCTTAAGGACGGAACAATCGAATTCAATGAGGAAGGAATTCAAAAGCTTCTGGATATGTTCAACGGAGATCTGCAGGAGCTGTCAGACCGCCTGGACGCTGTTAAGAGCGCGGCCAAAGAATATCAATCCTTCTCAGGTATCTCCGATGGAGTTCAGGGGAATGTAAGATTTATCTATAAGACGGCAGCAATTGAGAAGTAAAAAAAGCTCACAGATATGGGTATGCCAGAAAATAATGAGCCTAAATATAAGGGGAGATGCGGCCTGTCAAGGTCACATCTCCTTGTTTAAACTCTTCAAAGTCAGATTACAGGGTAAGAAGGTAAACATCATCGGGAGTAAGCCTGCGCTCCGGCGTAAAGATAAGCCAGTCGGTCACATCCTCCGGGGAATAGGTGCCCACATGTCCCTCATGGAGCCCGGCGATATAGTAGGGTTCCTGGGTAAGCTTTGCGGTAATCTGGCCGTCCTGCAGGTCTGTTACCTCGAACCAGATATGCTCCCGATCGTTGGATTCACTCCGATAGGACTCATCCACCAGAAGACCCAGCTTCACTAAAAGATGGTTTCTTTTATCAGAAAAGGCTTGGAATAAAAAGTCAATTCGTTCCGCCGCAAGAGCCTTCATGCGATTGGTCTCGGAAGTAGAGAGCATGTAGATGGGATTGTCCTGGAGAAGATCATCATAAACGGCAAGAGAGGAATATTTTCTCTCATCAGCGCTTTCCGGGGTGGGATACACAAAAATGGCGCAGGTGTCCTCGTTGTGTCCATCCTCCCGATCATTTTTTCCTCCCAGCATATCCGGTGGATAGCAGGAAATGGCCTCATCCCAGTCAATTAACGTAATAACCAAAGGAGTATTTTGAGCTACATAGGCCAGGAAAAAGGGAGATCCGTATTCAGGTGTACTGTCCATCTCTAACAAACGGTAAGCCAGCGTTTCCAGCGTATTGTAATGTGTCTGATAGGTTTCCTTGTTGGAATTCAGAACCTCCAGCTCCGGATGCCCGCAGCGATTGAGGCCATGGGTGTGAAGCCATACACAGTCGTCCTCCCCGGACACCGCCTGAGCGGTAAAGAGATAACGGGGAGCAGGGGGAACCATAGACTGGGCCGCTAAAATCACCCAGCGCCCGGATAAAATTTTTTCAGAGCTGTCATCCAGTACGGCCACAACATCCGGCAGCAGGGTATAAATCAACTTCAGCTGTAGATGATAGGAGGAAAGAGGGTTATCACCAAATTCCAGCACGACGGCAAGACCGAATTCCGCTGCCTGGACAGCCTCGGCATCCACATCCGGGAAAAGATGCTGACAGCGGTAAAGCTCCGGGATCGTAAAGCTTGTGGGATAAATTTCCGCAGAATAAAGCTCTCCCTCATAGTTGATTTCCAGGTACAGGGTCTCCTCCTCCATTCGCTCAGACATAAGCTGAAAGGCGCCGGTTGTGTGAAGCTGATCCAAAAACAGCTGTGGTTCCTCGATATCCCTGGGCTGAGATGGGACAGCCAGCATATAAGATTTTGGTTTTGTCATAATCGTTCTCCTATTGAAGTTCCGTAATATCCCCCCAGTACACCTTGACCTAAATCAATTTCCAGCCACAGGTGCCTGTGTCTGTAAATTGATTTGTGCACTGTGGGGATATTACTGTTTGAAGTTCCATAATATTAAAAAGTGCTGCATGAGCAGCACTTTTTAGGACGGAGGAGGAGGGATTTGAACCCTCGCGCCGGTGCTACCGACCTACTGGTGTTCGAAGCCAGACCCTTCAGCCGCTTGGGTACTCCTCCATAAGCTTGCACGGTAGGAAGTTCAGGCCCAATAGGGACCCTTATAAGGTGCAACAAACATATTATAATATGTCAGATAAGATTTTTCAAGTTATTCCCTTGTGAGAAATATGGATTTATGTTAAAATTTATCTATCATATGGGCAAAAGCCCGATAAAATCTGAATAAAAAGGATGGAGGCGTGCTTTATGAAACGAATCGGAATGCTGACCAGCGGTGGAGACTGCCAGGCACTGAACGCAACTATGAGAGGAATTGTGAAGGGTGTTTGCAACGCGCTGGACGAGGTGGAGCTGTATGGCTTTGAGGAGGGCTATAAGGGTCTGATCTATGGAAACTACCGGATGCTGACTCCAAGAGATTTCTCCGGAATTCTCACCAAAGGCGGAACCATTTTGGGAAGCTCCAGGCAGGCGTTTAAGCAGATGCGTGTACCGGATGAGAAGGGCTTGGACAAGGTAGAGGCTATGAAGCAGACCTATTACAAGCTGCGCCTGGACTGCCTGGTGATTTTGGGAGGAAATGGAACGCAGAAGACAGCCAATCTCTTGAGAGAGGAGGGCCTCAATATTCTGCATATGCCCAAGACCATTGACAATGATATTTGGGCAACGGACATGACATTTGGCTTCCAGAGCGCGGTGAATATTGCCACAGACTGTATTGACTGTATTCATACCACGGCGGCTTCCCACGGACGTGTTTTCATTGTGGAGGTTATGGGACATAAGGTTGGACAGCTGACACTTCATGCAGGAATTGCAGGAGGAGCGGATATCATTTTGATTCCTGAGATTCCTTACAGCATTGACAGCATCTGTGATGCCATTGACGCCCGGAATAAGCAGAAGAAGGGCTTTACCATCCTTGCTGTGGCAGAGGGAGCTATCCCCAAGGAGCGTGCGGAGATGTCCAAGAAGGAGCTGAAGAAGTTCATGGAGACTTATCCGTATCCTACCGTATCCTACGAGATTGCGGATCAGCTTACCAAACGTCTTGGCAGCGAGGTTCGAGTAACGGTTCCCGGACATACGCAGCGAGGCGGAAGTCCCTGCCCCTATGACCGTGTATTATCCACAAGACTTGGTGCAGCTGCAGCTCAGGCCATTGTAGACGATGACTACGGCTACATGATTGGTATTGTAGGTGATGAGACTAAGAGAATTCCTCTGCAGGAGTCGGCAGGAAAGTTAAAGTTTGTGGATCCCAATTCGTCCATTATCGCAGAAGCGAAGATGATAGGAATCAGCTTTGGAGATTAACCCATGTCTTATATGGCGCTCTACCGGAAGTTCCGCCCTACGGAGTTTGATGACGTAAAGGGGCAGGACCATATTGTAACAACATTAAAAAACCAAATAAAAGCAGAGCGGATAGGCCATGCCTATCTGTTCTGCGGAACCAGAGGTACCGGAAAGACTACCATTGCCAAGATTTTTGCAAAGGCAGTCAACTGTGAGCATCCAGTAGACGGGAATCCCTGTGGAGAATGCGCGGCCTGCCGTTCTATTGCGGCAGGCACTTCCATGAATGTGATAGAGATCGACGCAGCTTCCAACACGGGAGTGGATAACATTCGGGAGATTCGGGATGAGGTGGCTTACTCCCCTACGGAGGGGCGCTACAAGGTATATATCATTGATGAGGTGCATATGCTTTCTATCGGAGCGTTTAATGCACTCTTGAAAACCTTGGAGGAGCCTCCTTCTTATGTAATCTTTATTTTGGCGACTACGGAAGCCCATAAGATCCCAACCACGATTCTCTCCCGCTGCCAGCGGTATGATTTTCGGCGGATTACTGCGGATACCATCACGGCCCGCATGGAGGAGCTGACAAGGGTGGAGGGAGTAGCTGCTGAGGAGAAGGCACTGCGCTATATTGCCAAGGCAGCGGACGGCTCTATGCGGGATGCCCTAAGCCTTCTGGATCAGTGCATTGCTTTTTACTTGGATCAGGAGCTGACCTACGATCATGTGCTGGAGGTCCTTGGAGCTGTGGATACGGCCGTTTACAGCGCCCTTTTGCGGAGCACCCTGGATCAGGATTTGCCGGCTGTCATGGATCAGATAGAAAAGCTGGTGATTCAGGGAAAAGAGCTGGGACAGTTTGTGACAGATTTTACCTGGTATCTGCGTAACCTGCTCTTGTTAAAGAGCTCGGACCATATGGAGGATATTCTGGATGTGTCCACAGAAAACCTCATACAGCTAAAGGAAGAGGCTGTGATGCTTGAGACGGATACTCTGATGCGTTACATCCGAATTTTTTCAGAGCTGGGAGGACAGATTCGCTATGCAACCCAGAAACGGGTGCTGGTAGAGGTGGCTTTTATTAAGCTTTGCAAGCCCTCCATAGAGCCCAATACGGACGGACTGTTGGATCGGATTCGGGCTCTTGAGAAGCAGATGGAGGAGGGTATCCGTGCAATGCCTGCGGCAATGCCCGCATATGAGGCGGAGGAGGCAAAGAGCAGGAAGCAGGCAGCAGAGCCGGTTGCACCCAAGGCACTGCCTGAGGATGTACGGCAGGTGGCAAAAAACTGGTATCAGGTCGTAAATCAGCTGCACCCCTTATTGAGAACTTATCTGAAGGATGCAAAATTAAAGGCTTTAGGGGACAGCAGACTTGGGATTATTGCGGCATCCTCCACAAAAGAGGATTTTTTGAAGGCGCCTGAGCATTTGGCGGAGATTCGGGCGGTCATTCTGCGGGGAACAGGCAAAGAGATGGACTTGGAAATCGCATCTCCTGATCATGATCCCCATTTCGATGTAGGCGAGATTGATATGAATCAAATCCATATGGAGATTGAGATAGAGGAAGAATAAACTGGAAAAAAGGAGGATACAAAGGTGGCAAAGAGAGGTGGCTTTCCCGGAGGCGGTATGGGCATGCCAGGGAATATGAACAACCTGATGAAGCAGGCTCAGAAGATGCAGCGCCAGATGGAGGAAAATCAGAGGGCTCTGGAGGAGAAGGAGTATACCGCTGCTGCAGGAGGCGGCGCGGTGGAGATTACCGTAACAGGGAAAAAGGAGATTGTAAAGGTAAAGCTGGCTGAGGAAGTAGTAGATCCCGATGACATTGAGATGCTGGAGGATCTGATCATGGCGGCAACCAATCAGGCCCTTCGCCAGATGGAGGAGGATTCCGCTGCTATGATGTCGAAGCTGACCGGCGGCCTGGGCGGAGGACTTCCCTTCTAATGGATTACTATGGAAGTCAAATCAGTAGATTAATTGAACAGCTATCCGGCTTGCCGGGAATCGGGAGCAAGACGGCTCAGCGCCTGGCCTTTCACATTGTAAATATGCCAATGGAGAAGGTACAGGCTCTTTCCGATTCCATTGTGGATGCCAAGAAGAACGTGCGGTATTGTAAGCAGTGCTGTACCATGACAGATCAGGAGCTCTGCCCCATCTGCAGCAATCCCAAGCGGAATCCAAAGCAGATTATGGTGGTGGAGAACACGCGGGATCTGGCGGCCTATGAGAAGACCGGGCGGTTTGAGGGTGTTTATCATGTGCTCCACGGGGCGATTTCCCCCATGCTTGGGATCGGGCCCAATGATATTCGCCTGAAGGAATTGATGACCCGGCTTCAGGGAGAGGTGGAGGAGGTCATCATAGCCACAAACTCCAGCCTGGAGGGGGAGACCACCGCTATGTACATCAGCAAGCTGATTAAGCCTACCGGAATTCTGGTGACGCGAATCGCCAGCGGCGTGCCTGTGGGCGGTGATCTGGAATATATTGACGAGGTGACGCTTCTGCGGGCTTTGGAAGGGCGTGTGGAGCTGTAAATTTGTAAGAGAGAGCCGTGATAGAAAGCAAAGAAAAGCCGGATCCGTTAGATCCGGCTTAAAGCATTTAATTCAGAGGATACCATAGATCATAAAGGGCATCACAGAGCCCCTTGTAAACCTGCTCATTGGAGGGCAATTCATGCCATATGGTATCTATTTTTAACCCTCTGTTTAGAGACATCTTACAGCGCGCTTCAAGCTCTTTGTAAAAATAGGGCTCCAATTTATCAAAAATACTTGAAATATAACCACTTATGTAAAAGGCTTCCGGATCAAACATATTGATCAGAATGGTTCCAAGCTGTCCCGTCAGTGTACCAAGGCGTTTTATGATATGCTCTGTTTTTTCATTGCTTTCCGATATTTTTTCTACAAAAAGATTCCAACGCTCCAGCAAAGGAAGCTCATTTGGGATCTCCGGAAAATAGCGTGTCATTCCCGTTAAGGACAGTTCTGTCTCAACACATCCATAGCATCCGCAATAACGGCATTGGAGTGCCGGATCACCAATAGGAACATGGGCGACCTCTGTAGCATATCCGTTTTTACCTCTTATTAAATTCCCGTTTGCGATAATTCCAACACCAACTCCCTGAGAAATATCCATACAAACAATATTTTTCGCATCCTGATGCTTGGTATAAGCAGAGAGTGCACAGATGTTTGCAATATTATCCACATATACGGGCATAGAAAATGCCTGTGATAACAAATCCTTTAAAGGAGCATTTTCGTAGATTGGCACAGAGCTGAGCACAAGATTTCCGTCATTTGCATCAAATACGGCGGGAACAGCCACTCCTATGCCAATAAATCGGGTGTTTTCTACAGGATAAGAAAGCAGAAATTCATCAAAAACCTTTTTGGCAAAGACAACAATTTCTTCTGGCGTATTCAGACTGGAAATATCAAAGGATTCTTGATGAAGTATGGTATCCTGAAGATTAACAATGGCAAATCCTAATGTGTTTTCCAGCTGCAGATCTAAGGCGACAGTCAAATATTGTGCCTGATTCAGTGCCAGGCTGTTGGGATTTCGCCCTACTCGTTTTTCCTCAAGCTTGGTGTCCACAAAAATATCCATCGCCTTTAGTTCATTGCTTAGGTTGGAAACAGTAGCAAAGCTTAGGGAAGACAGATCTGCAATTTCTTTCTTGGTTAATGAGGGTTGAAAACGCAGGGTATTTAAAATCAGCTTGGTATTTTTGGCTTTAATATCCAGCAAATCATTTATCAGCATGAAGAGTACCTCAAAAGTAGTAGTGTAAGGTTTATGTATCAATATACTTGATCCCATAATATGGAATCAAGTATATTATACAAATTATAAAGAATTATTACAATGGACGAATGCTATTAGTTCAAAAAATTATAGTCCTTTTCCTACCAGATCCTGCACGTCAATAGGCAGATCCGTTAAGTGAATCAGTTCTTTTCCGTTTTTGAAAAAAGCACTCTCTACGCAGCCGCCGCAAATATCATCATTTGGATGCCCATACACGCCAAGATCCAGCATGATTCCTACGTGCTCACCATAATACTGTTCTTTTTCCGGATGTATTACCATCTTTTCCAAGCACTCGGTTAAACCGGTGCCGTGGCAGGTGCTGTAAAAGTGGCAGGACTTCATATTGGTGCCCTGAATTTCCTGAGTGGCAAAATAATTTCTTGCAGCCAGATCAATGCGGTTGTTTGGATAGTTATTTGCCACAACCTGTTCCAATTCAAGGGCAGCCAGCCGGTATCCCTCGTTCATGATTTCAAAATATTGCTTCTGTATTTCATTGCGTTCTCCCAATACAAAGGCTCTGCGGCAGACACCTTTGTAGCCTTCATAGCTAGGGCTGCACCCAACCTGTATGATTTCACCTTCGTTCATTACTCTGTTGGTAGCCGGACCAATGACAGAACGGCAGCGGGAGCTGGACATGATCATAGTCTCTACACCATATCCGTTTCCGCCCAAAGCCTTAATTACAAAGTCACATACAGCAGCCAGCTCGCTTTCTCTCATACCAGGCTTTGCTACAGAGAGGGCTGCGCGGACAGCAGCGCTTGCAATGATATCTGCCTGCTTCATGCATGCGAATTCTTGCTCGGACTTTTCATAGCGCAGTTCTTCCAGGATATCGGAAGCGTCGATTACCTGGGCTCCCTTCTTAATATCATTTTTCAAAACATCATAAAACTTGGCGGGAATTAAATCGTATGCCGTAAGGTAGGCAATGGTATGAATTTCTTTTCCAACATAATTGCGGATTACATCCGGCAGGGCAGGGCAGGTGACTCCTTCATAATATTCATCCGGAATGCTGAATTCCGTTACAAAATTGGTTTCGAGATTTAACCCTACCTCCTGTGAAAGAATTCCCGATTCAGGACCGGCCAGAATCATAGGCGGCCGATCTATGGCGATAACACCGCTGGCTCGCTCAATATTGGGGTTATAACCGGTCAGATAAAGGCCGTCGCCGGGCATCTCCCGATACCAGAAGAAGAATCCCAGATCGATGCCTCTTTTTTTCATCTCGGCCCATACTCTTTCATACCTTTGATGGTATTCGGCTAAAGGAATCCCTTTATTCAGATCTAATTGTTCCTGGTAATGCTCAATGATGTGAAATACTTTTTTCATGTCTTCATAGGATAGCTTCATAAGATATGTTTCCTTTCTTTAAGTTAAGTGTAATTTCAAAATATAGTTTCGTGGTTGTGCTTCTGCCCTCCTTTACCAGAAAATCTCCTTCCCTTATCAATGTAACACATAATTTTTATAAATACAATAACTTTTATCATAATAATTATTATAAAGTTTATAAAAACTATTGCAATATTAATTAAAAGATGATATAGTGAATTTACAACCAAGACAAAAGAGCGAAGGGAGGCAGAATATGAATAGGCAAAAGGTGTTGGCCTATATTGAAGAAAATACAGAATCGGCAATTACATTTTTATGTGAGCTGCTGAAGATAGACAGCTCGGATATTGGACATGGACTGGATGGAAGAGAGGAAGCGGCCCAGCGGTTTCTTCAGGAACGGCTTCAGCAGATTGGGATGGAGACAAAGCTGTGCGAACCGGATTATGAGAGAATACGTAATCATGTAGAATGTGCCCATGGACATAGCTATAAAGGACGACCTAACTTAGTAGGAATTATGAAGGGGACCGGAGGGGGACGTTCACTGATTCTGAATGGGCATGTGGATACTATGGAAGCAGGAGATGAAAAGCTTTGGAAGTATGAGCCATGGTCAGCCACAAGAGAGGGAGACGATATCTATGCTTTGGGTGCATGTGATATGAAGGCCGGTCTTGCGGCAGCAGTCCTGGCAGTAGAAGCAGTTCATAAGTTCACACGATTAAAGGGAGATTTGATTCTGGAGAGTGTAGTGGATGAGGAGGGCGGAGGAAACGGGACCTTGGATCTGGTGGCTCAGGGCTATAAGGCAGATGCGGCAATTATTTCAGAGCCAACAGAATTGAAGATTATGTCCGCTTCCCGAGGCGTGTTGGTTACACATATTCGTGTAACAGGAGAGGCCAGCCATCCCAACTACAAGTGGGAAAAGGCGAATGCCATTGAGAAGGCATTTAAGGTCTGCCAGGGGCTTTATGAGCTGGAGCATCGATGGCTGGCGACCAAAAATCATCCGGCGCTTCCGAGACCTACCATCACCATTGGAAAAATTCAGGGAGGAATAGCAGGAACAGCAGTACCGGCATCTTGCGATATGGATTTTGATATTGAATTTCTTCCGGAGGAATATGACCTGAACGGAGTCTGCAGAAAAACGACCGGAAATGATATTTTGCAAGAGGTGACGGATGCGGTTATGCGTACGGCGGCTTCGGATGAATGGCTCAAAGAGCATATACCAAGGATTCATGTAGATCAGTGGGTAGAGCCTCATAGTGTGGATAAGGATTTTGAGCTGATTTCCATTATGCAGAGAAATCATGGAGATGGAGTTGTCTCCGCATTTCCGGCAGGGTGTGATGCCAGGCACTTGGCACAGGCAGGAATTCCAACACTGATTTATGGCCCTGGAAGTATGTCCGACGCCCATAATGTGAATGAAAAGGTTAGCATCAGTCAGTTCATAACGTGTATTAAGACATTGGCCTTGACAATCATGGACTGGTGTGCAGTTGAAGAATCATAGAGAGGAATACGGGGTGAAAGTATGAATGTAACATGGGACCCAAAGAAAGCGTTGTGGAAAGCCTCCAAGGAATACATGGTTATATTTGCGATTTTGATTCTGGGGATTGTATTTTCCATCGCCTCGCCATATTTTTTGACCATCAATAATATGACAAATATTCTGCTTCAGGCTACGACACTTTCTGTTGTAGCGATTGGACAGGCCATGGTACTGCTGACAGGCCAGATGGATTTATCCTTAGGCCAGAATGTCTGCTTGACGGGCTACATTATGGCTTACCTGATGAATATTTTGGAATGGAATCCCTGGGTGGCAATTTTGGCAGGCCTTTTGACTGCCTGTATGGTAGGAGCGGTAAATGGTTTTTTGTTTGCTTATTGCAAGATCCCGGCTTTTATTGTGACCTTGGGTATGCAGAATATCTGCAAGGGCGCGGCGAAGCTCATTACAAATGCAACACCCATCTCCCGATTGCCGGATGAAATTGCATTTTTTGGAAGAGGCTATCTGTGGGATGCCATACCTATATCGGTATTAATTATGCTTTTCCTTTATGTTATCATCCAGTTTGTGTCCGTAAAAACAAAAATAGGGCGCCAGTTTTACGCAGTTGGAGGAAATTCAGAGGCGGCCTTTTTTGCAGGAATTAATAAAAAGGCAGTTTATCTGGTTGCATTTACTTTGGCAGGCTTGTTTGCAGGAATCAGCAGTGTTATTCTGATTTCCCGATTAAATTCCGCAAATGTTACCAACGGTAATTTATATGAGTTTGATGCTATGATCAGCTGTGTGATTGGCGGAATCAGTATGACAGGCGGAAAGGGAAAGGTGGTAAGCTCCTTGTTTGGAGCGGTATTTCTAATACTTTTCTTTAATGGCATGACCATGCTGAATGTAGATCCCTTTTTCCAGGACGTTTTAAAGGGAATGGTCCTGATTGCGGCGATTGGAATTGATGTACTCCGCAACAGGCAAAAGCAGGCATAGGAGTGATACATATGGAAGATAGGATTGCGTTAAGGATTGATGAAATTACAAAAGAATTTCCAGGTGTTCGGGCTTTGGACAAGGTATCATTTGAGATTAATGCAGGAACCGTTCATGCCTTAATCGGAGAAAACGGAGCCGGAAAATCCACCTTAATCAAGATCCTTGCAGGTATTTATATGCCGGATGGGGGAAGAATTCTGATTGATGGGGAGGAAAAGCATTTCAAATCACCTGGGGAGGCACAGGCAGCCGGGATTAGTGTGGTTCATCAGGAAATTAAGCTGGCAGAGCCTCTTACGGTTGCGGAAAATATTTTTTTGGGACGCTTGCTCTACACACGCCTGGGGCTTGTTGACTGGAAGGGAATGTATCGGGCATCCAGGGAGATGATTGAAGGACTGGGTATGGATATTCCTGTGGATACACCGGTAGAGCGTCTTACGGTTGCTAAGAAGCAGATTGTAGAGATTTGCAAGGCTATTCATAGAAAAAGCAGGATTTTGATTATGGATGAGCCCTCCGCAACCTTAACTGAGAAGGAATTAAAGGTTCTTTTCCACATCGTTCGAAAGCTTCGTAAAGAGGGGTATACGATTATCTATATTTCTCACAGGCTGGATGAAATATTTGATTTGGCTGATGATATTACCGTACTGCGTGATGGCAGGCATATACGGACAACACCCATTGGAGATATTACACGCGAGGAATTGATTAGCCTGATGGTTGGACGTGAAATGGGAAATGAGTTTCCTAAGGAATTTTATCCTGTGGGAGAACCGATACTAGAGGTTTCACATCTAAGCACAAAAGGATTTTTAAAGGATATTAGTTTTCAGGTGAAGAAAGGGGAGGTGCTTGGAATTTCAGGACTGGTTGGAGCAGGACGCACGGAGCTTGCCAGAGCAATTCTTGGCATCGATCGGGTGGAGAGCGGGGAAATTTTATACAAGGGAGAGAAAGGAAACTGGAAAAATTTTCGGAAATCCATCAATGCAGGTCTTGGCTTGGTGCCCGAGGACAGAAAGCTTCAGGGACTTGTCCAGATATTTTCCGTAAAAGAAAATATTTGTATGGTTGCTGCGGATAAGGTAATTGAAAAAGGAATTATTCGCGATAAAAAGAAGGAAGAATATGGGCGTGCCTATATCAATATGCTAAATGTCGCCACACCTGGCACAGAGACAGAGGTGCAATATTTGTCAGGCGGAAATCAGCAGAAGGTTGTAATTGCAAAGTGGCTGATGCAGGATAGCGAGCTTTTGTTCCTGGATGAACCTACCAGGGGAATTGATGTAGGAGCAAAGGTGGAAATCTATAAGTTAATAAACAAATTAGTAAAGGAGGGAAAAACCATTATTATGATTTCTTCCGAGATGCCGGAGCTTCTGGGAATGTGTGATCGAATTCTTGTTATGCATGAGGGAAGGCTGATGGGAGAACTATCCAGGGAAGAAGCAAGTCAGGAAAGGATTATGGAGATGTGCGTATAGCATTTCATCATAGTAAGGAACAACACTAATAAGAAAAAGGAGGAAGCAAATGAAAAAGAAAATGTTGGCAGGGTTAGCATTGGTGGCAAGTGTAATTTTGGCAGCAGGATGTACCAAAGGGGAGCCTGAAAAAAAGGAAGAACCGGTTCAGAATGTAGAAAAAGAGGGTCAGGAGGAGGCGCCTGCAGAATCAGAAGTCTCATCCCCTATGGAGGGAATGAAGATCGGGGCTACCATTGTTTATAAAGGAGATGAGTGGTGTTATAATCTGGATCAGGATCTCAATGAATTGGCAAAGCAGAACGGCGCAACCATCAATGTACAGGATGGCAATCTGGATCCGGAGGCCCAGATGAAGCAGATCGAGAACTTTATTGCGGAGGGAGTAGATTTTCTATTTGTGGATCCGGTCAGCCAGGACAGCCTAATTCCCGTACTAGACAAAGCGAAGGAACAGGGGATTCCGGTAGTGCTGTATGATGGATTTGCAAACTGGGGAGGGGAAATAACAACCGTATCCTGGGATAACAAGGAGACTGGAACACTGTGCGGTGAATATTGCAGGGATTATATTACCGAGAAGCTGGATGGAAAAGCAAATATTGTAATTATTACCATGGCAGCATCCGAACGCCATCAGGATCGTGTAGATGGATTTACAGAGGCTTTGGAGGGAATGGAAGGAGTAAATATTATTTCTGTTCAGGACGGAGAAGGAAACCGTGAGCGCTCTGCCAATGTAATGACAAATATCAAGGAAAAGGTAGACATTGTTTTTGGAGTGGATGACAATAGCGCCTGGGGAGCAATCACAGCTCTGGAGGCCATGAACGCGAAGGATACCATTGTCGTATCGGCCGGGGGCTATGGAGCGGAAAGCTTCGAGGCCTTACATGAGGATCATCCGTATTACAAAGCACTTGTTGCGGTAGATCCTAGGTTGATTGCAGAATCTGTTTATGAAGCTGCAATTGCTTATCTAAACGGTGAGGATGTGGGCACAGAAACGAATATTTTCCTGGAGGCAGTTACTACAGACAATGTAGAAAACTACTGGACTTTTGATTGACAGGGAAAATGAAGAAGGAATGGGATGCTGGGAAATAAGCCAAAGGGCTTGCTTCCTGGCATCTTCTTTTTCATTTGCTGCCAATTTGTGGTGAATTTCTATAAAGAATTACCTTGACCCGTTCTCGTTCTCTGGGTATACTATAAGAAGAGATTTTGGTGCTGCTGGGCAGGGTATCCGGCGGTACAAACAGGATTCTTTAAAAATTTTATAAAAGGTGGGACAAACATGACTAAGTTAGAACTTCAAAAGACGGCAAACGAAGTCCGCAAGGGTATCGTGACAGCCGTTCACAGCGCAAAGTCCGGGCATCCGGGCGGCTCCTTATCGGCAGCAGATGTGTTCACATATCTGTACTTTGAAGAGCTGAATATTGATCCGAAGGAGCCGAACAAAGCGGACAGAGACCGCTTCGTGCTTTCCAAGGGACATACGGCTCCGGGACTTTATGCAACTCTGGCCGAGCGGGGATTTTTCCCGAAGGAGGACCTGACCACACTTCGGCATATTGGCTCTCATCTACAGGGACATCCCTGTATGCAGCATACACCCGGCTTGGATATGTCCAGCGGCTCTCTGGGACAGGGAATTTCCGCAGCCGTAGGTATGGCACTTTCTGCAAAGACCTTTGGTGACAGCTACCGTGTATATACCCTTTTGGGTGATGGAGAGCTCCAGGAAGGACAGGTTTGGGAGGCTTCCATGTTTGCCAGCGCAAAGAAGCTGGACAACCTGTGCGTGATCGTTGACAATAACAATTTGCAGATTGACGGAACCATTGAGGAGGTAAACTCTCCCTATCCGATTCCGGAAAAGTTTGAGGCATTCGGCTTCCATGTAATCAATGTGGACGGACATGATTTTGATCAGCTGAAAGCAGCCTTTGATGAGGCGAAGACCATTAAAGGACAGCCTACTGTTATTATCATGAAGACAGTAAAGGGCAAGGGCGTTTCCTTCATGGAGAACAATGTGTCCTGGCATGGCTCTGCTCCCAACGATGAGCAGTACGAGACAGCAATGGCAGAATTAGAAAAGGCAGGTGAAGAATTATGTCAGAAGTAAAGAAGATTGCAACGAGAGAGAGCTATGGTAACGCTTTGAAGGCACTTGGCGAGGAGAACCCCAATGTGCTGGTACTGGATGCAGACCTGGCAGGCGCTACCAAGACAAGTGTGTTTAAAAAGGCATTTCCGGATCGCTTTTTTGACTGTGGTATTGCAGAGTGTAATATGGTAAGCATTGCGGCGGGTGTTGCTACTACCGGCAGGATTCCCTTCTGCAGCTCCTTTGCGATGTTTGCGGCAGGACGTGCCTTTGAGCAGGTTCGTAATGCGGTGGGCTATCCACATTTGAATGTAAAGATTGGAGCTACACATGCTGGCATTTCCGTTGGTGAGGATGGAGCCACTCATCAGTGTAATGAGGACATAGCCCTGATGCGCACCATTCCGGGCATGGTGATTATCAGCCCTGCGGATGATGTGGAGGCAAGAGCAGCCGTAAAGGCAGCAGCAGAGTATGTAGGACCCGTATACCTGCGGTTTGGAAGAATGGCTGTTCCCGTATTTAATGACGAGGCAACCTATAAGTTTGAGATTGGCAAGGGAATCACCCTGAGAGAGGGCACCGATGTTACCATCGTTGCAACTGGTCTCTGCGTAAACAGCGCTATGGAAGCAGCAGAGAAGCTGGCAGCGGATGGAATTTCCGCAGAGGTGATCAACATTCACACCATTAAGCCTCTGGATGAGGAGCTGATTCTGGCATCTGCCAAGAAGACAGGCAAGGTTGTGACCGTAGAGGAGCATTCGGTAATTGGCGGCCTTGGAAGCGCGGTTTGTGATGTCTTAAGTGAGAAGCTTCCGACACCGGTGAAGAAGCTTGGTGTCAATGATACCTACTGTGAGTCCGGTCCGGCAGCGAAGCTGGTAGAGAAGTACCGTCTGGACGGTGTTGGCGTATATGAGCAGGTAAAGGAATTCATCTAAGTGAAATAAATAAAAGTCCGATCACAGCAATGTGGTCGGATTTTTTTGTCGAAAAAATTTCTGGCTGCTTCGACACAAAGTGATAAATCATGCAGAAAATCTGTGTTACCATTCGGATAGTGACCCAAGGCATGTCCAAAGGCTTAGGCAAGGGAAAATGAAAGAGGGTAATGAGGTGAAAAGGTATGATTGAAATTGTCTATAAGGAAAATGCGAAGGAAGCCGGTTCGGGAAGGAAGCTGGACTTGCCGAAAAATGTCCGGCAGATTGGAGAGCCGGAGGAAAATAGAAAAATCTATATTGAAGACTATGTAGTTACCTATTTAAAGAAGATGGCGAAGGAAGCGGCGTTAAATAGCCGTGCGGCAATACTGCTGGGAAACTCGGAGTGGATGGACGGAATTCCCTATCTGTTTATTCGAAGCGCGGTAGCACTGAAGAATCTGGAGATTTATGGGGAAGGGGTTCCCTTTACGGATGAGGTTTGGGCAGAAGTATATGGAGCTATCAAGGAATACTTTACGGATCAGGATGTGCTGGGATGGTTTTTGTCCATACCAGGATATCCTATGGACCTGGATCGGGAGCTGGTAAAAACCCATATCAATCATTTTGGCGGAGTGGACAAGGTTTTGATGGTAGCAGAGCCCTCGGACGGGGAGGAGGATTTTTTTGCCTATGAAAATGGAAGACTGGCCCGTCAGAGGGGCTATTATGTTTTCTATGAACGAAATGAAGCAATGCAGCGGTATATGGTAGAAACAGGTGATGGACAGGGGATCGAGGTCAAGGAGGAGTTTGAGGATCGGGCCACCAGAAGCTTTCGGACACTGGTGCAGGAAAAGAAGGATCTGTCCGGGCAAAAGAGGGTAATGACATTTCTCTACACAGCCAGTACCTTTTTGGTGATGGTGGTTTTGGTAATAGGGATTACCTTGATAAATAATTATGAAAAGATGGAAGGACTGGAGATGGCCCTGACTGAAATTTCCCAGTCTCTGGAGAGTCAGGATGGACAGGCAGCCTTAAGCTCTGCGAACGGTGAGACGGACGAGGAACAGCAGATGACAGAAGCCATGGAGCAAGAAAATGCGAGGGCTTTGGAGGAGGAATTGGCAGAAGCGGGAGAATCCGAGACACCAGATACGGAAAAGCAGGAGGAAGAGGATGTGGAATCGGAGACGCCAACGACCCAGGAGGAAGAACCGGAGGCTCAAGAGCCGGAATCCACAGAGGAGGCGCTGAGTCAGAATGTCGTATCCATACCTGAAAGCTATACCGTAGAAAAAGGAGATACACTTTTAAAAATCAGTAGAAAAATATACGGACAAGACAATAAAATAGATGAAATCCGCAGATTGAATGGAATTAAAGATGTGAATCACATTCTGGTGGGACAAAAACTTTTGCTTCCCTAAAGAATTTGTGCTATCATAATACCCGAAACGAGTGTCAATGCAGGAGCATAAGGGTAAGGATATGGCAAAGATTACACAGCTTTATAAGACTCCGGAAGCTGCGGAGGATATGAAAAGTTATAAAGAAAAGCTTTTTCGCCATCGGGCAGGGATTGGAGTCAAGGGCTTTATAGGTGTGGCTCTTGTGGCCGGACTTATCTTTGGCATGTGGTCATGGAGCCAGTATAAAACCTATACAACCTATGAGGTTCTCTCCTCTACCCAGAGGACAGACACCTTAAACACTCAATATGCGGAATATAACGGAAAGCTTCTGAAATACAGTCGGGACGGTATTTCCTGTGTAAACCTGGATAATGAGGCTGCATGGAGCCAAACCTATAATATGCAGATGCCCATTTTGGATGTGTGTCAAAATTCGGTGGTTGTGGCGGATATGCAGGGGAATGAGATTTACGTATTTAATGAGGAGGGCCTGCAAACGCAGATTACCACACTGCTTCCCATTCAGCAGGTCAGCATCTCTGCCCAGGGAGTGACTGCGGTGCTGTTGAGTGACAGCACCGCCTCCTGGATTCACCTGTACGATCGGGAGGGAACTGAGCTGACAGGAGCCAGGTGCAGCTTAGATGAAACCGGGCAGCCTCTTTCCATTGGAATTTCCTCAGACGGCACAAAGCTTGCGGTATCTTATCTGCAGGTTCAGGAGGGAACCTTGAATAGCTGCATTGTATTTTATAATTTCGGTCCTGTGGGCGGGAATTTCGTTGATAAGATTGTAGCCTCCAAGGTATATGAGGACACACTGATTCCCAGAGTCGAATATTTGGGTGACAGTATTTGTGCGGCGGTTTCCAACAAGGGAATCATTTATTATGAAGGAAAGGAGATACCGGAGGAAACGGCAGTGGTTGAGGAGCCAAGGGAAATACAAAGCATCTTCTTTGGAACCAGTTATGTGGGAGTGGTCACAGAGGGGGATGGCAATGGGGAGGAAAGCAGCAGATATGAGGTACATTTATATGACACTTCAGGAAATCAGGTATTAAGCCAGGGAACAAATCTTGCTTATAATCAGATTAAAATGTCGGGCAAAAATTTGATTCTTTTTAATGAAAATGAATGTGAAATATACAGCGATCAGGGAGTCCTAAGATATACGGGAAGCTTTGACGGTGCTATTGCGGATATTTACAAGGGATCCGGGCTTCGAAAATACATATTTGTTTTTTCTGATCGAACAGAAGAGGTAAAGCTGAAATAGAGGTGAACATAAGAATATGAATTGGTTGATATTTGCGGTAGTTGGGTTTCTGATCCTGTCGGCCGGAGATGGCCATCGAAAGGGCTTCATCAAAAAGTCAGTGGGAATTGTCAGCATTGCTCTTACACTTTTCCTTACATCAGCGGTGTCTTCCTATATCATGACATTTTTAAAAGAAAAAACAAAAATGCATCATGTACTGCAGAATACGGTTGCTTCCGGCGATACGGAGCTTTTGGAGACCTTTCGAATGATTGGATTGGAGGATATGGTCAGCGGATATCTGGCGGATATCATTTTGAAGGTGGCCGCCTTTTTGATTACCTTCTTTCTGGTCAGCGTTTTGATACAGGGAATTGTATTCTCTCTGGGAATCGTTGCCAAGCTGCCTGTGCTCCATGGACTGAATAAGACGGCAGGTATGCTTTTGGGCTTGGGGGAGGGAATTTTATTTGTGTGGATTTTCTTTTTCGTGGTTACTGTGTGCGCAGGAACAAAGCTGGGGGGGACGCTTCTGTGGATGATTGCCGACAGTGATCTGCTGGCCTGGATATACCGGAAGAATTTGTTGCTTCTTCTTTTATAGAAGATAAAAAATATCCGTTGACATGAAAAATATGGAATGTTATAATGAAAATCCACCAGAAAGCTGTCAAAACTGGTGGATTAAAAAAATAAAAAAGGTGTTGACAAGTGCTGGAAATTGTGGTAGTATATAAAAGCTGTCGCAAGAGACAGCAACAAGCGAACCTTGATAACTAAACAGTGTAAAAACCTTGAAAATTCTAAGAGAAGAATTCAAGAACAGCCTTATTTCAGAGATGGAATAAAGCGACCTTAAAACAGTAAGAACGGGAAGAAATTGCTAGTAGTGATTTCTGACCAGACAAACACTTAAACATGAGAGTTTGATCCTGGCTCAGGATGAACGCTGGCGGCGTGCTTAACACATGCAAGTCGAACGAAGC
>QZDX01000022.1 GCA_009917555.1 bacterium 1XD21-13 | reverse complement strand
AGAAGTAAACTCTACTTATGCAGAGGTAAATGCTACTGTAGTTTGAGAAAGTGGAATTTAAGATTTCATTTTAGGTACGCTTAAATTTCTCCCCTCACACTATACTTTTTTTGCTATTTGTGATAAATTGTAGAAAGAATATCCATACCGTATGAGATGTTGCGGAACTATAATCAGTAATATCCCTCACAGTGCACAAATCAATTTACAGGCACAGTTTTTGTGACTGGAAATTGATTTCATACAGGTGTACCGGGAGGGATATTACGGAACTATAATCAGGAGGAATTGAGGAATGAAAAACAAGACTACCCGATTTTTAACTACCAGCCTCGTTTTCGTGTCCATTCTCTGTGTTTTCGTCTTCACTTCCCTGGCTGCCCGGATGAACGGGCGGGGCGCCCAGACCATTCGGGAAGTTGGCGAAATCTATATGGCCGGCATGAGCAAACAGGTAGACACACACTTCCAAACCATCATTGAGCTCCGTCTCTCCCAGGTAGGAGCCCTGGTGGATTCCGTGCCCCCGGCCAGCTCAGAGGTTGACACCTCTGCCTTGGTATCCTTAACCTACAATGCAAGAGCCAGAGGCTTTGATTACCTGGCTTTCTACACCCAGGAGGGCCTCTTTGATATGATCTACGGCTCCCATGTGTCCCTGGCCGACCCGGCGGCTTTCCAAAAATCCTTAAGCAACGGAGAGGGAAAGGTAGCCGTGGGAACCGATGCCCAGGGAAATGACATCATCCTCATGGGAATTCCCGCTGCCTATGCCTTGCCTGGCGGCCAGAGCTGTCTCGCCCTGGTAGCCGGACTTCCAAGCAGCTATATAGGCGAAACCCTCTCCCTGAACATGGACGATCCCATGATCAACTACTCGGTTATTCGCCAGGACGGAAGCTTCATCATCCATGGAAACGGCGTGGAGGGGGAAAATTACTTTGAGCGGATTCAGGAGCTCTACGACAACACACCCGAAAAAAATGTTCAGGAGTACTTAAAGGAGATCAAGACCTCTATGGAGCTAAATCAGGAGTATTCCAGCACTATCTCCGTGGATGGGGAGCGCCGGAACCTCTACTGCACCAGACTGCCGGATTCCGAATGGTATCTGATTCTATCCATGCCCTACGGCGAGCTGGACGAATCCATTGACAAGCTGGGCAATCAGTGGAACGTATCCGCCTTGGGAAGCTGTCTTTTGGTCTTAGGCGCACTGCTTCTTGTATTTGTGGGCTATTTCCGGCTGACCAAAAAGCAGCTTCGTGCCCTGGATGACGCCCGTTTAGCCGCCGAACAGGCCAGCAAAGCCAAAAGCGAATTTCTCTCCAATATGAGCCACGATATCCGCACTCCCATGAATGGCATTGTGGGAATGACCGCCATTGCCTCTGCCAATATTGAAAATACCCAGCAGGTACAGCACTGCCTGAAGCAGATCACCGCCTCCAGCCGTCATCTTCTGGGCCTGATCAATGACGTTCTGGATATGTCCAAGATCGAGAGCGGGAAAATGACCTTAAACATCGAACAGATTTCCCTGAAAGACATTGTGCAGGGAATTGTAAATATCATGCAGCCCCAGATACGGGAAAAGCAGCAGTATTTTAACGTATACATCCAGGACATTTCCGTGGAAAATGTCTGCAGCGACAGCTTGAGGCTGAACCAGATACTCCTGAATCTTTTGGGAAATGCCGTAAAATTTACCCCGGAGGGTGGAAGCATCCAGGTGGTGCTCTACGAAGAACCCTCCCCCTTAGGCAACCACTACATCCGCACCCACCTGCGTGTCAAGGACAACGGCATGGGTATGACAAAGGAATTCCAAAGCAAGATCTTTGAATCCTTTATCCGTGAGGACAATGCCCGTGTTCAGAAAACCGAGGGAGCCGGACTTGGCATGTCCATTACCAAATACATTGTAGACGCCATGGGCGGCACCATTGCCGTAGACAGCGCCCCCGGGAAGGGTACGGAGTTCCATGTTACCCTGGATATGGAAAAGGCCATTGACCAGGATGGGGAAATGGTTCTTCCCAACTGGAACCTGCTCATCATAGATGATGATGAAATGGTCTGCGAAAGCGCCGTCACCTCCCTGAAATCCCTGGGTGTCAGGGCAGACTGGGCACCGGACGGCGACACGGCTCTCCAGATGGTGGAAAAGCGACAGTCCCAGAACCAGGAGTATCACATCATTCTTCTGGATCGGACCCTGCTTCAAATAGACAGCCTGGAAACGGCCCGGAGACTTCGGGAACGGTGCGGCAGCCAGGTTCCCATTCTCCTGATCTCTGCAGGCGACCGCAGCGATCTGACTTTCGAGGCTATGGAAGCAGGAATCAGCGGCTTCATTGCCAAGCCTCTGTTCCGCTCCACCTTGTTTTTCGCTCTCCGCCAGTTTGCTGAGGAGAATATACATAAGACAGAGGAAGAGGTTCCCGCCTCCATCGACTTTACCGGAAAACGGATTCTTCTGGCAGAGGACAACGATCTGAACTGGGAAATTGCCAACGAGCTTCTCTCGGATCTTGGCCTCACCCTGGACTGGGCGGAAAACGGAAAAGTCTGCGTGGAAAAATTCGAGAGCTCAGAGGAGGGCTGGTACGATGCCATTCTTATGGATCTTCGGATGCCTCTCATGACCGGCTTTGAGGCTACCGAGGCCATCCGTGCCCTGAATCGACCGGACGCAGCCGCCATCCCCATTCTGGCCATGAGCGCCGATGTGTTTGCTGACGACATCAAGCACTGCCTGGACAGCGGAATGAACGCTCATATGGCTAAGCCCATTGACGTGGAGGAGGTTGCACGCCTCCTTGAGCAGTATTTGAAATAAATGATAATTTCATAACATGAAATCCTTAGGAAAGGAATGATGTCCCCATGAAAAAAACCTACGGTCCTGTGTGCAGACTTGTTTCCCTGACCCTGGTTATCACCCTCTGTCTAAGCCTCACAGCCTGCCAGAGCACTCCCGGCACAAAAGACTCCGGCCAGCAGGCAGAAAGCCATGAGGCGGCCAATGCGGACGCTTCGGAGCAGGAGCCTGATCCGGTAGAAATTTCCCTGTGGACCTATCCCATAGGCAACTGGTCCAGCTCCACCATCATTGCAAATCTGCTGGCAGATTTTAATAAGCAGTATCCCCATATCCGTATTTCCGTAAAATATCTGGATTACAACACCGGCGACAGCCTTATGGAAGACGCTATCGCAAAGGGGCAAGCCCCAGATATTGTCTTTGAAGGTCCTGAGCGCCTGTGTGCCAACTGGGGCGACAGAGGTCTTATGGCGGATCTCTCCCAGCTTTGGTCCTCCAGCTCTGCCGGTCAAATCTATGACCATGTTCAGACTGCCTGTCAGTCAGAAAATGGAGCTTATTATATCTTTCCCGTCTGCGAAAGCGCTCACTGCATGGCGATTCATCACGATTTATTTGAAGCAGCCGGAGCACTTCAGTATCTGGATGAGGAAACTCACACCTGGACCACGGAAGGTTTTATCAAGGCGGTTGCTGCACTTAAGGAATATGGCGTAGAACAGGTGGGAGCCGTCTACTGCGGCGGCCAGGCAGGAGATCAAGGTACCAGGGCTCTGGTGAATAATCTTTACGGCGGCTCTTTTACAGACCCCGAGCACAGCTATTACACCATCAATACACCGGAGAATATTGAGGCTCTGCAGCTTTTATATGATTTGGAAGGGATTGATTTTGCACCGGATATGACTGGTGCCGATGAGGTAAAGCGCTTCTCCAGTGGAGATCTGGCTATGACCTTTTGCTGGAATGTGGCTAGAGAGATCAACGAAACCCTGGTAAATCCCGATCTTAATTTTGATGTGTTCCCCATGGCCTTTCCCTCTCCCACTGGCGTTCCTGTTTTAGAGGGCGGGATCTGGGGCTTTGGAATCTTTGACAATGGCGATGCCGCACGGATAGAGGCTGCCAAGACCTTTGTGGATTTTATGACTGGAACGGACAGCCAATACGCCAAAACAGTTCTTTCCACCACCTACTGGCCCGTGCGTCCCATGGAGGATCTCTATGTCAATGACCGGCTTATGACAGAATATGGAACTTTCACCCAGTATATGAGCGATTACCATCAAATAACCCCCGGCTGGACGGAGGCACGTACCGCATGGTGGAAGATGCTTCAGGAAATTGGCTCCGGAGGCGATATTGAAGCTGCTGCAAAAGCCTTTGATGATACCGCAAATGAATCTGCCGGCCATATTCAAACTGAGTAATTTTGATTGTTAATAATAAATAGTTTTTTAAAATAGCCCCTAGTCAGATACCGGGGGCTATTTCAATCATCATTTTTCTAAAATTTTTTAATTCCTTCTCAACGCCTCAATCGGACTTAACTTCGCCGCTTTCCTGGCCGGATAGATTCCAAAGAAAATACCCACGCAAGAAGAAAAGAAAGTTGCCAGAATAATCGTTGAAATGCTGATCCTGGCAGGGAAGCCCAGCATGGGCAGGGAGCAGATGGCCTTGGCTCCCATAATTCCCAGGACAATGCCTATGATACCGCCCATGGCCGTAATAATGGCGGATTCTGAGAGGAACTGCATCATAATAGACCGGGTTCTGGCGCCCAGAGCCTTTCGGATGCCGATCTCCCTGGTCCGCTCGGTTACGGATACCAGCATAATGTTCATAACACCGATGCCGCCTACCAGCAGGGCAATGGCCGCAACAAATGCGATAAAGGCAGTCAGCATATCCAGCACATCCGTGATCATTTTAATCTGGCTCTCCGCATCCTCCACATAGAATTTATCCTCCCCCTGGACCTGATAACGCCGCTCCAGAAGACTTACAACCTCACTGCTGACAGCTATGCTGCTGTAGCCGCTGTCCGCTATGACAAAAATACCATAAAAATCCTCTAAAATATAACCAAATGCATAGTTGGCCGTATAGGGCATGTAAAGGGACACCCGGTTGGAGTTGTACATCATGCTGTTCACAAGGCCGCTCTCTTCCGTCTGCTCCTCCTTGATAACGCCGATCATGGTGATCTCCTGGGTTGTGTCGTATATAGTGGCCTCCACGCTCATTCCCACCACATCGTCCGTTCCGAACAGCTTCCGGGCATCATTTTCACCTATAACCGCCACCAGGTTCATGGCCTCCACATCGGAATCCGTAAAATAACGGCCGTATTTCATCTCCGGATTGTGGGTATATTTCACATCCTCCGTTCCGGTGGTAATTCCCACATCAAATTCAATATCTCTGGGAGAAATCAGCTTTCCGGACATACTGTCATTCGGCGTTACGCCCTTGACGCCCTCCACCCCTTTGATTGCCTCCAGATCCTCCGGCGTCAGATAAATCAAGTCACTGTCTCCATAAGCGCCGCTGATGTATATCTGACCTCCTGCAACGGCATTCAGCTGATCTCCAATCTCTCCTTTGGCTCCCTGTCCGATGGACATAATCATAATTACGGAAGAAATACCGATGATGATTCCAAGCATGGTCAGAATGGAGCGGCCCTTGTTGGCCCGGATATTATCCACAGCCATTTTCAAATATTCCAGTAATTGTGCCATCCCTATTCCTCCATAGGCGTAACTCTCATGCCCTCTTCCAGCATCATGCCAGTTGTATTGCGGATTACCTTATCTCCGGCATTTAAGCCCGATTGAATCTCAATTTCCATGGAGGAAGCAAGGCCGGTTACCACATCTCTTCTGGCAACCACGCCGTTCTCGTCCACCACATAGCAGAAGCTTCCGTCCACGCCTGTATTCACAGCCTCCACGGGCACTACAATCACATTCTCTGCCCTGCGTCCGCTGACGGTCACCTTGGCCTCCAAACCCAGGTAAATGTTCTCGTCCGGGTTGTCAATATGTATCTCAGCGCTGACCACCGGCGTACCCTTGCTGTTCTCTGCCGCCAGACGGCTCAGCTTGCTCACCTTGCCGGTGTAGGTCTTTCCTGCCAGGTTAATCTCCGCAGTCTGGCCCACCTCCAGCTTTTCCAGGTCAAACCGGGTTACGGACATATCTACCACCACATCCTCATTGCTTGCTATGGTAAACAGGCTTCCCCCCTTGGCTGCCGGACCTCCGGATACAGCAGCCACCTCGGTAACTACACCGGAGAATTCCGCCTGGATTCCGGCTTTGCCGGCATTGATCTCATCCTTTGACATCTGGGCATTTAAGGTGCTCAGGTTGTTATTGGCAGCTAATTCGTTTCGGGCTGCGGCAGTCAGACGGGAGGCGTCGGTGGAATCCTTGATTCCCTCCTCCTTGGCCTTGTTGGTCTGCAGCTTTTCCAGGTTTTCGGTGGAATCCTTTAAGCGATCCTGGTATTTATTCAGCTTTTCGTTGATCTCATTGAGGTTCTTTTGTTCTTCCTCTATCCGTTTCTGGGCATTATTCCGCTTCGTGGTTGCTGCTGCTATGGTTGTCTGAAGAGCTGCCTTCTCCTCTGCTACATCTGATGGTGTCGCTTTCTCCAATTCCTCCAGTCGTGCCTGTGCTGCCCTAAGCTCAATATTTGCATCCTCCAGCTCAATCTGACGATTATTCAATTCCATAGATGAAGCTGCCTGTTTCTCCGTATATTCGGTGATCCGATCCTGCACATGCTCATTTTCATTCTTCTCGTCCTCCACCTGCTGCTCCAGAATCCCCAGCGCCTGGGAGGAACGATTGTACTCGGACACATTTTTATTATCTCTGGTAATGGCGTCCTGGTAGCCGTAGCCCGCGGCGCTTCCTGTCAGCTCCGCCTGCTTGTAAAGCTCTTCCAGCTCTGCGGCGTCATAGGTGAGAAGCATAGCTCCCGCCTCCACCGTATCTCCCACCTGCAGGTCAAACTGGGTGACCGTTGCCGATACAGGAGAAAAATACGTCTTCACATGCTCGGACTTTACGCTTCCGCTGCCGTCAATGGTCTGCTCCACCGTTCCCTGGTAGGCTTCCGCCACGCTCACGGTGGGCAGCACCTCCGGCGCAAACATCTTCGGTATCACATTCAAGGCCAAGATCACCACCACAATGCCGCCAATAATCAGACGCTTCCTGCGTTTTTTCTTCTGCTCCGGCGTAAGCGGCACTTTTTCCACATCCTCATCTTTCTTTTTCCAAAAGAAGAAACGCTTTTTCTGCTTCTCGCCCAGATCCTCCTGTAAGGAATCATCCCACTCGTCCAGAGGGCTCTTTCCCTCCACTGCTGCCTGCTCCACTTCCATTACTTCCTGTTCCTTGTTCTTCCTCTTAAACATCACTGATTCTCCTCATTTTCCATATCCGATTCTATCTTTCCGTCCATAATGCGGATCACCCGTTTTGCCTGGGCCGCAATGCCGTTGTCATGGGTAATCAGAATCACCGTTCTGCCTCCCACATACAGTTCTTTTAAAATCTGTAAAATCTCCTTGCTGGAGGCCGAATCCAGATTACCCGTAGGCTCGTCGGCCAGTATCACCGGGGGCTTCGCCGCAATTGCTCTGGCAATGGCCACCCTCTGCTGCTGTCCGCCGGACATTTCGTTGGGTCTGTGATTCAGACGATGGGAAAGGCCCACGATTTTAAGGGCATCCACTGCCAGCTTGTGCCGTTCCCGTTTGCCCACGCCACGGTATATCAGCGGAAGCTCCACATTTTCAATGGCAGTCAGATTGCTGATCAAATTAAAGCCCTGGAAAATAAATCCGATTTCCAGGTTGCGGATGTCCGACTGCTCGTCATCACTGAGCTTTGAAACATCCTTTCCATTTAAGAAATATTTCCCCGAGGTGGGAACGTCCAGACAGCCCAGCATGTTCATCAACGTAGATTTGCCGGAGCCGGACTGGCCGATGATGGCCACAAATTCTCCTTTGTTAATGGTAAGACTTACATGGTCCAGAGCCCGTACCTCATTTTCTCCGGGATTGTAGACCTTGCAGATGTCTCTTACCTCTACCAGTGCGCTCATGCAGCTCCCCTTTCTTATTCCAGTTCCGTAAGTTTCCAGTTCCGTAATATTTTCCATTTTTTCTTTGTATGTATTACTCGAATAATACAGTAACACATTCAGCCCCAAGATCAATAGGATTCATAAAATCTTAAGTTTTATTTCTTTATTTCTTTCATTTCCCAAAATATTCCTTTGCATTAATATAACGAAACTAGCTCGTCTTTTTCTTCATGCATTTTCATATATTTTATAAAGCCCTATTTTTCCATCTGTTCAATGAGCACTACATAAGGAGACCACCATGAAAAAACTCTTGATTACCGGATATGCCGATTTTACCGTGAATTATCAAAATGCTTTCAAAAAAATAGGAGCTTCCTTTGATACACTTCCCCCAAAGGCTCCCGTTCCCCATAACGTTCCCGGCCAGGAAATGCAAGCTCCTCCCCTCTCCCTGCCCCAGCTCTCCTACTGTCCCTGGGATTATGACGGCCTTGTCCTCCCCGGAGGCGGGGACATTGCCCCTGCCCTGTTCGGAGCCACGAACAAGGGCTCCCGTGACATAGACGAACAACTGGACTGTCTTCAGCTTCGGACCCTCAAGGCTTTCATCCAGGCGGGAAAACCCGTTCTCGGCATCTGCAAAGGGCTCCAGATCATCAACGTCTACTTCGGCGGGACCATCATCCAGGACCTGCCCGAACACTCACAGCTTGTCCACGCCTACTCCCTAACTGACAGCGCCTCTGCGTCCCAAAAAGTCATACATAAGGGTATGCCAAACGGAGATAAAATCCACCCCACAAAAGCTGCAGGCAGAACCTTTCCAGAAGTTCTGTATGGAAGCGCCCCCATCACCAACAGTGCCCACCACCAGGGTATAGACAGAGCCGGTGACGGACTTCTCATAGCACAGTACAGCCATGACTTCGTCATAGAAGCCATGTACCATGAGCACCTGCCCGTCATCGGCGTACAGTGGCACCCAGAGCGCATGTGCTTTGACTTCGCCCACGCCTCCATGGAAGACGGATCCACACTGCTCCGGTATTTCCTCTCCCTTTTATAGCTCTGTGCCACAATATCTTATTTATCTCAAGTCAACAACCCATTTACGAAAGCACCCTCCGAAAATACCGCAGAAAATTCCCCCCAATCACGCCGATAAGGGTATCCTCCGACATTCCACGCCCCAAAAGCGCCCCACTGAGGGTCAGCATCTCCCCATGATTCAGCAGGAGATCATCCTCCTCCTCATCAAAGCTGAGCCTCGGCGTAGAAGCCGAAAGCCCATTACAGAGATCAAATCCAAAGCCCACATGCTCCTCCCCTGCCACAGACACCAGATGCTCCACATGCCGGCAAAGACAGTCCACCGCCCGTTCCCTGGGATAAACCGAGGCCCCCGCAATGGTCCCACAGGCATTCACCCCGATCACGCCCCCACGGGACGCTAAGGCCGCAATCTGATCATCCCTCAGATTCCGATAATTCTCATGGACACTCCAGGCATCCGAATGACTGGCCATAAAAGGCTTTCCCGCACACTCCACAACATCCTCAAACCCGTCATTATTCAAATGGCTCACATCCACATACATCCCAAGCTCCTCCAGCTTAGCCACAGCCTCCCTGCCCAGCATTGTAAGTCCACCGGAAATCTCCATCATCTCCCCGGCCTTACAGCACCCCCTGGCAAAAGCATTGGGCCGGCTCCAGGTAAGCCCCGCCCCCCGGACCCCAAGATCCGAAAAAGCCCGAAGCAGATCAAGATCCGTCCCAATGGGTTCAAGCCCCTCCAAGGACAGGAGAATCCCTATTCTCCCATTTTGCAGGGCATCCTCTAATTCCTCCCGATTGGTCACCACACAAATCACATCCCGCACCGGCTCCAAATCCTCCCGAAGCGCCGCAATCTGCCCCAAGGCCACACGAAGCCCCCTCTCCGGCAGATCCTTAGAGGGCACAAACACCGAAGACACACAGACATTCAAATGAGCTTCCCGAAAATAAGGAAGATACCGCCGCTCCACCACATCCCGCTCCCCAAAAGACCTCCTGGCATAAACCTCCGCCGCCAGATCCAAATGAGCATCCACCACCGGATTCTCCCTATGTACGGCTTTCGCCCATTCCACCAAAACCTCTTCCATTTTTTGCTCCCTTTTTAACAGGCAGATGACATAGGACCATCACCTGCCTGCTGTTATTGTTTCTATATCTTATGCAAAAACCTCAAAAACCGTCTAAGAAACCTTGGGAAACTCCACCGTCACCGTAAACAGATCTGCGTTCAGCTCCACCTTAAACGTCCCTCCGCAAGCCTCCGTAAAGCTCCTTGCAATCGACAATCCCAGTCCGCTTCCGCCATCCGTCCGGCTGGCGTCTCCCCGCACAAACCGTTCCGTAAAGTCCACACTATCGTCAAGCTCCACCCCGGAAGTATTCTTAATATTCGCCACAGCCACACTCCCGTCATCCGTCAACGTCAGGAAAATCCGTGATCCGCTTAAAGAATACTTAAGTGCATTCTGAATCAAATTCTGAAACACCCGGTAAAGTCTCTGCCCATCCGCCAAAATCATCACCGGTGTCTCCGGAATCGTCATCCGCATAGCCAGCCCGCTTTCCTCAATCTGCACATTCATATCCGCCAGCGTCTGCCGCAGAAGCTTTCCCAAGTCAAGCCGTTCCAGATTCACCGGAAGCTGATTGGAAGCCGCCTTGCTCACCTCAAACACATCCTGCACCATGGTCTTCAGCCGTTCCGACTTTTCCCCAAGAATCTGCACATACTCCTTTACATGCTCCGGCAGATTCTCTTCTCGCCCCAGAAGTTCCACATAGCTCACAATCGAAGTAAGCGGCGTCTTAATATCATGGGACACATTGGCCACCAGTTCAACTTTCATACGCTCACTCTTCGTCTGCTCCTTAAGAGCCGTCTCCATTCCCTGCTGAATCTCATTGAGATTCTCCGCCGCCATTTTCAGATCCGCATCCTCCGGCAGGGTAAGACGCTCGGTCAAATTTCCCTCCCGAATAGCCGCAATCTGCTCCGACAAGGCCCCCAGATCCTGTGCCAGCTCCTTATTCCTGCACAAATTCCAGATTCCAAATCCAAAGAACTGCACACCTGAAAGCACCGCCAAAACCAATAGCACAATCCCGCCAGGTTCATCCCAATAGAAGTCATGGTACTGATAATACAAAACCGTTGTAATGGAAAATACAATAACCAGCACAGCAGGCACAAACACCTGGCAGTAACGCTCCACCATCCGCTTCTGCACGGGAAGCTTAAGTTCCCTTGTTCGCAAGCTCCCAATCACCGGCCCCAGCAGAGATTTGCGGTTCCCCTTATTGGCCTTAAGATCCAGGACACCCAGATAAACCATCCAGAATGCCGCCGTCAAAAACGCTCCGTTATTCATAAGCCTGCCAAAGTAATAGCCCAATTCCTCCGTGCCCATGTAAATGCCATCCTCATAGATCCAGATCAGCTCCCGAAGAGTCTCTCTTCCCCAGGTAGCCAAAAATACCAGAGGAATTCCCACAAACAAAAGGACTTTCGGTTCCAGCCAGATATGCCCCAGAAAGCTGCCAATGGCCTTATCCGCACGCCGCTTATCTTTCCATAATGCCACTGTCAGGATCAGCAAAAAGAGGGCAATGCCAAATTTCCATTTGAACGCCTGATACCTTTCATAGCGGCTCTCCTGGTGTTGCTGCATCTGATAAAGCCCTCCCCAGTTCGTCACGGCTCCGTACTCGGAATAATTGCCGGCAATGTAAAGCTTCGGATGCTTTGCCGCCGCCATAAAGATCACGGCATCCCCGGCAGATTCGTCCACATTAAAATTCGTATAGCCGGGCACATACCAGAGACTTTCCTCCGTGTACACACCGTCCCCGTAGACATCCAATTCCTGTCCGTCCTTGCTGATGCGTACCTTTCCGTCCCCTTTCTCATTGTACCAGAGACAGAAGTTGTACTCTTCCTCCCCGGGAAGATACCCCTGGAAATCAGGATCCTTAAGCTCCTGGCCTATCCTGGGCTCCAACTGCTCCATGTTGGTATAAAGAAGCTTTCCCTGATAAATGACCGCATAACGCAGGTTCTTATCCCTGGCATAGTCTTTCATATAGTCTTCCAGAATTTCTTCCTGACTTTTGGGTTCTCCTCCGCCCGTTCCGCCGTACTCCCTGCGTATGGCATCTAATGTATCATCCGCTATGCCGTACTCTCTTTGTATCTCATACCAGGCTTCTTCTGAAATCTCAGCCTCCCCCTCTACAGCTTCGGCCGATAACTCATCACTATACACCCGTTCCGCTTCCTGAACCACGGTTGCTTCCGACCAGGGATAGCCCGTCCATCCATTGTTATATCCGTCATAATAATCTTGATAATAATAGGTCAGGCCGTCGCTGTAGGCCACCCCATAATGATTCCAGCCCTTTCCGCCGGTTGCCACCGCAAGAAGCTCCTCCAATCGACTGGAAATATAACAGCGGAAATCCGACTGCTCCTGGTAATCGGTTCCTATGCGGCTTTTGAAACTCTCCGGGCTGCTGCCAATGAGACTAAGCATAGCCAGAAAGTTTCCAAGCAACAGGGTCATTCCCAAAAAGAATGCCGTAAAGCTAACAATAATTCTCAATTTTCTCCATTTTGTATCCAATTCCCCACACCACCTTTAAATATTCTGGCTCCTTAGGATTGAGTTCGATCTTTTCCCGAATACGCCGGATGTGCACCATCACCGTATTTTCCGGAGCAAAGGCATCCTCCTCCCAGACTCTCTGGTAGATTTCCTCCGCCGGAAAGATCCGGCCCCGGTTCCGCATCAGCAGATCCACAATCTTTGTCTCCGTGGCGGTGAGCTTCACCGGCTCCCCGTCCGCATAAAGGGTACGCTCCTCCATCCGGTAACAGAGTCGGCCGTTGTGTATCACGTCTGCCTGCTGCTGCGTGTGGATATCGCCCAGAGAGGTGTAACGCCTGAGATGACTTTTCACCCGGGCCACCAGCTCCTGGGGATTGAAAGGCTTGGACACATAGTCATCCGCCCCCATGGAAAGCCCCAGAACCTTGTCGGTGTCCTCGCTCTTGGCACTCAGGACGATGATGGGTAGATTCTTCCGTTCCCGGATCTTCATGACTGCCGACAGGCCGTCCAGCTTCGGCATCATCACATCCATAATGATAAGCCTTACCGGATGCTCTGCCACCAGCTTCAGGGCTTCCATTCCGTCATAGGCTTTCAGCACCTGATAGCCCTCCTTTTCCAGCAAAAGCCCAATGGCCTTTACAATCTCCCGGTCATCATCCACCACCAGCACGCATTCGTTCATTGTCGTTCTCCTCCTTATGCCTGCGGCTGCTGCAAAATAAGGCGGCAGCCACATTCTTCAAGCCTGTATTTATGGTAGGAAATATTTCTTACAAAAGGATCGTGATATTTCTTACAGATTTCTTACAATCACATCTTCTCATGAAAATGCCCTGTGTGCAAGTGATCAAAATACCAGACGCACGTCATCCTTATTGGCAGGGTTGACTGTAACTGTGACTTCCTCAACTCCCAGCGTATCAAAAGATATAAGCCGGCCGGCTTTCAGATTCTTAAGGAACAGATCCTTGGCTTGCATCATCAGTTCCATATCATCCTCCTCAGAAACCCAGCGTTCTAGAAGGACGACCTGGTTATACTCTTTCTCCCATACAGGACAAGGAGCTATCCTCTCTTTGTTGTAGGTTACACAGAAGCGGACCGTATTTTCCGGAATGCCTGCATCCGTCAAAACCTCATCCTGTTTCCACTGATACCACCCTGTGATAAAAGTTCTCTCCTCTCCCGGCTCGAACTCCACATCAAAATTCTCGGTCCGCATATCGGTATTTCCCAGAATCTCTTTTCCTCCATAGGCAAGGGCTGAAAATTCCGTCAGCACAACACCTACACCGATTCCCGTCAGCAGAATGCCGACGCAGAAAATGGCAAGTAATATTTTATGCATTCTTTTCATAATCTTCCTCCGTTTCATCATGCAATTCCTGTTCCGTAATATTTCCGGCTGCATCCTCTGTTTCCTCTTCAAAAGCATCCTGCCCCTCTTTTTTCCCATGCAGGATCAGACTGTAGGAACCACAGGACAGGGCACCCATACACAACATTCCGCCCAGGCAGATAAGGAGCGTTCCCGCCAGGGGGTAGCCCTGGGGAAGAAGAACCAGTATGGTTCCCACACCTGCCAGTGTTATCAATGTCATCCCTCCAAAAAGCAGGGCCATAAACAGCCAGAGCAGATTCCAGAACAGGCGTACCCACCAGATGCAGAACCTCACAAACAGATTCCATATTTTTATCAGACCCCGAATAAACACCGAAACCAAACTACTTTTTTGTCTTTGCTCTATGTTCACGGTTTTCACTATCTTCAAGTCTCCCTCCCCAAGGGGAATCTGCCCGCCGTAAGCACCATTTGCAAGAAACTCCTGATTATCTGCTTCTGGCTGGCCAACTTCCTGCATATTGATAACTGCTTTCTCTGCCTGAGTCCCTTTTTTCTTTGTACTTAGCTTTGAAAAAGGCTTCCACATCCAGGCGGCCAGGGCACGGCATTTTCTGCCACACCACTGAAAGCCCTGGCGGATTCCGTGGATACAGGCTATGCACTTTTCTTTCAGGAAACTTCCGGTTTTATGTAAGCTCTCCCCGGCATTTGTTATTCCCCTGCTCTCTTTGAGCTTTGGTAGGCGGGAAGACGGCTTCTCGTCAAACTCCGGCTTTACGTGATAGGCTTCCAGTATCTCCGCCGCCAGCTCACGCATGGGTCCGAAGTCCCGGATGGCTTCCTCCTCGGTTAATCCCTTTTGAAGCTTCATATCTATGTGCTGTGCATATTCCGCAAGAATATCCTCCTGCTCCTGGTCCTCCAGAATCCGGAGGTATCCCCGCAGCTCTTCCAAAAATGTCTCTTTATTCATGTCCTTTTCCCTCCTTTAAAAACCGACTGACCCTCATCTGAAATTCATCCCACTCTGCTTCCAGGGAATCCCGGTACAGAATTCCCGCTGCGGTTAGATGGTAATATTTCCGGGGAGGGCCCTCCGAGGATTCACGCAGATATGTTTCAAAATAACGTTCGTTGGTGAGCCGTTTCAGCAGTGGGTAGATGGTTCCCTCGTTTACGTCAATCACCTGGGACACCTCTTCCACCAGCTCGTATCCGTACATGTCCTTTTTCCGTACGGATTCCAGAACAATCAGCTCTAATACCCCTTTTTTAAATTGTGGATTCATGTGTTCTCCATTCCAGTTCCGCATACCTTATCCAGTACCCGGTTATTTACCTGTTCTTGTTTATGCTATTATATTACGCCTACTACTATGTATTGTCAAGTACTAATATTTTAAAAATAGCTGGCATGAAAATAACCACTATTTTTGAAATTGCACGCACGCTAAAAACGGACTATAATACTATTTATAATTCGGGAAATAGCTATTGGAGGAACGGAATGAAAAAATATTTTTTTCCACTTTTTATGCTAACACTGTTCGAAACAGTTGCAATCACATTATGGCTGACGAAGAGCAACCTATTTTATTTATTCAACTTTAGCTATATAGGAATATCGCTTTCTCTCGGGATATTTCTTTACCTTAAAGAGTACAAATACGCCCGCAGAATTGCACAGCTTTTAGTGGGACTTTATATGTTGATTTATTTGGGTTTTATTTGCGGCGAAAATATGCAGATTGAGGGATTTTGGTATTATCTTTTTACGGGCGTGTTTGAAGCCGCAACCATTCATTATGCGGTTGCAAAAATCTTCGGGCCATTGGTTTTTGGCAGAGGTTGGTGCGGGTATGCCTGTTGGACGGCAATGGTGCTTGATTTTCTCCCCTACAAGGTTCCGAAAGTACCCAGAAAAAGGATTGGATGGATAAGATATATTACATTTGCAGTTTCTCTGATATTTGTTTCGGCACTGTTTCTTGCTCATGTTGGCAATATTGAGAAAATCATGTTTTGGGCGTTTATTATAGGAAATGTTATCTACTATGCCGTGGGGATCCTATTGGCTTTTGCCTTTCAGGACAATCGTGCATTTTGCAAATACATATGCCCTATCACAATATTTTTGAAGCCTATGAGTTATTTCTCCCTGCTCCGGGTGAAATGTGATAAAAGCAAATGTATATCCTGTGGCAAATGCAAGCGTGTCTGTCCAATGAATGTGGATGTTACAGATAATTCCCGAAAACGAAAAAACGGCACGGAATGTATTCTCTGCTATGAGTGTGTGAAAAATTGTCCAAAGGATGCACTCTCCTGAATGTTAACCTGCGTTGCTTGCCGCAACGGCCCGGTTTCCCATACAATAGCGGTAACGACGAAAAGAAAAGAGGTTATGCCAAATGTTAAACGAAAACTTAAAAGCAATCAGAAAATCAAAAGGACTCTCCCAGGAAGAACTTGCCGTCAAGCTGAATGTGGTACGGCAGACGATCTCCAAGTGGGAGCAGGGCCTGTCGGTTCCCGATTCCGACATGCTAATCTCCATATCGGAAGCACTTGAAACACCTGTAAGCACCTTGCTTGGGGAAACGGTTGTTGAAGAAAAAGCGGACGATTTAAAAGTGATTTCCGAAAAACTGGAGGTTATAAACTTACAGCTTGCACAGAGAAAGATTGCGAGAAGAAATATGCTTCATTGGCTGTTTCTCTCTCTATGTATATTCACCGTAACCATTTGTGCGATCCTGATTGTGTTAAACAGTCCTTACCTGGGCTGGGATTTCAACGACCCCGAAACCGCCGTCGCCGGAACAGTTTTTCACGCATTTGAATGGCTGTTTGTCCGGTTCGCACCCTTTATTCTTGCGGGGGCAGCCGCCGGATTTTTCCTGACACGGAAGAACGTATAGGGTTACAATTTGCACCAGTTTTTGCAAAGTTTTTATTTGTTAAGGGTGCTAATAAAGTCGCCTGCAGTGAGTGGCGGTCCCTTTGACCCCATAACGTCATTGGCTCCACGCCAATCAGTGGAGTGATTGGCGTGGGTGTGAAAAGCAAACGTATAAGTACCAATCTCCTGCAGGCAATCCTTGTAATCTGCTCATTTCCCAGAAGCGAAAGTTCAACCACCTCAAAGTATTTCCTCAGATAAATAACCTTTTCCTTAGCACCCCTAGTCTCCGGAACCCATCCGAATTTTGCCATTTCACTATAAGGAAATTGTTTCGCCATCTCAACATCAGCGTCCATCGCATTTTCAGGTGTAAGCTGCACATCGCCATTGCAATTGATCCATCATAAATCCTGTCAAATATTTCATAGCCGTCCATCTTTATCAGCTGCTGTTCCTTTGTAGCCTTATGTATCTTAAAACTTGTCTGCCCGCTATTTTGATGAAGCCGCATCCACGAATCAAAAGCTTCCATACCGCCGCAAAAGCTGATCATATATTTTCTGATCAGAAGCAGCCCTGGAAGCGGCAATTAATTCATTCTCCTGGTTTCGATCCATCATTTGCTTTAAGGTTCCCAATTGGATAATCTCCGGTGTACGTTTCTGCCATCTGTCGGCATCCGCACTATAACGAATTTCCTTTTCCAGAACCTCCCTTTTCATTGCCAAAAAGTCCCTTGCCCTGTCCTGCTCCATATATTTTTCCTCATAAAGACGCAGCAAGACCGCTTTATATGGTACTGAAAAAATTGCCATTAACCGGATAATATCTTCCAGGCTTTGCTTTTCCCTGGAAATCCCGTAAATCTTCATCTGCTCAAACAAAACGCCGGACGGAACGAGCAGCATCCCTGCAAATGCATTTGCTTCCCGGTCCTCGTTGTTTTTTACATCCTCATTCCCAAAATTTATCTGGTTTCTGCATAAAAAGGCTGTTATCTAATACATTTCCCATTAAAAGTCTGTCCACTCCTCTCTCATTGCAACGCCATTTTCTCTAACCTTATCATGAAAAAGAATCAGTTCGATTACCTTATCTATATCCCTTACGGCCTGCCGTGCTTCTTCCGTTTTGGCCTTTCCCATAAATACACGAAATACATCTGCTTCTTCATAATTCTGAGGAATCGTTGTCAGGTCTTCCATACTGGTACACAAAAAATCTGCGATTCTCCGCAGTTCTCCCGCACTGATTGTCCTTATGCCACTGAGCATTTTACTTACGGTTTGTCTGGAAACCTCCAGATATTCCGCCAGTTCTATCTGCTTTCGATTCTGCTTTGCAAGAGACACACTAACGTTTTTGGCAATCACCGCATTCATATCTCTTTCTGCTGGCCGTTGGCGGCGGCTCCGTGATTGATACGGCAAAGGCAATCGCCTACGGACTGGCGGATCCGGAGGAGGACGTGTGGACGCTTTTTGAGCATACCCGCATGGCAAAGAAATGCCTGCCCGTGGCGTCCGTCCTGACCATTGCGGCAGCCGGAAGCGAGACAAGCATGGGTGCGGTGATTACCAATGAACAGACAAAGGAAAAGCGGGCTTACGACGACGATCTCTCCCGGCCGAAATTCGCAGTCATGAACCCGGAGCTTACCCTGACCCTCTCCGACTATCAGACCGAAAGCGGCTGCGTAGATATCCTGATGCATACGATGGAACGCTATTTTACCGGCGGACAAACAATGGAAATTACAGATTCCATAGCTGAGGGCCTTATGCAGACCGTGATTGCAAATGCAAAGATCCTCCACACCACCCCCCAGGATCTGGAAGCCCGGTCCGAGATTATGTGGGTGGGAAGCATTTCTCACAACGGACTGACCGGATGCGGAACGGACGGGGGCGACTGGGCAAGCCACAACATGGAGCATGAGATGGGCGGCATGTTTGATGTGGCCCACGGTGCCGGACTGGCCGCCATCTGGGGAAGCTGGGCGAGATACGTCTCCCACAGGGCACCTCACAGATTTGTAAAATTTGCAATGAATGTCTTTGGAATTACACCCGAAGCCAACGAGGAAGAGACCATTGAAAAGGGCATCTGTGCAGTAGAGGATTTCTACCGTTCCATCCATATGCCCACGTCTATGGGAGAGCTTGGAATCCATCCCACCGAGGAGCAGATCGAAGAGATGGCCGCAGGCTGCGAACGTGACACCGGCGGAGCTAATGGCAGCGTTCTTCCTCTTAAAAAAGAGGATATGATCCGGATTTATAAAATGGCAAGATAAGAAAACAGAACGGAGGAATGATTATGTTAAGAAATGTACCGCAGATTTTATCACCGGAGCTATTAAAGGTTGTCAGCGAAATGGGCCACAGCGACCAGATTGTTCTCACAAATGCCAATTTCCCGGCGGAGTCTATGGGAAAGGCATGTAAGGTTGTACACTGTGACGGTTTGAAAGTGCCCCAGGTACTGAACGCCATTTTACGCATCATGCATCTTGACGAAGCCGTGGAAAAACCGGTAAGCCTAATGACTGTGGCTGAGGGCGATACCTGTGAGACGCCCATATGGGAAACCTATAAGGAAATTGTGGGGAAGTATGACAAACATGGGGCACAGGCATTTCAGGAAATCGAGCGTTTCGCATTTTATGAGGAAGCAAAGACAGCCTATGCAATCGTCTATATCCGCACATTGAACGAGTTTCTGGAGGGAGAGAAAAAATGAGGACCATTCAGGCAAAGGAGCTGACCAATGACAATTTCCGCACATATGGAGAATTTTATGATATAATGCATCCTGTGGGGAACCATCTGGGGGATTTTTATCCGGATCACGTACTGGCCGCAAACGGAGGAACCATGCCAATGGCTTTTTCCTCCTATGTGGTAAAAAGAACCGAGGTGTTCCGGGTGCCGAAAGGTACCCTCGTAAAAATCAATGCGGGCGTCTGGCATCAGGAATCCTTTGTGGCCGGAAATGAGGAGGATGTGCATGTGCTGATTGTGCTTCCCCAGCGGACCTACAAGAGAGACTGCGTACTGGTTCCCTACGAGGAAGCGGACTGGGTAAGGATTGAAACGGACTGCAAAAAATAAAAAGGAGGATACGGTAATGAACAAGGTGAAATGGGGCGTCTTAGGAACTGCGTATATCTTTGAACGGGATACGGCAAGAGGGATGAAGCTGGCCAAGAACTGTGAGCTGACGGCGATTGCGGGCCGGACGCAGGAAAAGGCAGATGCTTTCAGGGAAAAATACGGCTTCGCAAGGGCATACGGCTCTTATGAGGAGCTTCTTAAGGACCCGGAGATCGAGGCGGTCTACATCGCCCTGCCGAATACGCTGCATTATGAATGGACCATAAAGGCTTTGCAGCATGGCAAGCATGTCCTCTGTGAAAAGCCACTGGCTCCCACAGAGCAGCAGGCCAGGGAAATGTTCCGGACGGCCCGGGAAAACCATGTGCTGCTTATGGAAGCCTTTGCGTATCAGCACAGCCCCTATATAAAAGAAATCCACAAGCTTATTACAGAGGGCGTCATCGGCGATATCCGGTATGTGGAAGCCGCCCTGATTACCTCGGATTATGACCACAGCAATATCCGTATGCGAAAGGAAACCTTTGGGGGAAGCACTTATGATATCGGCGTATATTCCCTGAGTTTTCTCCAGCGTATACTGGGTGCGGTGCCGGAGAGCATTCATGCGGCAGCGGCCTTTTCCGGGGAGGGGATAGACACCTATACCACGGCCGTTATGGAGTACGGCGGCGGAATGCGGGCTCATTTTGACTGCGGCATGGTTCTGGAGACAGAGAAAAACGCTTCCCTGGATCGGTTTCAGATACATGGCTCAAAGGGGTCCATCTGCTCCGTAGATTTTGGCTTTAACGCTCCGGGAACCCTGACCTACCGCCTTTGCACCTTTGACGGGGTGGACGAGGTACGCAAGGTTGAGGTTCCGAATAACTACTGCCTGGAAGTGGAGCAGTTTGGACGCTGTGTGAGAAACGAGGAGGAGCCTTATCTCACGGAAGCGTTCAGCGTGGCTCTGGCCGGTACGGTAGACCGGATATTGAAGCAGATAGGCTATTAAATTAAAAACCCCGCTTTTTTACTGCCCCCACGGGACATTTTTCAAAGCAGTTTCCGCAATGTAGACAATGTTCCTGTATGATTTCATATGGCTTTCCGGCCACGATGCATCTCTGGGGGCAGTTTTTCATACATTTGCCGCAGCCGATACAGTCCTGGGAAATACAGTACCCTTTTTCAGTTAAATCGGCCTTTCCAATCGTATATTTTTCACGAAAAATCGGATTTACACCCAGATTGAAATCTTCGATTTCCCCATTGTCAATACGGAAAACAATGCCGATTTCCCTTGTATTTCCCGGATAAACATTTGATAAATAGGGCTGTTCCTCAAAAATAATGTCAATCCATTTTCGCTGCTCATGCTCCGGTACCCGTTCCGCCCTTGCGGACAGCCGGATCATTTCTTTGTATTTTGTATATCCCAGGATCTGAACGTTTCCGTCCGACAGCAATTCCCCACAAAAGGCTTTGCCCCTTGCCGTGAAAAAATACATGGCCTGCGGTTCATAATGAATGGCACTGATATTTCTTACCTGGGGCTTCCCATCCTTACCTACTGTAGCAAAATTCAGCACTCCCACGTACGCAAGCTTTTTTAAACAGGTCTGTGCGTCCATAACGTGTCACCTCCGATTTTCCTCTATGATCAGAAAACGATTCTCTTTTCTTGGTTTCATCCGGGGATAGTCCCCGTCGCAGTATCCCAATATCACAAAACAGCGGGCCGTATCCGTATCGGGAATTTTCCACGCTCTCAGTAATTCCTTTCCGGCTTCGCAGTCAAAGGTCTCCTCTCCCCTTGCAATGATGCATGACGCAATTCCCAGATTGGCAGCCTCAAGGACCATATTTTCCGCACAGCAGAACGCATCGGGGACACTGTATAAAAAATTTTTCGGGCCAAAGATAACGCATACCGCAGGTGCTCCGTAAAATCCGTTTTTTATGGTGGGATCGTCGATGGTACTGGGCTGTTCTTTGGAGACATACCCTCCCGCAAGGCGGCTGCGGTCAAAGCGTGCAAGGTTCATCCGGCCGATTTTCTCAGCCAGTTCTTTGTTGCGAACGGCAACGATCCTTGCCCTCTGGCCGCCCCCTGCGTTTGGTGCATACAATCCCGCCGTAATGATTTTTTCCAGATCCTCTCTGGTAATCTGCTTATCCTGATATTTACGGATGGATCTGCGTTCTTTCATGATCTCTAAAATGTCCATGTCTATCATCCTTTCGTTTAGCCTAGTACAACATTGCATCAATAACGGTGAATAATGTGCCTGATTGTACTCGGCAGCAACAGCAATGTAAACCTTATTTTTTACACGAAAATTCTTTCCAGCACTGGGGGTCCGGTGCATACATATTTCCCGTGTAGCCAAATGTCACGGCCGGACATCCCCTGCAGAATCCACGAAGCTCACATTTGTTTCATTTTTCAAATTTATCAAAATCCCGATATGTCTCCATATTGGTGCTCATAAAAAGGTCATACATGGAGGTATCAATCGACAAATACCCCGGCCAATTACTTACCTGTTTTCTCGTTGCACAAGCCAAATTTGTCGAACGCTATACTTGTCTGCTTGATTTTCTGACCTCCCTGGTCTATACTTAGTATAAGTTGCAGCAATCAAAAATAAAAGTACGCACTATTTTATTATGTAGTGAGCTTTTTCTTAGTTAGTGCGAAATTGAATGTTATATGTGATAGGAGGTGTGTTTTTATGCTGACAAGAGACGAATTGCCGGCTTGCCCCGTTGCCACAACGCTGATGTTAATTGGTAATAAGTGGAAGATCTTTATTGTGCAAAGACTGCTTGACCGGCCCTGGCGGTTTAATGAACTGCAAAAGGATATCCCCGGCATCAGTCAGCGGGTCTTAACAGACAATCTTCGATCTATGGAGAACGACGGTATCATTACCCGCACCGTTTATCCCGAAGTTCCGGTGCGGGTAGAGTATGCCTTAAGTGAATTAGGTGCAACCATGCGGCCGATTATCAACTCCATGTTCGAGTGGGGAACTATGTATCAGGGGTTGGTGAAAGGATAGAAATGATTTCCTGTTGACACGGGTGTCTAATAGTGTTAGACTTTAATTGTCTAATATTATTAGACACCTTTTTTCATGAAATGTACATTAGGCTAAGGCAATCGGGGAGGATTACAATGGAACCTTATAAACTGGGAGAAATGGAACAGAAATTTGCGGATTTAATCTGGGAGAATGCCCCCATCTCCACCGGGGAACTGATAAAGCTCTGCGAGCAGGCATTTGACTGGAAGCGGACCACCACCTACACCATGCTGAAACGGCTCTGTCTGCGGAATCTCTTTGAAAATGCCAACGGTACGGTTCAAGTCAAAACCACCAAAGAAGATTTCCAGGCAGCCCAGGGAGAGCAATTTTTGATGGAGAACTTTGACGGTTCCCTGCCACGGTTCCTCACGGCTTTCTCCCGAAGAAAAAAGCTGAGCAGCCATGAAGTGGATGAGCTTCGGCGGCTCATAGAAGAATATGAGGATGAGAAAGGAGAGAATGACTGATGGAACAGCTTTTTATTACAATTCTGAACATGAGCCTTACAGGCAGCGTAATCATTTTGGCCATGCTCATTGTCCGCCTGTGTTTTCGTCGTGCTCCCAGAAGCTTCACCTATGTCTTGTGGGCCGCAGTACTCTTCCGTCTGCTCTGCCCGGTGTCTTTTTCTTCCAGTCTCTCATTCTTAGGTATCTTTGCCAATGAAGCAGTAAATGACGGACGAATGGAGTATATTCCGCAGGATATCGGCTATCAGATGGAGCCGACAGTCAATCTTCCGGTTCCAGGCATCAGTGATGTGGTAAACGAGTCTCTTCCTGCCGGCAATCCGGCAGGCTCCGTGAACCCGCTTCAGGTTGTACTTTTTATCGGAGCATGGATCTGGATTCTTGGTATGGCTATTATGGTCATCCGCAGTGCCTTATCACTCTATTTTCTAAAGCGGAAGTTAAAGATCGCAGTCTGGGAAAGGGAAAACATCTACCGAATGCCCGGAGAGGGGACCCCCTTTGTATACGGTATCTTCCGCCCCCGCATCTATCTCTCCCAGGCTCTCGGTCCGGAAGAAGAACGCTATATGCTCCTCCATGAGCAAATTCATATCCGGCGGCTGGACCCCCTGTTTCGGACGCTGGCTTACCTGGCTCTCTGTCTTCACTGGTTTAACCCTTTTGTCTGGCTGGCCTTTTCCTTAAGCGAGAAAGACATGGAAATGTCCTGTGACGAAGCCGTGATTCGCCGGATCGGAAACAATGTAAAAAAGCAATACTCCGCTTCCCTCCTGGCCCTTGCTTCTGGCCAACGTATGATCAAAGGGATTCCCCTTGCTTTCGGAGAGGGGGATACAAAGCAACGTATCGAAAATGTTCTTCACTACCGGAAACCCGCCAGGCTTCTGGCCATTGCTGCGGCCATTGCCTGTGTCACCCTTGCAGTACAATTTCTTGCCTATCCAAAGGGTGAAACGGATTCTGATAATGGGAAAACCATTTATTACGGCGTTGTAACTTATGCGGATATGGAGGGTGAAACGCTTCCCAGGGTAGTGCGTATTCCCCGCCTTGGGGATGTGGATATCCCGGAAGCCGATCTTGTAGAGCCTTATATCGAGATTGACTTTGACGGCCTGGAACCCGGGGACCTCATTCGGATTACATTTCCAAAGGGGGAAGAGATCTCCGTCATGGAAACCTATCCCGGCCAGTTCTCCCACAAAGCTGAGAAGATCGAGGTGATGGGCCGGGGGCCATTTGGTATGCAGCCTGTGGAGGGAAACCGCTATCGTTTTGCCGTACCCCTTGGAATGGCTCCTGATGCCCAGCCGGGGGATTCCCTGGATATATACCGCCAGGCGACGGATGAGAACGGGCAGGCAGGGGACAAGGAATTTTTATATTCTGTGGAGGTTCTTGAGGTAATGCCGGAATCCTATCAGATCTTGGTAAATATGTCCCCGGAAGAAGCGGAAGTATTCCTGTCGGAATTCGGCTTTGGGCTTCGGTGTGAACTTGTGAAGCAGGGTTCGGAACAGGCACAGGGGCAGGCAGAAGCCTCCCGGGACGAAAGTTCTTCTCCCGAATATCCGGATGAAATGCTCCTCGATATGTCAATTCCTTATCTGTCCTGGCCGGATCTGGAAATCCTCCAGGCAAGGGAGGATTTGAATGGGACCTTCCGGCTGAACATCCAAAGCATTGCCCGGAGTGCCCGGGGGATTGACCGCTATGTGGTGAATATGCTGACGGAGGATTCCGTCGAGGAACTGCCCTTTCTTGCATTTGCGGAGGACTGCGTTTTCCGGGTCAACCGGGAGATGAATTCTATCCGCTATGAGGATGTGTCCTTTGATGAATTTTTAGAACTTTTTGGAGATGGATTTGTTTGGAGAACTCCATCTTTCATTCTTCACTTTGAAAACAATCTAATCACCCATGTGATTCTGGAAAGTGCATGGTATCATGCCGGAATCACCTATGAGCCCTTTGTCCGTGACACCTGGTACTCAGATATTCAGGGCTTTCCGGAGATGGCAGGCATCGATCCCTTAGAAACCTACTATAACCGGGTACGCACAGAAGCAAGCGATTTCGGGGAGGGTGCCGGTGTGGAAACAGCAGAAATCTATACAGGAAATATCGGTGATGGGGACAGCGGGATTGTTCTGTTTAAAAATGAAGCCGGAGACATTCTCTACTCCGAGGGTGCTCACACCGCCCGGGCGGGATGGAATAATATTTACCTGGGGGAGCAAAACGGGACGCCCTTTTTGATGCGGGTGCATATAGAAGATCGGGATACCTATGGTTCCTATGATTATCAGGTGTTTCGTCTGGGCGAACATGGGGAGATTCTTCAGATTGCCGGCAGTTCCTTTAGCTTTGATGAGGATCGGATTCCCTATGATGAAGAGATAGCCGGGGAATGGATGGCACAGATGAATGCTTACCTGGACCGCAGCCATTTGCTGCTGAGTACCCAGGATGGGGAGGTGCGGACGTAATCGTCCGCACTTCTTTTGGTGATAATTCTGTTACTTTTCACACGGGAGTATGAATGGTGAGTATGAATCAATGTCAGTTAGTTAAGGTATACTTGACAATCCATCGTTTTATAAGTAAAATATAGCCTTAACTGGAATTTGTACTGCAAATGAGGTTTAGGAGGATATTATGAATATTGAACACTTGAAAGATAACAGAACAGATATTGCAGTTATTTCCAGTGAAGAAAAGCTGATTGTTGATACACAATCTGCCTTAGATTTGGCTATGACTGTTAAATATGAAACAGGCACACAAAATATAGTAATCAGCAAATCGGCAGTATGCGAGGAATTTTTTATTCTCAGCAGCAGCATGGCAGGGGAAATACTTCAAAAGTATATCAATTATCATGTCAGAATTGCCATATACGGGGATTACTCACAGTATACAAGCAAACCATTAAAGGATTTCATTTATGAATCCAATCATGGCAATGACTTCTTTTTTGTATCAACCGGGGAAGAGGCAATTGAAAAATTGACATACACACAATAACAACATGGTGCAAATTCCAGTTACACCTGGCTTCGTTTTACCAGCTTCTCCATTACCTCCACATCTACTTTCTCACTTGTCCATTTACATTCTCCAAACACATTTCCCATATAATCCGACAAATAAGGTTCTATCTGCTCGTCTCCTCCTCTGCATCCAGCCCTAGCAATCTGCAGAAATTCCCATACAGGATCTTCTCCATCACATCCTCCCCCAAATCAAAGCGCAAAACCTGCTCCACCGCATCCTTGGGCTTCCACATGGGGAAATCGGAGCCAAAGAGAAACCGTTCCGGCCCAAAGCGGTCAAACATGCGGTATACCAGCTCCTCAGACACCAGGGGAATCGTACTGGAGGTATCGTAGAGAACATTTTCCGGCTGGGGATGATTGAGAGATCGCTCCCAGATGGTCCACCCTCCAAAATGAGCGGCAATCACCTTCAAATCCGGCACCTTTCTAAGAAGATTGGTCAAACGCTTGGGAGAGGAAAAATCATAGCGATCATCCCCCATATGGAACAGCACAGGCAGTCCTCTTCTGGCAATGGAGCGGTACATTTCAATCCCGCAGGAGGCGTCAATGGGAATCTTCTGGAAATCCGGATGAATCTTAATGCCCCGAAGCCCCAGCTCCTGCATCCGATCCAACTCCTCCTCATAGCCCTCCATCCCCGGATAGAGGGAACCAAAGCCAATAAAGCCCGGATGCTCACGGGCAGCCTGGGCCAAAAAAGTATTGATATTGTGAACCTGCTTGGGTGTAGTTGCGGAATTGCTGACAACACAGCGGCTGATACCGGCCTCCTGCAGCTCCCTTACCAGGCGATCCGTACTCGCTATGGTATAAGCCGTTTTGTCATAAAATTCCCCAATGGAATGAGCTGCTTTTTCCGCCAGCTTATCCGGAAATACGTGTATATGAATATCTGCTATCTTCATAAAAGCTACATCTCTTCCTCAATGCGAACATTGTCGCCCTCTCTGAGCTGCTGTAAGAATACTCCCTGCACACCGTTGACCATAAGGGAAATCCTCCCTTTAGGCTGCTTCAGATCAATGCCTGAATACTGAATCATATCCATGAGAAAATACGGGGAGCCATCCGCCTTCCTTGGCAGGCTGATAGGCTGTCCGTTCAGATGAAAATGAACCTTAGATGGCCCGGCAGATGTCTCCTCTGGCTTCGCAGGCTGAGTCACGGATGCCGTTGCCGCCAAAACGGAACGCTGTGCAAAATTTCCCTGAGGATCGAGAACTGCCTTTGAAGGTTCTCCCTGGCTCGGTACTTCTGCCGGCCTCACATCCTCTGTATTCTTCCATTCCTCTGTTGTTCCCCAAGTCTCACCCGGCTTTGCAGCTACTTCCTCAGCCTTTTCCAACTCTGGCGCGACTCCCTTTTCCTGTTCGACTGCCTTATCGGGTACAACTACCCTTTCTGCTTCTGCTGCTTTCTCAGGCATAGCTGCTTCCTGCTCCGCCGCCATCTCCTGCACAGACTCTGCCTCTGCTTCCACTGTCTTTTCCGCCTCAACAGCCTCCTCCGGTTCCGCTTCCTCCCCCGGCTTTCTCATCACAATCACATCGCCAGTTTTCAACTGCGTTTCCAAATCCGCCGTCTTTCCATTCAGGGTCAGCTCCACAGCATCCGCCGCCCCTGCAATATCTCCCAGGCTCGCCTTGGCGGACACCCCTGAAACAGCCGGTGTAAAGTCAATCTCATCTCCGGCCTGAATGATCTCCGACAGCCGGCCCTCCTTTTTATTGATAAACAGCGTAGCCGGCTCCACCGGTGTTCCGTAGAACATCTTCCGCCTTCCGTTTACCGTCACAACCAGATTGGCACCGCTTCTTCCCATAATATCCAAAAAACTGTACCCGTTCATCATCAAAAGATTCAGCGCCGTAAAGCTGCCGCTGCGGAACAAATTGGCCGGCCGGCCATTTAAAATTACCCGAAAGCTGGCATTGATAAGATTTAGTCCTGAAGACACCACGATTCCAAGAGGCGTCGCGTACTCCGGGTTATTCAAATCATATTCATCGGAAAATGCGCTGGTCCGAAAATTGTTTCCGGCAATGGCCACGCGCTTCGCATCCATCTGCAAGGCCGCCGTAAGTCCATCCTTAAGCCCCGTGAGCTTACTGCCTCCCCCTGCCAGAAACAGAGCAGAAGGGGGATTTCCATTGATCTCCAGAATCTTCTCCGCAATCTCCCTGCAAAGAAGATCTGAGGTATCCTGAATGCACTCTAAAAGCTCATCCCTGGAAATGCTCTGCTCAAAGCCCAAAATATCCGTAAAGGTGATTTCCTCCTCCTGATCCGCCTGGGCCTTCATGGATTCTGCTGTCTGGAAATCCACCAGATACTCCTTCATCAAGGTCTCCGTAATCTCATCCCCGGCCACAGTAGCCATGGTGTAGCCCGTAACGCTTCCGTCGGTACAGGCGGCAATGTCCGAGGTTCCGGCCCCAATATCCACCATCACCAGATTTAACAGCCGCAGATTGGCCGGAATCGCCGCATTGATGGCCGCAATCGGCTCCAGGGTGATGCTTGCCACCTCCAGACCGATTTTATTCATGGTGGTATAGAGACTCTCCACCACCTCGCTTGGCAGGAAGGTTGCAATGAGATCCACCTTCACACTCTTCCCCCGGTGATCCTTCAGACTGGAAATCATATATTTATCCAGATAATACTGGCATACCGTATAACCCACCAGATAGAAGCGCCGTCCGTCCTCCGCGGCCCGATTTTCCGCATCAAAGGCTTCCTCCGCCTTGCTGATGGCTCCCGCCTCCAGACGGCTGATCACCTCGTCGTCAATCAGATCCGTCCCGGTCAGCTCCATCTCAAATTCCGCACGCTTCGTCCGAAGAGCTCGCCCTGCAGCCGCCACGCACACCCGTTCCAGCTTAAAATGCAGCTTGCTTTCAAGTCTCTGCTTCACCTTCCCGGCCAGAGCCGCCACCTTATCTATATTCTCGATCTGTCCGTCAATCATCGCCCGTTCCGTATGCTCTTCCTTCTCAATGGCAATGATCCGGACCTTCTCATTCTCCACCGTTCCCACCATTCCGATGATGCTCCGGGTTCCGATATCCAGAGCAAATACCGTCTGCTCCGCCTGTATCTGCGCCTTCTTTACCTGTACTGCCGCCATGCTTTCCCTCCTGTGTCATTGGAGCAGAAACTTTCTGCCCTCACAGCTTTTTCTACACACCATTATAGTAAAATCAAAGTTTAATGTAAATCATTTTCTCTGAGAAACTTTTTTATAAATCCAATCTCTGTATATTAAACAGGAAATACCGTTCCATATGAAAAAGAAAAGTCACGTCCTCTGCTTTAAGCGAAATCTGAAACGATATATTAAAAGCCATAAGATTATGCCAAATATAACTTCTATTGACATTTCCTATGGCTTTCTATTTACAAACCATTTTGACTTTTAAATCTATTTACATCTTCTTAATCCGCTCCAGGGCCGCCAGAGTATTTTCATAAGAGCCAAAGGCTGTCAGACGGAAATATCCCTCTCCGCTTGGGCCGAATCCTGACCCGGGCGTTCCTACTACGCCTGCTTTTTCCAGAAGATAATCAAAAAACTCCCAGGAGGTCATTTTATCCGGTGTTTTCAGCCAGATATAGGGGGCGTTGACTCCGCCGGATACGGTGTAGCCTGCATCCTTCAATCCATCACGGATGGTTTTGGCATTCTTCATGTAATAGGCTATCTGTTCTTTCAGCTGGGCCTTTCCTTCCTCAGAATAGACTGCCTCTCCCGCCCGCTGAATGATGTAGGGAGCGCCGTTGTATTTCGTTCCGTGGCGTCTTGCCCAAAGTGCATGTAAGGATACGCCGCCGCATTTCAAGTCCTTCGGAATGACCGTATAGCCCAGACGCACGCCGGTAAAACCTGCGTTTTTGGAGAAGCTCTTAAGCTCTATGGCGCAGGTTCTGGCCCCCTCGCACTCGTAGATGGTGTGGGGGACATTTTCCTCGGAAATGTAGGCTTCATAGGCTGCGTCGTAGATAATCACGGCTCCTACCCGGTTAGCGTAATCTACCCACATCTGGAGCTGTTCCTTCGTAATGGCAGAGCCGGTGGGGTTGTTGGGAAAGCACAGGTATATGAGATCCGGCGTCTCTTTCGGAAGCTTCGGGGCAAAGCCGTTCTCTGCCAGGCAGGGCATGTAGATGACATCGCTCCACATCTCTGTCTCTGCGTCATAGGTTCCGGTTCTGCCTGCCATAACGTTTGTGTCCACATAGACGGGATATACGGGATCGCAGACGGCAATCCGGTTGTCTGTGCTGAAGATCTCCTGGATATTGCCGGAATCACACTTTGCGCCGTCGCTTACAAAGATTTCATCGGCTTTGATATCTGCGCCTCTCGCCTGGTAGTCACCCCCGGCAATGGCATTTCGCAAAAACTCATAGCCCAGATCCGGAGCGTAGCCGTGAAAGGTTTCGGCGCAGCCCATTTCATCTACGGCTTTGTGCATAGCTTCTATGATGGCCGGAGCCAAAGGCTGTGTTACATCACCGATCCCCAGACGGATAATGCTCTTCTCTGGATGTTCCGCCGTGTATGCGGCTACCTTTTTGCCGATGGTGGAAAAAAGATAGCTGCCTGGGAGTTTTAAATAGTTGTCGTTTATCTTGTACATTGCTACAATACCTCCTGTTCCGGATCTTGTTCGAATTCAGTAATATCAACGTAAAAAAGGCGCTCTTTCCCTATATCGAACGCCTTTGCTCTTTTTCAAAATATAACAGCTGCCAGGAGTATTGTCAATAAAAAAATTCTGAAAGCCTGTCTCCACGCTCTGTCTGTTACGAAATGTTTTTTAAATGACCTCTCTCTCCCTTTCTTTCCTGGTATATTCCGCATGCTGCCGGATTTCACGAAGGCTTACCCCATTCAGATACATCCGGTAGAAAACTAAAATAGAATCACAGAGGGGCTCCCTCTCATCCAGTCCTGAGATCGTACGAAGTATCCCCTTTGCCTTTGCTTCCTCCTGTCTCCAGCCATTTTCCCGAATATACTGATAGACCGCTCCTGCCGTTCCGATACTGATAAAAACCGGAAACACGCCGCATTCCATGCACAGCTTCGAGGCCCCAATCAGACGGTCCTCCGGAGCAAGCTTGCGTTTCATATCTCCCCCCACACGTTTACAGGTATCCTTTAACGCCTGATTCTGGAACCGGATCAGCAAGTCCTGGAAATGCTTCACCAGATTTTCTGTGGGTATCTGATATTTTTTTGACAGGGCCAATGCACTTTCAAGCATGGCATTCATAACAATATTCTGGATATTTACGTCATCCATTGCCTCAAAAATATAATCCCTGTGTGTGTACATCCCCAGGTAAGCACAAAGGGCATGCCCCATATTATGTACATACAGCTTCCTCCTGATGAAAAAGTCAAAAGGCTCAAAAGGAATCATATTCTCAATTTGCGGAATTTCCCCTTTAAACGGCGCTTTATCTACAGGCAGAAAGCCATAACGCTCTACACATACACGTAATGGATTGCCAGCCTTCATTTCTTCCGTCTGAACCGGAACCATACGCCCGATAGAAGCCTCCACAAGTCCTACATTTTCATCAAACCATCGAAGCTCCTCTTTTGTCAGCTCCGCCTTAATCATGCTGCCCAGCACTTTATCCGCATCCATCAGGTTTTCACAGATGATAATATTGAGGGGCTTCCCATTCATCTGCATACGCCTGCGAATACCTTCCACAAGATTGGGAACGATGTATTTTAAAACATTCACTCCCACAGCCGTGGCCATAATATCTGCCCCAGCAATGGTTTCCGCTGTCAGCTTCCCATCCTTCCCATTTACCGCATCCACATGTGTCACCTCGATGTCCTCATACCCTTCATTGGATACGATCCGTACCGGATATCTTCCCTCACGGTTCAATGTCTCAACCACCTTATCGGCCACGTCGATAAAGGTTACCTTATAGCCTGACTTGGAAAATAGCATACCGATAAAGCCACGGCCAATATTGCCGCCGCCATACATTACTGCTTTCATATCACAGCCTCCTGACCTTAATTCTTTTCTCCAATCCCTGCCGCCATGAGAAACGCCGGATAGTGCTCCTCCCACTGCTCCGTATTCCTTGGCAGAAATGTTTTTGTTTCTATGGAATTGCTTACAACTTCACGCATTTCACTTATCCCCTTTATCTCCCCTGCCGCCATGACCTGAGTCAGCGCATTTGACATGCTTGCCCCCTCTTCGGGTCCAGCTATTACCGGAAGCCCTGTAGCATTCGCCGTAAATTGGTTCAACAGCCCGTTTTTACAACCGCCGCCTACAATGTGGATTGCTTCATATTTCTCCCCTGTAATATTCTCCAGCTCCCGAAGTGCATACCGGTATTTCATTGCCAGGCTTTCGTATACACATCTTGCTATTTCACCTATGGAGCTTATGTACATTCCTCTTTCTGCGCAGTACTTCGGAATCCTCTCTGTTAAATGCTGCAGACTGAAAAACTCTAAGGCATCCGTATCCAGAAAAGCCCGGAAAGGCTCTGCCTGTGCGGCCGCTTCTACAATTTCATCCCAGGAAAGCAATTTCCCCTTGCGTCCCCAGCTTCTTCTGCACTCCTGGAGCAGTCCCAGGCCCATAATATTTTTATTCAGCCGGAATCCTCCCTGCAGGCTTCCCTCATTGGAATAACCGCTGCAGAAAGCTTTTTCCGTTATCACCGGCTTCTCACATTCCGTACCAAAAAGCGACCATGTCCCGCTGCTGATATAAACAAAATGCTCTTTTCCCGTGGGAATCGCCGCAATTGCTGCCGCCGTATCGTGGGAGGCCACAACAGCTGCCGGAACCGGTGTCATTCCCGTCTCCTGGCAGACTGCTTTTGTCAATTCTCCCCGAAATACTCCCGGCATCTCAAGCCTTGTAAAAATCTTCTCCGGTATTCCCAGCCTTCTTTGGATCTCCTGTGACCAGATGCCCTTTCTGCTGTCAACCAGCATCGTAGTCATGGCATTGGTATATTCTGTTCCCTTTTCCCCTGTAAGGAAATAGGTCAGTAGATCCGGCAGAAGCAATAAGGTCTCTGCATGCTCCAGGCAGGCATCCTTTCTTATTTTCCGTTCGTAAAGCTGATAAACCGTGTTAAATGCGAGATGCCCCACTCCGGTGATAGAAAACAGTTCTTTGCTTCCGATCCGTTTCCAGGCTTTTTTTACCGTCTCTTCCGTGGCATTCCGATAGCTGATGACATTTCCCAGCAGATCCCCGTTCCGGTCCAGAAGCCCATAATCAACTGCCCAGGTATCAATACCGATTCCTGCAAGAGCAATTCCCTCTGCCGCTGCCTTTTTTAAGACATTTTTTGTCTGCCTGTTTAGCTCCAGAACATCCCAGTATGTTTTTCCATTCAATACATTAAAAAAATGATCAAAGCGGAAAAGTTCCTCTGTCCTAAGCTTTGTTCCGTCAAAGCTGCCGACAATTCCCCTTCCGGAACCGGCTCCAAAATCCAAAGCAAGATAATTTTGTGTTTTCATCCCTGTTACCCCTGTCTCTCATCCAGCCGACGGATGATTTCGCTCAGCCGCATTCCGTCTTCCGGAATAAACTGTCTCCAATATTGCACGGAAAGCTGCAGTTCTTCCAGTGCATCATAAGTATTCCCTGCCGTACCGATAAACGGCTCCAGCGTCATGGCGATCGCTCCGCATACGGGAGGCATCCCCTCCTCACGTTCTTTCTCAAAGCCAGCAGAAAGGGAACGCATTACCTTCTCTCCGTCAATAATCCCTCTGTCATTATGGAGCGGATCAAAGGGCCAGTGAGGAGAAGATTTTCCGTCTGACTGCTGCAGGTGGATAATCGGGCTGTATCTTCCTGTCTCTTCCAGCCATGCATAGACGCTTCCGTCGCAGGGCATGGCAAAAAGATGCGGATTTTTCTCACAGTCATCTAAAATCCGTTTTACCACTTCCTGCTCACTGCGCTGCCCGTTTAATGCTTCCTGAAAATAAGTACAGGCTTTTTTTGAGCCAAGCCAGATACGTTTTGGAGCAGTTCCCTCACGTTTTGCCTTTAACATCCGCAGGATGTATTCTTCGTCCGGACGCTGGAAAAACTGCTGTCCATTCATATGCCCTACATCATCTGTCAGATAAAAGGGATGTCCGCCCCGTGCATACACTTCCCTTAACAGCCTCTTGGCTCCTTCAATGGTCCAGGGCGGCTGGTGAGGCGCATACATCTGTTCCACACCCATGGAAGTAATCCCCTTCTCTGCCCCATAGGCTGCCAGGTCTGCGAGATCCAGGTAAAGCTGCTCCAAAACTTTCTCACTCTCTTCCCTTTTCTGCAAAAATGTCTCATCCAGCGCATGGGCAAAAAAGCCAAGTCCTGCTCCAAATACTGCCGCCGTATCTGCCTGCTTCTTCAGCCATCCGTCCCGGAATCTCTTGCGGACACGCTCATCCCAATGCGCCAGTCCAAGGGTCGCATAGGTGCCGTGGCCTGAATATAGATTGATAATCTGAACCCCTGATCCGGCACAGGCTTCCCGAACCCTGTCTCGCCACTCCTTCATATATTCTTCACCCATATACAGGGGATCACACTCCGTATCCGCACTGGCCTCTATGTAGAACACTCCCAGCCCGGCAATCAGAGAGCTCCAGTCCTCCGGTTTTGTCCACCGCTTCGATGCAAAGCAGTTGTCTATCGCAAGATAAATCTTCGGATCCCATTTCATCTCTGCCACACCTCCTGTTTTTTATTTATGTTTGCACATAGAAAAAATTACAGCTTATATAATTCACTTGCGGAATGGTATTTTCCGGGGGCCCCCGGCATTTTCAGATTCCGTACGGCAATTACCTGGTCCATTTCTTCCACATAATGCTTTGTAATAGTCTTTGCATTTCCCAATATCTGCGCTGTCAGCACGGAGACGGCCATACATTCCGCCATATTTAACAGCTCCACCGCATCAAATATTCCAATGGGGCTACAGAAGACCGCTCCATGGTTCTCCATCAGAAATCCGTTGGAGTCGTCAATGACTGCATCAAACTGTTCTGACAATGCCTCGCTTAAGGGCGTTTCATAGGGAACCATAAGTATGGGCCCGATTTCGGTAATCGGCTCCGGCAGCCAGGGTTTTTCCAGCATCCCATCAGCAGCAATCGCAAAACCGGTGAGCACAGGCGGATGTGTATGCACAATTGCCTTTATATCCGGGCGTTTCCGCATGATCTTGGTGTGAAAGGGCCATTCCCCGGTAGGCTTTTTCTCTTCCGGAGCAAATACAACATTTCCATCCAGATCGATTGCGCATATATCCTCAAACCGCATAATACGCTTTGGGGTCTTGGTGGGTGTAATCAAAAGAAGATTTTCTTCCACCCGAAGAGAGAGATTCCCTCCGGCAGAGGTTACATAATTTAATTCCGCACAGCGATGGCAAGCGGTTACCAGTTCTTCAATTTCTTTCTGATACTTCCTTTGCAGTCCGTTCATACTTACCTCCATTCCAGTTACTGATTCTGATTCTCAAATACCACTTTTTCGTCTCATAGGGCTTCAAAACACTATTCATGCCATGCAGCTTTGCCAAGTCAGGACGATCAAATGCTCCGGTACACGGTTCCAAAAACATGCACCGCAGGTTCAAAACTCCGCCCTCTGCCTGCACCGCTCCCAGATAAGGCACCTCCCTGGCCGGAAACTCAATTGTCAGTCTCCTGTGATCCGGATAACAGATTCTCCCCCAGCCGATTTCTCCCGGAACGGGTTCTGCAAAATAAAACTTCTGGTAATCATCGGCTTCCCTTCCCCGGTGCAGTCTGATATCATATTCCCTGCCGTCCGGACAATGCAGGAGAGGATAAGTAAACGTATCCCCATAACGCCCAATCAGGCCACTGTCTGACATCGTGGTATATGCTTTGTCCATGCCCTTCGGAAATTCAAAGCTGCATCCTGGTTCCCCTGACAGCATCATATGGGCTGCCCAGATATAGTCCATGGAAAAGGATGACAGATTCTCCAGCGTATAATTTATCAGCAGGACGCCTTCTTCCTCCCAGGAAACATATTTTATCAGACAATAAGGCAGCCGGACGCCGTATGTCCGAAACCACAGGGCATCCTCTTCCATTTCATATTTCCAGGGAAGAGCCCAGACCTCCCCGTGATCCGGAAACCAGATGCCTTTCCACGGCTCTGCGTCATAATAAAATTCATCGATATTCGGAAACATTTCATCGATACCGGCACATTCTCCGTCCAGATATCCTTTGCCGTAGGTCGAGAAACGATAGCTTTTGGTTTTTCCCTGATAAACATATTCCCGCCCGTCCGGCTGCTCCTTCAGGGAACAAAGCTTTGCACCCTGCCCCGGCAGGAGTACGGCCCTGTATGCACCGTACTCCATGGCAAGAGCTTCCGTCCCTTTATAGCTGGTTTTCTCTACCGTCATGCAATCCTCCCCTGAAGGAGCTTTCTCATCAGGCGGCTGGCGGCAATTGCATCGTTTTTCTTAATCACCTCAGCGATCTCATCCATATCCGCATTATCTACAAGACTTTCCAGGTAATCCAACCACTCTGCGCTTTCCGCTACTGCGTCTCGTCCGTCCTCCCGGTAGGGGAACTGATCCAGTGTCATATAACCCTGATAGCCTGTTCTGCGGAGCCAGTAGATAAATTCCACAAATTCCAATGTATGAACCGAACCTACTATCATGTCATCGTCCCATAACCGATAATTATCGTTGATATGAATGTGTTTCAAACGATCGCCGTACATCTTACAAATCGCTGCCGATTCTGCAGGTGTCTCATATCCAAGGGCCGCATGACCATAGTCTAAAGCAATACCCAGATTATCCCTTCCCACAGCTTCACACATAAGAAGGGCCATGCCTACCGTGCTGATGTAGCTGTGGGTCCGGGGCTCCTTTATCTTATATTCCATTGTAATAGACATATCCGGGCTGTAATCACATAGTTCAGCCATAGCCTCCTGAAACAGTGTGCGTTCTTTTATGTAATCGGCCTGAAACAGATAATCATATCCGTCCTGCCCCGGCCAGGTAGTAAATATGCTGCAGCCCACGGATTTTGCAAAATCAATTGCTTCTCTTGCTCTTTGCATTGCCAGTTCCCGGATTCCGGAATCCGTAGAGGCAAAGCTCCCTTTCTGAAATACGGGATCCGCAAAGGTATCCACGGCAACGGCTGCTACCTTCAGCCCGGTACGCTGCACATTCTCTCGAATCCGCTCTTTGTCATTCATAAAATCCGGAGACAGAACAATATCTACTGCGCTCAGAAGCGGAATGCTTTTCACCCGGTCGAATTTTTCCTCCATAGTATAACTTCTTCCATATGCCCCGCAATAACGGTCATTGCAGGATGCCACATTGTCAATAAATACGGAATATTTTCTTTGATTCATTATGAATTCCTCTTTTCTTTTTTCTGCCGGCTTCTATCGAAGCTCACCTTTATAGTTCATACTGTCCAGCATAACGGCGATAAATATAATAACACCACGCACAATGGTGTACACATAAGGGTTCGCCGCCATCATAGTCAGTCCATTTGTAATGGTATTGACCAAGACAATTCCAATCACCGCCCCGGGAAGAATGCTTCCCTTGCCTCCGAAAAGGCTGATGCCGCCCAATACTGCCGCCGGGATGATATCAAACTCATTCCCCTTGGCAAAGTTGCTGGAGAGAGCTCCAACCTGCCCCGCTGACAGCACTCCTCCAAATCCAGCCATAGCACCACAGATTACATAGGCGATGATTGCGTTTCGCTTCGTCCGGATTCCCAGCTTTCTGGCCGCCTCTTCATTGTTTCCCTGGGCCATCAGCTGCCTTCCGTAGACCGTATATTTCAGCAGATAGTGGAACACTACCGTGAAAAGCAATACGATCACCACTACCATGGACACCGGCCCCACACGGATGGAGCTGGGCTGGAAGCCCGACGCACGTACCGGCAGCAGTTCTGCCTTGGTGAGAATCAGCCCGATTCCCGTCAATACGCTGGTCATGGCAAGTGTCATAATAAAGGGTACCATCTTAAACTTTACAATAAAACAGCCGTTCACCAGGCCAATGGCCGCCCCCACCAGCAGGGCTGTAAAGATTCCTATGAGATAGACTGCCGAGCCTCCCGGGCCGTTGGATTCCGCAAACTTCTGCATCACCAGGGCTGAGGTGACAGCCGACAGATACATATTGGCTCCTGCGGAGATATCAATGCCTCCAAGCATCAGCACAAAGGCCATGCCGCAAACCCCGAGCATCAGAGGACTGGACTGCTCCACAATCAGAATTGCATTTTTTACCGTAAAGAAATGGGGATTGCTGAACGCAAACACTATGATCATCAGTAGAAAGATCACAAATACCCCATATTCATAAAGATGGTTCCAGGATAATTGAAGCCCTTTTCCTGCTTTTTCATTCATGCCTTTCCACCTCCTGCCAGTGCCATTTCCATAATACTGTTCTGCTCAAATTCGCTGCACTCTATCTCTCCCGCCATGCGTCCGGCACTCATAACCACAATCCGATCGCAGATTCCCATAAGTTCCTCCATCTCCGAGGATACCACCAGTACGCTGGACTGTTCCTTAGCCCTCTCCTGGATAATAGTATAGATCTCGTACTTTGCCCCCACGTCCACACCCCGGGTGGGCTCGTCCAGAATCAGCACCTCCGGCTCATGCATAATCCATTTTCCGAGAACAACTTTCTGCTGATTTCCTCCGGACAGATTGCAGACCAGCTGGGTCTTCTTATTTTGGACCTTCGTATGCAGCGCCTTAATAGATGCGTCTGCCATCTCTTCTCCTTTCCTCTGATCCACAACACCGGTCTTGCCGGCCAGAGCCGGAAGATGAACCAGAAGCAGGTTTTCCTCCACAGGCTTGGGCATCAGAAGTCCCTCATCCCGTCTGTCCTCAGTTACGAAAGCAATTCCTGCCTCGATAGCCTGCTTTGGTGTGTGATGGGTAAAGTTCTTTCCCTTATAAATAATTTCCCCGCCGCTTATCTTGTCCAATCCGAACAGGGCACGCATCAGTTCCGTCCGCCCCGATCCCATCAGGCCGAACACACCCAGAATCTCTCCTCTGTGGAGCGTAAGTCCGGCATCCTTTACCAGAGATCCCGACGCAATGTGCTTGCAGCACAGTATCTCCTCCCCAATGGTCTTTTCCACCGTAGGGTACACATTCTCCAGCTTCCGCCCTACCATCAGGCTGATCAGAGCATCCCGGTTCGTTTCCCCGGCCGGCATGGTAGTTATCAAAGAACCGTCTCTCAATACGGAAATATCATCGCACAGTTCAAACACATCCTCCAGAATATGGGAAATATAAATAATCGTAACATTGCGGGCTTTTAGATCCGCAATAATGCGAAACAGCTGATCCTTCTCCACCTTAGTCAGCGATGTAGTTGGCTCGTCAAAAATGACCACGTCCGCATTGATGATCAGTGCCTTTGCAATCTCGATAGACTGCCGCACACCCATGGAAAGATTCTCCACCTTTGTCTTTGGATTCACATCTATCTGAAAGTCTTTTAAATACCTGACCGTCTCCTGTTCCATCTGCTTATACTTTACCTGCTGAAAGGCTCCCAGAGGCAGATCCTCAATAAAGAGATTCTCTGCAACGGTCAGATTGGAAAACAGGTTCAGCTCCTGATGGACGAAAGCGATATGGGCCTTTTGTGCATCCTTGGGAGACTGAGGCGCATACGGCTTTCCGTCCACCAGCATTTCTCCCTCATCCGGTCGGAAGACACCTCCGAGCACGTTCATCAGTGTGGATTTTCCCGCTCCGTTCTCTCCTACCAGGCCATGTACCGTACCTTTACGGATGGAGACGTCAATCCCGTGCAGAACCTCTGTTCCGAAAAAACTCTTCCGAATTCCTTTTAAAGTAAGAATATCTGTAGACATTGCATCCCCTCCTTACGCCCGGCCTCTGGCACCGAGATTCTTGAATATCAGGTTCAAAACAGCTGCCGCAATGACCAGAGCGCCTTTAATTAAATCCACATAGAACCATTCAATTCCCATCAGATTCAGAATGTTGGATACCAGTGTTAAAAACAATACGCCGTACAAAGTGTTCTTCACACCGCCGAAGCCTCCTGCCGGATCTGTTCCGCCAATGACCACGCTTCCTACAATATCAATAAACATGGCATCCCCCATTGTGGGAACTCCGGCCCCGTTCTTCGCTGTATAGATAATGGAAGCCACTCCCGCCAAGCCGCCGCTTATAACAAAAAGCAGGAAGATATTTTTCTTCACCGGCACGCCGGAAACCTCAGCTGTCCTGGGATTTACCCCGATGGCGTAAATCTGCTTTCCAAATACGGTTTTGCAGAGCATCCAGTTAAAAATAACAAAGATAACCGTTGCTATCAGTATGGGCAGCCAGAACATTCCCCTGCCTCCGATAGCCCGGAAAGCTTCAGGGAGGCCGCCTAATGACACGGCCCCCTCGAACAGAATGCTTCCGAACCAGACCGCCAGGCCTGCCCCAATAAGCTGGGTGGACAGGGTCGCCACAAAGGAGGGCATCTTAAGCCGGGATACTGCCAGACCGTTGACCACTCCGAAAGCAAGGCCAATCCCCACAATGATAAGAATGGTAAGCGGAACTGCCAGGGGCGTTCCGGCCAAAGGCGACTCTACCAGGAGGTGGGCTCCCAGCACGCTTCCCAGAGAGATAATGGATGTGGTGGAAAAATCAATCCCTCCATTTAGCACAACATACGTCAGGCCGGTTGATACCACCAGCAGAGGGGCACAGTTTTTCAGATAATTTTTGATGTTATATGCGGAGGCAAATTTGTCTACAAACAGCATTCCGCATATAAAGAAAACCAGAAAAACAAACAGCATGATATTGTCCTGCAGAAACATTTGAAATTTCTGCTCCTGCCTTTTTCGTTTTGATTTCATCATATCCGACTATCTTACTTTCCTTTCTACACAAATCTCAGTGCTTAGAAGCTGTCCTTTACTTCTTCAAAATTATCACAGGTAACGAGAAGTCCGGAATCCTTGATGTCACGGCTGGGAAGGCTCTCGCCCTTAATCAGCGACAGTGCGGTATCCACGCAAGTCTCGCCCTGGAGTGCTGCAGACTGTGCGGCATCCGCCCAGCAGTATCCGTCTGCCATCATCTGCCTGCCTGTCTCGTCTCCGTCAAAAGAGATACATGCCACGTGGTTTTCCTCGCCGATGGGAGCCCACTTGCCAACCTCGGTCAGAGCTGTCTGCACCGGCTCCCACAGAAAGTCAGAGGGAAGAATCATCATGTCAATGTCAGGATTGGAAGCCAGACCGGACTGAAGCCCTGCCAGTGCTACCTCGTGATCCCACTCGGTAGGTACGGAGAGAACGATCTCTACCACACCCTCACCGAACTCATCCACGGCTGCCTGGTAGCCGTCCCGGCGTTCTACTGCATTTCCGTCACCTAAGTTGCCTACCAGCATCAGGCATTTGTAACTCTTGCCCTCCTCCTTGCTCTTCTCGATAAACCACTTCATTTCTTCGTAAGCCATCTGCTTGTTGTCGGACAGTACCTGTGCGTCCGGGTCGGCCGTACCCTCTACTACGGGACGGTTGTTCATAATAATAGGGATTCCTGCCTCATTGCACTCATCCACGGCTGCTGCAATGGCTGCCCCGTCACTGGCCATACAGATAACCGCATCTACATCCTGGGCAATGAAATCTTCAATCTGCTGATTCTGCACATTGGCATCCGCACTTGCGATTGCTTCTACCAGTGTGATATTGCCCAACTCCTCCGCACGATCCTTGATCGCCTGATAGTTTGCAATCCAGAACTGGGTATCCAGTGTATCAACAGCGACACCGATGGTATAATTTTCAGCCTCCTCTGTTTTTCCGCTTTCTTCTGTTGTAACCGTATCTTCTGCTTTTCCTCCACAGGCTGCCAATGCCAAAGACATTGCAATCGTCAAAACCACTGCCGTAACCTTTCTCATTCCTTTATTCCCCTTTCTTTATCAATAATTGTTTGCGGTAACGTTAACGCATTTAGATCATAACATACACAGCTCATGTTTACAATACACTTGCGGTTTGATTATTTCACAAATTTTTTATCTTTTTTTTGTTTATAATTCACAAAACACATTATCTCCTGCTAGTAATGCATCATCCTCATGCCAGTTTATGATAAATTTTTATTCATCAAAGTGCGAATTATAATAGGGACTGACAGTAAAGATTTTTTATACTTTCGCAGACATTGACAAAAAAAAGCGCATCCTCTATGATAGGAAGCGGGAAATTATTTTCTAAAAATAACACTACGATTCGAGGAACTCTAATGGGAAAGGCAACTATCAAAATCATTGCGGAAAAAGCCGGCGTATCCATCGGTACGGTTGATCGTGCTTTAAACAACCGGGGACGGATCAGCGCAGAAACAAAAACACGAATTTTACAGATCGCCGAATCCCTTGGGTATCGTCCCAATCATCTGGCCAGCGCCCTGCGACGCCGGCTGAGTGCCAGAATCGCATTAATTATGCCCAAATTTCCACACTACTTTATGGACGAGCTTTTAGTCGGAATAGAGTCCGTAAGTAATGATCTGGAGGACTTTGATGTTGAATTGGAATACTTTTTTTCAAATACTCTATCCCCGGACGAACAGATTCCCATTCTTGAGAAGCTTGATGTCTCCGCTTATGATGCAATTGCAATCAATGCCGGAAGCGACGCTCTGGTACCTTATATAAATCATTTTGTTGACAATGGTATTCCCGTCGTCACCTTTAATTCCGATGTGGCCAATAGCAAGCGCTCCTTTTATGTAGGAGAGAACTCCTACTCTTCCGGCCGGGTTGCCGGCGAATTGATGGGAAAGATGCTGAGAGGGCATGGCACAGTCGCTATCTTTGCCGGATTCAGTAATATCAACTCTCATTTTGAACGGGCAAACGGCTTCCGTGATTACCTGAATGAGCGTTATCCTGCAATTGAGGTTATTGATGTTTATGAATATCACGACCAGGAAACAGAAGCTTGCTCCGCCATGTGGCAGCTATTGGAAAAGCATCCGGCCATTCATGGCATCTTCTGTGTCAGTGCCGTAGGTGCTCTGGGTGTAGGAACCTGTCTCCGTGAAGTATCTAAGCCGGAAGAAATCTGCTTGATCGGCTATGATGTCAACTACCGCTCCGCCCAATTACTGCTGGACGGCTACTGTTCCGCCTTGATGTATCAGGACCCCAGGAATCAAAGCAGAACCGCCCTGCTGTCACTATCCAATATGCTCTCCGGCAAATGGACACCGGAGCAGTCCTTCTACTATACAAAAACGAAAATTGTCGTGGGAGAAAATTTAAACGATTATGCCCGTGATATTTTAGAGAAAAAAATATGTGATTAAAGCTGTGCAAATTCTGTATCTAAAAAGGCAGCCTGTACTTTTAGGCACGCAATCAGGCAGGAGAATTTTCCCCTGCCTAATATTGTTATGATAAATGCAAGCCACATTCAAAGGGCTTTACATTCATCACCTACCCTTACTCTGGTTCAACAATATTTCCAGGTCAACCTCACCCTGGAATACCTCCGCCGCAGGTCCGGTCATATACACGCAGTTGTCTTTTTCGCTCCAGTCAATCCGCAGATCGCCTCCCAGAAGCCGAACCGTAACGCTGCGTCCGGCAAAGCCGTTGAGGGCCGCAGCCACAGCTACCGCACACGCCCCTGTCCCGCAGGCCATAGTTTCTCCCGAGCCCCGCTCCCACACACGCATTTCCAAGGTTTCTTTATCAATGATGCGCACAAACTCCGTGTTCACCCGATCCGGGAAACGCTCGTGTGTCTCGAATTTTGGTCCAATTTCCTCCAGTTTCAGGCTTTTTACATCCTCTAAAAATACAACCGCATGGGGGTTGCCCATAGAGACACAGGTCATGTTGTAAGTCCGATCGTCAACGACAATCGGCTCCGCCACAAGACGTTCTCCTTCTCCCCTCACCGGAATAAGGGAGGGCTGCAAAATCGGCTCGCCCATATTTACCTGCACCTGCGATACCCTGCCGTTCTCTACGGTCAGCTTCAGATATTTGACTGCTCCGCCGGAAATAATCTTAAGCTCCGTCTTGTCCGTTAAGCCGTGGTCATACGCGTATTTTGCCACACAGCGGATTCCATTTCCGCACATTTTTCCGTAAGAGCCGTCGGCATTGTACATGGCCATCTCGAAATCGGCTTTCCTGGAGGGCTGAATCAAAATCAGGCCATCCCCTCCGATGCCCTTGTGCCGGTCACTCACCAGACGGGCCGTTTCCTCCGGATTCCTTAATGGTTCTCTTGTACAATCCACATAAACATAATCGTTGCCGATTCCATGCATTTTCGTAAACTTCATTTTTCTCTCCATATTTAGTTCCGCAAACCTTACTCCGTACACCTGTATATAGAAGAATTTCCAGCCACAAAACCATGCATCTGTAAATCCTTCTGTGCACTGACTAAGGTCTGCCGTTTTTATTCCAGTTCCGCCAACCTCTTAAAAATTCATAAGGCTCAGCACCATCTGCGCCGTTTCCACCAGATTCGTCCCGCTGTCCATGCTGCATTTCTGGATGTAGCGGTGGGCCTCCTCCTCGCTCATATGGTTCCGCTCCATCAGAAGGCTCTTTGCCTCCAGAAGAATCTTTTTCTCCTCCTCCGAGCGGACCTTGGTCTTCTGCCTCAGGCGCTTTTTCCGGCGGGATATCTGCTCTGCCATAAGATCTATGGTGTTTAACAGGTCACGCACCTTGATCGGCATGGCAATACACATCAAATCCGGATCACCGCATTCACTTAATACACGCTGCGACGCTACCAAAATCATCTCAAAATGAGAAGGCAGGGCCAAGCGCAGCTCCGAATAAATCATATCCGGATATTTATAACCGCAGACCAGAACCCCGTCGCCCAGAGCATTCGCCTGAGCCAGTGCCTGAGCCCCCGTTGTACAGACCGCAGACACCGAAAATCCGTGCCGCACCAGGAGGCCGCGTACATTCCCGGCATCTTCCGCCTTTGGAAATAATACAATAATATTTGTCATGTACATCCCCCCGTACAGTGCCATATCCGTGTACCGGCAAGTGCATCGCCTGACTATCAGGCAGACAGCACACTAAATCCGATAAAGGTAACTGTCAAGCTCCCAAGCCGACACCTGCGTGCAGTACTCCTCCCACTCTCTGCGCTTCGCCTCGCAATAGCTGCGGCTGACCTTCTCCCCCAGTACCTTTGTCACCAGTTCATCCGCCTCCATAGCCAGTAAAGCTTCCTCTAAATTCCTGGGAAGAGCCTCGATCCCCCGCTCTTTCCGTTCCCTCTCCGTCATCCTGCGGCTGCTCTGATCCACCGGGTCCGGCGGAAGAATCTGCTCCCGGATTCCCTCCAGGCCAGCAGCCAGACATACGGCCAGGGCCAGATAAGGGTTGCAGGAAGGGTCGGGGCTTCGAAGCTCAATACGCACGTTTTCTCCCCTCTGGGCCGGAATGCGGATAAGCTGAGCCCGGTTCACGGCTGACCAGGCTACATAGCCCGGAGCCATATACCCCGACGCCTGCTGTGCCGGAAACAGACGCTTGTAGGAATTTACAAGGGGATTGGTAATGGCCGTGATGCCCCTGGCGTGTTTCATAATACCGCCGATAAAATAGTACGCCTCCTTGCTGAGACCATTTGGATCGCCGGAATCCTGGAAGATATTCTTTCCATCCCTGGACAGGGACATATTGGTGTGCATACCGGAGCCGTTCTCCTCCGTCTTGGGCTTTGGCATAAAGGTCGCATGAAGGCCGAACCGCCTTGCAATGGCCTTTACCGCCAGTTTAAAGGTCATAATCTGATCCGCCGTCAAAAGAGCCTCGTCATAGCGGAAATCAATCTCATGCTGTGCGGAGGCAACCTCATGGAAGGAGGATTCCACCTCAAAATCCATTTCCTCCAGAGTCATAACCATGTCCCGCCTTGCATTTTCTCCCAGATCAATCGGACCCATATCACAGTAGCCCGCCCGCTCATGGCTGAAGGTTGTAGGCTCCCCGTTGTCGTCGGTGTGGAACAGGAAAAATTCACATTCCGGGCCCACGTCAAACTGATAGCCCATGCTCTTTGCTTCCTCCAGAACCTTCTTCAGAATATACCTGGGATCGCTCTCGTAGGGCGTTCCGTCAGGTCGCTTAATATCGCAGATCAGGCGGGCAACCTTTCCCTGCTGGGGTCTCCAGGGGAAAATCACGAAGGTATTCAGATCCGGACACAGAAACATATCCGTATCATTGTCATCCACAAAGCCGTCCACACAGGAGCCGTCAAATACATAGTTGTTGTCCAACACCCGCTCTAACTGGCTTACCGTGATGGCCGCATTTTTCAGATTGCCGTACAAATCCGTAAACTGCAGGCGGATAAACTCCACGTCCTCTTCTTCCACCAGCCTTAAGATATCCTTTTTTGTAAAATGGCTCATTTCTTCCTCCTATTTTAAAGTCGCTGTGCGACAGCACGAAAGGGCAAAGCTGCTTCGATTCGCCTGTAAATCGTTCATGCCGTCTGACAATGGTATCCACATACTCCAACAATGCAAAAAAGGCGTTCTTATCCTTATACTGAACGCCTTTGCTCTGTCTCAAAATATAGCAGTTACAGGGGGCTTTGTCAATAGAAAAATCAGGGGGAATTCTGATAGATGGTTTTCACCTCTGTGTTGGGAATACACACCTGCAGATAAATGGAGGATTCCTTAAAATATTCGCCTGCCTTTGTGAGATACCCCGTAAAATAGAGTAAATTCCACAAATTTTCGCCGCTGTCATAGATGTCCTCGTAGGTAATCTCCTCATGCACCTGAATGTCCAGTGTTTCTCCCTTAAGAAGTGCCTCTAACTGTCCTTTTGTTTCCCGGTCTGCCCAGGCAATCAGTTCTCTGATAATATCATTGGAGCTGGTATTGATCCAGTAGGGACGCGGAACTGCGTTCACGTCTGAATACAAATCATACAAAAACTTAATGACACTCCAGGGATTATAAACCTCCACATTTCCAAACAAATAACCATCGTACCATTCCTTCATAATCGGAAAGCGGTTTTCCACGCCATAATAAGTCATAAGCTCTAACAACTCCGCTTCCGAAAAGCCGAAATGTTCGCTGTATTTTTTATCAAGGATGGAGATAATGTTCAAGCGGTTCAGTCTGGTAAAAACGCTTTCCTTCGAAATCCGCAGACACCCGGTAATCATCGCGAACTGCAAATAATCATTCGTTTTCAGGGCAGACTCGAAAAGTGAGCGGATAAAATCTACCATTTCCTCACAGAAGCCTCTGAAATATGCATTTTCCAGGGGAACATCGTATTCATCTAATAAAATAACCGTGCTTTTTCCGGTCATCTGGTAAAGGCATTTGCTCAAAAATTTCAGCGATCCGGTGTAGCTGTCGTATCCTGCTTCGCCATCCGCAATCTTTCGAAACAATTCCTTGTCGGACGAACTTATTTTTTCACTTTCCAACACGGACAGATGTCTCTTGTACTCTTCTGCAATTACGATTTATATACGCTTCACGTCCGCTTCTTATTGATTTTCAAACATAAAAGTGGTAATATGCTTGAGAAACATGATAAAAGGGATTCCGCATCCGTCTGCGGACGATCGAAAAATTATGATAACAAAAAAGAAGTTGAACTTTTCTTTTCCGGTGCCCCTATGGCTTACACCCGCCGCACATCCGCAGCCTTCAACTTCCTTCGTAAAATAGATTATGTAATGTAAATGATTAAGCCTTCCTAATAAAAGTCGGAGTAACAGGATTTGAACCTGCGACCTCTCGGCCCCCAGCCGAGCGCGCTACCAAGCTACGCCATACTCCGTCACGTGCAGATATTATTGTATGCCATTCTCACCTGTTTGTCAAGTGCATATTTTATATTATTGAAACATACAATGAAAATATCGCAGCAATTCCAAAATGATGCCCGCCAGGAGGTACATCTATGATTCAGCATTACCCCTTTGAAGTACTGCCGCTCCCTTATCTTTACGATTCTCTGGAGCCCAATATCAATATGGAAACCATGTTTTTCCACCATTCCAAGCATCTTGCGGCATATGTAGACAATCTCAACGCCCTTCTTCGGCCCTATCCCCAGTTCCACGAATGGACCCTGGAGCGGCTCCTTCTGGAAAACCAGGAGCTGCCAGAGGCTATCCGCACAAAGGTCTGGAACAATGCCGGGGGCGTCTACAACCATCAGCTCTACTTTGCCGGAATGTCGCCAAATCCCACTCAGCTCTTAGGCAAACTAAAGGACGCTCTGTTGTTGGATTTCGGAACCTGGGAAAGCTTTTATGAAACCTTTTTTCAGATGGCGGTAGAGCTCTTCGGCTCCGGAAACCTGTGGCTTGCCGCAGACCAGCGGGGAAAACTGGTGATTCTGCCTCTTCCCAACCAGGATACCCCTCTGCCCCAAAATCTTACACCCATTCTGAATCTGGATGTGTGGGAACACGCCTACTATCTGGAATACCAGAATCTTCGTGCGGAATATATTCACAACTGGTTCCGCATCATCAACTGGACGGAGGCTGAACGCCGGTATGAAAAAGCACTTTTAAACAATCTGCTGTGTCATGGCGGACAGGAGGCTCCGGAGCCTCTTCCCGCAAATGAATATGGAGTATAGCGAACGACTGTTCCGAGAGCAGAGCACAAAAAACAACCAAACTCACTCTAGCTCTCACTGGCGGATATAGATCCCCTGCTCCTCAATCCAATCCTCCAGCTCCGCCTGGGCATCCTCAGCCCAGGTTTCCGTGAGCGCCTTTTTCCCAAGCGGCCGCCCGGTACGGGCAAAATAACTCTCTATTTCTACTGCCAGACGTTCAAACTCGTCGGGAAAAATACAGTGGTTCAGGTCGCCCCTTCTAATATGCTCAAGGCATTCCTGATAATCCATCCACAGCACGCTTTCCACTTCTTCCCCCTGTAAATGCATTTCCTCTATGGAAAGCTCGCACTCATACAGATAAACCCGGCTGTACTCATGGTTTTTGAATACCTTCCCGTAAAATTCTGCCTCATGGTGCCCGATATGGGTAAAAGCATAGATTAGCTCCTCCGCCTTTGCCCGTATGCCCAACTCCTCCTCAAGCTCCCGCAGCGCCGAATCCAGAAAATCCACCCCGGAAGGGATATGTCCCGCCGAAGAAATATCATAGCTTCCGGGAAAAGAATCCTTATTCCTGCTTCGTTTCTGAAGCAGCACATCCGCAGACTGCCGGTCCCCGCGATACCGAATCAGCCATACATGGGAGGTTCCGTGGAGATCTCCGTCCCGGTGTACCAGACTGCGTTCCTTTACCTCCCCGGTAAGGCTTCCGTCCTCCCTGCGTAAATCAATATATTCCATAGCTGTCAGCCCTCCATTCCAGTACCGTAATCTTCTGCCAGTGCACCTATATTCCTTCCCCTTTGCTCCGATTCCAGGCCAGCAGCAGATCCACCATGCGTCCATAGCTCTTCGTCCCTGTCTCCTGGGCATTGGCCTTCAAATACATATCATTCATCTTATCCGAAACCTCCGATATAGTCCCCCGGTATGTATCCCAGTAAGCATTGTGATCCAGAAGATCCTTCACCGCCTGGTCACAGAGCTTTTCCCGCACCCTCCGAAGAGCTGCCGGATTCTGTGCATACAGGGCATTTCCACTGTAAATATAGGCCAAAATGCTCCCGCTGTAGCGAAAGCCCGCGTCCTTTGAGGCTCGGCAGGCCAGATAAGCCACAAAATTCGCCTCATCCTCCCGCATAAAGCCCTTCAAATGAGACAGCTCATGACATATAGTGGAGGGCTTGTCCTGGTCCGGCGTACCGTTGTTATAATTGGCTTCCACCGTAAAGGGACTGTACACCCCCTGCAGAAGCTGGCTGGACAGATACCAGGTGGAGAGCACCGGCTTGGCCTTAGGGTAATACCCCTGAAGCTCTGGGTACTCAAGCGCCGCCGCTGCCATAGCTTCTCTGGCCGTCTCCCTGGGATCCCCTTCTACGGCGCAAAATCCCTCCTCATCCAGTGAAATTTCCCTGGCAGCCTCATTGATCTCCTCCACCAGGCGCTCACACAGAGCAATCAGTTCTTCCTCCGTAGATTCCTGCAGGTCAAAGCCGGCCCGAACAGAAAAGGGAAGCCTGTGGTAGTTAATCCCGCAGTTCAGGGTAAATACCAGAAAAATGAGAATCAGCGTCCGCCCCAAATTCCAAAGGGCACGCTTCCAGACCATCCTTCTCATTACCACCCCTGCGATACCCGCCACAAGCAAGACAGCCCCCGCATAGAGCAGAATCTCAATCACCGAAAAGGGAACCAGCGAGCAGAGCCTGCCCAAGGTTCCCACAAATATAGGATACACATGAACCGCATACCACTCCCCAAAGCCCGGAACCAGCCGGGCCGCCAGGTTTAGAAGCAGACTGATGCAGCACAGACCGCCCCAAAGAAGCAGATCTCGCTTCCCTCCCTGGGGCTGATTGCCGTTATTCTGCTTTTTCTTTAATGCTCTTTTTTCAAGCATTCAATTTCACCTTCGTACTGCTCCACCAGGCTTTCCTTTTTGGTAATGCCCTGGCAGATGGGCAGCAGAGTTTCGTCCACAATTCCCGTCTCCAGATACTGCTCATATATCATTTTTCCCAGATCCGCGTAGTCCCGCTTAATCTCTCGCTCCAGGTTAAAAATCTGATTTTTTAGTCTGGTAAGCTCCACCAGCTCCCCGGTCTTTCGACTGACCGTGTCCGCCGCACCTGAAATCACTCTTCCAATGTCATCCAATACGTCTTTGTTCATAGCCCTTAAACTCCTTTCTTCCTATAAATCAGCGCCTCCGCCAAAAGCCAGGAGGCAATTCCCACTCCCAGCGGCATCAGCCATTGATATACCATATGCTCATGAAACCCGCCCATATGCGCAAGTCTCTCTATCACATCAAACACAAGGATCTGCCAAAGATAAATATGCACCGACGCCCTCTCCCCAATGTGAGCCAGCAGGCTCCCTTTACCAAAGGAGGGCTTCCACAGGGCCAGCAGGAAAATCCCTGCCGTCATCAGAATGCTTCCAAAATACAGCTCCCAGCCTCCCGACAGCAGCATCTCTCCCATAGAAAGGCAGGCTCCCAGAAGAACGGCTCCCAAGCAGAGCCCCGGCTGAAGCTTAAGCCTTCCCCGGCTCTGCTCCCTGAACATCCAATGCCCCAAAAGGAAAAAGGGCAGGCCCGTCAGCCAGAAATTCCGCACCCACACAAGGGGAACGCCTTTTCCCAGGATATGAAGCCCCTCGCCCAGGATCAGATTGGCGGCCAGGCAGATGGGAATGAGCACATACACCCGTTCCTCCCATTTCCGTTTCACCAAAAGTCCATAGAAGAGATAACAGTACAGCAGTGCTCCCAAAAACCAGAGGTGCCACATAAAGGGCGACTGATTAAAAAGCACCCAGTCCACCAAAGCGTCCCGTGACAGAAAAAGGTCCCTGATCATCCCGATTATGGTCAGCTCCCCGTTCATCCCGAGAAGAATCACCTTCCGAAGCAGATAAACCCCATTTGCCGCCAAAAACAGGTTCCAGGTCTTTCCCACACGCTTCTTTACCGTATCCATCCCTTTTCCATAGGAAAAATAACCGCTGACCATAAAAAACAAGGGTACTCCAAAACGGGCCAGCCCATTCATCATTCCCCCCACAGGGCTGGGAAAATTGCAGTGGATAAAGACAATGAAAAAGGCGGCGATTCCCTTGCACACATTTAAACAATCATTTTTCATGTTCATATCATCCACAGAAAATACCTCTCTGTTATCCCTGACCCTCCAAAGCCAGAACGCCACGCATGGTAATCACCGGACCGCCCGTGTGCTCAATATACTCCCTGGTGATGGTCACCCGGCCGATATTGTCATCCTTGGGAATCTCATACATAATATCCAGCATAAATTCCTCAATAATCGCCCGAAGAGCTCTAGCCCCCGTGTCCTTCTCCATGGCCTTGTCCGCAATGGCCTCCAGCGCTCCTTCATTAAAGGTAAGCTCCACCTCATCCAATGCCAGAAGCTTCTGATACTGCTTCAAAATGGCATTTTTCGGCTCCTTCAGGATGCGCACCAGCATTTCCTTTGTGAGACTTTCCAAAGTAAATACAATGGGCATCCGGCCAAGAAACTCCGGGATCATACCGAAATTGCGTAAATCCTCCACCGTGACCTTGGAAAGGAGGTTTGGGTCCTTATCATACTTATCCTTCAAGTCCGCCTGGAAGCCCATGGAGGACTTCTTATTCAGCCTCTCCTTAATCACCCCCTCCAATTCCGGAAAAGCTCCGCCGCAGATAAACAGAATATTCCGGGTGTTGATGGTGGTCAGAGGCACCATGGCATTTTTGCTGTTGGCCCCCACCGGCACCTCGATCTCCGCTCCCTCCAGGAGCTTTAACATCCCCTGCTGCACCGATTCTCCGCTCACGTCCCGGTGATGGGTGTCCTTTTTCTTGGCAATCTTATCAATCTCATCAATAAATACAATGCCCCGCTCTGCCTTCTCCACATCATTGTCCGCGGCAGCCAGAAGCTTGGACAGCACACTCTCAATATCATCGCCGATATAGCCCGCCTCTGTAAGAGAGGTAGCATCCGCAATGGCTAGAGGTACATCCAGAAGACGTGCAAGGGTCTTCACCAGATAGGTCTTCCCGCTTCCGGTAGGTCCGATCATCAGCATATTGGACTTCTCAATCTCGATCTCATCCTGGGTGCCTGTAGCCACACGCTTATAGTGGTTGTAAACCGCCACAGACATGACCTTCTTGGCATGCTCCTGACCGATGACATACTCATCCAAGCTGGCCTTGATCTTGTGGGGGGCAGGGATGCTCCGAATGTCCAGTTCCTGCTTTGGCTGCACCTCCTTGGGCTTTTTCTTCTTCACCTTCTGCCTCTGAGGAATCATATTCTGCAGGTCCGCCAGATTGATAAAGCTGAAGCCCGGAATTTTGGAAAAATCCTGGCTGCTGTTCTGAATGGTATCCATGGTTTTTTGCATACATTCTGAGCAGATGCAGATCCCCTTTGCAAGGTTAATCAGCTTTCCGGCCTTACTCTCCGGCCTGTGACAGAGAAAGCACACATCCTCATAATCGTTATCCTTGTCCTCTTCCTCCGCCTGTTCCTTTGTGTCTTCTACCTCTACCTCTTCCAAGTAATCTTTATCGTCCATATATCCACTCCCTTTCATAAGAGTATACCACAGATTTGAAAAAAGACCAAGCACCGGGAAAAAAATACCTCTATTCCCCGGTGTCTGATCTTATTAAAGTCGCTTCGACGCTTATTTATTCCTACATTAGGAGGCAGCTTCCACTTCCTCCCTGGTGTTCAGGGTTACGGTCACTACCTTCTCCACATACTCTCCGTCCTCCGAGGTCATTACTGTCACCTCCACTGTCTCGCCTGCCTCATAGTACTGCAGACGATCCCGAAGGGAATCGTAGCTGCTCACGCCGATTCCGTCAAAGCGGGTAATGATGTCTCCTTTCTTAAGGCCTGCTTTGTCTGCCGCACAGCCGCTCACAACGGATTTCAGATAGATGCCCACGGGCATATCGTACTGCTTGGAGATTTCCTCGGTCACATCCTGGCAGGTAATTCCCAGATAGCCCATCTTATCCGCATCCACCTCAGGACGGTTTGTCATAGTTTTCAGATCCCCAATGATTCCCTCCACATCAGAAATGGGAATGGCATAGCCCACACCCTCCACCTGATTGGCCGAATATTTGGCTTCATTGATTCCGATGACCTCCCCCTTCATATTGAGAAGGGCTCCGCCGCTGTTGCCGGGATTGATGGCAGCATCCGTCTGGATCAGGCTGTTGTTGATCAGGGACCCATCGTCATTCTGCAGGGTCACATCCCGATTGAGAGCGCTGATAATTCCGGTGGTTACAGACTGTCCATAGCCCAGTGCATTTCCAATGGCTATCACCTGCTCCCCTACCATAAGTTGGGAGGAGTCCCCGATGGTTGCCACCTTGATTTCACTTAAGGTCTCCGCCGGAATATCCTTTAAGGGCACTGCAATCACGCCCACATCCTTGGAGGCATCTGTTCCCTTGATCTGAGCCTCTACAGCGCTCGCCCCGTCCTTGCCCTCATCCACACTGAACAGAACCGTCAGATTGGTGGCTCCTGCAATAACGTGATTGTTGGTAACAATCAAAAGCTCTGTCTCATTCTGGCCAATAACAATACCAGTTCCTGTGGAGGTCTGCTCTCTCTGCTGAGGCATATTGTACCAGCCAAATCCCCAGAAGCTCTCCACCTCTCGGATGCTTACATTGGTAATGGCCACCAGCGAAGGCATACACTGCTGTACAATGGAGGTCACATCACCGGTGGGCGATTTCTGCGCCTCTCCCCCTGTCTGGGGAGCAATCGTCTCAATCTCCGGAATAATAGAGGGCTCTTCATTTACGGTGGCTTTACTGTCCTCCCCACGGAGCCTTGCACCTACGTAATTGGTGGTTTGAAAGGCTGTACTTGCCACAATGCCAAACACAAGGGCCACAGCCACCACTTTCAGCATCAGCCTTGGAAAGCTTTTCTTTTTCTTCTTGGGCGGAACCTCCCCGATGGTACTACGAGCAGATGAAGATCCGATATTATCCTGGTAAAAGGGTCCACTATACCGGTACTCACTTGAGGATCTCTTTTCCGAATCTGAGCCTCCGCTGCCATATTCATACATAAGTCAAAACTCCTTCCTTTGTATCATATTCTTCATTTTATTTGAGATATCTATCTTGAACCTGCCATCCCTCGGCAAGAGCAGTCAGGAGATGGTATACAATTCTTAAAAATCCTTCTTATTTTTCAGTCTAGCAGTAAATTGTGTTCAAACTGTGACAAGATAATGAAAAGTTTATGATGACAGCAGCCCCTTTGTCCATTGTCGCTATTTTCGACAGTCGAATTAATAAAAAGCTTATGATAACAACAAAATGCCACAGGGAAAGACAGGGGATGCTTCCCTCTTTGCGTCCCGCCATCCTTCGCTGTGACATATTCTATCTGCCTATTTCAATACCCGTTCCAGGGTATTCAGTAAATTCTTAATATCAATGGGTTTGGCAATGTGCCCGTTCATTCCGCACTTGGCAGCCTCCTGCTTATCCTCCTCAAAGGCATTGGCCGTCATAGCCAAAATGGGAATGGCTGCCAGCCGTTCATCCTCAAACTCCCGGATGATCTTTGTGGCCTCATAGCCGTTCATCACCGGCATTTGCACATCCATCAGCACCAGAAGATAATGTCCGGGCTCTGACTTTTTCAACATATCCACGGCAATCTGCCCGTTGTCCGCCACATCAATGGAGAAGCCCGCATCCTCCAGAATGGCCACGGCAATCTCCTGATTCAGCTCATTATCCTCGGCCAGCAGAATCCGGCCCTTGTGAGCGCCTCCTGCTCCCTGGGCGAAGTCCATATTCTCTTCTTTTTTCTGCTCTACCCTTCCCACAATGGAGTTGAGGCAGCTCCGAAGCTCTGAAAAGAACATGGGCTTGCTGCAAAATGCGGTAACGCCTGCCTCCTTTGCCTCCTCCTCAATCTCCGACCAGTCGTAGGCTGTGAGCACAATCACCGGCACCTCGTCCCCCATTTCCATGCGGATGCGCCGGGTGACCTCTACGCCGTTCATATCCGGCAGCAGCCAGTCAATGATATAGACGCAGTAATTATCCTCCCTGGAAATGGCCTGCCGGGTGCGCAGAATCGCCTCCTTGCCTGACAGGGTCCACTCTGCCCGCATTCCCATCTGGCCAAGCATATAGGATACACTGTCGCAGGTGTTAAAGTCGTCATCCACCACCAGAGCCCTGCAGTTGCGAAGCTCCGGAATATCCTGAGGCTCCTTCACAGCGTCCGCATGGAGCCGGAAAGCAAAGCACACCGTCACCTCCGTACCGGTACCCTGCTCACTCTTCACCTCAATGGTACCGTTCATCATATCCACAATATTCTTTGTAATGGCCATTCCAAGACCGGTGCCCTGGATTCCGCTGGTGGTGGAATTCTTTTCCCGCTCAAAGGGCTCGAAAATATGGGAGACAAATTCCTCGCTCATGCCCATACCCGTATCCCGGATACGGAACTCGTAGTTGGCCTGCCCTGCAGGTGCTCCCGGCTTTTCCGTAACCCGGACGCTGACAATCCCCCCTGGCCTTGTGTATTTCACCGCATTGCTCAGCAGGTTCAAAAGCACCTGGTTCAGCCTCAGCCTGTCACAGTAAATGTCCTCATTCAGCACATCCACCGCATCCATGTAAAGCTCAAGCTGCTTTGCCCGCACATCTGCCTGGAGAATGTTCCGAAGTCCCTGAAGAATGTCCGGCAGGCGGCAGGGCTTTTCCTCCAGACGCATCTTTCCGCTCTCAATGCGGCTCATATCCAGCACATCATTGATCAGGCTCAAAAGATGATTGCCGGAGGTCATAATCTTATTTAAATATTCTACCACACGCTCTTTTTGCTCAATGTGGGTGATGGCAAGGGCCGTAAAGCCCACAATGGCATTCATAGGTGTACGGATGTCGTGGGACATATTGGACAGGAATACACTCTTCGCCTTATTTGCTCGATTTGCTTGGGAAAGGGCATCCTCCAGAAGGCTTTTCTGCTCCATCTCGTGACGGATCTCCTCGTCCACGCTGTGAAATCCCAGAACAACGCCGTGACTTCCCTCCCATGCGCCTGCACGCACCGCCTTAATCTGGAAATACTTCATCTCCCCGTCCAGAATCACCCGGTAATTCACATAGCTCTGGTTCTTATCCGCCAGCTCCTGCATCAAGTGCTCTGAGGTCATAATCTGCCGCAGCATCTCTTTGTCTTCCTCATACACAAACCGGTCTATGTAGCGTCCCATGCTCTCCTCCAGGGAGGCCTCCTCATCAAACACAGCTCCAAAAACTGCATTTGCATCCTCCCCCTCTCGCAGGGGCATCCCCATACCTGTATCCAGGTCAAAAAAGCCTGCCAGGTTATAGTCAATGGTGAGTGCATGCAAAAGCTCCATGTGATGCCGCTCATTCTCGGTCTCCTTGAGCTTCTGTGCCGTGTAGTCCAAAAGGAAGCGCTGGTAAAGGAGCTCACCATTCTCCCGGATCAGCTTGATATTCCCCATCACATGACGGATCTCACCCTCTCTCGGGCAGACCCGGTACTCCACGCTGACACTGTCTCCCTCTTTATTCAGCTTTCGGATACATTCCCGAAGCTTTCCTTTATCTTCCTCCATGACCGTTGCGGCAATGAGATCAAAGCCGTCCGCCCGCATTTCCTCCGCAGACTCGTAGCCTAAAATCTCCAATGCGGCTCGGTTGATGCTTCGGATCTCTGAGCCATCCAGGGTATGGCACATAATTCCGCAGTCCATGGTGGTAAAAATCGTCTCCAGGGTCTGATTTTTGGCCATGATCTCCCGCTCGTAGGCCCGCTCCTGGGTCACGTCAATGGCAACACCCACAGTTCCCATGACACTTCCGTCCAGATCGTAGAGAGGTGATTTGTAGGTGGTGAGAAGCTTGGTGCCGTCCCCAGCCTGGACCACCTCCTCAGACACACAGGTTTCCTTTTTTGTCATAACGATCCGCTCAGATTCAATGCAGGCCGGATCGTCCTGCTCCACATCCCAGATGTAGGCATGGCCCCGTCCCTGGACCTGCTCCTTGGTCTTATTCACCGTCTTGCAGAAGCTGTTGTTGACCTTCTCATGAATGCCGTCCTTGGTTTTATACCAGATAAGATTCGGCACGTTGTCAATGGTAGCCTCCAGGTAATGGCCGGTCTCCCACAGGTCCTTGCTCAGCTTACAGGTCTGCTGCCATCTTAGGAAGCGAAACTGCGCCTCACCCTCCGACATGGGCATTGTCCAGACGTCCTTTACCTCCGGCAGATAGGGGGACAGCCCCTCCATCTTATCCTGCCCTGCAAGGAGTATGAGCTCCGCCTCCGGCTTTTTGCCGGAGATCAGTGTTTCCACCAGGTCCCCGTATTCCTCCTCCGATATTCTGGCAAGGATCACATCCGCCTCTGCCGTCAAAGAGGCCTCTAGCTCCCTGCTCTCCAAAAAGGCATGGGTAAAGTGTTCCAGCGGAGGCATTTTTTTCATAGTTTCAAATACTTTACAGGAATCGCCTATCAGATAGAGCTTAAGATGGCATTGGTACATTTCTTCTTCCCCCTGTGCTTTGCAAGTAATCATGTAGTCATCTTATACTATCATACTGTATTTTGGCGATTGGATCAATATAAGAAACGAAAAAAGCCGATTAAATAAGGGGCTGTTTTACTCACTCAAGCTCTGCATATATAGTTCCCATCAACTCCCAGGCAGCATCCCTTTCCTGCTTTTGCTCTGAGGTCAATTCCTCATACGGGCGCAGCATGGGATGCTGTCTGGCTATATCATCACGAATGGGACCATAGCTCCAGTTATAATAAGTATAAAACCGCCATCCCCGCATATGATCCAGCTTACGGTACATTTCTCTTGTATCCTCCTGCTCCTTTGCTTTGCTATACCTGTCATATGCTTTCTTTACCGCAGATGCCGTAAGCTCTGTAATGCTCTCATCCCCCAGGAGAATCCTGGTTTTCGTCAAAAGATGATCTGCTGCTACAATCTTGGACTGCCGGTGCAGATCATCCAATTCCTCCCAGGTACATGTGGGATAAGAAACAGATTTGCGGAAAATGTCATTAATCATAATTGCCGCCTGATTCAGCTCTGTGCGGATGATCTGCTGGGGCGTATAAATATCCTCATTTGTGCCAAAACAGGAGATCTCCGGAACCCTCCAACTGCTCCGCAGATCCACACGGCCGAACACCCGGTAATATTTCTTCAGGGTCCAAAAAATCCCCCAGCCGATCTGCTCCTCATCCTCACAGATGATAATGCGGTCAGCCTGCTCCAGAATGGCATGATTATCTTCCCATGCCTCCTCATGAAAGATTAAGGAATCTCCCGTCTTGGATTCTTTGTTGAGCGAAAACACCTCTCCCAGGCGGTAATGAATGGCAAGGAATTCTCTCGCATCCCCAAAGATATGATATGCCACATGCTGATCTACAGAAATGATATTGCTTAATATAGCCCGTTCCAGAATGCTGTTCCCATACTTTCCAAAGCCAATAAGAACAATGGTATGCTCATGGCTGCATAAGGGCTTGGAGCGCCAATACTGCCGGGCGCAGCATTCATAGCTGTGAAAGAAGTTCATATTTTCCGAGAGCTTCTCCTGCCCATTGGTGGTCCTGGCATAGACCTCCACCAGTAACTCATGGAGATTATTCGTCCTCCTGTTAATACCTATATCATTTTCCCTCATCAAAAAGATTTTGCAGTTGGTTCCAATGTTTTTCTTTTTCGCCACAAGCTTAGCCGGCGAAGCGCTCAGATAGATACAGGGATAACCAGGGGACTCGCTTTGGCTGCCTCTTTTCTCTCCATAGATAATGAGGGCGTCTGGATCCTCCCTATAGATATTGGCGGCAAGTGCGTCCGATTCTGCTTCACAGTCTGCAAAGTAATACCAGTTTTTATGACGCTGGAGGCTAAGCATAAGTAAGGGCAGCCCTTCACTGGTAATAAAGGATACCGCAGCTCCCAGCATTGTCACCATAATGCCGGCAGACAAAAGCAGGAATATCATTCCTACTGTATGGCCCAGCGGAGTCACCGGCACCAGGTCGCCATAACCTACGGTGGTCAAGGTCACCAAGGAATACCAGAAGGCGTCTCCGAAGGTGCGGATCATGGCGTTGCTGTCTGCGGATTCTGAACAGTAGAGAATGGTCAGAAGGCTGATGTAGATGAATGCTATTGTGATAATTAAGTATAGATAGAATTTCCTTCTCGCCTTCATATGGAATCCGCCTTTCTTCTCGCTACCGCTTTATTTCAAGCTCTGTTTGTCTCAATATAGAAATATACGTTTTTATTATAATTGCTTATTCCGTATTTTCCAAGTGAGAATAAATAGTTAAAATGATAATTTTTGTGTATCAATAGTCATGGACAGAATTCTTTGCCAGGGATGGAGCCTTCATTCCTGCAGACGTTTCCTCCTTTAATTTGAAATAGCTTACCGCATTCCTCATATAACGAAAATTCAATTGACATTTTTTATTACACACATCAAGAAACAATCCATTGAAAATCATCTGAATAAGTGCCGCATGCATAAAAATGCTGTAGAATTATCCTTTTGACAATCCTACAGCATTCAACCTCTCTCTATGATAACCAAGCATTTACCTGACCTCTACTTTTTTAGGAAATTATTGTTGTTCATTTGAAGCCTTATTTGCTCCTCCTAGTACTTTAATTTTTTTCATAGCCGCTTCACACATGCTCTTTTCCGCAGAAAGCAAACAATCTGCATAATTCTTACTTTGCCTGTCTAACAAAGCTTCCGTACCTGCATGTATAATATCTGTATATATATTTACTTTTGATATACCACTACATACCACATTTTTAAAAGCATCATCTGATAATCCTGAACCGCCATGAAGTACCAGAGGGCATGGAATTCTGTTTTTTAATGTCTGCAACAAGTCAAGCTTTAAATCTGGCTCCGATTTGTAATCACCATGTACTGTTCCTATAGAAACAGCCAGAAAATCACATTCTGTTTCATGTACAAATTCTTCTGCTATATCTGGATCTGTGTGCCTGACTCTGTCTACTGTTCCGTTTTCGTCACTGAGGCCGCCAACACAGCCTAATCCCAGCTCCACTGCCACTTTTTGAGAATGGGCATATTCAACCAGAGCTTTTGATCTCTTTTTATTCTCTTTATAAGACAAACGAGAACCATCAAACATTACAGATCCAAATCCATAATCAATAGCACGCATAATGGTTGATTCATTATAAGTGTGATCTAAATGAATTGCAACTGGTATACATGCAATACGAGCAGCCTGAACCAATAAAGGTGCAAGCCATTCAAAATCACCATATTGCTTTAGTAGTCCTTCAGAAGTTCCGATAATAATTGGTGCTTGGAGTGTTTCGGCTGCATTGATATAAGCTTTGATCATATGAAGATCTGTTGCATTAAAATACGCAACCCCATAGCGCCCTTTCTTTGCATTGTCAAGAATTGATTTCATGGAAGTAAGCATTATTTTCTCCCCTTTGTTATATACTTAACACCAATCACTCCCACTGCATTTACAAAACATACTACATGCTATTGCAGTCAGCATTTAGTTTCTTTAAACGTTCAAAACAAAGTTTACCAAAAAAATCTTTCAAAGGGGAGGCTGGCAGTTCCTCCCCCATAAAAGACAGAAAACAGCTTACGGATTAATTACAGCCTGTATCTCCGGATTATCAATATTTTCTTTTGTCACAATGGCACAGCCCGTATCAATTACCTGATGATTCAAATCTTCTCCATCAAGAATTTGCTGAATACCATACACAGCAAGATATCCCATTTTGTAAGGATCCTGGCTTGATGAACCATTAATGACACCCTGACGGATATACGCCTGCACATCCTCGGAACAGTCGACACCTGTTATTACAATTTCCCCATCAAGACCACGCTCATCGACAGCGGTTGCGACTCCCATCAAAGCATTTTCATTGAGCCCTACAATTGCACTAATGTCATCATCTCTTGCTGTCAACATATCCAGAGTCATATTTGCAGCCATGGTTTTATCATTATCGCAATCCTGCCATTCATTGATAATTTCAACTTCTGGGTACTGCTTGGCACACTCACGAAATCCCTGTTCCCGTTGCTCACAGGACTGAACGCCTGCAACAGCATTTAAGAGGTAAATGGACCCTTTATAATCAATCAGCTCACATGTAAATTCACAGAGATCCCAGGCCGCCTGATAGCAGTCAGTCATATAAAGAGCATCATAATGTTCTTCGTTATCTCCAGCATCCGTACATGTCAGGGGAATACCGGCTTCTTTAACTGCCGCTAATGAGTTAATAAGAGCGTCTGAACTGATGCAGGAAACTATCATTCCTATTGGTTCTGCCTCAATAGCGCTTTCCACCATGGAAATCTGCTTATCAATTTCCGCCTCTGAAGCCGGATTCTGGATTACAATCTCATAACCAAGCTCTTCGGCCGCTGCTTTCGCGCCTGCACCCATCTGGGCAAAAAAAACGGAAGAAGCATCCTTAAAAACTGCATAAATGGTTTCCTTTCCGGTGGAAGTATCCGTATCTAAGGTCTCTGTTTCCTCCTGCACAGACTGCTCTTCAGCAGGCTCGGTTTCCGGTGCCGGATTTGAACTGCCACAAGCAGATAATGCACCAATCAATAACGATGTTGCCAATAGCAATGTAAATATTCTTTTCATTTTGTAATCCTCCTTTTTATATGATAATCATTGGCCATATGATTATTTTTCAGTCAAGTTCCAACTTTGCGTCTTTGGAACAAGTCAAATGCAACTGCAAAAATCAAAACTGCTCCTATTACTATCTGCTGCCAATACGAATTGATTCCATTCAAGTTAAGTCCATTGCGCAGCATTCCCATGATAAGGGCTCCAATAAGCGCTCCGGCTATAGAACCTTCACCTCCCATCAGGCTAACTCCGCCGATAACTGCCGCCGCTATCCCTTCAAGCTCATAACCTGTACCTGCCGAAACCTGTCCAGATGAAAGTCTAGCGGTAATCAATACTCCTCCAAGTGCCGCAAGAACATCACAGACAATAAAAGCATAAATGGTAGTTCTGCGTACATTGATACCCGAAAGACGAGCAGACTCCTGATTGCTACCAGTGGCATAAATATTTCTTCCCAGAACAGTTTTGGAAAGTATTACAGACAAAGCAAGCCCAAGAATAATAAACACAATGGCTGCAACAGGAAAACCTCCAATTCTCCCACTGCCAAGAACCTTCAAAAATTCAGCTGCCGTAGGATTTTCGGAGCTTCGTATGGTAACAGGCTGTCCGTCACCGATTAGCTGACAGACACCTCTGAAAATCCAACTGGTTCCAAGGGTTGCAACAAAGGGGATAATTTTCAAATAAGTAATACATACTCCATTTAAAAAACCACAAACAGCACCTGTGATAAGTCCGGCAATAATAGCCATTACAGGAGATACCGCATAATCTCTTAAAAGAAGTGCACTGACAATACCCGCAAGTCCAACAACAGAACCTGCTGAAAGGTCAGTAGCTCCAACGATTAGTACGAAGGTAACGCCATATGCAATCACTGCATAGATAGCAACCTGCAGCAAAATCGTTGTAAGATTACTCAACTTTATAAAATTATGTGTTGTTAATGCTAAAACTACAAAAAGAATGATAAGAACAGATAGTCTCGACAGCAGCTTAAAAAATGGACTGTTTTTGATTTTATTCATACCGAATGCCTCTCTTTCTACCTTACATCAATTCCTGCCGCATAGCGTAGAATTCTTTCCTGCGATAATTCACTTTGGCTAAGTATTCCAGTAACTCGCCCTCTGCAAAAGACATAAACTCTGTCACACATTCCAATAATTTCAGGAAGATCAGATGAAATCATAATGATTCCCTTCCGCTTTTTGCTCAGTTCATTCATCAGTTTATATATTTCATATTTTGCACCAACATCAATGCCCCGGGTAGGCTCATCAAAGATAAGTATCTGTGTCTCTCTGCTAAGCCATTTGGAAAGAACAACCTTCTGTTGGTTTCCCCCGCTTAGATTCTGAACAGTCTGACGAATAGAAGGTGTCTTAATATTAATACTGTCAATATATTTGCGTGCATTTTCATCCGCCAGCCTTTGGCTATAGAGTCCATTTTTTAAAAACATCGGATAGCAGGTCATATTAATATTCTTTTCAACATCCAAACGAAGAGCTAGGCCATTTTGCTTTCTGTCATCTGTCAGATAACCGATTCCATGTTCAATAGCATCTTTTGGTGTAGAGATCTTTACTGGCTTCCCTAAAATTTTAACCTGTATTTCTTTTGCTCTATCGGCACCAAATACTGCACGTGCTGTCTCCGTTCTTCCTGCCCCACACAGACCTGCAAATCCTACAATTTCTCCTTCTCTTACTTGAATCCCCGATATATCCAGTTGCTCTGGTACAAAAACCCTGTCAATTTCCAAAATAACCGCACCAATATTTCGTTTAAAATCAGGATATTGATTATTTAATTCACGGCCTACCATCATGCGAATCATATCATCCCGTGACATATCCTTATAATTACGGGTATCTATATGTTGTCCATCGCGTAAAACAGTAATGCGATCCGCAATAGAATCAAGCTCCTCCATTCTATGTGAAATGTAGAAAATACCACATCCTTCTGAACATAAAGTTTTTATAATCTCAAAAAGGCGCTCTATTTCTTTCTCTGTCAGTGCAGAGGTCGGTTCATCAAAAACAAGGATTTTTGCATTGGTGGAAATTGCCTTCGCAATCTCCACCAGCTGTTTTTCGGCTACGCTCAATTCTCCCAGAATTGTATTTGGATCAATATCAAGTCTCATATAATCCATCAGCTTTTTTGTCTCCGAATAAAGCCATTTATCATCAACCATTCCCCATTTGTTATGCTTATGCCGTCCAATAAAAATATTGTTAGAAACACTGATAGCATTACACAGATTAAATTCCTGAAACACTATATTAATACCAAGCTTATGAGCCGCATGCGTATCTGAAATATGGACCTCTTTTCCCCCGACCAAAATCCTTCCACAGTCCGGCTGATATACACCATTGAGAATCTTCATTAAGGTAGATTTACCTGCACCATTTTCGCCTACAAGAGCATGAACTTCCCCTGGATACAAATCTATATTGATATCATCCAGTGCTTTAACTCCTGGGAAATTTTTGGAAATATGTTCCATTTCAAGAAGTTTTTCCATTTTAAGCCTCCAATTTAACAGGGATTGTTACATAATATCAATTCCCTCCCAGCCATTAAGAAATTCCTTAATTGTCAAGTCTGTTGTCGGATGAATCGCCATTTGTTGCAACGTTTCAAATGTAACCGTAGCAATATGAGCTCCTGCTTTGGCACACTGAATAGCATCTATAGGATTTTCCACACTTCCAACCAGAACCTGTGTCTCCATATCATGTAATCTATAGATATCCGCAATATCCTTTACAAGTTTAAGACCATCCTGACAAATAAGTCTTGACCTTCCCAAAAAGGGTGCCACATATTTTGCTCCGGCCTGTGCTGCAAGGAGTGCCTGACTTGGTGTAAAAACAATAGTTGCCAGCGTGTTTATATTCTGTTTTTTTAGCTGATGTATGGCCTTTAACCCTTCCATGCACATGGGAATTTTTACAACCATATTTGCTCTCCACGACGCAATCTCCTGTGCCTGCCTGATCATCCCCTCTGCCTCCAGACTAACAACCTGTCCAACTACCTCTTTGTCAAACACTTCCAAAATCTTCGCAATCTGAGCCTTTACATCATGCCTTCCCTCACGGGCAATAATTGGCGGATTTGTTGTTACACCGGAAATTACTCCCAGAGAATCCGCCTCTTTAATCTGTTCTACATTTGCCGTATCAAGAAATAACCTCATAATCAAAACCCCTTTCTATTAATGCTCCGGATAATAACCAATAATGACTGGATTATTTTCAATGAGTGGACAATTCCCAAGTTCATACATTGCACCAAGCTGTTCCATAGTATCTAAATAAATAAAAATATCTTCCTGAAATTCTCCATGAAAACTAACCGAATTGCCAAGTCTTCTATATTCTCTACATCGTTCCAGCAAATCAGAGTCAGCTATTTTTTCTTTAATATGATGAATGCCAGGCCCTTTCTCTTCAAGAAAAAGACTAAATGGATTCGGTCCCTTTTCCGGCTGAATAATCTCAAATTCCATTTCTCCTACCCATGCGCTTGCGCAAAAAAAAGAAAATTCCTCCTCCAGCCGCTTCCCAAACAGCTCTTTAACTTTTGTTGTCCCCGATTGATGTTTCATAATTGTCCATGGTCCAATCAGCAGTTTTTCTGTAAAAAATTTAATTGTTTCTTCATAATCATTCGTTATATAACAAATCTGAACAATACTACGATTTTTATTATAGGTTTTTAATTTTTCTCTATTCATTTTTTTCACCCTTCCGAAAACGTTTGCATTAAATTTTAAAAAAATAATGGATTTATAACTCATCCTAACTATTTCAATATGCATGAATTTTGAAAAAACAAATATAAATATAGGATTTCCAATGGTCCTACCCCCTTTCAAATTTTCGCAAACGTTTTCGTTTCGTTCATTATACGATATAAATCATTTCCTGTCAATATATTTTTCGAAAACGATTGCATTATTTTTTTAATTGTTTTATCATAGTCAATAATTAATCTTATTTCGAGGAGGAATTATGACTACCTTAAAGGATATTGCAAAAAAAGCTGGCGTTAATGTATCTACTGTATCCAGAGCGCTTAACAACAGTAAGGAAATCAGCAAAGACACTCGCGATCTTGTACAGAAAATTGCAAAAGAATTAGATTATGAGCCAAATTACTCTGCCCGTGTTCTTGTTGGAAAGAAAACAAAAACAATTGGCGTAATTGTTCCTGAGGTAAGCTCTAACTATTTTGCCACCATGATCGACACAATTGAAAATGGACTTCAGGACAAAGGCTATTCTCTGCTTATTGGCCTTTCACATCATAAATTGGAAAATGAGCTTTATAACCTAAAGGTCTTTTGGAACCGTAAGGTTGATGGAATTCTGATTGCAGGTTCTATGAACGATAAAATTAATCCTCTGTTAGATTTAATAAAAAATGATGGTATTCCTGTTGTTCTTATTCACTCCTTTATTAATCATCAAAATTATGATTATGTTGCAATCGATGATGTATACGGACTGTCAAAATTAGTATCCTTTTTAAAAGAACAGGGGCATCAATCTCTGGGTTATATCGCATCTGAACTGGCAAGCCGTTTCAGAATTAGAGCTTTAAAACAGATCATAAAAGAAAACGGAATGGAACTCAAAACAAAATATATAAAAATCGGTGAGGAGGCTAACGAGCTCTGCGGTTATAAATATATGAATGAAATATTAAAAGAACGCGTAATACCAACAGCAATCATTGCGGCATATGACTATATTGCCATTGGCGCAATGAGAGCCCTTTATGAAAATGGTTTTAGAATTCCGGAAGATATCTCTATTGTAGGCTATGATAATATACGTGAATCAAAATATTTGCGCTGCCCTTTAACTACAATTTCTCCACCTATAGAAAAAATGGTTAATATTTGTCTCGAAATTATGTTTGATAAAATTATGAATAAGCCTTCTGAAGATATTCACCACATATTTTTAAAGCCTGATTTAATTGTACGTAGTTCAACGAGCTCTTTAAAATCCATATAACATTTCTTCAACTACCTTTTCTTTCAATTCGATACCCTAATCGTTTGTCGATATCGAAGGAAGCTATAAGGAATCCCACTGCATAAATGCCCTCCGGCCGCTTATATTTTCCAGGCCGGAGGTATTGAGGAATCTTCTCGAATGGCTGTCTTCTCTTCTTATGGGACCGTCCGCATATATGGCAACGTCACTCATAAATAAAATTTTTCACCTTGGTGGACTCTCCCTCACGCAAAGTTCTTCCCAGTTTCCGTTAATGTCTAGCTATTGCCAAGTTGTTTTTGTTAAGCATGTCTCTATTTTTTAATCCAATTTCTATCAGCTCTGCTGCAGCCTGCACCGATTTGATCCGCATCTCCTCGTAAATGGTTATACAAATATTTGGCCTGCTCTTTGTACCTTGTCAAAATTACCGGTGTTCTTCCATTCTTTACACAGACCCTTGTATCCTCAAGAATCATCTCGTTTCTCGCCGAATTCATACTAATCAAAGCATAGGCTCCATTAATATCATTTTTACTCTCATTCGTATCAATTACTCTTGTATACCTCGGATATACATAATGGCCGATTCCCTGCTCCATTGCCCGCTCTTTTGCAGTATAGCTGTGTCTTATTGGTCCTAAAAGCATAAAAATAATTTTCTCCAGATGATCTCCTCGTTTGGGCGTTGCGGATACTCCATAAATGTATCTGGCATTCACCTTCTGCAATAAGATAGCTGCAGACTGCAGTTTTACCAAATGCCGTAGCCGCACTGAGAATTCCATTATCAAACATAAGCAAGCGCCGGGCTGCCAGCTTCTGCTGGGGCTTTAAATCACCTTTAAAGGAAACTCTTATAGGTCTCCTCTTTGCAGGAGGCGAGCAGTTCATCACGGAGACCTCTGGGAATGCGAATATAGCCGTCCAAATCTTTTCCCATATATATGGCACTAAAATTATAATAACTCAAACTTCGCACATAGATTTAGCCTATGCACCTTGAAAATTCAATACCTGGCAGTTATTCGGTTATC
>QZDX01000021.1 GCA_009917555.1 bacterium 1XD21-13 | reverse complement strand
GGAATGCAGGAAACCTTGCCGCTAAAATTTAGCGGCATTATTTAATTGGGAGCGTATGATTTGACGCTTACGACAAAAGGCCATCCTTTTGCGATAATCCTACACTACCCGAAACCCTTAATATTTCTTCTAGTGATATAGGGATCCATACAACCTTTTCATGTGAATAATAGGCCATACATAACTTTATAGCAGATAATATACTCATTTTTTCTCTACTAAAATTGTTGTCCAATGCTCCTACTGTTTTTTTTGCAGTAATCAATTTGAGCATCCAATTTCCATTTATTGCATTAAAAAGACTTATAACCTGCTCTATCTGTTTCTTGGTTGCATTTACTCCTTTCTTTTCTAAGTGCCCTCTAATAATATCACTATACTGTCTTGACTTTCTTGTCACTGTTATATCATCATAGCCACTAGCCGAAGTATATTGATCACTATAATGAATAATCATTAATTCATGATCATCCTCCGCTTTCTTTTGGAAAAAGGACAAATCCACCTTAGGATCAACAAAAACAACCCAATTAGACGAATCATATATTTTTTTCTGTTGGGTCTCTTGATTCTTCTCTACTTCTGTAAAAATACATGAATCTGGTTCATATGAACTTCCTGAAAATGCTACATTAACCATTGCATTTAACCGTTTCGCAAAATCAACCAAAGTAGAATTAGGTGCATGCTTTGTTCCAAATCCGGTCTTATACCACTCAGCGTTTAACACAGATGGAACCCCTGAACTTAATCCTCCCAATGAAATTCCTGTTATAATAGAATCAGCCCTTCCCGTTCCAACTTCTTCTGCCATTGGCATTTCATAAAATGTTAAGTGAGCATATTGATAAGTTGATTGTAATGGATTTCTGAAATAACACTTTATGTTTCTTGTAACAAGTAATTCAATTTCATTTATATCATTAACTCTTACTCCATTATTCTCCAAATACTTTCTAAGTGTTCCACTATCCTCCAACACGCTAAATACATTATGTATGTTCTCGTTACTATATATATTAATCTCAAATCGAAGTATTTCTTCTAGCACTTTATCTTTAATTTCATCACAGAAGAATTTTAGTATACCCTGAAATACTTCTCGGCAATCTCCCATGTTTACTAAATTTATACATAATAAATCATTGCCAATATCTTTAAACAAAAACGAGAAGTGCTCTCTGTACTGATTAATTTTATCTGCCACCAGTTTCTGTACATAATTTTTAGAACCTTGAAAACGTCGTTGAGTCACAGGGGCATACTCCCTCCACTCTGGGGAATGTTTTTGCTCCACTGCATGATATAAAACCTTATTTGCATCACGTAAGTATGGTAATAAATAAAGTGGCGTAAGCTTTTCCACTAATTTATCTCTAACTGTTCCTACCGAATCCTCTTTTAAAAGTTCTAACTGATACATTATATTCATTGGATTTAATGGGGACATTTTTATCACATAGTCATCATATTTTTTAATCACACATCCCAAAAATAACAAATCATTATCTTTTGTATTTAAAGGTGCTCCAACTTCAAGATTCTGCACTTCCTCTCTAACTGCATCTAAATATTCTTCTGCACATTCTTTCAATTTTCCTGCATACCACACAGCACTTGGTACGGTATTCTTGTTTTTCATTTCTAAAATCAAATTTTTATAAGTAGTTTTAATTTTAGCACTAACGTTCAGAGGATGTTCTTTATAACCATCCTCTTCTTCATTAATCGCTAAACAACCACTTTGAACAAACATTTCTTCTAAAGTAAGATTTGTCCTAAATGGCTCTTTTGCAAAAAACTTCTCTGTTCCAACAATAAAATTTTCTTGTCGATATTCCAACGTTCTTTTTTTGCTTTGTTTCCATTTAAACAGACCAACCCCTGTCAATTCAACTGGTTTTATCGGCTCATCCTGAATCTCCATCGGAATTGAAACTGAACCACATTTTATTTTACAATCTATTTTTCCTGTATCAGAATTAAGTTCTGAGTCTTCAAGTTTTAAATGTAATGTCTGATCATAATTACACTCATATTCTCCACCATCCTGCAACACTACAACTATATCCTTTTCTCTACCAGGATTAATTAATAATTCTTTGCCAATCCCCATAACTTGAATTTTTGATCTCGCAAGATTCCGCTTTAAAACAAATAGCATATATGCTGTACGTATTCTATCCAAATAATTTTCATTTGTACCAATAACACATATTTTTATCTGATAGGTAATTCCATTTTGCGAATCCTTAATATTCACTTGTGAAAAGCTACAACCACTCGGCTTAATTTTAATTATAACTTTTTTCCCTGATGTTTTAACAAATGCGCCCCAAGAATCCACCCAACTTTGTTTCACACTAATATTAGTTGAAATCTCCGCTGTTACTTCATCATGTTGTTCACTATCATAAATCAAAATATTCTTTTTTCTTTGTTGCACCTTACTCTTTCCATCAACTCGAATAAACACTGTTTCATTGACAATATATCTATGCTCAATTGGTGAGCCTGAATAAAAGTCAAAATCAGATTCCTTAATTTCTAAAGGATTATCTAGTTTTCTTTTCATCTTATCCATGGACATCTGCACCATAGTCAGTGTATAACCTTCATACCATTTATCACCGTTCTTTTTACATTGCTTTAAATGATCAATAAATGGTTTATCAAAATCTTTTGATAATTTCTCTTCTATATCCTCATACTTTACTACCCTGTCTATCCTTTCATATATTTCTCTATTTTTTTCAATTCGTTCCTCAGCTTTCGGATAATTCGCTATATTTTTTCCCTCTGGATCTACTAATAATCCAAATTCAGCATAATCCGGCTCCAAAATATATCCTCTTTCAAGCACTGTCAATAGTCCTTTGTATTCATACAGCGATGACTTATCACTATATCGGTCGCCTCGCTTTCTCTTCATTTCTGTGTTCATTATTGCTTGATCAAATATAGATAATTGTGCCCCAATAATATTTTTCTTAATATCCGATATTAACGTTGTAGAATGAAACGGCATTCCTTTTGCTGATAAATCTGCCGTGCCACTTGTAATCGTGTCTAAAACCGACTGTGTAGAAAGCATTAATATCGGAAAATCTTTCTCCGTTCTCTTGACATTTCTTAATTTTGCCAGAAACCCCTCATCCATATTAATCTTAGCTGCAATAACAACTTCTTTATCTTCAGACACCTTTATAGTAAATGTAGAGTATACCACCCCATACTTATAAATGCCAATAATATTATGCTCTAACGCAATATTTTTCAAAGCTTCATTCACACCTTCTAATATTTCCTCATTATCAAAACGCAGACAAAACCTTTCGCCTGGTTGAATAATATCCTTTCGCATTTGAAAATATTTTATTATATGATTTGCAATATAATTATAAAATTCGTTTAACATACTTTGCATCTCCACTATCACTCTTTTTCTCAATCAAATTGAGTTTTTCATAATATGTTGTAACTTCATCTTTTGAAATGTCATCTAAAAAAATTCCTCTTGCTGCAAATTCTTTAAATATATCCTTAAGCCTGATACATTCATTATTTTTTATACAAATTTTTGTTAAAAATAATACCATATCTTCTGTAAGTGTCAGCATCATTCCGCTTCTACCTCTATTTTTAAGATATTTATCACAGTAAGCTATAAACTTTTTAGCATATCCCTTATATGGTCTTTCTCTTGCATACTCAAACTGCGTTTTTACTGAATTGAAGAGATAACGAACTTCTAAATCAAAATCACCATCTCTTGATTTCTCTCTTTCCAACTCTTTCATTTCAGTACAATCATTTCTATGCTTTCTGTACAAATCTGTAATTTTTTTAACTTCGTTTGTCATTTTACGCTCAAGTTCAGGATCTCCATCAATGATCTTCCTCAACTTTATATAATCCACTTGTGAAAAATCATCAGATGTTAAATTCAATAAATCTAATACTACAACATGTGCAAATATCCTATCTAAAGAGGCCTTAACCTTTTGCCACCCTTCACTATAGCATCTCCTTCCCAAGCTTGTTTTTTCCCAATCCAAACTAAAATACAATGGAATTATTTCTTCTCGATCTCCTTCAAAGAACCTATCCAAATTCATCATGGCTTGAATGGTGTAAACAAAATAATAAAATTCAAACAATTGAACTAGATTCTTCCTTGTTCGTAATTCATCCTCTAATATAAACGAAAAATCTTCATTAAACTTATCAACCAAACCTACCGATATTCTAAAATACTCTTCTCCTTCTAAACCCAAAGTGTCTTTTGAGATACATGAAACAACCATATTCTCCAATACATTACTATTTTTCATACAACTTTCTTGTGCTTTATCAATTGCTTCCTTTAAGATACGTTTATCACCTAACACACTTGCTATGTATTCTGCATGTTTTTTCTCTGTTGCCTCCAAATCAGTTGCCACTTCAAGCAGTCTCAAATTTAATGGTTTAATTCTTTCATTTTTATCAAAAAAAGTACTCACTATCAACCTTCTAAAAATTTCTTCTTGTCCAACCTGAACACTTGTAATTTTCATGAGTTCAGATATCACGTCATCTATAGAAACATGTTCTGTTTGTACACCATCAATAATACTTATTACTCTACCTGTTAATTTTTCAAGCGACAATATCGGTTCCGTACCTGGCGTTGTAATAAAAGGAAATAATTTAAGCTTATTCCCCACTTTATGGGTAAATTTCCCACCACTATCTACATAACTTTCATAAAATTTTTCCTCACTCAATATATATTCCATACTAACTACACCACCTTAAATGTATATTTCCCAAATGGATCTTTCTGGAGTAAATACTTTTCATTTGCATCATTCTTTGACACTATCAGTACCCTCAATTTTTTATTCCCCAAATCAGATATTTTTCGCACAAAACTATCAAAATCAGCATGATGATTTTTATCTTGAACATTTGGTCTATAGCCTTCTTCTATTTCTGATATAAGTTCAAATAAAGAGTAATCCACTGTAATCTCTGCACAGCCGGCATTAACATTAGATGCATTTTCAAAACGCAGCTTAATACTTGGGAAAAATCTCTGCAAGTCATCTTGTTCTATGGTACTAGTTCCATATATAAACGGTTGTAACGATATTTGCTCCAAAATCCAATATAAATCATTTGAAGAATCAACACAAATATCTCCTTCTGCAAAACATCCTTCCCAACACATAACAGCATTTTTTGTCATCTCGTAAAGATTGGCTAATTCATTTTCTTTTCCACATGCATCAAAATATATATATTTCAAAAACTCCTGCAAGCGCATTGACTGCCTAGTTTCTTTTCCATTATTCAGCTCCCTTAACCGAACCAAAAAACGATAGATTACTTTCTTCAATTCTGGTTTTAACCCTCCAAGTTTAGAAACATCTGTTATTATACCTAATGTCTCATATGGAGTTGCTTTCGTTAATGATTCAAATACATCCTTTATATTTTCCATAACATGAAAAGATATGGTATCATTATCCATCTGTTCATATCGAACTTTTAATATATCATGCTTCCGTATACAGTCTAGCAATGGAGATACGTCTTCAAATTCATTCAATAACATTGGCGTTGTCCATGGAACACACTCTGTTAAATACTGAACATCAGATGTACCCGAACCACATAAAGTATTATAGTCAAAATCCGGATGTACTAATATCTCATATATAAGATTCAAAACATCTCTAGTTGAAACAATTGCTTTATCTTTTATCACCACTTCGACTATTCGCTTTATTATAGCTTTTTGAATATTTGTATCCATCAATAACTCATAGTTCATTCTCACCGGGCATTTAGATGCCATTGCACAGTCATAATTCATTGTATATGCTGTATAAAAAGGATTATTATCATTTTGGGAGAAAACCTTGCCAAACAGTTCTTCCAAATAGTCTGTTCCTACACCATCTTTTTTTAAAGTAAACATTTGATAATCCGAAAAGCTCACATGTTGGAACATGCTATTTTCAACATAGCCATAAGCTTTATTGCGGCCTGATGCAATCTCTTGTTCTTTTACATATTTACCTAATTTTTTAAATTTTTTTCCTTGAGGGGACGTTATAAAATTTATTAATGTTCCAATATTAATTGCCACCACTAACTTTTTTTCTTTGCCATTATCTATACATAAATCTGAGAAATCCTCTAATACTCTTGCTAATGTATCAATTGCGGTCATATCAGGGGCTTCGCTTTCTGTTGCATCATTGTAAAGTTCATAACCCTCTAGCAACTTCTCTTCGTCAAAATATTTTATATGTGATAACATATGCGATTTTCCATCACCAGAACTGCCACATAAAAGAACTAAACATTTATTAAGATTTTGGTTTATTTTTCTTATAACATCACGAAATTCAAACTCTATATTTCGTTTTACATGCATATAATCTTTAAATTTATTTTCAACCAATGCATTATCTACTGATTCTATTGATGACTTCTTTAATGATTTTAATTTAATTACAAATTTGCAATACATTTATTATACCCCCTATTATTTTACACTCCAAACAAGATACCCCTGAATCCTTGCCGAATCATATATAGGTTTCATATGCTGTTCCAAAATAGTTACAAATTTTTCTTCACAATTTCCCTGTATGTATAATTCTTCATTTGCCCAAATAGACACCAAATTATCCCGACGGCAATTCTCAAATTTCTTTCTTAAATCTTCATACTCAAAAACAGTGTGATATAAAAGATATTGGTTCTGAGCAAACTCACGAAAATATCTATCCCAATCCGGAAGTTTATTACTTTTACTTGAATTCAATGTCCCATTTACCGGAGACAGGTTCCACATTTCATCGTTTGCAATATAAGACCAGGGTACGAAATGGTCTACTTCAAAACAATTTCTCTGTAATTTTTCTCCTGAATATATGTCTGCAATGGGCCGCTTCTCTATTACCTCATTCCAAAGTTCTCTAACGTTTTTAAGCTTTCGTACCTTTTCATTTTCCGGTTCAAGTTTATATATGATTCCTGGCACCCCTGGATTACGCTGTTGTAGATATCTTATTTTCTTTAACTGTATCCATCCCTTTATTGTCACCATATTATCACATAGCATTTTTACCCATTGTTTATTAATTATCACTTTCTTTTTAAGTCCAACCGCACCTTCTACTTTATAAAGAATGCATTGTTTTTCATCAATATATTCTATGTAGCTTATTAACCTCTTTTTATGTTCCCATAGTTTATCGTTTCCACCAACTCCTTTCAGAAAAGAGGATAGTAATCGATAAGGAACATTCTTAGCCATTTGATACTTTTCATCATGCAAGAGAGCGTCAAATTCTTTTATTGTATTTATTATTTCCTCTCTTGTTGCCGTACTTTTTAATGTGCTGTTTTTTATAAGTTTGTTAACAGCCCGTTCAAGGCTATTCATAATATTCCCATTGCGGTCTTTAAGACCAAGATGTAGATGATATTCGCTTACTGAATACCATGCATCTGCAATCATTCCATTGATTACTTCGTTAAAATCCATCTCTGTCTTTCCCTGTGCCAGCAATGTTAAGACAGAATCCATCCAATAGAATTTATAACATTCGGTGGCATCATCCAACGTATGCACAAAGCTCTCTACATCCAAATTATTCTCATATAATATTAAATCCATTTTCTAATTAGTCCTATATTTTTCTTAAGATCAAATTGAGCCACTTTTCTTCTGCATGTTCTGGCCTAACATCGAATGTAACCCATTGTTCCTCTATATAAAATTCCTGCACTTCTTTTAAAATAGTCTCAAATTTATTTTCCGTCATATCTGTGAAGTATCTGCCGTTGCGTTCGCCCTCGAAAATTCCGTATTTGAAAGAGGTATAGACGATTCCGTTCTCCTTTAATGCCTGTGCCATTTTTTTGAGAACCGGCTTCAAGTCCTGGTATGGCAGATGAAGAATGGAGGAACAGGCCCAGATTGCGTCATAAGTATCTTTCTCATCCAAATCCTGAAACAGCATGTGCTTAACGGGAATTCCGGCGTATTCACTAGCAAACTTGCAGAGTTCTTCCGAACCGTCCGTTGCCGTCACATTATGCCCCTGGGATAGAAAATACTTTGTATCCCGACCGGAGCCGCAGCCGAAATCTAAAATATTTGAAGCACGAGGTATTCTCTTTAAAAACCGTTCTTGCGTAGATTTAAAATCTACATTCATTGTATTTTGTGTAAATGTTTTTGCATTTGCATTGTAATAATTGAGCGTCTTTTGCATATTCCTCATCTCTGTACTGCTCTATATCTATTCGCTATTGCCATTTCCAACAAAAATAATAATCTATTTCCAACTGTTTTCACATATTTCTTATTATATTTGATGTCACATCTTTATGACACTTTTTGTCAGAATCTAACCTTTATAAAAGCAAATCTTCTCCGCTGCTAATATCTTTACCATTTCCCATACAAAAGAACCCCATCTCTCCTAACATTAGAATAAAACGGATAATTCTCCATCCATTTCATAAAATGTTCCTCACTTTTAGCGATCGGCTTAACATCCAAACCATAATCCATATTAAAGTCAAAAGTCATATCCAAAAGCTGATATCGATAATTCTTAATCTCCATATCCGACAAGTCCAACAGGATCATAATATCCACATCCGATTCAGACGTATAATCACCCCTGGCATAAGAACCATACACCACAACTTGCCTAAGATGATTCCCATAAATCTTCTGTATCTCAGATACATATTTTTCAATCAGATTCTGAATTGTCTGCGGCATACCGGCACTTCCTTTTTATTATCTCTCAATACTCCAAACAAAAATATTGTCATTATCCTTCCTCATTTTCAGCAGAATCCATTGCTGCAAGAGTAACTGCATTTGGTATATTGCGGCTAATTGAAAAGGGAATCTGCTGTTCTCTCACCGATTGTCTCAAAAAAATATTAAACGCCGTTGAAAGGCTCATACCCAGATCCGCAAACAAGGCATCCGCCTGCGCCTTCAAATTTTCATCCACACGAAATGTAACATTTACACTCTTCACGCTCCATCAACCTCCTACTTGTTTATCAATTTACTCACCTTATTATATATATTATATAATTGCCAAATAAAAGTCAATCACAGCACATTGTATTTATGTGCAAATGATGTGCATTTTTGCCGGACGGTTTTTTCCTGGTTTTTTACTAAACAAGCAGCAATCAACAACATTTATTCACTCTACAGGCTATAATTTTAATTTATTCCCTATATAGGATATATTTTTATTTTATTACCTATATAGGTTATATTTTTATTTTATTACCCATATAGGTAATAATCTTACTCAATCTCATCCTCTCCCCTTCCTCCTCCCCCGAAACTCCTCAATCCTCCCCCCAATCTCCGTATAATCCCTCTCAAATAATTCCTCACTCATCAACCGATTCAATATTTCCACCGGCATCCGTTCCACAATTTTCTCTCTCACAAAGTCCTTACTCTTCCCCCCATACTTCGCCATCCCGCAAATCTCCTGAATATGCGCCAACTCCGGCCTCCAGAGAATCCGAATCTTCCACTTCATCTCCACCCTTGGGTTTTGCGCTGCCTCCCGAATCATATAAAAATCCACCCTCTCATCCAGCCACTCCACCGAAATAATCCCCCAATACTCCGGCACATGCTCCCCCACATGCATAGCATGGGTAGACCCCACCACCACATAATTCCGATCAAAGAACCTATCATAGTCCTTTACCTGCCGTTCCAGTCTCGCATAAGTATCCGCATCACTCTTAATCTCAATTCCGGCAATCTCATCAGGAAGAACCATCACAATATCCGCCCTGGATCTCCCCATCTGTTTTTCCTCTATAATGCGAATCTTGCCATACCTTTCCTCCAGATAATCAAACAGCGGTTCCCTGATATCCTTATCATACAGCACAGACTTCCCTCCTGCCCAATATTTCCACAGCACTTTCCAAAACACTCTGCCTGCCAAAAATAAAGCCAGAAAATACATTTCTCAAGAAGAAATCAGTATACATTCCTGCTCCAGCTTAACCCCGGATTCCAGCATCCTCTCAAACAGCTCCCACTGTCCCTCAAAAAACGGATCCTGCAGCATCCTGATAAGCTCCTTCCTGTCATGCTCTGTTAGCTCTTTTCCATACGCCTGATACTTAAGATAAGTTTCCGCATCCATATACCTTGCTTCAAAGGGAATCCCCGTCTTCATGCGCAGGTCCTTCCAGATCTGAAATCCGCCGCAGTCCAAATCCCCAAAATGCCCATAGGACGCCTGCGGATAAGCCCGATAGATTTTCTTTAAAAAGCACCGTTTCACCTGATTGTGATAGCCGCCCAGATAAACCGCCAGAGTGCCCTTCTCCTGCCATCGGTGGAAAGAGGTAAGATTTTCAATCGTTACCACCCTCCGAGGTCCATCCCCATGCTCCCAGGATATTTCCCCGATATCTCTGCCGGACAGACCAATGCCATCCCTAAGCTCCTCAAGCCTGAGAAGATTCTCTTTGCTTCCAATCCGCAGGTTTCCCTTTCCTTTCACCAACACCCAGGAGGGATTCCGGTAAATATTATATTCCTCCAATACCTGCTCTGCCGTAAGCCCTTTCAGGTTGCCCCTCTGGTCAAATTGCGCAATGATTCCTGCCGCCCGTCCCATCTCCCTCTCTACGGTTTTGGAATCGTTGCAATAGCGGATGGAAAATTCCCTGAGAAAGATCTCATTTTGATTATTCAATATCTGCAAAATCAAACGGCAGCATTCTTCCAGCTCCTTTGGATGCTCCGGATCGGCAAGCTGCCGAATCGGCTCTCCCTGCTCCAGACGTCTGCGAAGCTCTGTCAAAAAGCGCTCCAACGTGGGATGGTTTCCCGAAAATTCCTGGCAAACGGCGAGAAGTCTCTCTTCCTTCTCCCTTCTGGAACGCCGATGTAAAAACGGATAGATCTGTTCCGCCCTCTCTGTCCGCAGAATACAGCGCTCCAGAATATGCCCCTCCTTTCCGTTTTTCCATTTGAGACTTAAAAATCCCTTTTCCTCCAGATCCAATAGCTGTGCATGAATGATCGCATACTCTTCAGAAGTCTCATCAAAATATTCGGGCAGGGTACTTCTTTTCACCAGAAAGCTGATGGTCTGGTTCCGTGTATTTTCCCCCTTGTACAGAAGACTGTTTTCATACTTATCCAGCAGTACATGCAGGATCTGTTCCCCATAACGTCTCATATCCCATTTTCCTCTTCCTGCTTCACATTATCCCTATGCCGGCTGTTTTGCACCGCATAAGCTACCTGGCCGAACGGGTAAAGTCTTCCACATAGCTCATCTTTCCGTCCTGAAGCACCAAAAGTACCTTTTTCACCGCCGGCCCGATATACTGAATTTTGTCCGGCGGCGCCGCAATGATTACCTGCAGATTGGAATGCGTCATAAACTCCAGCACGCCGGCAATTCGCTCGTCATCCATATTGTTGAAGGCTTCGTCCAGCATAACAAGCCCTATGGCATCACCGCCGATGCTGTTGCGGTATAGCTGCATAAAGGAGGCTGCCACCGTAATATAGAACGGTGTCTGGGTCTCGCCGCCGCTTTTTTCTCTACTGACCTTAGAGTAGAGCATATAGCTGCCGTCAGCGGAGGATATTTTAATATCATAATCCATGTACGTGCGGTAGTCCGTATACTCTTCCAGAGTCTTTGCGCTGTTATCATCATCAAAGGCCAGCTTTTCAAACAGCTCCTCGATGACCTCCCTGTGATTCTCACGAAAGAGACCGCTGAAAATGGATTCTCCCTGAAGCACATTAAAATCATCCATAATCATCTGATAATATTTTTTCAGGCGCTTGCTTGGCTCATAAAGAAATTCATACTGCTCCTGACTGAAATGAATCTCCTTAAGGGACTGATTCAGCTCCTTAAACTCCATCTGCGCCTGCTTGATATTCTCCTGAAGCCGGGATAAGAATTGCTCCCGGAACTCCTCCTCTGCCGCCTGCCTCGCCTTGTATACCTTTTCCTCATAGGAGAGAAGCTGTGAATTCTTCAGTTTTTCATATTCCGCCAGAAATTCCGGCCACCCTTCCAGGGAATCCGCCGCACCAAAATCATGGGCAATCTTGTAGGCCCGCATACGCCTTGTCATCTCTGTCTCTGCCGTTTCTTTTCGGGACCAGTTCGCTTTTTTTGCCCGTTCAAAATTGTCTTTAAACTGTTGAAGGTCCCGGTCCTCCCGGAGCTTTTCATATTCTTTTCTGCATTCCGCTTCTTCGGCACCAAGCTTGTCCGCCAGCTCTGCCAGATATTGCTGCTGCGTACCCAGTATCGCAAGCAGCTCTGTCAGACGCTCCTTTTGCTGCTCTTCCTCCCTCTGCGCCTGTCCCTTTTGATTCTCTGTCTTTAGAATCTCCTCTTCCAATTTCCCCAGATCATGCTGCAATTCTTCCAGGCGGATACGCTTTTGAATCAGTGTCTGGTCCGCCTTCAACTGGCTCATGCTCTGCCGGCAGTCTGCCAGCTGTGCCTCGTGTCTGCGCTGTGCCTCAAGGGAGGACAGACGGTATTTTACATCCACATCAGGCGTTGTATCCAAAGGCTCTGTGACAAATTCCAGATTTTTGATACGCTCACGCCGCTGCTCCATCTGTTCCTTTAAAGCGTCCTGCTTTTTACGGCATTGTTCCAATTGTCTCTGATAAGCCTCCGCACCAATATAAGGCGTCTCATAGATCTCAGGGCGTATGGCGCTGACCACATGATTCTGATAGCGCATGCACTGTCTGGTAATGGCAATGGAATGAAGCTTCAGATCCTGATACTTCTGACACATGTGTACCCGTCCCAGGACCATGTTCACATACCGCTTGGCCCAGATACTTTTGGAGGTCACAATCTCAGCCAGGGTCCCCTTAGGAGCCTCATCGTATTTTTCCAATTTCCCGGTATTGATAAGACCTGCGCCGTACACCTTTCGGCCCTCTCTCAGCTTGTCATAGACACTTAGGGCCAAGTCAAAATCCTCCGGCTCTACCAAAAGATAAAATCTCTGGTTGTTCAGATAGCCCTCCACCGCATTCTGCCATGCGGGATTGGAGATCTCCAGAAGCTCGCACAGTATGCGGGCCTCCCGGTTCCGGCCCATTCTTCGCAGCTCCTCCTCTATTCTCTGGCGAAGCTCCGTCACCTCCCTGGGATAGGTCATTCGCTTTCTTTCCAAACGTTCTATCTGGTGGGTAAGCTCTGACATTTCCTTTTCTTCACTTCGAAGAACCACTCTTGTCTCAGCCAGCTTTTCCTGAACTTTTGCGTACATCTGTTTCTTGTATTCGATGGTTCTTTCCAGGACAAGCTGCACCTCAACCAGACTTTCACGGAAATGGATCTGCTCGAGGCAGTCTTTATATTCTCTGACACAGCCGTCTGCATCCTTTACCGTAAGAAGCTTGCGAATGGCCTGCAAAGCCTTTTTGACGTACTGATTAAGCTCTGCGATCTCTTCCTTATCCTGCTTCAAAGCCCCTTTCAATTCCTGTTCCCTGCGTTCCAGCTCCTTAAGGGCCTGATAATCCGTATCTCCGTTTAGCTCCACATTCAGATCCGTGATGGTCTGCTGACGTTCCCGCTTTGTCACCTTAAGATGCGCCTGAACACCCTCCAGCTCCTTTTGGCGAAGCTGCGCATGACGAATTCTGCGGTTCGTATCCTTTTTCCCCTCCTGGGTTATCTCCACATCCACTCTTGCCAGATAGTACTGCTGATACTGATCCCTGCGCAGACAGCTCTCTACCTCTGCTTCTTTGGTCTGAATGTCCTCCAACTGTGCAATTCTGACCTTCACATCCTGCAGCATCCGTTCCAGCTCCTGATAGCTGCGCACATTTTCCTTCAGTGCGTCAATATTGACTTCTTTCTCGTCCAGGACATAGGAGTAGACAAAATCCTTGATATCGTGTATGGGCTTAAAGGCTAACGCCTTGGGAATTAAAGAGAAAAATTTATCCTCCAGGCGGCCGAAGCGTGCCTGCATCATCCGGCGGCCCTCCGTCTGTGTATTGACAAACTGACGGATTCCCTTGTTGGATGCCCGAAATACGGAGATGGATTTTACCTGATTTCCCTTCAGAAACAGTTCATCCGACAAGCCCCGGTTCTCCATCAGATACCAGGCCGCATTGGGTTCCTTTTCCTCGGAAGCCGAATCCAGAACAGCTCCCACCACAAAGGACTGCTTCCTGGGCTCATCATAAAATTCCAGCGCAATGTGACTGCTCAGCTCTCCGGTCCGTTCAAAGGGACGGTCCTCCCGGCCTGTTTTACAGCGCATATAGCTGTTGAGATTTCGCTTGCCCTTTTCATGGGCCGCCTTATTAAAATGAGCCTTGGAGCAGGTGATTACGAATTGTACCGCATCCAGAAGCGTGGATTTTCCTGCGCCATTCTCGCCGGACAGGAGCACGGAATCTTCAAGCTCTATGGTTTCATTGACAAATCGATGCCAGTTAATCAGCCGGATCTTCATAAGCTTCTTCATCGTTTTTTGCCCCTCCCTTCCGATACAGTCCAATCAGATCGCTGACACGCTTGATGTCCTCCACTCTCACAGCCATGAGGATGGAATCATAAATGACAATTCTCGATTCCTCCTGCAGCAGATCTCGGTCCAGAAGCTCCACCAGGTTAAATCGCCGGAACAGACGCAGGGCATTGGTCATGGTTGTCTTGTCAATCTGCTTTTCTCTGATTTTCAAAGAGAGATATTTCTCCTGAATATCTCCCAGATTCACGACTACGTCCGTCAGAGAGAGCTCCCTTTTCTTTTCATCATATAAAATGCGCAGGATCAGCAAAATAATGGAGTCATAGAGCTTCAAGTTCAGATGGTTGTAATTTTCTCTGTTCACCAATTGAATCACGCCATATTCCTCATTAATCTCCAGGGTGTAGCCCAGAATATCCAGATACCTTGCAAATACTTCTTTCATGCGCAGGATAAAGTAATACTCACTCTTCGTCGTCTCATTGCGCCGGACAATAAAGCACATGCTCATAAGCTTGTTGCAGACCCTGCGGAATTCATCCCTGTCCTTTTGCAGCATTCCTTCAAATAAGTCCATACTCAATCCTTTCTTTTTATGAGAAAATCCCGAAACCGGAAACCCGATTTTTCCGTAACGTCCTTTAACTCCAATTGATATTTCATCTGCTTTCGCTGTCCATACAGACGGATATAAATCAGCCGGATAAAGGTATCCCCCTCCTCAAGCGGAAGCTCCGATGCCGCCATTGCCTTTCTGTCTCCCAGAATTTCTAATACATATTCATTGATCTTCTCCGGGCTTAAGATCTGCTCCAGCTTTTTGAGCATCTGCCGCCTTTTTTCTTCCCGAAGCTCCTCGTCCGCTTCTGCCAGCTCCACAGGCTTTGGCTCAAATTCCTTTCGTCCCTCCACAGGCGCATATAAGGAATCCATGTCCAGATACTCCCAGAAAAAAATACGGATCAGGCGATCCATTTCCTCCAGCTCATAGACCGCATTATAATCCAGTCCTTTTTCGGTGATCTGTCCTCCAAGATAGGTTAAAATGTCCTTTAACTGTCCCCGAATGTCCTCGGATGAAGATAAGAGGAATCTGGCCCGGTTAATAGCCGCACGCTGATAGCGGGTATTTTTTCGATTGATTTCACTTAAGATTTCATCCATTTGGCGAAAAGTCCCAATCACCTCATGAAGCATGGACAATACCTGCTCTCTTGCCTCTTCCTGGGATATCTCCCGAAGCTCAGCGATCTCAGCGGATGCCCTGTTCAGGAAACGGCTGCTCCGGCTGTTTGCTTCCAGGCGCTCCAGTATCTCCGGCCGGAATTTGGATACATTGTCCGAGGTCAGCAGGCGGTGGTACGCCTTATCTACGACGTTGCTGTAGTAATCGTTCAGCAGGGCATCCATGATTTCCGCCACAGTGCTATGCTTCGTCAGCTCGTCAATATAGCGCTTAATATTGGCATTGAGACTTTTAAGCCCCGTCAGCAGAGCATCCGTATTCTCTACGATCTGCAAAAGCCCGATACCAGGATTCTCATTCCCGGCACGGGCCAAGCTGTAAATCGTGTAGATATATCCCTGATATTCTGTTTGCCGTTCCTCGGAAATAGCCAGAAGCGTTTTGATGACCTGCACCGCATAATCCCGAAAGTTCACTCTCTGAACGTAGCTGTGGTCCGTGTCGATTCCGATCCAGCCATAGCTCTCCAATCTCCGAAGGATAAAGTTCGCCTTGTCTCTGCTGCTCATGCTCTCCGTGCCGGCTCCCTCCGCCTCCTCCGGCAGTCCCGCCGCCATGGAAGAATCAAAGTAGAATTGGAGCTCATCCACCAGCACATCCCTCTCCACGCCAAAGGAAAGCTGCCGGTTCGTGACGGCAAACAGACGGCAGATGCATTCCCAATATACCACCTTCCCCGGTGCGGCTAAAGGGCTGAAAAAGTTTTGAGGGAGAATATCAAACAGCATGGCGTTGTCTCCTGTCTTTATAGCCTTTCCTGCAAGAATTCCGATACTCTCTTTGTTCGCAAATGTCATCGGATTTTTTTCTTGTGTTTCATTTTTTTCATTATACTATACTCCTGATATTTTCTCAATCCATTCATGTCCGATCGGTTTATGTAGTTTCTCCTCAATATACTCTCCTCTCTGTTTTTCCCAGATCCTTATTGGTTAAAAGAGGCGTCAGGCACCAGGCCCAACACCTCTTTCTCCTACACAATATATACACCGAAAATCCGCAGCCCTTATCACAAGTCGCGCCAAACGTTCAAACACATCCGCACACCCTGCATACCGGCCGGATGCAGCTTCCGCTTCCCTGCTACACCTTCTGCCTCTTCCCGATATAAACCGGAAACGTATCCGTCCCCTTCAGCTCCTTCCCGGCGCTCACCGTCACATCCTTGTCCGCAATCACATACTCCACATCCGCGCCGGATTCCACAACCGTACCCTGCATCAGAACACAGTTCTTCACCTTGGCGCCCTTGGCAATCTTCACGCCGCGGAACAAAACGCTGTTCTCCACTTCGCCTTCGATGATGCAGCCGTCCGCAACCATAATGTTCTCTACCTTAGCCCCCGCAATATAACGGGAAGGATTGTCGTCACGAATCTTCGTGTAAACAGGCGCGTCGGAGAACAGTGCGTCCAGATTGTAGTCGTCCAGAAGCTTCATATTTTCATCAAAATAGCTCTTCATATCGAAAATACGCGCCACATAGCCGTCGTACTTATACCCCTGAACATTCAGCCGGTCAAGCTGATGCAGCAGCACGTCGCGCTCCAGATATACCTCTCCACGGACATAGGCCGTGTTGACAAGGTCGATCAGCAGCTCCCGTCTGACCAGTGTAATTCCCATGAAGAAATTCTGTACTCCCGCTGCTTTGGAGTTCACGTACATCTTGGCGATTCTGCCTTCCTTGAGGGCAAAAGTATAATAGAAGCCCTTATCATTGGAGGTATTCTCCAGAACGCTGTCCGGAATCGCCTGCTCATTGTAAACCATAGTCACGTCGGCTCCGCTTGCAATATGCGCGTCAATCAGGGCCTTAAAGTCAAAGTTCACCACAACGTTCGTGTCCGCCAGAACCACATACTCTTCCTTCTGATCCTGCAAAAACTCCAGGATACCGGCAAGCGCACCCACCCGGCCCACAAAAGGCTTGTTGGTCTTGTCCGCAAAGGGCGGGAAGATCGTCAGTCCGCCGTTTTTCCGAACCAGGTCCCACTCGCGGCCGGACCCCAGATGGTCCATCAGAGAGTGATAATTGTTCCGCACCATCAGAGAAACATTGTTGATGCCGCAGTTTGTCATACTGGATAAAATAAAGTCAATCAGACGGTAACGGCTGGCAAAAGGAATCGAAGCCATCAGCCGCACATTTACCAGTTCCGGGACGAGTGCGTCGTGGCTGTTTGGGAAAATAATGCCGAGAGCACTTTTATTTGCATTCATCATACCTCTTCACCGCCTTCCACATTTTTGCTTACCATAGCCTTTGGCCCAACCTTGGCCCCGTCCCCGACGGTAACGCCGGCGCCAATGGTCGCCACGCCGTTCTCATCACCGGAAGGCATAGCGCCAACAACGGCATTTTCACCGATGGTTACATTTTCGGCTACAATACAATGCTTCACAACGGCTCCCGACTTAATGCGGGTTCCGCCCATGACTACCGCATCCTCTACAATCGCCCCTTCCTCTACCTTAACGCCGGCAAAGAGAATGGAATGCTTCACCGTACCCTTGATCCGGCAGCCGTCCGTGATCATGGCGTTCTCCACCACGGCGCCCGGGCAGATCTTGTGGCCGGTCATACCGCTGTTGCGGCTGTAAATCTTCCAGTTGGAATCAAAGAGGTTGATACCGCTGTGCTCCGGGTCCAGTACCTCCATATTGGCTTCCCAGAGAGAAGAAATGGTTCCCACATCCTTCCAGTAACCGCTGAAATGATAAGCATACATTCTGCGGCCGTCGCGGAGCAGGTTGGGAATGATATTATTTCCAAAATCATTATCGGATTCCGGATTGGCCTCATCCTCCTCCAGATACTTGCGCAGAATGTCCCAGTTGAAAATGTAGATACCCATAGAAGCCAGATTGGACTTCGGATTCTTCGGCTTCTCCTGGAACTCCGTAATCTTGTCGTCCTCGTCCGCCACCATCAGACCGAAACGGGATGCCTCCTCCCAGGGAACCTCCATAACGGCTACACTGAACTCCGCATCCTTCTCCTTGTGGAACCGCAGGAAATCGCTGTAATCCTGCTTGCAGATCTGGTCGCCGGAAAGGATAATCACATACTTGGGATCGTACCGCTCAATAAATGAGATATTCTGGTAGATCGCATTTGCCGTTCCCTTGTACCAGTCGGAACCGCTGGACTTCTGATAAGGCGGAAGCACATGCACGCCGCCGTGGAGACGGTCCAGATCCCAGGGCTGGCCGTTTCCGATGTACTCGTTCAGCACCAAGGGCTGATACTGGGTCAGGATACCAACCGTGTCAATGCCTGAATTTACACAGTTGGACAGCGGAAAGTCGATGATACGGTATTTTCCGCCAAAAGGAACTGCTGGTTTTGCAAGCTTCTCTGTCAGCGCATAGAGGCGCGAGCCCTGTCCGCCGGCAAGGAGCATTGCAATCATTTCTTTTGCCATATAAGTTTCCCCCTTTTTCTGTTTCCGAGAATACTCTCTTGAACACAATTATACTACAAAGTTAGAAAATTTTGTATCATTTTATATATAGAAATATGCCTTAATTACTCTTTTTTATCTATAAAAGAGACTTTTGCCACTTTGCAAAAGCCTCTTTTTGTCTATTTTTTACAATTTATAGATCCGTAGTCCCTCAAACAGCTTCAGGAGGGTCAGCATAGCGTCCATGGGCGCAATGTCCTTATCCTGCTCGCCCTTGCCCAGCCGATCATAGTTTTTCTTTACCGCCTCATCGGAAATCTCGCCGTCCAGGATCTGATCCACCGGAATCATATCCTCGTGAATGCGTCTTCGCTCCCGCTCATCCTTGGAAAGTTTCTCCCCAAAGCTCCAGCCCATCCGTATATGCTCCTCCAACCAGCGCCTGTGCTCCATCAAACCGATTTTCACCGCATGCCCCGGCTCAAAATGCTCCAGAATCTCATAGTCCACCGGCTTATCCGTGTAGAAGCAGTCAATCTCATCCAGATATCCGGCAAATGCCTTCGCCTGATTGATATTGGAAAGCTTATATTCCAATGACAATTCCTGAAAGGCTTTCAGAAATCCCTCCATATTGTCTCTTAAGAATTCCTCCTCCGCATCCTGCTTTTTTGCCTGCTCCCACTCGCCTATCTTCTGCCATCTCCCATTGAGGGCCACGGCAAAGTTGTAAAGGTTCACAAAGCTGCTGCTTGACAGGTAGGTCTTTTTCTTCCTGTTATCCCGCTTTTCAAGCCTTACGGTTACCTCCAGATCCATCTCGGTCAGATCCACAATCGCCTTGATATTTTCCAAAAAATCATTTTCAAAAACCATGCCCGCGTAAGCCTTGAGCCCAGGCTTTTTTGCTTTCCATTCCTGGTATTCCTTTGCATTTTCCCGATTTGGCTCTCTTTCCTTCCATGCCGCATATTCCTTCTCAAACCGGCCTACCTTGGCTTTTTCCCCCGCGTCATAGATGTAGGCTGCCTGAATTCTGTCGGGAAGAAAGGTAAAGCGGCAGTCCATGGGGTGCAGCTCCACCCTGGAATTTCTGCCATAGGAGATTCTGTCCCAGCACTGCAGCTCATCACAGAGCATTAGTAGATAGGCCAGGGGATGCAGCTCCATTCGGAGGGCCGGACGGTTGAGCTCCTTATTCTTATAGCAGGCCACATCAAATTTATACAGACTGTTATGTAACAAAATGGCCGTCAAAGCATCCACATGGGCCCTTGTGATATCGCCGTCCATCTCCTCAAAAAGCTTCTTAAATAAAATAGAGGCGCTGAAATATCCATGATCCATAAAGTTTCCGCAGCTCTCCGGATGAACTGGTCTGGCAGTGAGAGCCTCCTTGATGCCCTCCCTGGTAATCCCATAGACAGGCGACAGCTTATCCGCAACCTCCCACGCAAAAAGATCCTCTGTGGTGTCAAAGGAGGGGCCGGAGCGCTCGCCATGCTTGGCAGTGCCTTCTACATCGGAGGCTTTGTATAGCACAGCCAGCTTTTCCTTTGCTTTAGGCTCTATTTTTATATAATTTTCCAGATTATGATAGGCAAGAAAGGGCTTCCCCTTTCGCTTTTCCTTATTTACTTCAAAATAGGAAGCTATCTGCTCATAGGGAAGCTCAAAGGGGTATCCAATGTCATGAAACAGGGCGGCAAGCCCCCAAAACTCCAGGAAATGACAGGCCGCCTTTCCTTTATCCTCAAAGCCGTAAAAGTCCTCGTAGGCTCTTTGGTACTTCTCATTGGTTTCATAGATGGCCAGGCCCAGGAGAAATACATAGACGGAATGAGAGTAATGGTCCCGGTGCTTCATCAGAAGGGAGCTTCCGTTGGATTCAAATTCGGACAGAAGCTCTATCATTCTCCGGGAGCTGTCATAGGCTCCCACAAACATTTCCAGATAGCAGAAGTATACGTCAAAGGCATCCTTGCCGGCGCCGGAAGCCGCGAAGCGCCTTACCGCATTTTCCAGGCAGAGACGATCAATGTCCTTTTCCATATTGTAGGGGATCTGATTAGCCCTCAGACTCCTCCCCTGCAGAATTCCCGTGGCTGCCTCCTCCTGCTCCTTTTCCCTGGAAAATCTCAGGTCCTGGCAGGTGTCGCGCAAGAAACGGACGGCGGTGGATGTAAGATCCGTCCCCCAGTCATCCTTTGGTTCGCAGGTAAGACTGCAATGGCTTAATGCGGTGTATGGCATGGTGTATTCTCCTTTATTGTGTATGCCGGAAGGACCGTGTGCCTTCAGCTTCCTTCCCGGGTTCTGTTTTTTCATTATACTATACTCCTGCCATTTTCTCAATCCGTTCCTGTCCGGTGTGCTATCTGCCGGATAATCAGACAGTGCACGAGCCGTTTTCCGATTTACTCTGTTCTCTTTCCAGCCTGCCAAAGAATCCACTTGACAGCAGCCCAATCAGGCACACGATAATCCCTGTGGGAATCAGAATCAGATAAACCCCATCGCAAAACCTGTCAAACAGAAATCCATACACAATCTGCCCCAATGCTCCCTGCAATCGTAGCCACGGCCAGTGCGCTCTCCGCCGCCCCATAGTATCCCGGACTTAGCCCCAGCACATTTCTTACCAGATAAGGCAGGCCTACAATGGTTAGCCCCATGACAAAGAAGCGGGAAATGGCCGCCAGAAACAGCATTTTTAATATGCCCGTCTGCTCTTTTGTGAGAAATCGGATGCTGACTGAAATATCCTTTTTTATCACAGACCCTATATTCTCACCGGATACAGCCTTTTGGTAATCCAGCTTAATAAAACATTCCAGAAATGCGGTGACAAAAAAGCAGAGGATGCTCGCAAGCATAACGGGCTTCAGGCCAAGGGCGGTATACAGAATTCCTCCCAGCATGGGCGCTATTAAATAGGAAATGGAAGCCACCTGATTAATCAGGGCATTTCCCTTGATAATCTCATTGCCGGTGAGCATCTGCGGCACACATGCCTGTACGGTGGGCGTTTCAAATGCGCCCAATATGGACAGTATCACAAGCAAGATGCCTATGGCTCCAACTGCGTTATTCTCCTTTAGAAGCAATGCCGTACACAGAACCGACAGACCGGTCAGGGCATCAAGGGCTACCATAATATTTCGCCGGTTTGCCCGATCCGCCAGGATACCCCCAAAGGGTGACAGCAGGATGGTAGGGATAACTGCCACAGAGAGGATTCCTGCAAATACGGCGGCGGAGCCGGTCACCTCAAGGACATACATGGACAATGCCAGTCTCAGAATATAATTGCCGAACAGGGAGCTTGCCTGGCCCAGAATCAGGAGCAGAAAGTTCCTTGTCATGAGTCTCTGCTTCATGGCTCCCTCCTGTTCTCTGACGCAAGCTCCTTTAGGCGTCTCTCTGTGGCGTCCATCAGCTCCTCGTCCATAAGAGGCAGTCCCATGGTGGTGAGCACCTTTAAAAGAAAACGGCATTTACGGCAGATCTCCTCCTGGGAGGCGGGAAATACGGAGGGCAGAAGCCAGAAATTCACAAGGGGCAGAAGCTCCGACAGCTCTCTGGTATATTCCGTCTCAATAGATCCGTCCTGTCTGGCTTCCTCCAAAAGTTCAAACCAGAGCGGTGTCAACACTCTTCGATTGGCTTCCACGGCTGCTGACAGAATACGAGGGTCCTTAAGGATTGAAACCGCCTGCTGATTCATGGCCTCCCGCTCCCTGTCGGATTGGTTCAGGGCCAGAAGCTCTCGTATCTTTTGGAGGCCGTTTAGATCGGAACGGTCTTTCACTGCCTCAAATGGATTGTTTTCAAAGAACATTTGATTGCCCAGCTCCTGCATCAACTGCTCCTTGCTCTCAAAAAAGCGGTAAAACATCCCCTTTGCACCGCCTGTAAGGTTCATAATATCAGTGATGGAGGTATTGTCGTACCCCTTTGACAAAAATAGCTCCTGGGCGGCCTTTATAATCTCGCTCCTCCATTGTTCCTGGGATTTTTTTGGTGGTCTTGCCATTGCCTTCTCCTTTTCCGGTTATTATTGACCTTCGGTCAATAACTATTATATGAAATCTACTTATGAAAGTCAAGTCTCCTTTTGATGCCATTTCTTGACACAGAAGATAAATTGTAATATTGTATTTTTAGTGTAAATGATCCTGCGGTGTCTGCCGTCTGCCCTGGGCTTCCGACATTCGGCTCACTTCCCATGGAAATAAGCATAAAAGTCTCGTGTAGGAAAATATTATGGTTAATTTCGTTATTGCATTGGAATGCTTCGGCATATGTCTTACGATTGTGGCACTGCTTCTTTTGCTGAACGGAGAGGGCGCCAGGGAGCAGAAGCTTCTGATCCTTATCATGTCCGGCACACTGGTACAAAATATCGGCTACCTGCTGGAGCTGACTGCGCCTACGGTGGAGGCGGCCGTGACGGCAGTGACTGTGGAAAATGTGGGCTCCACCTTTGTACCCCTGTGTTACTGCTGGTTTCTTTATATTTATTGTTATATGTCTCCTCCTAAAAAGCTTTTGCGTGTCTTAAGCGTCATCAGCTTCTTCAGCCTGCCCACGGTCTTTTTTAACTGGAACGGCCTGTTCTACCAGGAGGTGCGCTGGCTGGCAGATGACAGCGGATTTTATCATGTGAGCATCACCTACGGGCCGCTGTACATATTTTTCATGTTTACCCGTATCGTCATTCCTTACTCCCTGTGCATCTACACATTGGTGCACGCCATTCATGAGCGCTCGGATCGGCAGGTAAACCATCAGTACTGGACGATTCTTGGAATTTCCACCCTACCTGTGATTATGCTGGCTGCCTATGTATTTAAGCTGGTAAAGGTATTCGATCTCACGCCGGTCACTCTGGCCATCTCCATGTCCATGGTAGTTATCGTAGTCTGGAGTCGGCGTAATTATGATTTCCGTCATCTGGCGGCGGAAAAGGTTCTGGAAAGCCTGGGGGACGGAGTGATTTCCCTGGACGACCACGACCGCCTGGTGAGCTATAACAGAGCGGCGGCCAACATCTTCACCCACCTGCCCTCCCACAAGCTGGGCGAGAACATCCGGGTGGTGGAGGACTTTCGGGAGGAAATGCTGAACGAGGACATTCCTCAGAGCTTTTCCATCAACGGACAGCACTATGAAAGCCACAGCAAGCATATTATAGATGAAAATGGGAAAATACAGGGCTGTGTTATTTTGATTCTGGACATGACGGACATCAAGGCTTATATCAATGAGATCAAGCGTGTCCGGCGCCAGGCGGAGAAAGCCAATATTGCCAAAAGTGAATTTCTCGCCAACATGTCCCACGAGATACGGACTCCCATGAATGCCATCATCGGTCTGAATGATATTATTATGGAGGAATGCGGGGACACGGAGATCTACGCCCACGCCAAGGATGTCCAGTCCGCCGCAAAGAATCTGCTGGCCATCATCAATGATATCCTGGATCTGTCCAAGGTAGAAGCCGGAAAAATGGAGCTGGTTCCTGTGGATTACTACATAAAGGTGATGGCGGACGAGGTCATGGGAATGATGGATATGGCCGCCTCCCAGCGGGGACTCATCCTGAAGTACGAGTGTGACAAGCGGATTCCCTGCGGTTACAACGGGGACGACGGCAGGCTCAAACAGATTTTGCTCAATATTCTCAGCAACGCCATCAAATTTACCAGCAAAGGGTATGTACGTGCTTATATTACCGGAAAGCCAGGCAAAAATGCGGAGGAAGAGGTTCTGATCTTCTATGTGGAGGATACGGGCTGCGGCATTCGTGAGGAAGATCTCAGCAAAATCTTCGAGGATTTCCGGCAGGTGGATTCCAAGCGGAACCGAAGCGCCGAGGGCACCGGTCTGGGGCTTGCCATTGTAAAGCATCTGGTGGAGCTCATGGGCGGCACCATTGAAGTAAAAAGCACCTACGGCAAGGGGACAACGGTTACGATTATGATTCCCCAAAAAATTGTGGACCATCGCCCTGTTTCGGAGATGCCGGAGCTTCCTCAGACAGAGCAGAAAATCACCGACAGCTTTACCGCCCCCGGTGTCAAGGTGCTCATTGTGGATGACAATGTGATCAACCGCAAGGTTGCCAGGGGCTTCCTGAAAAACTATGCCTTTGATCTGACGGAGGCGGCCAGCGGGCCGGAGGCTATCGAGCTGGTGCGGGAGGCACGGTACGATCTGATTTTTATGGATCATATGATGCCCGGCATGGACGGCATTGAGGCAGCGGAGATTATCCGCAGGGACTGTGGGGAAAATGGCACCGCCCCTGTTATGATTGCCCTAACTGCCAACGCCATGGAGGGAATGCGGGAGCATTTTCTAAGGTGCGGGTTCCAGGACTTTATTGCCAAACCCCTTGACCGGAAGGAGCTGAATCAGCTTCTCCTTCACTGGGTACCGGAAAAGTACAGAAACACGGAAGATGTCCCGGAGGAAATCACGCCCCTCAATCCCGATGTATTCCAAATCGACGGAGTGGACATGAAGGCTGCCATGAAGTATTATTCCGGTGACGAGGAGGGCTTTGTGGATCTGCTGGAGCTTTACTGCATGGACGGCAAACGCAAGACCGAGCTCTTAAGCCAGCTTGTGGATACAGACATTTTGAGTTATCAGATAGAGGTTCATGGGCTTAAGAGCGCCTCCGCCAATATTGGCGCTATGGAGGTCTCCGCCCTGGCCCGTGAGCAGGAAAATGCCGCCGCGCAGGGGGACAGAGAATTTATCGCCCAGCATTTTCCGATGCTGATGGCAGAATATGAAACCCTTTTGACGAATATCGGGCAATTCCTGGGACGGCGCAGGCAGGAAAAAGAAAATAAGGAAAAGCTTCCCGCCCTGACAGTGCAGGAGCTCAAGAAGCAGACGGCGGAAGCTTTAGAGGATCTCAAGCAGTTCCGTTCCCAGGAATGTGCAGACAGGGTGGAGGCTATGCTGCTTCATGAGCTGCCGGGGAATACGGAGGAACGCCTTTTGCAGATACAGGAACAGCTAAGATTATATGAGGATGACAATGGCGAGGTGCTATTGGCCCAGCTTCTGGATATACTTGAAAAGGAGGAAGAACGCAAATGAGTGAAACAGAAAAGGGAACTGCTAGAAAACGTATTTTAGCGGTGGACGATACCGCAGTTATCTTGACCAGGATTTCCAATACCCTGCGAAACGATTACGACGTGATCACCGTCAATTCAGGGGCCCGGGCTCTGAAATATCTGGCCCAGCGAAAGCCGGATCTGATTCTGCTGGATATTCAAATGACGCCCAAAAACGGCATTGACACCCTCCGGGAAATACGTGCCATGGAGGACCGGGCGGATATACCGGTGATTATGCTTACCGGCGTGGAGGATAAGAGCTTTGTCCTTGCAAGTGTCAAGCTGGGAATCTGCGATTACATACTGAAGCCCTTTTCCTCTGATGATCTGCTGAAACGGATTCAACGGGTTTTTGAGCCGGAAGCTCAGACGGATACGGAAACCTGGTAATGGAAGGAGGCAGTCAAGATGAATACGGCTATGGCAAAGGAAGATCTTGAGCAAATACTGGATCAGGCAGTTCAGGATGTGACGGAGCGCACCGCAGGCGTACGCCTGCATCAGGGAGATCAGTCGCCGGGGGAGGACCTCTGTACGGTTCAGATCACCTTTGACAGGGGATTTCGCACCAGTCTCACCCTCTGTGCCGATACGAAGCTGCTGTACCGCATGGCCTGCAATTCCTTTCATGAGGAATCGGTCAGCTCCGAGGATCTGGAGGAATTCAGCAAGGAATATTTTAATGTGCTCTGTGGAAGAATAGCAGGGGCCATGTTTCGGGCCACCCAGGTTCCGGCTCATTTTGGTCCGCCGACCTTTTATCGGGGGCGCTATGAGCCTGAGGGACGTGAGATACAATTCGTGCTTACCTATTCCGATGAACAGTGCGGGGGTGCACAGTTGATTCACCATGTGCCTTGTGTCGGCTCCGACGAGGGCGGTGCTGTTTCCGGTGAAGGCCTAGAGAAGGGAGTATAGGAAATGAGTAAACGAATTATGGTGGTAGACGATTCCCGGCTGGTTCGGGTTCAATTGGAGGATGTTCTAAAGGATACGGATTATGAGATTGCGGCATATTGTAGAAGCGGCGAGGATGCTATTGCCCAGTATGATGAGGTCAATCCCGATCTGGTGACTATGGATATTATTATGCAGGGAATGGACGGGCTGGACGCTTCTGAAATTATTTTGAAGGAGCATCCCGATGCAAGGATTGTGATGATCTCATCCCTGGCATATGATGATACCTTTGAGAGGGCTAAGGCTATTGGTGCAAAAGGCTTTGTGGATAAGCCCTTTCACCTGGAACAGCTGCTCAAGGTGTTTGAGGAGGCTCTGTCTTAGGCAGGGCTTTCTTTCTATGGGGGCGGTTATCTATGGACTATAGGATACGCGAGATGCGAAGACAGGAGTATGGTCTGCTGGAGGATTTTTTATACGAAGCGATTTTTGTGCCGGAGGGTGTGAAGGCTCCGCCTAAGACGATCACTGCAGTGCCGGAGCTGCGAGTGTATGTTGAGGGCTTTGGTGATAAGGAAGGGGATGCGGGGCTTGTGGCCGAGATGGAGGATAAGGTGATTGGGGCTGTGTGGGCTCGTATTATGGATGATTATGGACATCTTGATGATGAGACGCCCTCCCTGGCTATTTCGCTTTATAAGGAGTATCGGGGCCATGGGATTGGGACCGCCTTGATGGAGGGGATTCTTGTCTTGTTAAAAGAGCGCGGGTTTGCCCGGGTCTCGCTGTCTGTTCAGAAAGATAATTATGCGGTGAGGATGTACCGGAGGGTTGGGTTTCAGGTTGTGAGGGAGAGTGAGGAGGAGTTTGTTATGGGGCGGGAATTGTAATATACGCAAAATTTTACTTATTCAAATTTCCTGGCGAATAGCTTAGACTGGCTACTTTTCTCTGATTTTCAAAAAATTTATTATCTATTTTTTTTAAAAATCGCTCTCGTATTTGTAGCAGTCTAAATTTTAAATTTTTAAAAATATATCCCGAAAATGAATAGAAATGAGGTGCAAGAAATTGTATACAATATTTCAAAGAACAGAAATCTTAGAGCCGGCCTTATTCAGTCCGTCTGACACAACCAAAAGCATAGAAAATTTCCCGGAAATTTGTGTTTCCACATTTTCTGACAGCATCATTCAAAAGTTTTCTTCTTTGGATAATGTAGAAAAAATAGCAGAGCTCTACTCTGCAAATGGCACATTACCTGTCTACCAAATGAATTACAAGAATACTGCGATTGCTTTTTACCGCTCTATGGTAGGCGCACCTGCTTGTGTTACATGTTTTGAGGAAATCATTGCTATGGGAGCTAAAAAGTTTGTTTTATTTGGCTCTTGCGGGGTATTGGACGATAATAAGGTAAAAAACAACATTATTATCCCTGTCTCCGCTGTACGTGATGAAGGTACAAGCTATCATTATATAGCGCCCTCACCGGAAATCGAAGCAGACGCGCATTCCATTCAAGTATTAGAAAATGTATTAACAGATTGTGGCTACCCCTATGTAAAAGGCAAAACATGGACTTCGGACGCTATTTACAGGGAAACTCTCTCTGCTATCAAGGAACGCCAGCAGGAGGGTTGTCTTACCGTAGAAATGGAATGTGCTTCTATGTTAGCAGTTTCAAAATACAGACACATTCCTTTTATTCAATTTTTATATGGAGCGGATAACCTCAGTTCCGAGACATGGGAAATCAGAGATTTAATGTCTTATGGGCTTACCAATGCAGAAAAATATATGGTGCTTGCCTTTGAATGTGGACTTGCTATGTAAAAAGCAGGTATCACGACTTAAATTTAATGTTGCTGTTTTTTCTATATAGCACTACCCCCTAAACAGCATTGTAACGCATATGCAAATACATTTTAATCTATTTATTCCAGACTGTTATTCTCCATCTTCCATTAAAGCAATGAAATCATCTGGGAGCATTGCTTTTACCATTCTATCCTGATAATCTTTTACATTTCTGGTAATAATACAGTCCATTTTTGCTTTTACTGCTGACCGCTCAATAACTGCATCCTCATAGTCGCTGATCGCCGAAGCAAGGGCATCCAGACATTCATCCCCTGTCACTGCCAGTATCCCCATAAGGGAGTACAACCTTCCCATCACCTGTTTTGCCTGTTCTGTACTGTGCAGGTACTTTTTTACAAGATAATAGATATCAGTAGCGGAACTCGCCGTGATATATGCATCCATGACCTGATTCGCAGTCATAAGGAAAATCTTTTCCGCACTCTCCTTCCATGGCTCTCTGGATGTCAGTGCATCAATAATTACATTTGTATCAATCAGAGCTTTCATTTATTTTGCACCAAGCCTCTCGCTTTTTGCCACATCCATATCTGCATCTATGGGAAGAATCCCAAATAAGGATTTTGCAGTTTCCACCCTGTCCTGATATGGATTTGTCAGCTTTGCCACTACCTTTCCATTCTTTGTAATGAAAATGTCCTCCGTTGCGGACAATACCAGATATTTACCGAGATTGTTTTTCAATTCTGTTGCCGTAACTGACATAAGACCACTCCTTTCCCTGTACTATTATTATATCTAAATCGTACGATTTTAGCAATATTTTTAGCTAAAACATGCAGGAACCCCAGCCCGAAAGCCAGAGTTCCTTTTATCCCAACCTGATAACCACCGGCACACTCTGAATAATCACTTTTCTGCCAGTGTTATCATTTTGTTATCAAACAAAACTTTTAACCCTTAAAAACCCGTTATTTCTGCCTGTTTCCAGCGTTCCCTTCCTTATTCAAATTCAATCGTTGCCGGCGGCTTCGGGCTCATATCATAGCAAACCCGATTCACATGCTCCACCTCAGCCAATATCCGATTGGTAATCCTCTCCAGCACCTCCCAATCCACCTTCTCAATGGAGGCCGTCATAGCGTCAATGGTATTGATGGCCCGGATAATCACCATATACTCAAACACCCTAGCATGGTTCTTCATACCCACGGACTTAAAGTCCGGCACCACCGTAAAGTACTGCCACACCTTCTTATCCAGACCAGCCTTGGCAAATTCCTCACGCAGTATGGCATCCGATTCCCGAACCGCCTCCAGGCGTTCCCGCGTAATCGCTCCTAAACATCTCACGCCAAGTCCCGGCCCCGGAAACGGCTGACGGTACACCATATCATGAGGAAGCCCCAGCTCCACGCCACAGGCCCGCACCTCGTCCTTAAACAGCTGCTTCAAGGGCTCCACCAGCTCAAACTTCAAATCCTCCGGCAGTCCGCCCACATTGTGGTGGGACTTCACCATCTTCGCCGTCTTGGTTCCGCTCTCAATAATATCGGGATAAATCGTCCCCTGTCCAAGAAAATCAATTCCCTCAAGCTTTCTCGCCTCTTCCTCAAAGACACGGATAAATTCGCCGCCGATGATTTTCCGCTTCTGCTCCGGGTCTGACACGTTTTCCAATTTCCCCAGAAAACGCTCGGATGCATCTACATAAACCAGGTTGGCGTGAAGCTCATCCCGGAATACCTTTACCACGCTCTCCGACTCATTTTTACGCATCAGTCCGTGATTTACATGAACACAGACCAGCTGTTGTCCAATGGCCTTGATCAGCATAGCCGCCACCACAGAGGAATCCACGCCGCCGGACAGAGCCAGGAGCACCTTCCTGTCCCCTACCTGCTGACGAATCAGCTCTAACTGATCCTCAATAAAATTCTTCATATTCCAGTTTGCCTCAGCCCCGCAGTCCTCGAATATGAATTTCTTCAAATCCTCCCGGTCCGGAAGCCTGTCAAACTGCTTCTCGCATTTCGACTGGGGATAGTCAATGGAAATCATCGGATAGCCCAATGCGTAAAGCTCCTCGCGAATCTCCACGGGCTGTCCGTCCACCACGCGGTTCTCGCCGCCGTTTAAGACAATGCCCTTTACATTGTCAAATGCTTTCAGCTCCTCCGCTGTAATATCATGAGGATGAATCTCACTGTATACACCAAGATCACGAATTTCACGGGCAACTACCGTATTCTGCGTGCTACCCAAATCCAGAATTACAATTAAGTCCTGCTTCATGGAATATAGTCTCCTTATCTTTTTTGTAAATAGTCATTTTTACCGGCTTTATTATAGCAGACAAAGGGGCGGCTTGTATAGCATTTCTTAATAAATCAGTCCTGATGTTACGCCAGATTTGTTACTGTTCACTCCGTGACCAGTAACCCAGATTTTACTGTTCAGGCGGGCAGACAGGCTTTCATAAAATGAAACCGTTCTTCTTTAGCCTGGCTCTGACAGCCCCGCTCGTTCTGCCATGCTCCCTGGCAATCTCCGCAATCTTCACGCCGGACAGATACTCCTCTGACAGCCTTTCATCCTCTTCCTCACTCCAGGCTCTCCCCTGATTTGCCTTCTCCTTTTCTTTTCCCTGCTTCTTCTCCGGAATCTCCGTCTCCGTCTCATCCTCTATCTTTGTGCTGATAACGGCGCCCGGATTATCCGCAACAAATTCCCCAATCTCATCCAGAAACCTCTGTCCATATTTCTGAAACTTATTTTCCGCCACGCCGGACACCATGAGCATCTCCTGCTTATCCTTGGGTATCCTGGCGCACATATCAATCAGGGTCTTATCATTGAAAATAATATACGGCGGCATCCCCTCTTCCCTGGCAATCACCAGGCGCAGGCTGCGGAGCTTCTCAAACAGCCGGTAGCCCGCACTGGTAAGGACGTCGGTGCTGCGCTTCTTTCCGCCTTTGACTTTTGCCCGTCCATCCTTTTCATCAAAGGTTCGAATCACAACGCGGGCGTCCTCATTTTTTAGCCTTGCGATATTGCCCATCCGCAGGACGCTGTATTCCCCGTCTGTCTGAATCACATATTCCTCCAGAATCATCTGATCGATCAGCAGGCGGACCTCCCGCTCGCTTCGGTGGGAAAGGGCTCCGTAGGATTTGTAAGCCGTCGCTCCAATCTCTCTCAGCCTTGCCCGGTTTGCCCCCAGAAGCGTGCCCGTTACAATGCTCTGTCCGTATCTTCCTCTTGTCTCCGCCAGACAATTGATCACCCATTTCGCATCTGCCGTCATATCCATCGTCTTGTACTCCCGGTGGCAGTTTCCGCAATTGTCACAGGGCGTATTCATTTTCTCTCCGAAATAGGTAAGAATATATTGTCTTAAGCAGGAGGTGGACTTGCAGTAGCCCTCCATCAACCGCAGTCTCTGGGCATCCCTCTGCCGGATCAGCTCCATGTCCTCCGCATCCGAGCCTTCAAACTCCTTCTTCTCCAGAAGGAACTTATTGATCATAACATCCTGTGGGGAAAACAGAAGAATACACTGGGAATTTTCACCGTCACGGCCCGCGCGCCCGGCTTCCTGATAATAATTTTCCATGCTCTGAGGCATGTTGTAATGAATCACAAATCTGACGTTTGATTTATCAATTCCCATGCCGAAGGCGTTGGTGGCTACGATAATCGGCGTTCTGTCATAGATAAAATCATCCTGATTTTTCTTTCGCGTCTCATTGTCAATTCCGGCATGATACCTGGTCACCACCACGCCCTGTCTGAAAAGATTTTCATACAGCGTGTCCACATTTTTTCTGGTGGCGCAGTAGATGATCCCGCTCTCATTCCGATGTTTTTCTATGTAGTCCGTCACAAAGGCGTCCTTATGCTTTCCGGAGATATGCTCCACCCGGTAATAGAGATTTTCTCTGTCAAAGCCCGTGACAACGATGTTCGGCTCCTTAAGCTTCAGAATGCATTCGATGTCGGTCTTAACCTCCTCCGTTGCCGTTGCGGTAAATGCGCTCACAATCGGCCTTTGGGGAAGGCGTCCGATAAAATCTACGATTTTTAAGTAGCTTGGCCGGAAGTCCTGTCCCCACTGTGAGATACAGTGGGCCTCGTCAACCGTTATCATGGAAATGGAGGCATCCTGCGCAAAGTCCAGGAATCCGGCGCTTTCCAGTCTTTCGGGGGCCACATAGATGATTTTATACGTTCCCCTGCCGGCCATTTGAAGCGCCTTTGAAATCTGCGTCTCCGTCAAAGAGGAATTGATAAAGGCGGCGTGAATCCCCGCTTCATTCAGGGACTTTACCTGATCCTGCATAAGAGAAATAAGGGGAGAAATCACCAGGGTAATGCCCGGCAGAAGCAGGGCCGGAACCTGATAGCAGATCGACTTTCCTGCGCCGGTGGGCATCACGGCCAGAGCGTCCCTTCCTTCCAGAATGGACTTAATAATGTCCTCCTGTCCGCTTCGGAAGGAATCATAGCCAAAATAAGTTTTTAATATATCTGACGGGTTCACTGGGAATCTTCCTCCTTTTTCAGCTCTTCAAACATCTCCTTGACTGCCGGCGCGTTTTTTGTCAGCCGCTTGATGCTCAGATCCTCGGCCTTGTTGTTGGCCAGACGGAGATTATTTTCGGAAGAAAGAAGGGCCTCCTTGGTCTTTTGCAGATGGGTGATGGTCTTGTCAATCTCTTCAATGGCTGTCTTGAATTTATCACTGGCTATCCGGTAGTTTCGGGCAAAGCCTTCCTTGAATGCGTTCATATTTTCTTCAAAATGAAGAATGTCTACCTGCTGATGCCTTGCAAACTCTAGCTCCCGGCGGTATTGCAGCGAGTTCAGCGCGGCGTTGCGCAGAAGGGTGATCATGGGAATAAAAAACTGCGGACGGATGACATACATTTTTTCATATTTGTAGGAGACATCCACAATGCCATTGTTGTAGAGCTCATTGTCAATCTCAAGAAGAGAGACAAGCACCGCATATTCGCATTTCTTTTCGCGCCTGTCCTTGTCTAGCTCCTTCAGGAAATCCTCATTCTTATGCTTGGTGGCAGTCTCATCCATCTCATTTTTCATCTCAAACATAATGGAAATGAATTCCGTTCCCTCCACCTCTTCCCGAAAGATAAAGTCACCCTTGCTTCCTGTGCGGGCATCGTTGTCCTTCTCAAAGTAGGCTGTTGGAAATGCGGTCATCCGCAGGGAGTTAAACTGGTTCAGGCAGTGCTGCTCCAGGCTCTCGCCTATCATTTTTGTGGACTGTCTGGCCTTAAAGTCCTTGTAATACTCGATCTGCTCGTCCTTTAGCTTGAGCTTGTCCTCATATTCCTTCTGTAACGCCTGCTCCTTTAACTCCCGTTCCGTTTCCTTGTTTGACAGCTGGCTTTTCAGCTCGGTAATCTCTGTTGCTTTTTGAGAGAGCTCCTTTTCCTTTTCCTGAACGGCCTCTGTAACCGCAAGCCTCCTCTCGGTCTCACTGTTCTGCAGTTTTGCCTTTAGCTCCTCAATCATACGGGCCTTTTCCGCAAGCTCTCCGTTTTTCTTTTCCAGTATTTTTTCTCTTTCTTTTTCCTTCTCAATGACGGCTTCGCTTATGGCCAATTTCTTCGCAGTCTCGCTGCCGGAAATCTGTGCCCGCAATTTTTCCAGGTCTCTTTCCTTCTCATACAGCTCCGTCTCCTTGGCTGACAGCGCTTTTTCAAATTCCTCCTTCTGCTTCATTCTGGCAAGCTTTAACTCGCTTTCCTTCCTTTCGGCAAAGTCCTTTTCCCGCTGCTCCAGCGCCTTTTCAAATTCCTTATCACGAACCTGCTGTACAATCTGCGCATAGCCGGATTCATCTACTGCAAATACTTCTCCGCAGTTGGGGCATTTAATTTCCTGCATAATCCTTCATCCTTCCCATTTGGCATTTTCCCTTAAATCGTAAACAAACCAGGGGCTGATCAAAACTCCTGGTTCGCTGTTTTCCGGTAATAAGCTTCAAAAGCATACACTTTTCCGGTTAAGACTGTGTCCCCAAAGGTATTTTCTCCGACAGCTCCTTTAGCTGCCTTTTTAATTCCTCATTTTCCGCACTTATTCTGTCTATGGCAAAGCCTTGTTCATGTATCACCGCATCCTTTCTATCTAGCAATGCATCCTTCTCCTCCACCTTCTTCTGCAGCTCCTCAATCATGTACTTTGCCGTATTCTCGTCCAATATCCGCAATGCCTCCGAAAACATCCCCAGCACCTCCTCCGGCCGTTGTCTCAGCATAGCCATTTCCTCGTAGATTTCCTCCAGCCAGGGATATTCCCTGACCAGCCTTTCCGCATCCTCCAGATTCTCTGTACACAGCAGTGACAGCCATGCGGTCCGTTCGCTTCTATCTTTAGGATACGGGTTTTTCCGAAATACGTCAAGGGCCACCAGGTAAAATTCCTGCAGCATCTCCAAGGGCAGTCCCGTATCAAATTTACCTTTCCCCCTTACTCCACTCTCTCAATAGAATCCACAATGCTCACCCGATTCATCCTCCACAGCGGAACGCAGGTTGCCACGATACATGCACCAATGGAAAATGCCGCCGCGCAGCCTATGGAAAGGATCGGAACCGCTGTAAGCCGGACACTGCCGTTCACCGCAGCCTCCACAAATATCGTACAGATATATCCGGCCATTCCGCCAATTACAGCCGCAATTCCGCCATAATAAACTCCTTCCCACAAAAATACTTTGAACAGGCTTTCCGTACTCATACCTATAGCTCGCTGCACCCCGATTTCCGCCGCCCGAATATGAATATTGGTATAAACAGTGTTAATAATATTCAGTATCCCAATAAAACCAATAAACAGTATCAGCCCCCAGGCCAGCAGGCGAATCTGGGCCTCGCTTTCCGCAAATTGCCTGTCCGTCTCTTCATAGGACACCATAGTGGTACCCGGAATCCGCTGGCAAAGCTCCTCCAGCGTCCGGTCAAAGGCCGCGCGGTCCCCCGTCTTACAAAGCCCCGGCCGAAGCTCCGCATAGGCATCCTCCCCCGTAAGCCTTGCATACACCCGGTCACTGACCAGTACCTGGACTCCGTTGATAAACCCGCTGTTTCCCACACTGAAATAACCATCATACCCCGTTATGGACGACAGTACCGGCAGCTCCTTTCCTGCCACTGTAATCGTACTCCCCTCCTCCACACAGGTTGTTCCAAAGGAAACACCCTCTACCTCCATGGGAATCGGATTTCGAACCACACAGCCCTCCCCCTTTTTCAACATCTCGAACTGCTCCTGGGAAAGCCTGGAGGAAAATGCATAATCCAGCCACCGATCATTGAACCCAAAGATCTGAAAGGTCTCCCCAACCCCCAAAGTAATATCTGTCTCTATTCCCTCAGGCTTATTCTCTTCGTCCAGCTCATACAGGGAAAACTGCTGGGCCGCCACACTGTCCACATTTTCATCCGCCTCCAACGTCTCAAGCTCCTCCGGCGAAAATCCCAGATACTGATTGACAATGGAGTAATCCCCCAAATGCTCCCCCATAGAGCCGGAAACTCCAAGCAGGGACAAAAAGCTTTGAAGAGCAACAAAAACAGTAATACTCATAACCAGAGACAGGATAGTAACTGTCGTCCGCCCTTTGCTGCGGCTCAAATTCAGCCTTGCGCAGTATCGCTCAAAATTGCGTATTTTCTTCGCCTTCCGCCTTCTGCGCTTCACCTTAACACCAGCGCCGGACATAGCCGTCACAGGAGAAACCGAGGCTGCATACTCTGCTGCCGGAGCCGCCGCCAGAAACGCAAATATCAGCGTTATCACAGCGCTGAGCATAAGATATCCCCATTTCCCGGCGCTGTTAGCGACAATCAGGTCAAAAAGCTGTTCTGTATCCTTTGCCAGGAACATCTCTGGTGACAGTTGGTTCAAGGCCGCAGTCAAAAGCCCCTTTGCAGACAGCCATCCAAGCAGCAAGCCCAAAGGAATTCCCACAGCGCAAAGCAACAGAATTTCCCCGGACACTACCATGTAAAGCTGTCCCTTTTCCGCTCCGATGGCCCGAAGGGTCCCATACTGCCGAATGCGCCGGGACACAGCGATCTTAAGAATATTGTAAATCACCAGCCCTGCCGCCAAAAGGAGCAGAGTTACCACCAGCACGCCAACAAACATCAACCAGGAAAATCCCGCATCTTCCACAGCAAGCTCCGAATCAGCCGCCTCCGAATCATAGGAAATCCCCAGCGCGTTCAATAGGGGGATATTGTAAAGGGTATCCAGCTCATGAATCTCTAACTGGGTACAGAGGTCATCCATCACCGTCTGAAACTCCTGCTTGTCCGCCACCTTAAGGTCCATATTATAATAGAGATAATCCGGCGGAAGAACCTTCTTCGCTGTTCCCTGTCCTGCCAGTCCCAGGATATTCCCTCCAATGTACCCCATATAATTGCTTTCCATAATTCCTGTCAGCGTAAATTCCGCCGTATAATCATAAGCCTCCACTACAATTCCATGGCGCAGGGCCTTGGAGAGGGAAAGACTCAACTTATCCCCTACCTTCCCTGTAAATCCTAAAAGCTGCAGGGCATCCTCCGGCAAAGCCAACTCCATAGGCTCCTGTGGAAGCCGCCCCTCTGCCATACAGGAATAAGAAGGCTTTCCGGCAATACTTCCCTCCTGATATTCCTCCAGGCCCAGGCCAAGCTGATCATTTAGCTCTAGCTCTCCCAGAGCAACAAACCGGCCGGTATAGGACAGCCTTGGGTCCTGTTCCAAAATCCGTACCTGCTCCTCTGTAAGCTGTACAAAGGTTGCATGGCGGTCTCCTCCAATGGCAATCGCCTGCTGTTGGCGCATGGCGGCAAGCACCCCCGCGGACTGTCCTACGGCCGCAGTCATTGTGGTGGACAGGATCACAGCAATCAAAATCAAAAAGGAAGTAAGCTTTTGTGCTGTCATCTCCCTGAATGCCAGAGTATAATAATTTTTCATTTGGAAGCCTCCTCTGTCAAGATACCGTCCACAATAGAAAATTTTCTCTCGGACATGGCTGCAATACGGCTGTCATGGGTAATCACCACCAGTGTCTTTCCCATTTTTTCACGTATGGTTTTCAACAGCTCCATCACCTCCTGACCGCTTCTGCTGTCCAGATTTCCGGTCGGTGGGTATAAGTTAGTAGTAAAAACATTCAGACAGGAAAAACGGCGGGAACATCATGCCCCGCCGTCCTCTTTTTCTTATAACTGCTCAAACTGTACATGTTCAGACTGTCCGGACAGATAAACGTCATCAATCGTCTGCACCATCTTCTTTCCCTGCACTGTATGAATCGCTTTCACATAGTACGACTGCCCCCGTGATGCACGACCGCAAATATTCCCGTTCCCCCAGTCTGCTGAACGTCTCAAGTTGAGTGTGCCGTCGCAAATGACCGTCACTCTCATTGTTCCCTGTGGAATGATGGTCTTGCTTTCCTCCGGCTTTGTATTCGCCCCATTTCCGGCGTTTTCGGTCTCCGGTGTACTCTTTTCCGGCTCTGCCCCGTTCTGCCCGTCTGTGGCGGTCTCTGCGCTCTCTCCGGTGGCTTTCTGTGCCTCCTGCTGCCCGTCGCCTCCTCCGGAATCCTGCCCGCCTTTTTCCGGCTCTGTATTTGCCCCATTTCCGGCGTTTTCGGTTTCCGGTGTACTCTTTTCCGGCTTTGCCCCATTCTGCCCGTCTGTGGCGGTCTCTGCGCTCTCTCCGATGGTTTTCTGTGCCTCCGCTCCCGTGACCGCTGATGCCGTCTCTGCGTCCACCGTTCCGACTGAATGACCACTTTCATCAAACGCCGGAACGCTGCCATCCGGATTTGTTTTCAATGCTCCCTCCGGAACATTGTCAGTCAGCCCTCCGACGATTTTTCCGTTTTCATCCCAAACGGTGAGGGTCTCGTCCTTTGCTGCTGCCCGCAACGCCCCCTCAATGGTCTTGTATTCCTTGCACTCCTCTTTCTTGAACTGCGTTCCTTTGCCTAAATAATATAACATGAATCCGTCCTCCTTATTTCTTTTTCAGATATTTGCTTGAGCAGAATCCCGTGATGCCCTTATAGACCACATAGAGCCATTTCACGCCGGAAATGTCCGTATAATATCCATAACACTGAACCTTTTCTCCGTGCTGCATCTTTGCAAGTTCGGTCTTTCCCGTTCCTGCCCCTGCCCGCAGAGACAAAAAGTCCGACGCTGTAACCTCATATGTTCCGGTGAGGGTCTTATCCTTGCCCTGTGCAGCATCAACCTTTGTGACTACCGTTGCCCCGTTTGAGGCGTTCTGCTCCGTCGTTGTTGCCTTTGCCCCCGTCGTCACATTTGTTGCGGTATGACAGGAATCATTGAGCAGGATGTCGCCCTCAAGCAGATACGCATCGCCTGTCAGATATTTGCTTTCTGTCAATACCTCGAACCCCGCAGCCTTTAAAGCTGCCCGCAGATTTCCGGTATAACAATAAATGCTCACGTCTTTCAGCTTTTGGATTCCCAAACGATAACCCGCAGCCTTTACGATTGCAGCCACGCCGGAACTGCAATCAGCCTCGCAAGCGACCGTGATTCCTGCGGGGTCGTAACCGCTCGCTTTCAAATGCTGCCAAAAGGTATACCGTTCACTTTGGTCATACCCGATTTTATTGTTCTTTGCTGCTGCCGTCGCCATATCCGAAATCATTTTCCGGACTTTCGCATCCGGATGACGGAGAACGCATTTCCACGGGCGGTTATACCACTTAATCAACGCCCATTCCCCTCCGGTCTGGTCTCCCGCTTTCCCGCCCTTGTATCTGTTATTTTCATCATGTCCGCAGTTTGAAATCATTTCATCCCCTCCGTTTCTCCATTGCCGAAATCATCCTCCGGTTTTCCGTTCACAAGTTCCTGCATCGCCTTGTTGCTTTCAAGCATCCCTTTCATTTTCTCAAGTGCCTCGTCAACCATCATGCTGAACATTTCAAAAGAAATCACCTGTGCAAGCCATGTGAACCTTGCCACGAACATGTCGTATACATACCGCAGTTTGATTTGACCCGTACCACCTCCCAGTTCCTTTTCTGCTTTCGTGACCGCATAGAGCAGCCATTCCCTCACCTTTTTCAACTGCTTGTCGGTCGGCATTTTCACGAAAGTATATACCGCATACCCTCCCGCTGCTGCCACCGCTGCAAATGCCACAAGCACAAACCAGTTCTCCGTGATGAATTTCATTGTCATTCCTCCTCACATTGCTCCGGCTCGTCCTCATGTTGTATTTCTGATTCTCTGTCTGACCTCTTTTTTGTTACCGTCTTAACGGATTTTATGAGTGCCATTGCCCCGCCCTCGACTGAAAGAAATCTGAATACATTTTCAATCAGCGTGGACGGCTCCGACCCTGTTCTCACAAACACAAATATCATCACGACTGTAAAGATAAAAGCTGCAAGAATCATCGCAATCACAACACGATTCATGAACTGACCGGAGACCTTTTCTTTCTTTTCCGCTGCCCGCAATGCCATCCGCTCCATCTTTTTCCGATGCCGGATGTATCTGCGACGCTCGCTCTTGGTCATCCTCATTTTTGTTCCTCCAAACGTGCCGTTGATTCCTGCCTGTTTCCCGCCCTCCTGTTATTGGTCGGATTTTGCCCCGTCCAGTCTCTTGTGATAGCTTTTCAATGACTGCTCCACCGCCACGACCCTTTCACGGAGGTTCTGCACCTCTGCGTTGGTCTCACGGTAATCACGTTTGATGTCCTTGACATCGTCCGCAATATTCTCAAGTTTTGTCATCAAAAGCGTGTGTGTTGATGCCCTGTCCTCCGTCTCCTGCTCCGTGTCTTTCCGTTCATTCCTGTTCTTTGAGGAAATGCCGAAAAAGATTGCAGCAGCAACAGAGATTCCGGACAACAAAAGTGAGATTTCAACCGTCAACGTCTACTCCTTTCCGAACGTCTCAACGTCGTCGGTGTCAACGATTCTCCGCAAATGATACTCCATGACATCCAGTTCCCTTTCTTCCCCGTCCACCATCTGACGGAGTTCCTCTTTGACCGCCTCCTCGACCTTTGAGCGTTCAATGGTTTCCTGCTGTTTCCTCACGATTTCAGACAATCCGGTCGTTATGCCACATAACCGTGAGATTATTTCAAGCGTTGTCATGCGCCCTCACCGTCCGGATATTCCTCTCCGGTGATGTAGGCGTATTCCTCCGCTGAAATACTTCCTTTCTGCACACGTTCGGCGACCTGTGCTTTTGTCAGCTTTTCGCCGACATACAACCGTTTGATGCTTTCCGCAAGTATTCTCATTAGATGATTCCCTCCTCAATCAACTGCATTGTGTACTCGTCGATGACCGCCCCTTTCTGAAACTCCGTGACGGATGCGACGATTCCCTGCGTGTTCTCTGCGACGACCTGCTGCATGAGTGCCATCTGATGATATTCCTCAAGCGTCAACTCCCGCTCCTCCCGCAGCCATCCGGTCACTTTTGTTCCGTCCGGTTCTGCCCTTGTCTCCCGTTTTATGTTCCGTCTCTGATACACCGTTGTCGGCGACTGCTGCGTGTCGAACTCCTCCGGTCTCTCCGTCTCCGTTCCGAACACTTCTCTCCATTCTTTCACGTTTCTTTTTCTCCTCTCTTTTTGAGTGTTTGCTTACTATCTTTTTTAACTTCTTTACGTTCACATGTGGCTTGACCCGCTGCAAATACATTTCATAGGTGTCCGTATGTGTAAGATAGCCCATATATGACAGGATAGCCGTTGCGTCATACCATGTGATGACATCTTTCTTTGACACCCTGTTCACTTTCCTTGTGCAGCTTAACATGATGGATTCCCTCAAGATTGTCCTGTCCTTGTGGAACTCGAACCCCATGAAATCAAGCGGGCGCCCTTTTACCTTTCCGGTTTTCCGCTCGACGTACTCGAACCGGAACACTTGCCAGTTCCCTTTCATTTCAAGGTTGAACCTATCCCGCAGAAACAGGGCGATTGACTGCTGCATCCGGTGTAATTCTTTTTTATTCCTCCCGAACACGACCATATCATCCATGTACCGGATATAATGCACCGCACGGAGTTCCTCTTTTATGTAATGGTCAAGAGGCTGCAACATGAAATTTGCAAGCCACTGTGACGTGTAGAACCCCAACGGCAAACCTCTGTCATCTTTCCGGTCATCACCTGCCGGATTCCCTGCTCCGTCTATTATCAGATTGAGGATGTGCAGCATCCTCCGGTCTCTGATTTTCTTTGCAAGCCATTCTTTCAAAACGCCGTGGTCAACGCTCTCGAAAAAGTGCCGAATATCCATCTTGAGGATATATTTGCAATTCTTCCCGTCTGTCCTTATCCACTTTTCGATGTACTTCTTTCCGTAATGTGCGCCCCTGTGCGGAACGCTCCCGCAGGAAAACTCATACATCCCCTGCATGAATATTTCATAACAGGCAGAAACCACAATATGATGAACGACCTGCTCATAATTGTATCTTGGCTTTTCGATGTCTCTCGCCTTTTTCGTCGTTCCCTCGTTGATTCTGACTTTCCCGTGGTTCGTCGGTTTCCATGCCCGTTCCGGAGAGGGTACGCCGTACCCCTCCGGTGCGGTATTGGATAACTGCTCGATGACCAAATTGACGTGTGTTTGAATGTTGTTCGGGTTTAATATCGCAGCGACATCCGGACGGTTGCTCTTTCCCCGTGCTGCCGTGTGAAATTTCTTCTCAACATTGCCATGCTCTAACATGGGCTTATACAGGTTATTGACGGATTTTTTACCCATTTTCTTTCTTATCACCTCAAGGACTTTCTGTCTGAACTTACTCGCCCCTGCCTGCGTCGGTACAATTTCCACTGGTTATGCGTATTTCAACGCCCTGCGGTGTAGGGAAACGGTGTGCTTTTGGTTATACGCTCCGTCATTGATAAGATTGGCTCGCCACGATGTTCGTGTTCACGTTCGTCGCAGGGTTGTTCACATTCCAGTACGACAAACCGCACTTCGACCCGTTGCCACGGTTGCCACCGAACAGGGCAAGGACGCACACCGAATCCCCTGTCACGTCGGGTCATCGGCTTTTGATTCATGACGGAGATTTTATCACAAAAATTTTCGTTTGTGCGTAAAATACGCCGTGTTTCCACTATCATGGAAATCCCAAAATTTCCGGAACACTCGGAGGGCAAGCCCTCCGAACCTCCCTTTGCGGGGGAGTGCCTCCCCCGTTCCCCCTCGGCTGCTTACGCAGCTTGCACAGGTGGTTTACAAGAAAGGCTCGCCACGATGTACGTGTCCACGCGCGTCGCAGGGCTGCTCACATGCCAGCACGACAAACCGCACCTCGACCCGTAGCCACGGTCGCCACCGAACAGGGCAACTGCCACAATCGCATTATTGAACCAACACCCGTCACATTCATATGTGGTTTCACTTCCGGACACTACGGTCGGAATCCTGCCGATGTCTGACGCAAGTTCCATCTTTGAAATATACCCTCCGGACGTTCCGCTCACGGTCATCCCCGTGTTGATGTAGTCCTTGCCCTCTGAATTGTACGGAGGAACGGGCTTGATATAATACACGCCGTTAATCAGCAGCAGCCCCCGCAGACGTTTCCAGTAATTGCCGAAAAAGTTCTCGCAATAGAACATCTTGACCGCTGCCGTCGTGGATGTGCTGCCGAAAAACTGTCCTTTGCCGTTGAGCGTTCCTGTTTGGAGATATGTGTCCGAACTGCTGCATCCGTTTCCGAATTTCGTCTGTGAGTTCGTGTTGCACGAAATCATCGTACACATTTCATACATGAGAGTGATTTCCGAAAACGATAATTTATCCCATCTGTCACCGTTCTGCTGCGCTGCCGTGGTCTCCTGTGCGTCCGTCTGTGACGCTGTCGGTGTCTGTCCGGACAGGGAACGCATCCGGTTATTGATGACCGCTCCCTCATACATCGGGAAATAGGTCACGGGCAGGATGTTCCCGTCTGCGTCGGTGTGTGCATATGCCTTGTAGGTGTCATCGTACTGCGTTTCGCAGAAAATGACATAATCATAATTCGCTATGGAATACCGCTTGACCCAAATCAGAGGGATTTCAGACATTGCGTTCCCACCGTATGAGGTTTTCGCAACATCCGACGCACCGCCCGAAAGTTTCAAGGTATGGTTTTCATGATTGAGTTCATAGTCCACCGTTCCATCTGTCCGCAGCATGACCGGACGGTTGTTCTTTACGAACCAAATGTCTCCCCAGTCTCCATAATCGAACCCGCCTCCGGAGTAATTCATCCCCGCAGGTGTCATCCCGACTGCATCAAGGACGTATTTCACACGGGTCGCCGGATTGCTGTCAAGGCGGTTGATTCTCATGCCGTATCTTTTCGGCTTTTCCCTGCCCGCCTCGATGATTTGATTCGTCTTAGAAAGAATCTCCTGTGATGTGGATTCTTTCGCCATAAATACTCTGTCGCCTGTCGCCATTACTCTGTTACCTCCTGTTCTGTGTTGTCGGTCGGTTCTCCTCCGGATTCCTCTGAACCTCCTCCGGTGTCCTCTCCCTCCGTACTGCCTCCGGTGTCCGGAACGACCGTCTCTTTCGCAAGTTCCTCAAAATACATCGTTCCTCCGGACATTCCCATCCGGTACTTGATGCCCGTCGCATCGTCCTCCAGTTCAACGGTCGTCGCCATTGCTTTCATTTCCGCAAGCAGTTCCGTTCCCTTTTCGACCATGCTCTCATAATAGGTCTTGACACTCTCCTCCATGCCCGTCTTGATTTCTCTGACCTCCTCGATGTCAAAAGAAACCTCCAAATCCATGAACTCCGTCGCACCGTTCCCGATGCGGATGATTCGGTGTCCGTCTGCGGTCAATTCAAGCCCCAGTTCCCCGTCATCAAGTACCCGATGACTTTCAATCCATTCGGCGGTCGTGCCTTTCTTGACCCTAACTGTCGCTGTCGCCATTCTTTCCTCACTCCTCTCCTAAATCGTGTGCGGTCTCCCCGCATCGTATTTGTCATAATCTGTCGTGAACGGTGTTCCCCCATCTATCAACAATAAATCTGTTGAGAACGGTGTTCCTCCGTCTATGTTGATGTTGATGTCCGTTTCAAGCTGCCGGATGCGCTCATAATAGTCACGGACTGCTGCCAGTATTGCATCAAGCCCCGACTGTGAAATGATGATTTCCTCTGCCCTCTGCGTCGCCTTTAGACACGCCTCTGTCTGCTCCACCGCTGCCCGTATGGTCTCGGCGCACTCGGCAATGATTTTCGCCGTGCTGTCCTCCCTCCGGCTCTCTCTGATTTCCCTCGCCCGCTCCGCAAGTTCCCTCGCCTTTTCCGCTGCTGCTCTTAACGCCTCCGCTGCATCAATAGCGTTCTGCGTGTCCTGTGCAATCTGTAACGCCTCCCTTGCTGCGTGAATCGTATTCTCAAGCCTCGTATACTCTCCGGAGTGTACAATCTCCGATTCATCCCTCTGCGACGGGAAAATCTCAATCTCAAAATTTGCGCTTGTCAGCAATGCGCCGTACTGGTACAACTGAATCTCACAATATGCCGTTCCGTGAATCATGAGCATGTTGCGGGTCAAGGGAACGAGAGCCTCGTTTCCGGATTTTTCGCCGTCGTTGTGGACGTGGGTTCTGTCCGGCTTTGTCATATTGATAATGATTTCAGCGTCGTTCGGTATCTCATAGACGACACCGTTCTCCATGAGCGTGACCCCGATGTATCTTGTACCCATATCCATCTGCTTGGCTGCGACCGCAAACCGTTTCACCGCCCCGTATAAATCCACTTTTATGTGTCTTATGATTTGCATTTCCTCACCTCCCCGTTTATGACAATTCCTGCTCCGTTTTCTGAACCTCCTCAAAAGAAAGCCTCGTGTTCGCAAGTTCCACCTTGTTTTTTGACCTCGTCTGCGGGTACTGGTACATCTTCACGATTCGGTGTCTTTCCCGTATGCCCGTTGACTTTGACATCAAGAGAACCGTGTCTCCCAGTGCTATGTCGAATACTTCCCGATAACGCTCTCTTTCCTCCTCGTCCTGCACCGCCTCCACAAGATTGACGATGTCTGCCGTATATGATTTATAAGGCTTTGACAGTTCATCCAGTTTCGCCTCCCCGTCCTCCCGCAAGGATTCCTCGTCTGTGTATCTTTCATCTTTCCATGTGCAGGTCTTGACTTTCCTCGAATACTGATAATTCTCAAGATAGTTCTTTCCCCCGATGTTGAGCATCAATCCGTCTTTGCCGATGCAGATTAGCCTTGTGCAGAAATTATATGAATTTGACTGTATCTGCAATCTTTTCAAATTCAGCCGTTCCATGAAATACGCTCCCCTGTCCTCGCCTATCTGCTCATAGATTGCGATTCCCTTATGGATGGAATCGAACTTGATTTCACACCGATATGTGCTGATGACCTGCTGCACCACATCCCACGCCGAACAGTTCTGTTCGATTCTGACCGTGCGTTTTTTCTTTACCCCGCAGAACGTGACCGTCCATCCCGTTCCGGCTATTGCCTCATTGCAGCAGTCCTCCGCAGTCTTTTCCACGGTCTCAAATCCGGCGGGGAACTGCCTACCCTCCATTTCCTCGACGTTCATCATTCCGGTGCATTTATACCAGTCGCCGGACGGCTCAATCTGTTTGATGACGAACTCGTCCTCGTTGGTTCTGATATATGCCTCCTCTTTGATTCCTTTTGCATAGGTGTTATCTTTCCGGTACTGGAAAGAGATTTCCCTGTCTCCTGTTTTCAAAGTGCTTGTGATGCAGATTTCTTTTATTCCGGACAGGTTGCACACCTTTTCGTGCATGTCATTGAAAAGTTCCATGTTGCACCCCCTAGAGCCACATCGGATTGTATTCAATCGTCACGATTGCGTTTTTATCCGAAAATATGAGGTGGTGGCTTTTCGCCTCCCCAGTCTTTAAGAACGGAAACTCCATCATTCCCTCGACATCCTTGAACTTGTTTTCCCCGTCAATCGTGACGAATCCTTTTTCCCCGTCAATGATGACCGTCGCCCCTCTCGGAATCGTGTGGATGATAATTTCATCCGAAAAGCCGTTGATTCTCATTTCCTCAATGTACTCCGTCGCCGTGATTGTTATCCTGCACGGAGACCACCTGTTTCCTGCTGCCTCAAACTCCACCTCATGAACATTCTCCCATGTGAGCGTCACCGTCTCACTGAACCAGTACCCCGTGAATGTAAAGTCTGCCGTGTACCTCCCTTTTGTAATGGTCTTTGAGAGTGTGTTCCCTGTCATATACCCTTTGAACCGCCTTGAATATCCGTCCAGAGTGAGCGCAACGCCTTTTTGCAGCATTGCATTGAAATCACTGACATAACGCTGCACCTCGTCTCTTGTCCTGCCTCTGAACAGAACGCCCACCGTGACACCCGAAAGCGGTGTGTGTGTCTCACCCTCTGACGGAATCAGTGCGCCGTCGAACATGTCAACGCTCACCGCCGTGGAGGGCAGCGTATAGTCAACGGTCAACTGTTTCGCACTGTATGTCCGGATGTCTGTCTCGTCAATCTTCATCGCTTACCTCCTCTTTATCTTTTCGACTGCTAGGTTGTCACTGACCTTTTCCGTTGTACGGTTCGACACTTCATCGCTGTCGATGTATGTGTGAACCTCGACATGCGCCTTTATCTGCTGATTGATTGCATCTATTTTCCGGTCAAGCATGTGGTTCAGCTTTGCATAAAACTCACTTAATGGCAAGATTGCCTCTGCCCCTGCCTCACCCCCGACCATGAGCCGTGTGCCGTTCATCCCGAACACGGTCGGGTTCGTCATGATACCGCCTGTCTTGTACCATTCGATTCCGAATTTTGGAACGGACGGCGGGTTCAGACTGAACGAACCGGAAATTGAAAAGTGCGGGAGTTTTAATTTCGGCAATGACCACTCAAAATTAAAGGCGTTTTTCATTGCATCAATGGCGTTCTTCACCGCATTTTTCGCAGCGTTTATCGGTGTTTCGATTGCCGACTTGATGCCGTTCCATATATTTGAAACGGTCGATTTTAAGGCATTGAACACGCTGCTCACGGTGCTGCTGATGGCGTTCACCGCCGTTGACACCGCTGTCCTTGCCGTATTGACTGCCGTGCTGATTGCCGTCTTGATGGCGTTCCACACGGTCATCGTCGTGCTTTGTATTGCATTGAATATATTTGCAACCGTCGCCCGTATCGCATTGAGTACGGATGAAATCGTGCTGCTGATGGCGTTCCATACGGCTGTCACGGTCGCCTTTATCGCATTGAGAGCCGTCGTTATATTGTTCTTGATGGTATTCCAAACCGTTGTAACCGTGGTCATGATGGCATTGACTACCGTTGTGACCGTTATTTTGATGGCGTTCCATACGGTTGTCAGCACCGTCTTTATGGCATTGATTATCGTTGTCACGTTGGTTTTGATTGTGTTCCAAACCGTTGTAACCGTGGTCATGATAGCATTGACTATCGTTGTGACCGTCGTTTTGATGGCGTTCCATACGGTTGTCAGCACCATCTTGACCGCATTGACAATCACTGTCACATTGGTCTTGATTGCCGTCCAGGTGGTCTCGATAAACTCCCGCATCCCCGAAAGAATCGTCTCCACGTTGGTCTTGATTGCCGTCCATATCGTTGTGATGATGTTTAAAATGGATTGCAGCACAAACTCAATTCTTGAGTAGAAGAAATCGAAAACCGTCTTTATAATTATTTTTAGGTTCTCAAGCACCGTCTCGACTTTCCTCTTGATGGAATCCCACGCCTCCACCATCACCGTTTTAATGCCTGTCATGATTCGTGAAATGGTCTCCTGCACCGCCGTGATTGCGGTCTGAACCTTTTCCCGTATCGCCTCCCATACCTCGATGACAACCGCCTTGCAGTTCTCCCAAATGAACCGGAACGGCAACGTGATGATGGAAACGGCTGCGCTGATGACCTCTTTTATAGCCATAAGAGCCACTGTGATGACATTCTTTATCGTCTCGAACGCATTTGCGACCGCATCCCTTACACTTTGCAGCCCGCTCTTGACTTTGTTCGGTAATTCATAGACGAAATCGACGACCGTGTTCCGGATTTTCTGAATGAAAGTGACGACCTTTTCTTTCACGCCCTCCATGTTGATTCCCGTGATGTTCTGAATCACGTCGAACGCCCCTCGCACAAGTTCAGCCTGTTGGTCAAATATCACCTCAAGAACTCCGGCAACGCCTCCACCGCCCTCCTCATAGCTTACCTGTATATCATTCCATTTCTGTTTTACCGTGTCTTTGACTGCCGATAGCTTTTCGCCGACCGCCCCTTTGATTTCCCCCAGTTTTTCAGAAAATTTATTCTTGATTCCCGAAAGTTTCCCTCCGGTCAGATTGTCGATGAAAGAAAACCCTGCGGTGTAGTAGCCTTTGATTCCCTCCCATCCTGCTGCCACAACGCCCTTGATACCGCCCCCGTTTTCCTCGTATGCGGATTTCATGTTGTTCAGCTTTTCCTTTGCCGTGTCAACTGCCGCCGTCATGACCGTTGACACCGTGTTCTTGATTCCGTTAAACGCCTTTGACACCGCCTGCCCGATTCCGGAATCTAAAAATTTGTTTTTGATTTCTGTCAGTTTCCCTCCGGTCAGATTGTCGATGAAAGAAAAACCTGCGGTGTAATACCCTTTGATTCCCTCCCATCCTGCTGCCACAACGCCCTTGATACCTCCTCCGTTTTCTTCATATGCGGATTTGATATTGTTCAGCTTTTCGGCAACCGTGTCCTTTGCTGCGCTCATAGCGTTTCCGATGACTTCTTTTACTTTTCCGAATACCTGCCCGACCACTTCCCCGACTTTTTTAAAGATTTCAAGTATGTTTCCAAATGCGGACTTTACCGTCTCCCAAACTCTTTTTACTGCCTCTCTGAACTGCTCATTGTTTTTATATAAATCGACTAACCATGCCACAAGTCCGGCAATCAGTCCGGCGATTGCTAAAATAGGCAATGCTTTCATTGCGAACCCCAGTGCCTTTGTTGCGACCGTTGATGCCGTTGTCGCTGTTGTTGACGCTGCCGTTGCGACCGTGTGCGCTGCCGTCGCTGCCGTTCCCGCCGTGTCTGCTGCCGTTCCCGCTGCCGTCGCTGCTGTTTTCGCCGTGATTTTCGCAATGATGGAGGAAATGCCGGAGACTAAGTTCTGCCCCGCCTTAATCGTCGATGAAATGCCTTGTGCAAACTTCCCGATTCCGATTGCTGCGGGTCCTACCGCTGCCGTGAACATCCCTATCTTGAGTATGGTCTGCTGCTGCCCCTCGTCCAGTGAGCCGAACCATTCGCACAATGTATGTACCTTTTCCGTGAACTGTTCGACCAACGGTGCAGCGGATGACATGATTGTCTGCCCGAATTGCAGCACGGTGTTTTTCAGTTCATTCATTGCGATTTTAATGTCATATGAGGTCGTCTGCATCTTCTCAAATGCCGTGTCCGTCGCACCTGTTGACTGCCTCATTTCTTTCAGTGTTCCGTTGAATGAATCTGCGCTGTCTCCTAACAGGATAAGCCCCGCCTTTGCTGCCTCCGCAGAGGAGAACATGTCGCTCATGGTGAGGTTTTCTTCTTTCGCTGCCCCGTCTATGATTTGCAGCACGTCCGCAAGGCTTGAACCGCTCGCCATGAGTTCGCTGAATGACTTCCCTGTCTTTTCCCGCAGAATCACGTCCGTCGTACTGCCCGTCTTTCCCAACTCATTGAGCATTGAGTTCATGTAGGTGGTCGTCTCTGCCGTGGCGACACCGTTTGCCGTCATGATTGCATATCCGGCGCACAACTGGTCAAGGGCGACACCGTTTGCGTTTGCGGTCGGAATCACCTTTCCCATAGCAGACGACAACTCGGAAACGGTCGTCTTTCCTAGATTCTGTGTCTGGACTAACATGTCAGAGACTTCCGTGACCTTTTCTGCCTCAAGTCCATACGCATTGAGAATCGTTGTTAGAATGTCAAGCGTGTCTCCGGATTCCGCAAACCCCGCCGTCGCAAGTTTCGTCGATTCCCTCACGAAATTCACCGCATCCGCTGTGCCCTGCCCTGCGCTTATGGCGTTGTATACGTTGTCCGCAATGTCTCCGGCTGCAATCCCCGTCTCGTTCGATAGACCGATGATTGCGTCCTCCATTTCATCCACGGACATCACGCCCTCGTCCATGATGGTTGACACTTTGGCGATTGCGTCCTCGAAATCCACCGCCATCTTTGCCGATGCCGTCGCAAACGTGGCAAGCCCCGCAGAAACAACGGTCATCCTTTTCCCGAACTGCTCTATTTTCTGCCCCGCCTTGTCGCAAGCGTCGGCGAACACGTTGAGTTTATGGTTCTTTAATTCCCTGTTTACGTCCTCAAGTTCCGCCTCCATTTCCATGAGGGCGGTCTCTGCCCTGTTCGCACTTACGGTCTGCCTTGAAAGAGCCGTCTCCGTCCTGCCGATTGCGGTTTCATTTTCCTTGAACTCCTGCTCAACTTTGTCAAGTGCCTCTTTCAGTTCTTTCGTTGCGTCTGAATTTTCTCCGGTTGCCTTTTTCTCGTCCTCATACGCTTTCTTTGCAGCCTCGACCTTTGCCTTGAGTTCCTCCTGCTTTGTCTTTTGCTTTCCCAACTGCTCCGTGAGGCGTTCCTGCTGCTCCCTGTTCATCTGCACGATGTTCTTTTGCACGGTGACTTTCTGTGTGAGGGATTCGGCTTTCGCCTTGAGTGCGTCCGTAGCAGAACCGAACAGCTTTGCCCGTGTAGCTGCAAGGGAATATTCGCTTGACAGTTCTTTCATCTGCGCTGCTGCCGATTTCATCTGTGTCCGGTAATCGCTTGAATTTGCGGTAATCTTGACGCTTGTATGTGCCACGCTCTCACCTCCTCCCCGTGTCCTGTCTGCTGCCGGATTTATTTGTTTTCATTTACCGTGTCTAACTCAAATTTCAGATATTCCAAAAGGGAGACGATGTCCTCCCTCATACATTGGCTGTATGAGTTTTTCAATAGACGGATTGCTATTTTTATGACCCTGTCAAGAATCTCCCCGCAGGATTTCCACGGGTTCTCCTCGGTTTCCACGTCGTCCTCATACCCGTTCTCAACGTCGTATTCATCAAATGCGGATGCCTCCCGCTCTATCGGCTCGACATCCACAATCGTGAGCAGCTTTTCCGAAATGACATCCTGCATGATGAAATGGATTCCCTTTGCTGCTGTCATAAATTCGATGACCTCTGCCCCTCCCAGTTCCGCAAGAGACATCCGGTTGCCGAAAATTTCCTGAATGATTTTCTTGTTGAAGAACATCGCATCCGTTATCCGGTCGGAATCGTTCCTCTCCATGAGGCTCACATATTTCTTGTACTGCTCCACCGTCACGGAATTGATGAAAACCGTTCCTCCCCTGCAAGTGATTTCAATTTCCGGAATCACTTGCCACTCTGAAAATTTTTCTGCATCTTCTCCATACGGCGAGCAAGTTCCTCACCGACACCCACGTCAATGAACTGGAACTCCATAATGATTCCCGCAGCATCAAGACCGCTTTCCACGTCCTTGAGTTCCTCGGCGGTGAACTGGTCTCCGTATGCCTTGCACACGAACAGCACCATCGCCTCAATGTCCTGTTTTGTATACCGTTTCTTTGTGTCAATCTGCTCCGACAATTCCAGATAGTCCATATAGGTGTCGATTGACATTTTCGGCATGGTATACTCTTTTTTGTTTACGATGACTTTTCTCTGCATTGAATTTCCCTCCTGTTATGTGGTCTCTTTTTACTGCTGCTCGGTTGTTCCGTCTCCGGTATTTCCCTCTGTGCCGTCTCCGCTGCCGTCCTCCGTTCCGTCTCCTGCGTTTTCAACGCTGTCCGGATATTCCTGCACCGCAGAGAACCAGTTCGCAAGTGCCGTCTTTGCGTCCGTGTACTCGTCAATGAGGTTCGATTCGTCAACGGAAATCTCATACTGGTTGTCAAGGCTGCGCTCATAGAATGACCCCTTGATGCTCTTTGTGGTCGGAGACAGTTTTCCCTCTTTGGTGTTTGCCTCGTCGCTGATGCCTTCTGCAAACTTTCCGACAAAAAGCCATTTGAACTCGTATTTTCCGTTCAGCTTTCTTTCACGCCATCCGATAGCGACCTCCGGTGCCATGTCGTTGGATGTCTTTACAAGGTAGCCTTTTTCATACCGCTGCCCGAACAGGAACGCCCTGTCCTGCGGTGCAAGGGCATTGACCTCCAGTTCCACATCCGTTCCCTCATAGGCTGTGATGACCTCCTCCGTCTCGTCGTCGGAGTAAATCTTTTCGGAACTCCATTTTTCATCAATCTTGGCTTTCACCATCCTTGACAGTTTCCTCGGCGTTCCTGCCACATACTGCGTCGCCGTGTTCTGCAAAACAACCGCAGCATACAAATCCTTGCAACCGCATGTCCTGCTCCGGACAATCTTTTCCACGGTCTCGCTGATTTTCGTTCTTGTTTCTTCCATTGTCATTCCTCGCTTTCATAAAATTTTGAGAATCTCTGTGCTTTCATATAGATTCCGTCCTCCGGCTCTGAATCGTCTCCGTTCCTGCCCTCGAAAGAGAATCCGTCCGATTTCATGAGGCGTTTGATTTCTCTTGCCAGTTCCACCTCGTCCTCTTGTGAAAAAATTGTGACCTGCACGGATAACGTCACGCCCTCTGCGTCATCGTCGGAGAAATTGTCGTCCGTCTCTCCTAAATCCCACAAGGTCACATGACACGCCTTGATGTCCTTGTCATACCATCCCTGCATCACCGTGATTCCCCGTCCGCTGACAGGCTTTAGGGTCTCGGATGCGTCTTTTATGATGTCCGGACTGTTTCCCATGCTTATCACCCCACTGTGTTGTCTAAAAATGATTGATATTCCTGTTCGGCGATTTTCTGCAACTCGCCGTCTGCCTCCCGCCCCGACGCAAAGATGAACTCCCTCGGCGGTTGGTAGATTGTTCCCCAGTTTATGAACTTCACATAAAAATGCTCGCTCCGGTCGGACTTATCCCATCCGACCTCTGCCGATGCTCCGGTGTCCTTTATTGATATTTTCCCGATTGGCACACTGTCGGCTGCGTGAGACGATACGCTCGACTTTGAGCCGAACCCCCGTCCGCTCTTTGATATGTCCGCAGACTTCGGAACTTTCCCCGACATTATCCGTTTGACTATCGGCTGCGCCCTCTCGACAATCTTTTTGTTTGTGGCTCTGATTGCGTCGTCGCTTGCTGCCTTTTCAAACGCCTTTACAAGTTCCTCAAGCCCCTCGAACTCCATTTCAATCCTCATTCCATCGCCTCCGGTGTCAGATTATGACACTATGCACCCGCACGGCATTTCAGCAGCACCCTCCGGTTGTCGGAGACCATCGGTGACGCATTATAAATCTTGAACTCCGTTCCCTTGTACTCCGCATAGAACTCTTTCAAGTTCAGTCTGATTTCCTCAATCTTTTTACAGTTCCGAACTTTAAAAACAATCGTGTTTTCAAGTCCGGTCTGTAATGCGGTATACTTTTCATTTGTTGCAAGGTCTTGAACCTCACACCAACATTCATAGAACGTCGATGACACCTGCTGCCTCCTGCCGTCAACAACCTCTGTCTTTTTCCTTATCACCTTTATCCGTCCGGTCATGCGTTCCCTCCTCCGTAAATCTCTTTCAGCAACATGGAGGAAACGGCGTTCGTGAGTGTCCTTGTCTCTTTCTGATACTCCTCACGGTGGTCATAAAGTTCTTTCGTGGAAATACATGCAAGCAGCCTTTGACGGCTTGTCATTGCGTACCTGTCAAACGACGGAATCAAGTTCTCCATGTCCTCCATCGTGGTGTCGAACATCAACGCAACGATTTCAGCGTCGTCGTCATAGTCTATATGGCAATACTCTTTGCAGAGTTCAATCATTTCCGCTCTGTATTCCTTTTTTTCCTCGTCCGTCATGCCCTCACCTGCTTTCATGCAGGGGCGGTCATCCCGCCCCGCTCATTCCTACCCGTTCACGACCTCCGTGATTTCTCCCTTGATGACCGCCCCCTTGTCAACGGGCTGCACGTCAAAACGGTCACGCACCTTGATTCCGGTCAAGTCCTTTTCCCACATCCCCGAACCTTTGTCGTTGATGTCGATGGTCAGCACGTTCCGGTCAAAAAGCGTGATTGCCTCTTTCAAGTCACCGCAGAAAACAGGATGCTTGTACCCTGTGACCGTCGTTCCGTCCTCTGCAAGAATCTGCTTTGATTTCAGCGTCTTTTTTGACAGTTTCACAATCGGGTATTCCCCGAAAAGCAGCTTTCCCTTTGTCTGCAACGTCGGGTCTTTCTGCAAGATGTAATTGCCGTCCGAATCTTTCAGCTTGTCAAGGTAATTGAATCCGCTCTGATTCGTGATGACGATGGAGGTCGCTGCGACTGCGGGGTCAAGCAGTTCGTTGAAAATGTCCTTGAGGCTGTCAAGGTTGGAGACGACCACCTCTTTCCCTGCCGTCATGGTGTTCAGCACTTTCAGAATCATCGCATTGCGGGTCGCCTTTGTCTTTTTTGCAATCCACTTGTTGATGTATGCCATGATGTTGGCTGCCGTGTCCTCAAGCAGTTCGGCGGTCATCTTGAGGATTCCACCCTTTTTCTTGACCTTGTATTCGATAGGCTCGAAAACGGGTTCGTCCATTTCCGGAAAATCCGCAGCCTCGTCCACGTTGTCAAACGGTGTGGATTCCGCATCGACCTCAATGTTCCTCGTTCCCGTCTTTGTGGTCACTCCCTCCACGTTGACATACTGCTCAAGGTTGTCAGCGGAACGGCGCAACTCGATGATGTCCGTTCTGATGTCCTCCGGAATCGTCACCCCGATGCCCTGCTGCCCCTCGTCGTTCGGCGTTGCGTCGGAGGTCAGTGCGTCCTTGTAGACTTTCACGTCTGCCTCGTCCGGCTCTACATGCAGGAATCCGGCTTTGACGATATTGACGAAAGACTTGACAAGGTTCTTTTTGTCAGCCTTTTCACCGCCGATGACCTTTGCCGTTCCCTTTCCGACCTTGTCCTCGATTTCCTCATGCTCCTCCTCGTCCAAATCGAAAAGCAGGTCAAATTTCTCCTGCAACGCCTTGAGTTCCTCTTTCGCTGCCCTCGCCTTGTCAAGTTTCCCGTCATTGGCAAGGCTCTTGACCTCGTTCTTTTTGTCATTGATTTGCCTCAAAAGTTTCTGCATTTCTTTGTTCATGGTTTTTTCTCCTCTCCATTTTTTAAATCCCGTATAAATCCAAATCCGCAAGAATCTCCTGCTTTTCTGCCTCGATTCTCCGGTTCTCACGGTTCTGCATTTCCGCAATCACCGCATCGACGATGTCGTCCGTTCCTGTCCTGCCTGTCTCCCCGACCTGCTGTGGTGTGTTCGTGTATTTGTCGAAAAAGTCAGACGTACACGCTGCGACTGCTGCCCGTTCCTCGACCTCAACGTCGAAATACTCTGCCAGTTTTTCTCCGTTGAACCACGTCTCCGCTGCCATGAGAGCCTTGAGTTCATCCCTTGTCACACCGTCCTTTGTGTGCTGCTCATAGATGTCAAGAATGGAATCCTCGCACATGTTCAACTGCTTTATGGATTCCTCATGGTCGTCCGCATTTCCTATCGTGATACACAAGGGCTTGTGAATCATCGCCTGTGCGCCCGTCGCAAAATGCAGTTCGTCACATGCGAACATGATGACGGATGCGATGGACGCTGCCATCCCGTCCACATATCCGACCTTGTGTCCGACGTACCGCCTCAACTGGTTGTAGATTGCCAGTCCTGCGAACACGTCACCGCCTCCGGAATTGAAATAGATGTCGATTTCCTCGTAACCATCCAACTGGTTGAGAAAATCGGCGATATCCTGCGGGCATTTGTCCTCCTCGTAAAACATGGACTGCCATGTCGCCGACACGATGTCTCCGTAAAAGTACAAGGTACACCTGCCCTGCTCCTCGCCCTCGGCGAAATCAAGATACCCGACATTTTCCGTCTTTTTGGTGCGCCTGTTCTCTTTTGTGAAATGAAAACGCTTTTTCAGTGCCATTTCACTCACCTCCTCCCTGTTCTTCCCCGTCCTGCCCCTCGTCGGTGTCGTCCGGTTCTTCTGTTTCCTCTGTTTCCTGTTGCCCCGTGTCCGGTTCGTCCTCCTCCGGCTGCTCCGGTTCTTCGGTCGCCTCTGTCTGACCGCCTTTCTGATATGCTGCCCCCGCCATTGTCAGCGGAACGATGCTGCCGTTCGCAAACAGTTCATCGCCTCCCTCTGCGTCCGGCATGTCAAGCCTCCTCCTCGCCTCGTTGGGCTTGATGATTGACCCTCCCACGCCGTTCTTTAGGTATTCCATTTGTGTCTTTGAATCCGTCCGGAAAAGCACCTTTTCATTGAATTTGTAATAGAATCCGGATTCCTGCCCCTCCTCCGTCTCCATCTTGTAGTTGATTTCCTCCTCGTACTGCTTTATAACGAAAAGTTCTGTGTCAACATAGAAAGACAACTGCTGCAATTCACTGTTCGCATAAGACGACTTTGAATAATCGTTAATCTGATTCGGTTTCACCCCGAACGCTGCTGCAATCTGCAACGCCGTGTACTTTTTCAGTTCAAAGAACTGTGAATCTGTCAGCTTGATGTCCAGGGGCGTGAGTTTCATCCCCAACGGCACGGGCAGGATTTTCCCGACGTTCTTTGCCCCGCTGCCGAACTCCTCGAACGACTTCCGGAGAGCCTCTTTCGCACCCTCGTTCAGTTCCCCCGTATATTCAAGCGTCGCCTTTGCTGTCAGCCCGCTCTCATACATGCCGTTCATGAACTCCTGTGATGCCGATGCCCCGCTCACGGTGTCTCTCAATATCTGCTGCACTGGCAATCCCGTGATTCCGTCAAAACTGAATGATGTCTTGAAGTGCATCACCTCGTCGGTGCTGAAAACGTACTGTCTGCCGGATGTCGGGTCTGCGTAGACATACCACAAACGCCCTACCCCTGCGAATATCCCCGCATCATCGACGACTATCTGCACACAATTTGACTGCATCACCCACAAGTCAATAATGCGGAACTCTCCCCCATACCGTTTCCGGATGAACTTTTTCCTCATGTACACATAGGCGTTCCCGTAGTGGTTGCGGTTCATTTCAACGGTGTTCCAAAATACCGTAGGTGTCATGAACGGGTTCGGTCTCTTTGTCAGCAGCTTTGACGTTTCCGTCTGCTCTGCCTCCACGATTCCCCTGTCCGTTTTCTGATAATATTTGACAGGCATTTTCGCAAGCGTCTCCGATAGCATCTTGAGGCATGTGAAATACGTCACCTCTGATGTCGGTTTCCTTTTCCGGCGCAATCCCAGTGATTCAAGGAAAGACTGTGAGTTCAGCGTCCTCACCCCTCCGGTGTCCTGCGGTGCGCCCCTCCACCAGTTCACGAAACGGCTTGCAAGCCTCTGAAACGGATTCATTTTATTCACCACCTTTCACATATTTCTTGTATTGCTCAAGCCAGTCATTCACGGATTCGTTAATGTCCGGCTTGTATTCCTCTTTCATTGCGGGTTTCCATGCGTCGATGATTGCGTCAATCGGGTCGATGCGGTCTGTCGTGATGTCCTTGTCAATCTTGATTTCCCCGTAATTGTTGGAAATGGTCTTTGCGTTTGCGATTGACCATGTCAGCAGTTCGTCCACCGGAACGACTTTCTTTTTGTCTCCCTTTCCGACCTCAACACCCTCAATCTCCACGTTGCCCGCAAGGATTTCCAGTCTGAAATCGACGGTCGCATCGTTCAACTCTTTCGCCGTCTGTGTCACGGACACGGAATCGAACCCCAACGCCTCAAGGTCTGACAGGAACGCCGACGCATTATGCGGGTCATAACAAATCAACTGCGGTTTCAAGTCATGCTCTTTCACAAGTTCCTCAAGGTATTTGATGATGTATTTATAATCTGTCTTGATTCCCCCCAGTGTTTCCGTGACCGTCACAAGACCTTTTTCAATCCATAGGTCATAAGGAATCTTGTCAGTCTTGATGTGTTCATCCACCCGTGATTTTGGTATGAATGAATGTGTATGTACAAAATACTTTTTTACATCGCCGACCATGTGCGGGATAATGATTGCGATTGAGGTCAAATCCCCTCCGGATGACAGGTCAACCCCGACATAGCACTTTGCCCCCTTGAAATCTTTCAGCGATTTCAACACGGCGCACATTTTCCATTTTGCAATCTCCTTGATGTACATGGAATTTGACCATTGCATCCACATGTCTAACTGCTTGACAAGGAAATCCCGCAAATCCTCCCCGCCCATGTCACGGGCGGTATGTGCCACCGGAATGAGGTTCTCGATTGCATCCGCATCAAACTCAAGAATCGGGTTCGCTTTTATCCAGTTTTCCGGCGTGTACCAGTCGTCCTCTGCGTCCATCTGTGCGATGTACACGAACTGACTGTCATTCTCGAACACGCCCCTCAAGAGATTGCAGCAGTATTCGTATAATTTATAGCAGGGCGATTTCAAATCGAATCCCGCCGTCGTAATGACTGAAATCAGTGCCGACTTGAGTTTCTTGATACCGCCCTCAAGCAGTTTGTACATCTGATTTGTTTTGTGCGCGTGATACTCGTCAACGATTCCCAAATACGCACGGTGTCCGTCCAGTGACTTCGTGTCTCCGGACAGGGCTTTGATTTCTGAATGTGTGAACAGACAGTCTATTGTGTAGTTGTGTTCATGTACCTTGAACCACTCCGACAAATCCTCGTCCGAATTGATGAATTTTACAATTTCTTTCCATACGATGTTTGCCTGCTCCTGCTTTGTGGCTGTGCAGTATATTTTCCCGTACTTGTAGCCGTCAAAATTGCCGTAAAATGCAGCCAAAATCCCGTTGAGAAATGACTTTCCGTTCTGTCTGCCTAACTGCACATAGGACGTTCTGAACCGTCTGTAACCTTTTTCCTTTGTCCTCCACCCATTGAGCGACCCCAAAATGAAACACTGGAACGGGTACGCCGTGACGCTTTCCTGCTCCTCGCCCTCCGCAATGGTGAGTTCCTCCGCAAAATTGATGATTTTCTCGGACTGTTCAACGTCAAAATAGTATCTGTACGGTGCAGCCTTTGACTTTTCAATGTCATCAAGATGCCTCTGACATGCCAGTCTCACAAGTTCCCCTGCGGTGATGCGCCCCGCTGTGACATCAAGGGCGTATTGTGTGCATCGGTCGGTGATGCGCTCCGTTTTCGCCATTATGCGTTAGCGTACTTGCTGAACTTGTTTTCCGGTTTTTCCTTTTCCACTTTCGGAACGACCAAACGGCAACGGCTCGACACGGTCATCCCGAAATCGCTTGCCCCCTGCCGACACTGTTTCATGCAGCGGTCTTGTATTATCATGAGACGCTCACGCTCCCCGTTCACGACCTGCCTTGTTCCGACCTGTACCTGCTCTTTTTTTCCCGTGTCCGGATTTGTCCTTGTCTCATAAACCGGAACGTCCAACATCAACGGCGTTCCCCTTATCTGCGCCGTGATTTCTAGGAATTGTTCCTGTGCAATCAGCAGCCTCCCCAGTGCATCACAATCGACATTCGCAATCAGTTTGATTTCAAGCAGTTCTTTCGCCAGTTTCCGGAATTTCTTCTTGAGTTCCGGTGTTAGGTATGCCGGAGGCTTGACCTTGTCATTCGGGGCGACGACCTCGGCGTTTTTCCTTGCCTCAATCTCCGCTTTTGTGAGGTGTTTTTTGCCTTTCATGACCACCAAATCCGTGGGCTGTCTCTGTCCTGCCATAGCAACGTCAACCCCCTTTCCGTCCGGCGTTCAACGGTTTTGTGTCACATTCTGACACCCCTCCGGCAATCCCCTGTCTGCTGAAATTTCCGTGGGGAGTTTTCTCCAAGCAAAAGAGGGGGCGTGACTAGAAAAGCGTCACTCAAAACTTTTTCATACCCCCCTGCCTCTCGGAAATGGTATTCAATCAGTGACCTCAACCGTTTCTGTGTTGCTCTCATGCTTGCGTTGCTTTGTTTATATAGTGCTGTGATGGTGCTGTGTGTCTCGTGTTTGAGCGGTATCAAGTTCATAGGGTTCAACCTCTGCTCCCAGTCCTCCTCAAGTTCCACGATGTGATGTATCGGGTCGGATTCCTCAAGCGTTTTCAATTCATGCAGGACATACAATGCGTATATATCCACATGGTCATAAACACTCATGATGACCGGACGTAATGCCCTCCACTCCCTTGATATATAGAACTCTGCTGCCCTCTGGTCTCTGCGTGTATTGTTGTACACCACATACCTTGACTGCTGCCTCCGCTCGCAGTCCTCACACATCTTGAGTGATTGAGGAATCAGCTTTCCACACCTGCATGATTTCAGCAGCATCATCCATCCTCCTCCCTTTGTTCCTGCTCCTGTCTCTGCTTTTGAGAGGCGGGCAATAGACCGCATCACTGCGCCCTGCTGCCCGCATATAACAGGAGGGCAAACAGGCAAGAAAAAAGCGACTGCATCTCTGCAATCGCTCGTCTCAACTGTTCACCCTACCACAATAACACATTTGAATCGCCTTGTGTTCACCCACTTTTGACCCCCTTTTTCACCCTGTTTTCACTCGCTTTTCACCCCGTTTTGTTCAAATTGTTTTTATTTTCAATGCAATTTGCGTCGTTTTCTAACGCTTTCGCACCGAACAACTTTATTGCCAACCTCGGAATCATTGCCTTGCACCACTTCTTTGGAGAGTTCTTTCCGCATCCGGTCTCTCTGACAACCTCCTCGTATGTCATGCCCTTAATATATACCGCCTCAAGTGCCTCATACTTGTATGCCTCACCTGCTGCCTCTGCATCCTCTTTCAGCGATGCAAGAGCCTGTTTCAAGTGTTCAAACAGGATGACCGTCTCTGCCCTGCACTCCCTTATTGATTGCAGGAACGCCCGCTCTGCTGATATGTTATACCTGCCCGCATCCGGAATCTGCGACACTTCCGACACCGCATCATTGATATACCGTTCCATTTCACGGTAATTCTCAAGGAATAAATATGTCTTGTCGATGACCGTCTGTTCTTTTTCCTCTTTCACGCCGATTCCTCCGTTTCTGTTACCCTTTCTTTATTCGTCGCTTTCTTCTTTCAGAATATACTCATTCTGCATCCTCTGTAATTCCATTAAGCCCTTTTTGAACTCCATGTCATCACCATTCATGCAGATGTCGAAAATCTCCTCATACTTCTCAATATTATCGAAAATGAACCTTGCCTCCGCTGCCGACCTGCTCGCATTGAGGAACATCCCTTTGATTGCCTCTTTCATGGTCTCACGCTGCAATCGCTCCTCCTCTGACTGTGGCGGTGTCTCTGCCATCATTTTGTCATAGGTTTTGTCGATTGCATCCGAAATCGGCTTTTTCCATCCAACTCCCACGGACATCAACTGATATTCAATATCCTCAAACGTGTTCCCCTGTGCAATGCCCGTGATTCTGATTTCTTTCTTTCCCTTTGCGGAAATCAGAATCAAATCGTCGTCATAGGCGTTCATGTAATAATCGAACTTTGCGTCAAAGTTCTCTTTCGGGTTTATGATGATTTCCGGCTGACTGCCGCCCTCGGTCTTGATGCTTACACCGATATATCTTGCCCCGACCGCCATTGCGTTGATAAATACTGCTTTTAATGCGCTTTTATTCATTGTCCTGCTGCCTCCTCGCCCATATCATGAGGAATCCCGTTTCTGATGGTTTCCTCGTCCTCTTTGTGCCACTCCCTCAACTGCATCATATCCATAAGGTTTCCGAACCCGCTTTCCCCGCCCTCTTTTGCATCCTCCGTCGCTGCCATCGTCATGAGGCTTTGCCCGATGCAACGGAGATATGCCATCCGCTCCATTCCCGACATTTCCTCGTTGAATTTGACAATAAGCTGCTTTTTCTTATCGTCTGATATGAGCCACACACCAGTCACGATATTTCTCATTTTCAGACTTTCCGTGAACCACGGGCGCAAGTCCGTGACATATTTTCTTTTCATTTCCCTTATTTCCTCCTGTGCTACCACCTTTTCAAAATATTCCTCTGCTTTCTTGACTGCGGGTTGACACTGATATAATGAGCAGGTGTGCATGTGAGACCCTTTGCAGAACTTACACGCATTGAGCCTCACCCACTCCTCCCTAAACTGCTGCCATGTCATTCTCTCCCACCGTCTCTCACGATGCTCACTGCCTTGTCAATCAAGATGTACTCCTCGCCTCCCTCGATGTACCCGTCGCCGTTCGCTTTCAAATCGGCGCATATCTGCCCCAAATTCGCATTTTGCAGCGGTTCTCCGTCCTTATCGACAAGCGATGTCGCCATAATGCAGAATCCCTCCTCAAGTCCGGTGTAGTCCTCAAGGATATATGTCACCAGTTTTCTCACCATGCGTCCGGTGTTCCTGCCGTCTGCAAATTCCATCAACTCAAGGATGTCGCCCTTTTTATAGCCCCTGTCATTTTTCCGGAGTTCAAAACTCTTGTCATTGCTGCAAGCATCCTCGAAAAACGATGCTCCCAGTCTTATCTGATGCACTTTCTGACCGCTCTCTCCGGATGCAGAGGGAATAATGTTCATCCGCTCCTCGTCTGCCCTTTCACGGAGTTTCTTTGCGGTCTCTTTGTCGATTTTCTCCTGCTCCTCGGAATACCGCTGTTCTTCGGTCTTATATGCCTCTGCTCGGTTCTTGTACTGGTCGCACTTTGTACACGTTCCGGTCTTTACGTTGCAAGTCTCATATTCTGTACAGGAATAGCACAATGAGGTGATTCCCTCCGGATGTGGTGTCTGATATTCGTCACCTGCTGCCGGATGCTCCTCGCTGCCCTCCTGCGTCTCTGTATTCGCCCCATTTTCGCCCGTTTCGGTCTCCGGTGTACTCTTTTCCGTCTCTGACCCGTTCTGCCCCTCTGTGGCGGTCTCTGCGCCCTCTCCGGAGGGTTTCTGTGCGTCCTGCTGCCCCGTCTTTTCCCCTTTCATGGTCTTAATGTCTTTGTGGGAGAGTTCTCCGGATTCCTTGAACCTCTCAAGTGCCTCCTGCTGCTCCTGTTCGGACATTCCGGATAATTCATAGGCAGCAGAAAACGTGAGACGCTCACTTTTCAATTCTTCCTTAAATTCCGGAATCAGATTGTTATTGACTGATTCAATCTGTGCGACCTTTGTCTTTGACATATGCAGCATTGAGGCGATGACATCCCGCAGCCGTCCGGATGTGAGGTCGTACCCTTTTATCTGCTTTCCTGCTGCTTTCATCTTTTCCAGTGATTCCTTGAGGCGTTTTTCCTCCTCAATCATGTCGGCGACGCTCTTATTCCGGTATGCGTTCGCAATGATGATTTCGACCTGCTCCTCGTCCGCATCCTGCGGTGTGGTCAGCTTACTCGTCGCCATTTCAAACTCTTTATAGCCTTTTGAAACAAGCATCTTGAGGGCAAGCCACCGCCTCTCACCTGCAACAATCCTATACTCGCCCTTTTCACACGGCTCATATACAAGTTCAAGATTCTGCTTGAGACCGAATGTCAGAATATCTCCCGCAAGTTCCTCAACCGCTGCGATGCTATAAAAGTTCATTTCATTCCGGTACATTTTGAAAATCGAAATGTCTTTCGTGCGAAATCTCGCTTTCGGTGTCTCCTCGATGCCCGCCTTGCTATTCCTGTTCAACATATCCATTGCGCTGAATCCCGTTGCCATCACAAAACCTCCTCGTCATACTATTTTTTTTCACGATTGGTCATTATCTCGACTAATCTGTCATGTGCTTTTCGATTTTTGATAATCTCTGTTTTTTGATGTTCCCCTATGATGACCGCCCCGCATCCCTTGCACTCTTGGTCAATTATTTTCAACACACTGTCAGTTCCTAACGGAATGAAATGAGGCTCTCCATCAACTACCTTTCCCCCGCAACTGCTACATGGTTCATATTCCATCATTATCACCTCACCATTCTGTTGACGCTATTTCATACGGCTCTTTGATGTCCTCGTCTCCCAGTACATCGGCGAACGTCTGCATCTTGTAGATTTCTCCATCCGACATTCTCTTGAGGTCTCCGATTCCCCCTCCGCAATGCTCGTCATAATCTCCCAGTTTATCAATATCCTCCTGTGTGATATTTATATTGCTCCACATTGAACCGTCCTCCGGTTCAATCATCGTTATTCCTGCAATATCTTCCGGAATCTCAATGCTGTCAACATTCTCATGATACCAGTTCAAAAATTCCATGATGCTGTGTGCTGCATACCACGAATATTCATCAAGTTGGAAAATGCGGATTTGCCCTTTTACATCCACACTCTTGACGATTTCCATTTTTTCATTGTCCGGAACTCCGTCTCCGTCCACACACGGAAATAAATCATACCCCTCCCAACTGAAAACAACGCCCGTGATGCTGACCTTTGCAAATTCTTCATCAAAATCCGGATGACTTTTCACTATCCTCTGCACCGTCTTGAGACGCACATCGAAAATCCTTTCCTCTCCATCCTCAAGAATCAACTTTACTTTATCGCCGATTTTGATTAGTTCTCCATTTTTATCTCTCAAACCTGTGTGTAACAACATTTTTCTGCCCTCCTGTTCTTTTTCGCTCAATTTCTGAAATATACAAAACCCTTTACATCTATCCGGCTCAACTTTGCACTTTTTGCACGTTCGATATAATGACCCGTCCTGCCTCCTCGGTCTTTTGTCTATGCTCATTATTTGTCATCACCTTTCAACGCCCTCACAATCTCACGGTATTCCTTTTCCCTCTCGGAGATTTGAGCCTCCAAAACATCCAATCGCTTATATAACTGATTGATAACACGAGAGGGCAGCTTTTCACCGTTCTTGACCAAAATTCTGATAATCTCATTCCGGCTCACATCGTTCAACTCTGCTAATATTTGCAACTGTGTATTCTGATTTCTTGCATCCCGATACATGCAGCAGATTTCCCTCTCTGTCACGCCCTATCCCCTCTATTCTGTCAGTTTTTGCTTTTTGGTCTCCGTCCGCTCAACATTTATCTCGCCTTTGCTATTCTGTGAAATAGAGGCTTTAACGCCCCCCCGCAGGTTCAAAGTGACCTTTGCAAGCCCTCCCGAATATATCTCCTCGACTGCTGCCCGCAGGATGCTCACAATCCCCTCGCCGATTCTTTTCTCCGGTGCAGCATCCTCACCGAAAAGGACGGAAACATTTTTCAACGCCTTTTCTTTCCGCTGCTTTTCTTTCTGATACTCGACCGCCTCCGGACAAGTGCAGGACATTGTCGCCTTTTCCTCTGCCTGTGGCTTTGTCAGCTTTCCGTCTGCCTCAATCTGCACCATCTGTCCGCAGAATCTACATGGTGCAGTGCTTATGTTGTTTCCCATCGTCTCTCCTCCTTATCCGACGAACTGCTCTGCCTTGAACCTATCTCCCATATCCATGAAATAGCCATACAAGAAATCTTTCTGTTTCTTTGTCAGATTCCTCATGTTGGTCACGATATAACCGCCATATCCGGACGGATTGTGAATCAGACAGTAACCTTTGACCATTGAGAGGAAATCACGCTTTAAATACAGGCAATCCCCCTCTCCGGTGCGTTCCTTTCGCCATTTTCTGTATTCTTCATCGAAACCTTTCTTTTCACATATCTCTCCCGCAGATTCCTCATGATTCCCGAACGGGCTTTCCGTGAACTCCCCTGCCGGAGACAACCATCCGAACTCTTTTTCCTCTGTCTCCTGCTGCCCTGCTGCCTCCTGCTCCTTTTTCATATCCGGCATGATTCCGTTGTTGAAATCTGCAAGATGCTTTCCGAACTTCTCCATGTTCAACTCTCGTGCGACTATATCCTCATACTTGAGCGGTTCGCCCTTTTCTCCGTTCTTCAGCATGAGCATCCGGCATGTTCCCCATTCCATTTCCGAAAAACCTAAACCGTAGCAGTCCATCACATAATATAAGCCGATTCGCAAGTCCGGATTTTGCTGCACCTCCACCATATCAATGAAATTCTTGTTTCCCAGTGCATCCCACACGATATGAAAATAATATACGAATCCCTTTTCAAACGACCCACATTTTCCGGATGAAGTGATTGTGATGCAGGTGTCGCATTTCCCGTCTTTGCCGTGATGTTTACATGAGGAATTATTGCAGGTTATTTTCTGCTTTCCCACGCTCACACCTCCCTCACGAGTTCCTCAACCATACTCCGATAGTCCTGTGATACGATTCCCCGCCGTGAAAACTCCGGCAATGGTTTCATTGCCATGCTTGCCTTTTCTGCGATGATTGACCGCCGAACCGCCGTTGTGAACACATCGAAACCGGATGACGTTTTCAACCACTCCTCAACCTCAAGAGAGGTCTTGTTTTTCTGACGCATGGTCATGATTGCTTTTATCCTCAAATCCGGATTGATGCCCCTCATGTCCTCGACCTGCTCCTCAAGGTTGTGGAGAGCCTCGTTCTCATATCCTCCGACCTTTACGGGCGCAATGACAAGGGATGCAGACAGTAAAATGTTGATGACCACCATGTCAAGCAGCCTCCCACAATCACAAATACAATAGTCATATGCGCCGGAAACCTCCTCAAGCGCATCCCGCAGCCTCGTGACTTGGTTCTCCTCCTGCTTGAGCATGAGATTCATGTCTGTCCGCATAAGATAGCCGTTCGCCGGAACGATGTCAATGTGTTCATAGCGGGTCGTCTGAATGAGTTCCGATGTCCGGTAATCTCCCCCAACATTGACATGACGCTCAAGCAGTTCACTCAACCCGATTCCCTCCGGCTCATATGCACCGAACGTCTTTGATGTGTCTCCCTGCGGGTCTCCGTCAAGCACAAGCACACGTTTCCCGTACTCCTCGCCCAATATGTACGCAACGGAATCCGCTGTTGTGGTCTTTCCGATTCCTCCCTTTGGTGACATTACTGCAATAATTTTCATGTTGTTTCCTCCTGTTCTCTCTCAATCAATAATCTCTTTCGTGACATCCGCATCGGTGCATGTATGCCATGCTCTCCCCGACCCTATAAAGCAGAATCCCGAACATAACGAACGCCCCCAGTGCGATGACACCTGCTGCCGTCAATGCTTTTTTCATTGTGCTGTTACTCCCTCCGTAAAATACTCGTTATACGGACACGCCCTGCAATCCTGCTCCATCTGCCCGTCATCCGGATTGTAGCATCCGGAACACTGACCGAAACCGTTCACAATCGGAGGCTTGAATCCAAATTTGACTTGTCTGACCGCTGCCTCGCATTTCTTAAGAAACCGTTTCAACTCTTTGGACTGCTTTTCAATCCTCTGCCACTTTGTCATCCGCTCCACCTCCTCTCTTGACCTTGCCATTCTTGAGGATGCTGTTGTTCGGGATATTCATTCTCAAATTCCGCTCTCTATGATTCCGGTCTGCAAGGTTCAAATATTCCGTGATAACACTGATTGCCTCCTCTGTGGAATAGCAGGTTGCGACGAAATGCCCCGCCTCTGCCATATCCTTGAGAAATTCTTTTTGCGTGTCCTGCTGCCTGTTATCACCGAATTTCATTTCGATGTACAGTCCGCAGTAAATCCCTTTCGGGTACGGGAGGCACAAATCAGAGACACCCGCTTTCACTCCCATCTGTTTCAACTTGACCGCCTCATTCCGATTCCTGCTGCCCCCGTTCGGGCAGTGGTGCAACCACTTTAGTTCCGGATGATGGTTCACGTTGTACTGCGCCCACTGGATGACTGCAATCTGCTCCGTGTCCTCGCTCCTCATTGCATATTTCATATTCATTTCTTTTTCGCTCCTCTCCGTTGCCCCGTCTGCGGTGCAAACATGATAATATTCGCAGAACAGGCAGACATGACGGCAATCCTTGACCTTGAACATCCACAAAAACCTCCGGAAAAGCTGCCCGATTGTCCTCGCCTGTCCTCTCCCTCCTCGCTGCTGAAATAATGATGCCCGATGACCGTGTACGGCGTTCCAAACGAATGAAAACGCCCCTCACGGAAATAAACCACCGAATCCGGAAAAATCCTCTCGTTGACTGCATCCTGCACCGCCTCAAGACATTCATCATCAATCGGTGCAGCCTCAACCGAATCATTGCCCCATGACGAAAATGCCCCGTCCTGCTTGATGACCTCCTCCACCGTGTCCGGAAAATTCTCTGATTCGACCCGATTCAGAATAACCTCCGCAACGGCGACCTGCCCCTCAAACTCCTCCGTCTTTGCCTCTGCAAACACGGTCTTTCCCATGAGTTCAAAATCATCCAGTGATATGTAGTCAATGCCCTCCCTGCCATATACGGGAACCATTCCCTCAATGTGAGGTTTCACCCACTCCTCAAATTCCTTTTCCTGCTCCGGTTCTGCTGCCCCTGTCATCGTGTGGACGGTCTGCGTACATGAGGGAATCTGTTCAAACTTCCCAACCTCTGACCTCCCCTCCATACACTCCCCGTCATCACTTCTCCCCGCTGCTGCCGTGAGCATGAGGACGGTCGTTGCCACCACTATCAAAAGCAGAAACATCCGGATGCGCTCTCGCCTTTTCCTCCGTCGCCTTTTCATTGTCCTTTTTCCTCCTCAATCTTGCGTTTATGTAGAACATATAATTGAAATCGTTGTAATAAACGCCCGCATCCGTGAAATCAAATTCCGGATACCAACCCGCAAGCACTTCCCGAATGGTATCTTGATTCTTGACCATGCCGTCAACGTATTTCCCTATCGGTTTATAGCTGCCCTTTCCCCTCTCCTGCTGCTTTGAATGAACGACTTTGATGTTCGGGTCTTGCAGCCCTTGAGAACTATTCCACCGTTTTTCCGACTTGATGCGTTTCTTTTCCTTGACCATGTACCTTGACATTCCGGTGAGACCGTTTTCATCCTTTTGCAGCCTCCTCACCTCATTCCGGCTTGACTGATTCCAACATTTTTCAACCACATCCATGTCAAGCGCACCGTCCATGACAATGTGATGATGCCACCGGATTTCTGCCTCCTCGTTGTACTCTGTCACATAGACATACTTTGCGTTCGGCAATCCCCTCTTTTTTCTCTGATAGTTCACTCTCCGGATGTAGTTCTGCATGTTCTTGATTGCTGCGTCGATGTCTCCATCCGGAGGGAGGTGGTCGTCATCATAGGTCAGCGTCAACCAAATATCACGGTCGCCGAAATTCTGATTGATTAGCCGTTCCACATACTTTCTTGCATTTTTATCATTCAGATTCTTTTGCGCCTTGCTGTTATCCTTGACAACCCTCTGCCCCTCTTTGGGTACATCATCCATTTTCCGGAACTGCGGGTATATCTCAATTTCAAACTGTTCTCCTGCTGTTATCTCCTTGAGGGCATACACCACTTTTTTCCCGTGGGAGAACATCTGCTCCACAAACCACTCATTCAAATCTGTCAGTGCTTTGTTGTATGCTGCCTCATAGTCATAGGGGATGAACACCCTCCCCTGCTTTTTCCTCTTTCCTTTCCGCTCCATCTGACACACTCCTGTCACACCTGCCTCATATCCCTGTTTATAGGTTTTCGCAGACTTGTTACTATCTATTACAAGGACGCTGAAAACCTTGAAATCCCTTGAAAAATGAGGCTTTTTTCATGATTTTCTGCTTGTGCTTTGGTGTCAGATTTGCTATAATATATTTGTTAGAACAACTGACACAAAAACACGATTGAAACGGACGACTGCTGCCAACGGTCGCCCGTTTCTTTTTCTCTCTTTCAAGCTGCTACCTCTTTCTCTCTGACCTGCACCGTCACTTTGACCTGCTCCCGTTCAGAGATTATCCGTGCAATGGTCTCATAAAATTTCTTGATATTCTCTGCGCTCATACGCCGTCACCTCCACGTTTTCCCGTTTATTTATATCTGATGAACTCCTCCCCGAACTGCTCATTGAGCCAGTCAAAGACAAAACCCATCCCCAACCCCGAATTGCTCGGTTGCCACATTCCTTTTTCGTTCCACTCTCCTCCATCAATGCAATATCTGTACAATTTCGGATGCGTCTCTTTTAGCCTCTGGAATCGTGTGATTCCCTTATCCCTGTGACATCCATAACCGCAAAATATACATCCTGTCCTTGAGCATCCTGTTGTTCTGACCGTCTGTCGTTCCTATCTTTTCATAGTCCGGTATGATGTCACCGTATACTGACGCAATCTCCAATCCCTCATTGAGAATCATGTTCAAAACATCCTGCTCCGTCCAAAAGGAAATAGGTTTCGACATCGGGCGGTCTGAATCAAACGCATTGCATCCGGTTTTACACCACGCATCAAGTCTCTGTTTGGATTCCTCTGCCATCGTTCCGACAATCGCTTTTCTCCCTGTCTCTGCCTCGTATCTCGCAGCAGGTAACTCTTTCATTTTCCTGCAACACCGATTTGATATTTCAAAAGGTGCTTGCAGTAAAATCTCGTACTTTTTATACCTCTGCTTGTATTTTGAAAATGAGCCGTCCGGATTCTGACCTTTTAGTTTGTTTATGTATGTCTGTTTCTTGTCCTTGCTATGTCTTGCCCCGTATATGATTCCGGACACTTCTTTGCTGATGACTGGATAACCGTATTCAATTATCACCTGCCGGAAATTCATATCCGGTCGCAGCCTGTCAAAACTGATGTCGATTCCATACCGTTCCGCAACCCTATTTGTGTTATACTCTGCAAACTCCCTAATTTCCGGATATTCAAGCCCCGTGTCGCAAAAAGCAACGTGCAGATTATGACCACATGACGCACAATATTGAGCCACTAACTCAAGACAAACCGTGCTGTCTTTCCCTCCCGAATAACTCAAATACACATCATCGCCGAACTCCTCAAACCACCCATCAATTCTCCGTTCGGACATCCTCTTTTTTGAATCTAAAGAGAGGGCTTGCATCTGTTTCAACTCCCACGGTTGATGTCGCCAATTTTCACGGCTTATCGGCTTTTTAGCATCTTCTTTCACGCTGCTCCTCCCATCTCACGCCCTGCCGTCTCTGACAGGGCGCATCCGTCGCCCGCTGCCGTCATGCCGTTGCGACTGCTGCCTGTTTCCGTTCCTGCTCCTGCTGCCACCTTGCACGTTCCTCCTCTTTCCCTGTCAAATACCCTGCAATGAAAGACTTGTCAGATTCCGGCAATAACAGGAACTTTTCTGCAATGCCCTCAACCATTTCCCTTTTCTTTGCCTTTGCTGTCATGATTGTTCCTCCTCTCCGATTTCATCTGCCTCACAATAGTCAACCGCCATAAAACTGGATTCCTCTGCTGCCTGTTCTTTCGCCTCCTCGATTGTGTCTGCCTCAACCTCAATCTCCTCGCTTGTATGTACAGTCACTAACCATCTTTTCAAATCAATCTCTCCTCCCGCTTTGGTGGCTCTCTCGGTCTTTTCAACCTGCTCACCTCTATTCCGGCGATGTCTACCGTGTTTTGATTTTTCACCTTAAAAAATCAAGAAAAACCTGTTGACCGACTATGAACTTTCTAGCAGGTTCACCCGCTGCCATGTTTCCCACTGTATCACTGACTTTGTCTCTCGGCTTGCCATCGTCAGACACAAGGTTGCCATCCTTGCATGACGGGGCGACTGCTGCCCCGTTTCGGCTCATATATTTAATAATTCACTTGGTTTTCATACCCCTTTGAATTTCCTACAATTTCAAACCCGTCACGTTTCGCCCATTTCTTGAGTTGTTTCATCGCATGTGCAAAGTCGCAAGCCTTAATTTCCACATTGCTGAATCCTTTCCCTTTTACCTCAAAATGGAAATCCATGAACCTCCATCCTCTTTTATGTGTCACTGGTTGATTCTCTCCCGTGCATCCATGCCCCTCGCCGTAATACCCGTAACACGCTCTACTCTGCATCCGAACACCTCCCATTCTGCGGGAGGCTTTCGCCTCCCTGCTGTCTTATTTCTGCTCTTTCCTCTTGTAATTCATGAGGAAACTCTGCATCCGTTTCAATATGCTTTGTTCTGACCGTTTCTCTTTATACTGTTTAGCGTGGTCTGCTGCCTGTGTAGCAAAATTCCCCTGTTCACCGATTGCATCTGCCATCCCGTCCGCTGCCTCTTTGATTTCACGATTCACTCTTTCAAGTCCGGTCTGAACCATCTTGTCAAGTTCTCGCTGCATCCAGTCTGGCAATGTGTATCTCTGTAATTCCGAATATGCCTCATTACATCTTGATTCCAACCTTTCAGCCCGTTCCTGCTGCTCTTTCAATGCTTTCCGGAGTTCCTCGTTCTCTCTCTTGAGTGCGGATGCCTGTTTTTCAGCAACCTCCGCTCTGCCTTTCAATGAATACGCTGCATCATCCTCAATGTTCTGTTCAGCGGTCTCAAGAACTCCCTCCATTGCCGTGGCAAGATAACTATTTTCACCCATGCCCTCAACTATCTTTCTAACCTTTTGAATTGCCTGTCTTTCCTGCTCTTTCGTCGTCATTGTGATTCCCTCCTGTTTTTATATGTGGGAGGCTTTCGCCTCCCTCTTGTGTTATTACTGTCTCTTTAACTGAAAAATGGCACTGATAGCGCAATGTAAGAAGAAATTTTTGATTTCTTTTTCCGAATCTTCATAGTCTGTTCTTACAATCAGCGTGCAGTTTCCGGCGCAATTACTCCATGCAATATCAAAATTCATGTAACTGTAACCTTGTAACTGTTCTTTGATTGCCTCACACTCTCTTTCAGCGAAATATCCTAACTCCTCAAATGTATATTCTTTCATTGATTTTTCCTCCTGTTTGTTGTCTATGCCTACATTCTAATCCCCTTTGCCTACTTTGTCAATACTTTTTGTGCCCTTTGCCAACTTTTTATTGATTTTCTTTTTTTTCCGTGGTATGCTTGAAAATATAAGGGAGGTGAAAAAGACATGACGCAAGGCGAACGGGTCAAAGAAATCAGAAAAGCCCTCGGTCTCACTCTTGAAAGATTCGGCGAAAAGGTCGGTGTTGGAAAAACGGCAATTTCTAAAATAGAAAAGGGCGAACGTGGTCTCACTGAACAAATGACAAAATCAATTTGCCGGGAATATGGTGTTGACTACATATTTTTGACCACTGGTGAGGGAGAAATGTTCGTCGATTCTGACGATGATTTCATCGAAAAGATTGACCGCATTATGGCGGGTGAGAGCGACATCCGGAAAAACGCAATAAAAGCCCTCGTCAATGCCAGTACAGAGGACATTGAGGCTTTTGACCGTCTCATTGATTTGTATTTGCAAGCTAAAAACGAAAAAGACTGACAGTCTTTCAACTGCCAGTCTCGCTCATGGTGTACAGATACAAGATGAACTTGTATATCCTCTTGAGGATTTTTTCACTATGTATCTTTCCGACTAACTCAATGATAGCCTCTTTATAACTCAAGGGAACACCACCTCCCTTCCGAAACGCATTGTAACACAAATTTCCATGATTGTGGAAATCGTGAGGCACATTTCCATGATTATGGAAATATTCTCACCTGCTGCCGACATCCTGTCCGGCGTGTGCTACAATTATTTGTATTCGGATTCAAACAGGTCGGTGATTTTAACGCCCATTGCAATGGCTATCATTTCAAGCTGAAACAATGTCGGCGACACCTTGCCGTTTTCGATGTTGTTGAGCGTCGATTTTCCGATTCCGGATTTCTTCGCCAACTCCATCAAGGTGAACCGTTTTTCGGTTCTTTTTTCCCACAATAGAATCTTCACCCTGCTCACCTCCTTTCAAAAGGAAGTTTACAAGGTGACAAGATTCGCACATAGGAACGGAGGATTTAATTACATGAAAAAGAAAATAGTTTGTACTTTTATAGTCTGCGCTCTCTCCCTCGGATGTCTTACCGCTTGCGGTGGCAATGATTCCGGCAACGAATCCCAGGGCGACACCATCACAAATCAGAATGATTCCACGGATGCGGATGCTCCTGCTGCCGATGACGATGAATCACAAAAGGATTTTGTCGGCGATGCTTATTCTGATACCGGAGAGGGAACATTCTTGCTTGTGAACTCAAGCGGAACAACTGAAAACGGAAATGTCATTGTTGTATATGCGGACGCTGACACCACTCTCATGCAGATAGGCTATGAAACATCGGGAATAAACGGAGGTTCTTTGTCTCACATATATATTGACGGTATGCTCTCCACGAAAGAACAACTCGGAGATTCTCAAGGCTCTCTTGATCTGTCCGGAGATTCCCTTTCCACTGGAACGCATAAAGTTGAAGTCGTTCAGTATGATGGCGATAACACTGACGGCACTGTGACCATGTATAAAGCAGCCTCTTATGACGTAAAAGAAAAATAGATGCTTTGCCCTAAAGCATATAATTATTAAGATTCAGTATAATAAAATCTAAAAGGAGGAACGTCTATGTCAACTTTGGAAAAAACAATCGGATTGTTGGAAACTATGCCGAATGACAAAATTGAGACCGTCTATGCGTTCGTGCGGTTCATAGATTCAGACACCTATGAACCGCCATCCGAACCCGCATCTGCAAAAAGAGAGACTATACAGTCCATGCTCGGAATCGCTCACGAATATGCAAATCCGGCATTGACAGAACAGGAGGAGGGGGCTTTTGAACGTGCTATTGCGGAAAAATATGCAACTGATAGACACTAATGTGATTTTAAGATTTGTATTGAATGATAATGTCGAAATGGCTCAACGTGCTGCGGAGGTTATCGCCTCCGGCGCATACACAAAACCGGAGGTCATTGCAGAGGTTGTCTATGTACTGAAAAGTGTATATTCTACCCCGAAAGACAAAATCAAATCTATCATCCGTGGGCTGTCTGACATTATCCGGATAGAAAATTCGGACTGTGTCGTTCATGCGATAGACCTGTTTTCCAGTACATCACTTGACTTTGTTGACTGCCTACTGGTCGCCTACCACTCACTAAACGGCGAAACAGTTTTCACTTTCGACAAAAAGCTGAACAAACATCTGAATACGGATGCAATGTAATTTTTATAACTATATATCTAAAAAGGGCGACCGTTGCGCCAACAACGACCGCCCAGTGATTCACTTACCACCGCAAAAGCACGGCGATAAAATGAAAACTCTGCAAGTCTCATTTTACCATAAAACCGTGCTTTTGCATAGGTTTTATTTTTTTACCTTTTTATGATGGGAGTTGATAAAATGAGACGAAAAACCGTCGCCACTGTTGAGAAAATCCTACTCCGTGTCGCAATCTATATCCGTGTTTCCACGGACAGGCAGGTCAAGGAGGGCGATTCCATGCGTGACCAACTATCGACCGGCCAGAAATACATAGACACACATGAGAACATGATTCTTGTTGATACCTACATAGACGACGGAATCTCCGGACAAAAACTCAAGAGAGACGATTTTCAACGCCTCCTCGACGATGTGCGGGCAGGAAAGATTGACCTTGTCATCTTCACCCGCCTTGACCGTTGGTTCAGAAATCTCCGGCATTATCTGAATACGCAAGACATCCTCGACAAACACGGCGTTTCATGGACTGCGATTGAGCAGCCTTATTTTGACACATCCACACCCCACGGACGGGCGTTCGTGAACAACTCAATGATATGGGCAGAACTTGAGGCTCAAAACGATTCCGACCGAATACTCGGCGTGTTCGATGACAAGGTTGACAACGGTGAGGTGCTTTCCGGCTCAACTCCCCTCGGATATTCCATCAAGGACAAACACCTCACACCGGATGACGATGCCCCGACCGCCGTTGCAATCTTTCAATTCTACCGCAGGAACGGGAATTTGAGTGAGACGCTCCGGCATATGGAATCAGAGTTCGGACTTGTGCGGTCTGCTGCCAGTCTCAAGAATATGCTCACAAACACAAAATACATCGGTGTGTTTCGGGATAATAAAGAATACTGTCCGGCAATCATCGACCGTGAACTCTTTGAGGACGTGCAGCGACTTCTCAAAATCAACATCAAGGACGGGAAAAAGCATGATTATATTTTCGGCGGGCTTGTGGTCTGTGATGACTGCGACCATGTCATGAGCGGATGTCAACATCGGTGTAGCGGTCGAACCCGTGCAGACGGTACACGGACAATATACAAATATAGCTGCTACCGATGCAGACAGGGAGTAAACCTGCACCGCTGCCCGAACCGAAAAATCGTCATGGAATCCACTCTTGAGGCGATGATGCTTGACCGCATCCGTCCGGAACTGGAAAAGTATATTGCAGAATATGAGGTTGCGAACCTGCCCGCCATCCGGACGGACGCAAAACGCCGGAGTGTCGAAAACAAATTACAGAAATTGAAAGACCTGTTTCTCAACGACCTCATAACGATGAACGAATTTAAACTTGATAGGGAAAAGTTGCTTTTGCAGCTTGAGAAAATCAATGCAGAGGATTCCCGCCCCGTTAAGGATTTGTCGTATTTACGGGATTTCTTGAAAATGGATTTTGAAAGTCTATATGATTCCTTTTCCATTCCGGAAAAGCGTGAATTGTGGCGGTCAATCGTCAAGGAAATCCGTGTTGACCATGAGAAAAACATCCACATTATTTTTTTGTGATTGTTGTACTACTAACTTTACCCCTCCGGTAGGCTCATCTGCGAAAATCACCTCCGGTTTTGCAATCAGGGCACGGGCAATGGCCACCCTCTGCTGCTGTCCTCCTGACAGCTCATGAGGCAGATGGCTCAACCGATCCTCAACGCCGAGAAGCCTTGTAAGCTGTTCCAGATAAGCCTCGTCCGGCCGCTTTTTGTCAAGGAGCAGGGGCATAAGGATATTTTCGCGCGCTGTCAGCACCGGAAGCAGATGAAACTGCTGAAAGATAAAGCCGATACAGCGACGGCGGAATGCGGACAGCTCCCTGTCCAAAAGGCCATAAATCTCCCTGCCATCATAGGCCAGATCTCCTGATGTGGGTCGGTCCAGGCCGGACAGAAGATGGAGCAGGGTGCTTTTTCCGCTCCCTGATGGCCCTGTGATTGAAATGAAATCTCCCTGGGTGAATATTCTAACGCTTCGGAGCCACCGTTTTATCGCTTGAGAGCCATTTGATTTTGGTATTCTAATGCTTGAGAGCCACCACAACATCTAGT
>QZDX01000020.1 GCA_009917555.1 bacterium 1XD21-13 | reverse complement strand
GGAATGCAGGAAACCTTGCCGCTAAAATTTAGCGGCATTATTTAATTGGGAGCGTATGATTTGACGCTTACCTGCCTAGTGTATATTCTGTTGATGAAATCAGCCTTATAGAAGCTTCTATTGATACCAGCACTGTCTTGGGAAAACATGATTATGCCATGATTTTTCTTGCGTCAAGAATGGGAATGCGTTCAGGAGATATTGTCAAGCTTAAAATAAAGGATGTTGAAAATAACAGAAATGAAATCAACATTATTCAAGAAAAAACAGGAAATGTGCTTCATCTTCCACTTGTTGAAGATGTACGATTGGCAATTAATAACTATCTGACGGTTCGCCCAGATACGGACATTGAAGAGTTATTTTTAAATGTGTGTGCACCATACCATGCAGTGACGACAGGAACACTTCGCAATGCACTTAGAAAATATATATTAGCTTCGGGTGTAAATTCTGGGCGACGCAAACGAGGTCCCCATGTTCTTAGAGCATCCTTGGCGAGTTCCATGGTGAATGATACAATACCATACGAAACGGTAAGAAAAGTTCTGGGACATAGTTCAAATAATGCCATTAAGCATTATGCAAGAATCGATATCAGATCGTGCTTTATTAAGTCCTCGTTTAGTTGTATAATGTTATCAGACATGGTTCTATACCTCCTTTGGCAAATTTAGTTGTGGTGACTTAATTCTACCAAACGGCTATAGACCATGTCTATTTTTTATGAAATTAATTTGCGAAACTTATTATACGTCATCGAGTTGAATACTCTACGAAAATTTTTATGCTTTCTGGCTTTTCTTACTCCTCTCACTTTACTTTAATAATAGTTGCATTTTACTCTATAAAATTCTAAAATGTATATATGGATAAAAATGAACTTTTTAGGATATTTGTATTGATAAGTAAGAAAGAATCCTATCCATATTTTCCCTTTTGTTTCATAGATAAGAATTCTCTGCATCGTATTGCGTATGCACAAAATTCCTTCCTTATATAATATATGTTACCGCTTTAACGCACATACTCTGCCCAAACGCAATCCCATACACAAACTTAGCTGAATACCTGTTTTTTCTCCTACTTCAAGCTTTTTTTCACAAATAGCTCAACTGCCTCTGTTGTAAGCTGATCCATTCTCCGGGCGCTCATGTCTAGGATAATGTGATTTTGAATCATGTTATGGCATTTTAACATAGGAAAATTCTTTTACTCGCCGTTTTGTGTTTTTTAGCCATTGTATGTCCATCATTTCAAGCTGTATTGATTTGTGCTTCTTGTTTTTTGATTATATACGAAATATGAGCTTTTATAATCTAATTGTTTAATCACAATTCACTTCCTCAATTACACATGTATGCCTCTTCGATTTCTTATCATAATTCACCGCAACAAGCAACAGATTTCCCTTATATTCTTTTAAAGCTTGAACATACTGCTGTTTCTTAATTTGTCCAATTGCTCCCTCGGCAGACTGATTCCATTTTAATTCTACTATCAATGCTGGCTTGTTAGAATTTCTATGGGGTAAAAATACAATATCTGCAAATCCTTTTCCTGTTGGGAACTCACGAATCAATGTATAATCTTTTTTCGCACTATAATATGCCAGTGTAATAACGCAACTCAAAGAATTTTCATTATGATACGACAAAATGGATGTGTGTTCCATGTGGACCAAATCGATCCCTTTTGCCACTGCCTTAACGTCACAGTTCAAAGTTGCTTCCAGTAACTCTTCGGAACGTTCTACCGCGTCTGTCACTTCTCGCCAATTGCTTTGCCTGACTGCCCTCAAAAATTCGCTCCGAACCTCTTCATTAGGAATCAGCACTTCCTGCTTTGTCTCATCATAAGCAAGATATCCCAGATGAATCAACAGTGTCAGAACATCATCTCTTCCCTGAAAACTCATCATATCATTCTGAAATACACCTGTATCAATTCTGCAGGGAATTCCTCCCAGCATAGCAACGATCGCATCCTTCAAACCATCAAAGTTCATATCAATATAGGCTCTCAATGCTTCATAAGTTTCCGTACTAGTCCAGTAGCTTTGAAAAGCTTCTTCCAGCATGGCATCAACAATTGATTTTGGATTATAAATATGGTTTATCCGTTTAAAACAATACCCATCATACCAACGTTTTGCTTCCTCAAAATCCATTCCATATTCCTGGCACAGCGCTTTCACTTCTTCTTCCGTAAATCCAACATACTGCGCCAGACGCTTTGGATTCGTCATAGAAAACTCATCAAAAATATTCAGTGCCGAATGAGTCCCATACTTTTTAATAGGGAGAATCCCTGTCATATATGCTAATTTCACATATGTTCTGTCTTTAAATAGGTCTCTCAGAAAATCAAGATAATTTTTTTGCGCCTCTTTATTTTCCTTTTCTTCACGGAACAGACAATCCCACTCATCAATAATAAATACAAATCCATTTCCGGCTGCCGACGCCCCTTTATAAACAGAGGCTAATGCATCCGGAAGACTTTTCTCAGAACTGTCTACAAACGCAGGATATACTACCCTTATTTCCGCGATCACTCTCTCTTCTATACAAGCAGAAAGCTCCTTTGGATTTTCCACTCGTCGCAAGAGCTGAGGAATGTTTAATAATATTACATCATATTGATTTAAATGTGTTTCAAAAAGGTCATCCTGCGATATTTCCAAATCCTGAAACAGCTCTTTAGAATTGCAGCCCCTGCTATAGTATGCACACAGCATGTTGGCCGCCATCGACTTTCCGAATCTTCGCGGCCTGCTAACGCAGACAAATTCCTTCTCCGTATCCAGCACGTTGTTTGTGTAAGTAATCAGTGCACTTTTATCCACATAAATCTCAGACCGCACAGCCCTTTTAAATCCATCATTTCCCGGATTCAGATAAATTCCCATAGCCCTCTCCTTCTGCTATATTTCATTTAAGTATAGCATTGTCCCTGGGAATTCACAAGATGGCAAAAACAATATTGTTCATCGTTTACCTTCTGTGTTTTGCATCCGATAAACTTTGCTCCAAAATCTCTACAACATTTCCAATCTCTTCCTAGCTCTTTCTCCATACCATTTTATTAACAACACTTGTATAACTTTGTATGATTTTAACCACTTTGTTACTAATATTTTCATCCTTATAATCCAGCACTGTCTCTCCATAATCTCCAGCCTCATTTATCCGGACAGCCATATCTACTGCCTGCAATACATTCTCCGAAGTAATATTACCAAGGATAAAATTTCCTTTATCAATAGCCTCTGGCCTTTCGGTAGAAGTTCGAATACAAACTGCTGGAAAGGAAATTCCCTTGTTACAAAAATAGGAGGCCTCCTCTGGTAACGTTCCACTATCCGACACAACACAAAATGCATTGAGTTGTAAGTAATTATAATCAAAAAAGCCAAAAGGTTGTAAACTTCTGACTAATGGATGAAATTGAAATCTTCGTTCCTCTATTTTCTTTTTACTACGTGGATGTGTGCTGTAAACAACTGGAATTTGATATATTTCTGCCATAGTATTAACCGCTTCCATCAGCGAAAAAAAATTCTTCTCATCATCAATATTTTCTTCCCTATGCGCTGATAACAAAATATATTTTTTTCTCTCCAACCCTAGTGTTTTCAATATTGTACTTGCCTGAATTTTATCTATATTAGCAGATAGTACTTCTGCCATTGGGGAACCAGTCACATAAGTCCTCTCTTTTGTTACACCTTCAGCATTCAGATATCTTCTTGCATGTTCGCTATAACACAAGTTTACATCTGCTATATGATCTACAATACGACGGTTTATCTCCTCTGGAAGATTTTCATCAAAACAACGATTTCCCGCCTCCATATGGAAAATAGGAATTTTTAATCTCTTAGCTGAAATTGTCGCAAGAGCAGAATTCGTATCACCAAGCACCAAAAAAGCATCTGGCTTCAATTCCGTCATCAATTTATAACTCTTGGCTATGATATTTCCAATGGTTTCTCCCAAATCATTTCCTACTGCGTCCAGATAATAATCTGGTTTTCTTAACCCCAGTTCTTCAAAGAAAATCTGATTCAAACTATAATCGTAGTTTTGCCCAGTATGTACTACAATATGGTTAAAATATTTATCACACTTCTTAATAACCTCTGACAATCGGATGATCTCCGGTCTTGTCCCCATCACTGTCATCAATTTTAGTTTATTCATATCCTACATCTATACCTTTCCTGTTAAAAAAAGTTTTCTTTTAAAAAATATTTAACAGTATTAGACACTGTCTCCAACTCATTATCTGTAATGTTCGTACTGCACGGCAAAGTAATAATTCTATCCCACAATGCATCTGTTACATTTGTATCTTCTATTGGACAGCCTCTATATGGCTCTTGTAAATGGACAGGCTTCCAGAAAGGTCTAGCCTCAATATCCTTCTCTTTCATTTTATTACAAAGGCTCTTAACCTCATCCATTCCCTGTCCTTCCTGCAGCACAATGCCGCTAAACCAACAGGATGAACCATCAGATGTTGGAAATAAAGTGATCTTTTGCTCTGTCAACTGCGAAAAACTTTTATAATAATAATCTCTAATCTTTCTTTTTCTGCTCACAAACTCATCGACTCTCTCCATTTGAGCACAACCAACAGCCGCCTGAATATTCGTCATACGATAATTGAATCCTACCATATCAAAATCATATTCCGGCCATACACGCGCAGTCGTAGTAAGATGACGAACCAGACTTGCCATTTCTTCATTATTGCTTAATACTGCACCACCTCCGCCACAAGTGATTGTCTTATTACCATTAAATGATAATATAGACAAATCCCCTAACATCCCCAAATCAACACCTTTGTATTTTGCCCCTATTGCGCATGCTGCATCGACTACTAAAGGCAAATGATATTTATCAGCGATAGATCGAAATTCCTCCATATCCGGGATATTGCCTAATGTATACACAGGCATAATAGCCGCCACCCTGCGTCTAGTCTTCTTATGGATTACTATACCATTTTGAATTTCACACTGTGTATCCAATGCCTCTTTAACTTTTTGAGGATCTAAGCACCAATCGGTTTCATTTATATCCATTAACCACGGATCTGCTCCACAATGTCTAATTGCATTTGCTGAAGCGATAAAGGTAAATGTAGGAAGAATTACAAGATCATCCCTTCTTACGCCTACAGCTGTCAAAGCAACATGTAGTCCTGTCGTACCGGCAGATGTTGCTATGGCGTATTTACTTCCTGTTGCATCAGCTACCATGGATTCAAACTGCGTCACGTACCTGCCAACAGACGAAACAAACCCTGTATCTATACAAATATCAAGGTATTTTTTTTCATTCCCTGTAAGATTTGGTATTGCTAGGGATATCATTTTATACTCCTCTCACATCTTAGAATCAAGACTTCTGCCAGTTTCTATATGCTCAAAATCAGGCAAATAGTCCGATATAATAATCACGATATCAGCTTTACTAACATCCAATTTATCGAATGCAGCATCAAGAGTTTTAATAAGGGATGTAACCTGCTTTCTATCAATAACTCCTTTATTCGTAATCACACCGAGAGACTTAAATCGGTTCATATCTACCATTTCGTTTTTTGTATAAAATTCTTCAAAAGCTTTCTCTCCTGACGTATCAGAGATGCTGAAATGCACAGGATAACTCTTACTTCCATCCCATAGGGTTTTTGCTTTTTCTACCGCTTTTGCATCAGAATCACATTCGAGCACTTCATATCCATATTCACAGAGCAGTTTTTTTGCTATTTCATCAAAGGCCATCATAGAGGTTTCTTCCAATTTAGGGAAAAATATTTCTCGGTTATTTCCAAGCATAGCCGAAAGCATACAGATCTGCCCTGACTCTTCTGGTGACACAAAATAACGCTTTACATCCAAAGGTGCCGATATAGGCTGTAATTGACTCATACGCTCTAAAAAACCAGCTGGCAGACTGCCATTTGAAAAAGCTACATTTGCAAAACGCGCAGTTTTTACAGGAAACTCAGAGCTGTAAGAGAAGATCAAATCTTCCATTATTCGTTTACTTGCTCCCATAATGTTTACAGGGTTAGCTGCTTTATCAGTTGATACACAAAAATATTCTTCTGGCGGAGCCTGCTCAAGCAAATCAAGCAATCCCTTAGCATTTATAACATTGTTCCGCAATAACGCTTCAATACTATAAATATCCTTCTCAGATCTTACATGTTTATGCGCTGAAAAATTTGCAACAATATCGAATCCCATATTTCCATTTGATCTTTTATGGTTCATAAACATTCGCCGAAAAGTCACAGAGTTATAATCCATAGGATATGTCAAATAAGTATTCGGAACATACATACCAGAAGATCGAAGGCTGCGTGTCAATTCTGTCAGTGCATTCTCATTTGTGTCAACTACCACAAGTTCAGACGGATAAAACGGAAGTATTGCACGTACAAAAGAAGATCCAATACTTCCTGCACCTCCAATGACAAGGACTGATTTATTTGTGAGCTTTTCTTTCAGCTCTGTCATATTAGCTTCTATATCAGATGCGAACATCGATTTTTCTCTCTTTGTTACATATTGGTTAATGAATCTTTCTAATCTAAACAAAATGATTGACTCCTTTCTACTATAATGTAAATATTAGCCCTTTATCTCTTTTATAATCCCTTTCTGCCTTTATCCCAACAATATGATCCCACATAACGGCTTCCTCACCCGTGTCATTCCGTTTTACGCAAATATTCTCACTTGATAAAGTTTCTCCACGAACTATATCCTTTGAAGCCACAATCCTCTTTTTTACTACATCCCTTATATTTCTTTCTTTTTGAGTCGGCCTTTTCAAACCATCACCTAACGCCAATTCAATATTTCTAATTGTCTTTACCATTTCTTTAAATTCCCTTGGTTCCATACTTGCCGCATGATCTGGGCCGCCCATGTGTCTGTTAAGAGTAAAATGTTTTTCAATTACTTTCGCTCCCAAAGATACTGCTGCATTTGCTATCTCTATACCAGTTGTATGATCAGAATAACCCACTGGAAGATGAAAAGATTCCTTTAATGTAAGCATGGCTTTCAGATTCACATCCTGATAAAGACATGGATAATCCGTAGTACAGTGCAGTAGTGTAATATCTTCCGTTCCTTCTTCCTTTAATGCATTAACAGAAATATCCACCTCAGCCAGTGTGCTCATGCCAGTGCTTAAAATTATCGGCATTTTTTTCCTCCCTATATATCTTAAAAAAGGAAGATTTCCGATATCACTTGAGCCTATTTTTATAAACGGAATCCCTAGCCCAATCAAAAAATCCAAACTATCTTCTTCATCAGCAGTCGAAGCAAACATTATCCCTATTTTATCGCAGTATTGTTTTATCTTTCGGAATTCTTCATATGTAAGCTCCAAATGCTTCAACATATTGTACTGTGATTCCTGGCTTCCAGTATTTTTTATTTGATATTCTGCCTGACTAACACTTTGCGTAATGATCTTTTCTGTTTTCCATGTTTGAAACTTAACAACATCTGCCCCCGCATTTTTTGCCGCATCACAGAGTTGCATTGCCAAATCTAATCTGCCATTATGATTGACACCTGCTTCAGCTATTATCAAACATTTTCCTTTCTCTTCTATTGATGGATTCATAACGCACTCTCCTCATAGCGATACTTTAATAACCTGTTTCCATAAATCGGAACTAATTCGGGGTGCTTCTTCTCCCACTTTTGACATATATCCACATAAGCCTCCTGATTAAATATACATTTTCCAATATAAAAGTCTTTTTCGTCCTTGCTGAATGATTTCTTAAATTTTAAAAGTGAGTCATCCTCAGCCTCTCCCGCACCTCCGCCTAAATGGAACTCTTTAATCTTCCGCTTTTTTAACTCTTTAATCGTATTCCACAGTAGAAAATTATTAACCCCATAACTTGCATATGTCTTATCACTGCCAGCTAAATGGTAATGGCCATATTGTTCTGAATACATAAATAATGCTGCACTGATAACCTTTCCTTCTAGTCTCACTGTTCCAAGAAATCCTCTTCCATTCATTTGAGAGATATACTCATTGTAATATGAATCCTCAAAATAATAAAAACGCTCTGCTGACAATCGCTCCATTGTTTTATTGTATAATATAATAAAATCTTTAATAGATGCAAAATCGTCTTCCGCAGTATACTCTAAACCAAGTTTTTCTGCTTTTCTTATCATATTACGGTTTTTTGATGTTATCTGTGACTTCCATATTTCATCCTCACTTTGGTAAAGACTCACTGCTACTGTGTGCCTGTTTGGAATTGTTTTTATTATATTTCCACAATATAAACTATTTTGGAGTAACGGATGAAACCTAATAAATCCGCATAAAAATCTTTCGATTTTTAAATACTCCCACATTCCCTGTAATGCTTTTTCTATCCACTCCTGATCTTCAGTATTAGCAATGGGTCCCCCATACCCATATGCCGTCTCAAAATCAAAAAATTCATTAACTTTTCTTTTAAGAAAAGGCATAAGCAGTACATTATTATTTTCAACACATATAATACATTGTGCAGTCTTTTCAATACTTTCATAAAGCTTGGTATAGGATTCCAAATAATATATATCCTTTTTTTCAACCGGAAATTTCTCCAGAAAACCATCCCATTTATTACTAATTAATATATTCACGTTTTAATCACCCATATTTTATAACACAACAGTACAGCTGAAATTACTCGTTTCCTATCACTCTTTCTAATATATTCACTATTTTTTCAGAAGTATTTCCTTCTCCCCAATAATTTATCTCACTATCATCAAGCAGTTTTTCCCCTACTTCTTCTATTGCTCTTTTTATCATTTCATATTCTGTACCCACCTGTATGATATTACTGCACAAATGCCGGCCTTTTTGACGTTTCCCAATATTTATCACCGGTATCTTTAAAGCTGGCGCTTCAATAATTCCGCTGCTTGAATTACCCATAACAAATTCAACCTGCTTCATCACACTCAAATATCGTATATTTCCTAATGAGGGAATCACTATTACTTTATCTTTCAAATACTCTTTTGATTTTTCAAGATATTCATTTATAAATATGCCGCCAAAATCCATATTGGAATACGTCGCAATAATCTGATATCCATCTAATTCGCCAAGTGCCCGCAAACAATTTTTTATAGCGTTTAGATTATATTCCAGTTCCTCTGTTGTTTCCGCATGATATGTCAACAATGCCCACTTTAAGTTACAATTTAAGCCAAGATTCTCTGCTAATTTTTCTCTTGTCCATAATTTTTCTTTTCGAAATGAATCCAACCCCGGCTCACCAACCACCCAGACATTTTTACTTGAATTTCTCATGCGTATAATATTTTTTGCACTATCTTCTGTCCCTGGAAAATGATAAGCGGCCAACATTGTAACAGCATTTCTTATCCCATCATCAATTGCACCTTCGGTGATATCTCCTCCTGACAGATGTATAATCGGAATTCGCATAACAAATGCAGTATTGCATATTGGTAATAACTCATACCTATCCCCCAGTACTAACAAATAGTCTGGTTTTAATTTCTTTAACGCCGGAGCAAACATTTCAGCCATCTTCCCCATTGATATAGCAATATCTTCCGTTGTTAATGTATTAAGCTGCACATCAACAAAAGCGTCTATCCTAAATCCATCCTCAATAATCTGGTCAACTGTATGCCCCTGAGTGTACAATAAATGTGCCCCTGTGGCTATAAGCTGCAATTGGAAGAAGGTCGATTTCTGTACTTCTAGCATCAACCATTTCAATACTCCATACTCTGCTCTTGTTGCTGTAACAAAACAAATTTTTTTACGCTTCATACATTCACCCTGTTAATTTTCTTGTAATATTATTTTTTTAACATTTTCATATACAATTCCGCCAACATAAAATCAAACTCTGTATCAATGTCAACCGACCTTTCTCTGGGCATAATGTATGCATAGCACTTCTTTCTAAACATCTCGCGATCCCCTTTTTCAAGAATACTACGTTTGATATGATAAATTGCTCCATTTATTCTATAATATTGCGGTAGCGCCTGACGTGGCAAATACCCATATTTCTCATTAAAAAAGTTATCCATACATCCATCTTCCGGCAATATGTTCCCCCAAAGAGGAGAATGTTCCATCTCTGTGACTGATTCTACCGCATCTGCATCCTTCGCATAAAAAAGCTCTATACTCTTTATTACATCATCCACATTACGCAATGGAGAAGTAGCCTGCAATATAGAAATCTCATCAAAAAAAGAGCTTTTACTTTCAAAATGCTCAATAACTTCTCGAACAGCATCCCAAGTGCTTGCACTATCTGTAGATGTTTTTGAAGATCTCAGGAATGAACAATCCGCCCCATAAGATCTGGCTATTTCTGCATAATGTTGTGAATCCGTAGATACAAACACCTTTTTAAATGCACCACTCTGTATCGCACATTCGATAGAATATGCTACTAAAGGTTTTCCATTTAACTCTCTAATATTTTTATCTTTCAACCCTTTTGAACCACTTCTTATTGGAATAATCGCAATCCTATTCATTTTTCTTCATCCTTCTACCTTCTTTATCTCTTTAAATCAACCCATTCTTCCATCCTTTTTAACTCTTCAAATTCCCCCATATCAAAAAATGATCTCTCGCTAATAGGGTACATACCTACTCTCTTGCCCGCATTCATCATCATTTCGGCAAAGTCGGTCATATGAAAAACAACCCCTTTAGGTATCCACTTCAGATACTCGGGGTTGATAATATACATACCTGTATTTATAAAATATGATAATTGCGGCTTTTCTTCCATAGAAATTATCAGTCCATGTTCTTTGGCTTTAAGCACTCCATAAGGTATAACCGTATTTTTTAATGAGGAAACAATTGTCAGGTCATTTTCAGATTCCATATGATGCTCCATTATTTGTTCATAATTTTCCATTATCATAGTATCACAATTAGTAACAATAACAGGATATCGAAAATCATTTTCAATAAGTGCTATGCTGCCAGCCGTACCTAATGGCTTATCCTCATTAATATAATTTATTTTGTATTCATGCTGGATATCCGAAAAATATGTTTTAATCATTTCTTTTTTATAATTTACGGTCAGGAAAAAATCCTGTACACCAAATTCAAAAAAACGGGTCATAATCCGTTCTATAATTGGTATTTCCCCTATTGGGATTAATGGTTTAGGTAAGATTTTTGTATATGGATATAAACGTGTTCCCTTCCCGCCAGCCATTATAATTACAGGATTTTTTTTTAATGCATTTCTATTAATCTTATTTAATAATTTTATATGAGTTTCAAGAAATATCACATCTTGAATCTTCATTTCTTTATCAACCACAGCAATAGAATATATTTGCTCCTGTACCATTTTTGTAGTACCATCATTGATATTTTCCTGATAAACATATTTAGGAGTCTTATTCATCGCACAATTTACTCTGACCCCTAAATCCCCACCAGATATTATCCAACGACGAATATCTCCATCTGACAAACACCCCTTAAGTCTATCGCTTTCATCTACTACATAAACTAGGCCAACCGAGTTTTCATCTATCAACTTCATTGCTTCAACTATGTTAATCTTTTCATAGCAAATATACTGCTCTATTTCTGGTCTACTCATCTTGTTTTTACTCTTTCCATATGAAATCCATTAAAATTTATAGTCTCCAATAACTAATACCACTGTCATCCAGAGCTTTGATATCAAAAATTCCTTTAATATCAATTAAAACCTTCTCCGAATCTGGAGAAGGTGCATACATTTTCTTTAACTCTTCAATACAAATTTTTCTATAGTCATCATGTGCAACAGCTATAATAATACAGTTAATATCCCGTAATTTTGTAAATTCTGTAAGCTCTATATCATATTCCTGTTTTACACTCTCACTTGCCCCCCACGGATCTGATATTATTGGTTCTATACCGTACTCTCTTATACGTTTGACTATATCGTATACCTTACTGTTACGTGTATCCGGACAATTTTCTTTAAATGTTATTCCCATTATAGCTATTTTACTTTTTTTAGGTGCAAGACCCGCCTCGATCATCTTACGTATTGCTGCATCAGCAACATATGCTCCCATTGAATCATTAACAATTCTTCCATTAAGTATTATCTGGCTATGATAACCAAGCTTTTCCGCCTCATAAGTGAAATAATAAGGATCTACACCAATGCAATGTCCTCCTACAAGTCCTGGACGAAATCCTAATGCGTTCCATTTTGTGTTCATGCCATCTACTACTTCATTCGTATCTATCCCCATGCGATCAAAAACCATCGCAAGCTCGTTCATGAACGCAATATTAATATCTCGTTGACTGTTTTCCACTACTTTAATAGCTTCTGCCGTCTTTATGGAAGAAACAGTATATGTTCCCACTTCAATTATAGAATCATAAAGTGACTTAATTTTACCTAAACTATCCGAATCTATTGCACTCACAATCTTACAAATTTTTGACAGTGTATTTGTTTTATCCCCCGGATTTATCCGTTCTGGGCTATAACCCACTTTGAAATCCCTGCCACATGCCATCCCTGATTCTCTTTCTAAAATAGGTATACAGACATCTTCTGTAACTCCTGGATACACTGTTGACTCAAAAACAATAACGGCTCCCTTTCGCAAATTCTTTCCAACAAGAATTGAAGCATTCTCAACTGGGGCAAGATCTGGGGTATGATCTGAATTTACTGGAGTTGGAACGGCTACTATAATATAATCCGCCCTTTTTAATTCACCGTCATCACAAGTAAAGTGGATATTCGTATTCTTTAACTCATTATTTCCTATTTCTTGTGTTGGATCTACTCCAGAAATATATTTATTTATTTTTTTGTCATTAATATCAAAGCCTATAACTTTATACTTTTTTTTAGCAAACGCCACAGCCAACGGCAACCCCACATAGCCAAGTCCTACTACCGCAACACATATATCATTTATATTCATTTTAACTATGTTACTCATTGTACTTAATTTCCTCTCGTTCTATTAGCTTCTCAACAATCTCTTTTGTGGACAAATCACCGTTCTGAGGTTTATATACCTCTAAGATAAGCCGTTGCCTTTTTATAATATCATTAACAAATTTATCTCTATCCACTTTTCCTAAAATAACCTCTTTCAAATATTCCTCCAGCTTCTTTGCTGGCAAAATCACAAAAAAATCTTCTAATCTGTTAACCAAACTATAGTTCATTCCCTCTGCCAAACAAATTACTGGTTTTCCAGCTGAAAAGCTATCCATAATAACCGTTGATGGAGTAGTGATTATTATATCGGATTCTGAAATATATTTTGTAATTATTTCTGTATGTTCAATAAAAGTAATATCATATCTGTTTTCAATAATATCCTTTTTTACAAACTCTTCGTCATCCTTCGTGATATTTGGATGAAATTTAACATATATTTCTATATTCTCATACCTACTCAATTCAATCACCGATCGATTGTCCTGATAAAAATGAGTACTAGAATATATTCCCGGCAGAGGATACGATGGTGCCCAGAATAATTTAATCACTTTTTTCTTATTAAGTCCCTGATCTGTGTTATATTCCGTTTTTAATACTATATTGCGATTTGTAATAACCGGACTTCCATTCCATCCTCCCCGTTTAAGAGCATCCAGATATGGACTTCCGCTACAGAATGCCCTATATTTTATGAGGTCACCATAGGGTTCATATATAGCAATGGTCTTGTACTGCTCAATCATATTGGAACTATCTTTAAAAAAAATAATATCTTTACCTAATTTTTTCCCCTCAAAATATACTACTTTGTTTTGAATAAAATTTGAGTCTCCATCACCAATATATAATTTAAAATCATTGCATTTTAATAACCCCTTTGCACATTCTGCAAATAATATATTTCTTAAAGCATTTATTCGGATCTCATTAAGAAATATACACTTAATTAAATCTGTTATATCAATGCCCTTAACAAATATCTTCTTTCTATCCCGATTAATCACCCTCCCTAAATGCCATATATCCCATATATATTTCGCCTCAATTTTATATACTCTATTTTTTTCTAAATAGCTTTCTATGTTAATACATGGGATTTTATTTTCACTTATATATTTCATCCCTGTATCTGTATTAAAGCAGACAACACAACATTTATTTCCTCCTAAATTTTCAATACTATCAATCACCCATTTTATACTTTTTTTGCTTTTTCCAGTAAATAAAACCGCTACAGGATACTTCCCTGAAAAATTATTTTTAGAATTCCCTGCATGATGTGTAACCTCATGTATCACTTTACTCCAAAAATAAATATAATACCCCAGCCTTACCAATGGTATTTTTGAAAAAATAATCTTATTTTTCTTATTTTTCGTTTTTCCGATTTTGAAACAATTTAACCTTACTGATTTTGCGTATGCTTTGACAGCAATCTCATTTGCTACTGTACTTTCCTCATAAAAAATGGACTCAATATCGTATTTTTGCAACAATAAATCATATACGTTAATACTATATATAATTTCTTCGATTAATTGTGGGTTTCCACCCTCAATTAAATAAGACATCTCATAAAGATAGCAGTCATTTAATGTCTTAACATTTTTAATAATTGAATTTAACCTTCTGATAATTTCCCATGTCTTAAAATCAAAGAATTCTAACTCCATATCTAAGGGAATAAAAATAATATCTTTATTCTCTTCTACTTTACTTTTTATATTATGGTTCTCTGTCAATATAATTATTTTTTTGCCAATCAGAGCATTGACTTTCTTTAAACATGCATTGCAATCATTAGAAATTATAACTGAATATTTCTTTTTTCCCATTTTTTATCCTTGTTTCCGAATCAATCTGTAAAACCACGAATCAACCCATTTCCCTTCGGTCCAGTGTGTCTCTTTATGTGTAGCCTCATGTTCAAATCCAAGCACCTTAAACATTTTTTTCTTCTTCTCATCTATTTCGTATATCTCTGTCCAAAGTCGATGCAGATTAAGTTCTTCAAAACCATACTTAATCATTATTTTTGCCGCATCTACTGCATATTTTTCATCAATATACAATTTCTCTTTCCCTATATAAATAGAAAAATCTGCGCTTTGGTTTATCCAGTCAATATAGCAAAGCCCACAAGCGCCTATCAATTCTCCTGTCTCTTTATTGACTATAGAAAACATTCTTGTATGTTCATCATTCATTACCTTAGCTTCAAACCACCTTTTCTGATTCTCGCTGTTCAACTCTCGGTATTCACGGAAAAACCTTCTATATTCAGGTTGATTACGCCATTCCAACAATTTTTCTAGATCACTTATCTCAAGCGCTCTCAACCCTGTATATTTACCAATTAGCATATCATATCCTTTCTTATATATAAAAGATTAGTATGGGGCATTTAAAATTATGTTCTCTGAAAATCATCTGCCTTGATATAATCACCCTTTTTCTTACTAACCATTATCTTTTTTCCAATAATAGCTGATTTCTGATACGGAAATATAGCATCTACAGGGGCAGGCCTTAATTCATCAAGCATGCTTTGCTCAATGGTAGTTCCTGCTAGCAGATCCGTCGTGACTCTAACGGCACGTCTTTGTAAAATTACAGTCTCCTTTTCATTCTCCTCAACCACCTTAATTCCGGTTCCTATAGCATATTCAAGTTCACGACTACGATTCACCATTTCCTTCCAGGTCTTCGGATTCATAGAAAATGCATGATCTGGACCACTCTGATTATTATCAGCTGTAAAATGCTTTTCAATTACCCTTGCTCCCAATGCAATAGCCCCCAAAACTGTGGTATGTCCGGGTGTATGATCGGACAAGCCCAGAATCATTCCTGGATACCGTATGGCATAGGTTTTAAGAACATTCAAATTGATATAATTAAAATTTTCCAGCTCCCCTGTATAATTTGTATTGCACTGCATCAATACTATATCAGGATTAATAGTAGTTATCGCATCAACAGCCTGCTCTACCTCCCACATTTCAGAGGCACCTGTAGCAAGCAGAATCGGTTTATTCCTACCAGCTACGTACTTAAGAAATTCCACCCATGTAATGTCGCCTGAGCCAATCTTGAATGCTGGAATCAGCTCATCTATCTCATTCACAGCTGCGTAATCGTATGGCGCAGTAAAGTAGTCAATCCCAGCTTTCTGTGCTTCGTTAGCAAGTATCCCGTTCCATTGGCGATTGAATTCCGCTTCCTTATATGTCTGATAAACGCTCTTATTCCACTTTGCTTGATGACTGGACTGCTTTCCGAGATGTTTGAATCCATAATCACTTACAATTTTATCTGCTATGAAATGTTGGAATTTAACAGCATCTGCTCCAGATTCTTTTGCAAGCCAAATCAACTCCTTCGCTGTGCTCAAGTCCCCATTATGATTCGCCGCAATATCAGCCACAAAATATGCTGGCGAATTAATGTCTATCCTGCGATTATTAATAGTAATTGATTGATTATAATACATTTTTCGTCCTCCTGTGCAAATATTCCTTTTTAATGCTCTCCATAGTTTTATTGAGATCAGGCATCTTTCTCCCAATAACTTGTTCCAACTTGCTATTATCCAGCCCAAGAGACTCTGCCCGCTTTGCACCGTTTAGACTTTTAACACTGCTCTCAACAAATTCAGGTGTATATCCAAAAAGTTCCTTTGACAGCTTTACTATAAATTCCTTTTTGTTCGCTACTGTATCAGAAGATAGATTATATATCCCTGTCGGACGTTTCACAAGAACATCCATAAGAATATCCGCAAAATCATTTGTATGTATTGATGATGTGTAAAAATCTGTATATAAAGTCATTTTCTTATGATTGACTATTTCTTCGATCGCCCATTCAAGAAAAGTTGGCACACCACGGCCACGAAATCCCACAATATTTGTTCTTAATATCAAAGAATTTTCATTCTCCATCGCAAGAATTTCGCCAAGATACTTTGTTCTTGCATACTCATTCACTAAAGAAACTTTATCGCTTTCTCTGTGCTTTGCATCTCTATCACCTGTAAAGAAATGATCTGTAGATATCTGTACAAAATAACTTCCATATTTTTTGCACAATAATGATACTACCCCCGGAATTCTTGTATTTATACAGTATGCATTCCCGGGATTTCCCTCACAATTTTCAAGGCTTACAATGGCTGCTGTATTAATAACAATATCGGGTTTTGCATATGATATGGTTCTCTCCAATCTTTCATCATTTTGTAAATCAAAGCACCAATCCGCATTACTTCTATCTACGCCCAATACCTCAATATCATTCAATGCCATACGACGAAAAATGCTCTGTCCTAACATCCCATTTATTCCCAAAATAAGAGCTCTCATTCTCCAATACCCTTCTTATAGTTATTCCAAGTTGTAGGATCTAATACGTCTTTAGGTATAGTCATCATATATTCATTCAACTGCTGGATAACTTCTTCACCAATTATATTTTTTTCATTTTCAAGTGCAATGTTTGATTTGAGTTGTTCAAGGGATTCACATCCCACAATGACATCGTCGGGATGTGAATTGGATATGAGCACATCATAACAAAAATGTGCTATTGAGCTATCCACGCTTCCAGCCATTGCACACGCATATCTAATGTATTCCGAAGCTCCTATATTTCGTGGAAATTTGTCTGCAGGGTCCATAAAAACAAGCCCCTGTAGATATATACTTCTAGCATAGATCCTTATACCCGCATCTTTTGCGATCCTTATGCTATCTTCCCATTCATGCATAGAAAAAATATTTAATGGTATCTGAACAACATCAACAAAATCAGCTATTTCGGAGACAATATATAGCAATTCTCTGGGATAATATAACGATATTCCAACATTATGAATTATCCCCTTCTTCTTAGCATCCTGCATTGCTTCTAAAACTCCATCAATCCTGCAATGTCCAAACTGATGCAAAAAATAGCAGTCCACATATTTGGACTGTAACCTACTCAGCGATTTCTTAATTGAAGTTAATATAAATTCATCTACGTCTACACCCTTTGGTATAATATCAGGAGCCTTTGTATTTACTAAAAACCGTCTACTATATTTAGTAAAATATCTTCCAATGATATTCTCAGCATCTCCATACATAGGGCCTGTATCAAGTGTCGTTATTCCATGATCGTATGCATAATCCAATATATTAAAAGCTTCTTCTAATTCAGGTTTTCCATTTTTATTATTGATGCCATAACTTATGCCCAACTGAACCGTTCCGAGAATCATTCTATTTCCTCTTTTATACTGCTATTTTCAATCTGTTCACGGATTTCTTCTATACCTATCCACGCCTCATTTGTTGCAGATATATATTCAAAATCCTCATCTACCTTAATTCCACCCTTAAGAATCATTTCCTTCTTCCACCATTCTCCATTTGGATATACAACATAGCAATCCGGATATTCATACGTCCTGTCTGCATCCTCGTTGGAAATCATTGTCTCATGAATTTTTTCGCCATCTCTGATACCACTCTCCCTCATCTGACAATCCGGTAATAACGCTTTTGCAAGCTCCGTAATTTTAAATGATGGGCTTTTAGTGACAAATATCTCCCCGCCATGAGAGCACATCATTGCCTTAATTACCAATTCTATGCCCTGATCAATGCTACACCAAAATCTTGTCATCCGATAATCTGTTATAGGCAGTTCTTTTTTCCCTTGATTAATTAATTTTAGAAAATATGGGATAACAGCACCACGGCTATCCGCAATATTACCAAATCGTACAATGGAAAAGCATGGTCCGTCCTCTCCTGAATATGAATTTCCATATATGAACAACTTGTCAGATACTAACTTTGTTCCACCATACATATTCACAGGATTGACAGATTTGTCAGTGCTAAGTGCAACCACCTTCTTTACTCCTGCATCAATAGATGCATTAAGAACATTCATTGCTCCAAATACATTCGTCTTTACTGCTTCAATGGGATTATACTCACATGATGCAACCCGCTTCAGTGCCGCTGCATGTATAACATAATCAACACCTTTCATTGCACGTCTTAACCTGTCTTCATCTCTAATATTTCCAATAAAAAAGCGAAGAACATTATCATATTCTATAAGCTCTTCCCGCATCAAAAACTGCTTATGTTCATCTCTAGAGTAAATAATTACCTTTTTAGGGCTATAATATCTCAAAATAAATCTTACAAAATTCTGCCCGAAATATCCTGTACCACCTATCACTAGTATTGATTTTCCATCTATCATCCACATTTACCTCTTTCTAAATTAGGTCAATCTCTGGAAGCCTGTATGACATATTGGACCATCCAACTGCGGTTCTTTGTCTCCCATATTTCTAATCAAAGCAAAAACCTCTTTTACCGCATCAGCATATCTATTAATGATGCTATTTGTATGGGCATAGCTTGCATAAAAGGCTGTAGATGCAAGGAAGCCTCTCTTAAGCATCTCCTGCGTAAAGAAAGTCTTATAAAGTAGTGGCTTATCATATACAAACTCATAGTGCAATAATGGTCTAATTCCAGAAATCTCAAGTTTTACGTCATACTCTTTTGCCGCCTCAAGCATAAACTTATACACACCTCTTCCGATTTCATCCAATCTCTTTTCAACATGATTTTTTTTGTATTTCTTAATTGTTTCAATTGCTGCTACAAGACCTATTCTTTCTGTCCAATAAGTGCTGCTAATAAACGTTTCCTGCGCTGCCTGCATAATATCTCGCTTGCCTACAATAGCGCCCATTGGATATCCATTACTCATTGCTTTTCCAAGAGTAATGATGTCCGGCTCAATCCCAAGAACTAGATGCGCTCCTCCACAGCATAAACGAAATCCTGACGACACTTCATCAAATAACAGTATTATCCCTTCCTCTTTCGTGCTATTCCTGATTTCTTCAAGGAATCCCTCCTCAGGCATAATATTTCGAACAGGTTCCATCACTACTGCTGCAATCTTGCCTTTATACTTTTTCATTAATTCTCGGAAACGCTTAATGTTATTATAGTTAAAAATATAGTTCGTATCTGCAAGACCGGCCGGTACACCTTTAGGTTCCAGACCGCTTAAATGCACATAGGAAAGCGGATCACCTTTCTCAAGGTTTGCTGCAAGATACCAGTCATGCCATCCATGATATCCACAAACTAACACTATCTCCTTTTCTGTATATGCTCTTACAATTCTTACTGCTACAGAAAGCGCTTCACCACCTGTTTTTGTATATCTGACCATGTCTGCCCATGGATGTATATCAATTAATAGTTTTGCAAGCTCCACTTCTTCCGGCGCATTCAGAGTACACATGTTGCCTTTTTGTATGCTTTTAACTACAGCCTTATCCACATCTGTATCACAATAACCTAATATATTCGCTCCAATTCCCATAAAGCATGTATCATAATAATCATTTCCATCAAGATCCGTCACCTGACATCCTCTGGCATGATCATAATATGCCGGCCACAAGTCAGGTAAAAACATCTCAGGACGTTTACTCAGCAATTGTGTTCCGCCTGGTATGTATTTTTTTGCTTCTTCATATAAGACTTGTGATCTTCCCATTTCTATCTTCTCCTCATCGCACTATTTTATCGTTATTTACAGACTTTATATATCCCGCATTACGAATGATGCCTGAATTAATTTTTTCTAGTTCAGGATACTTCTGTATATAATCTAAAACATCTTTCATTCCAAAGTCTGTATCTTCTTCATAAAGCGCATCATAGATACGCTTTATGAACTCATAATCTGTGTCGGTATCTACAGTCCACCTTTTTTCTTTCAATGATGGTGCTCTTGTTACCGACTTTCTAATAAAATCACCTTTAAATTTAATATATGGTGTGACATGCTCCCTCTCTGATGCAAGAACCGCCATTTTCCATGCCTCTTCAAGAGCTTTCATTGTAAATACTTCCGTGTCCAGACCGTCTGGATATGTTTCCTCTAAGGTATTTGATGTATAATCATATTGTCCATTCACATGAATCTCAACTATCTGGTCTATAATTCTATGATCTATTATAGGACAATCCGACGTCACCCTTATAACATTGATTGGGTGATAAGATAAAGCTGCCTGATAATATCGATCAAGCACATCATTTTCGTTCCCGCGAAAACAATTAATCTTTAGACTTTTACACAAATTCTCTATCTTATCATCTTTTTCTTCTATAGTAGTTGCCACGATTGCCTTATCGACATAGGATGCCCGAATGCATCTTTCAATAACATGTTGAAGTATAGGCTTTCCACACAATTTCTTCATTACCTTATCAGGCAGGCGGCTTGATCCTGTCCTTGCTTGGATAATAAGAAGATTCTTAATATCTTCCATAATCTTCACCTTAATTCCTCAATATTTTCATATACTTTTCTGAAAGCTCTATGCACATCATCAAGGTCTTCATATGTTACCCCTGGCCTCATCAAATCATGAAGGATTATTTTGTTCTGAACATCCTCACAGTTCGGACATAAACCTTTTACATAGTTTGTTGCATGGCCAACAAAGGGATATCCTCCTCCAAAAGCTATTCGTTTCTGATAAATAGGAAGCAGATACAGCGGCGTACAGTACCCAGCTTCAACCCTCACACCCTCAGTCTCACGAAGTTTTGTCGGGGCCAGTTCCGCCCTTACGGCTTCTACAAATAGTTCTCTTTCTATCCCAGCAGCCTTCTCATCATACATAAGCGGATGCATATAATATACATGAGTGCATCCTGTTCTAACAGGAACAGTCTTAATACAAGGAATATCTTGAAACTTCTCAATTAGATAATTCACATTATTAATTCTTTCATCAACAAGTTGTTTCAGTTTTTTCAATTGTTCCCGTGCTATAGCTGCCTCCACTTCGGTCATTCGCAAATTGAAACCAACCATGTTAATAAGATTATCATACCCTTTATCACCCACCACTGCCTCTGCATGGTTTCTGATAAGCCGCATCCTCTCTGCCAGCTCATTATCATTTGTCACGGCAATTCCACCTTCACCACAATGAATATGCTTATGATAATTCAGCGAAAAAATACCAATATCTCCAAGAGTTCCTGCATATTCTCCATTATAGGCAGCTCCTGGTCCCTGAGCATTATCTTCTATAATGACAAGATTATGCTCTTTGGCAATTTTTCGAATTCTTTCAGCATTGTGTGGCTGTCCAAAGATATTAACTACAATTATTGCTTTTGTTCGCGGTGTAATTCTCTCCTCAATAGAATCTGGATCTAGACAAAAGTATTCTTTCTCAATATCCGCAAACACAGGTATACCGCCATAAATTATTGGAGCTGTCGCAGATGCACACATTGTATATGGAGATACAATCACCTCATCTCCTGGTTGAATACCTGCTGCACCAACAGCACAGTAAAGGGCAGATGTTGCAGAGTTAACAGATACAGCATTCCTTGTACCAAAATAAACTGCCCATTCTTCCTCTAAAGCTTTTACTTGTGATCCACCATAAAAATCAGCTTCCCAACATCCCAAATATTTCGACAATATACCAGAGCGAATGACTTCAACTACAGCTTTTTCCTCCTCTTTTCCTATAACCTTATATGCAGGAAACAGATCTTTACGAACCTTTTCTCCCCCTTTGATAGCTAATTCAGCCAATTTTATACTCCTCCTTCGCCAAATTATTACTCATATCTCTCACCTTTTTACCGTATCTATACTTATTTCTTATTATCATATTTCATTTTACTGCTCATCCAATAATTTTTATTTATTATCAGCGTTCCATTCTTTTCTTAAAAGATCATAATCATATATATCATGATATATTCCATTCTTAAAAAGAGCCTCGCGTCTCACCCCTGACTTACAAAATTTAAGTTTTTCGCCAACTCTTTGCATTCCTATGTTGCTGTCCGCGGTTCCAAAATATATGCGATTTAATCCCAATTCGTTAAAAGCGTGGTTTATCATCATTTTCGCTGCCTCTGTTGCATATCCCTTGTTCCAATATTCCTTTTCGCCAAATAAAAAAGCTATTTCAGCTTCTCTATTTAGCAAATCAATCTCCTGCAACGAAATGTTTCCTATATGCCTCTTAGATACCTTATCTACCACAGCCATCACAATAAGAGAAGTATCTCCCTGCAGCGCCTTCACATATTCCCTTAATCCATCTTCCTCAACCGGATACTTATGATGTGAATTATACCTACACACAACAGAATCATTAAGCCAATCCTTATATCCGCCGTCAATGTCCGCTTCTTTTAGCTGTCTCAATCCGATTCTTTTTGATTCTAGAAAATACATACATTTATTCCTCAATTCCATCACTTTTTATATTTGTGTTCGTTTTATCTTATCTGTGTATTTCAAAAGCTCTTTATGTTCATCCAAATATCTAATAACATCTATGCATGTAAAATCATCTTTTTCTGGATATAAAGCAGTAAAAATGCTATTTATCAGCTTATAGTCACCCATTTCATCCAGTGTTATTTCCAATTCAGGACGGTATTCTTCACTTTCAGCAATCTGGTTGTAACATTTGTATTGTTCTGGATGTTTGGGAAAATAAATAGATACATGCTCATGATCCCATGGTTCTTTTGTTTTCTCATTCAGTTCTTCCAGTGCTTTCACAGAAAAAATCCTGATATCAAACCCATCAGGATAAGATCTCTCTGTGTTATTTGCAACAAAATCATAGCTACCCCGCATATACACTTCAAGAAGCTGATCAATATGACGCCAGTCTATGCATGGACAATCTCCTGTGAGTTCCACTATCACATCCGCATCTTGACTTTTTGCAGCTTCTAAGACTCGCAACAACACATCATTTTCCGAACCACGAAAATAATGACAGCCTATTCTTTCACACATTTGCACAACAGGATCATCATCAACATTTACAGTTGTAGCGAGAACTATATCATCAAGCAGTTTGCTTTTTTTTACTCTTTCTACCATAAGTTCCAACATTGGCTTCCCACATGTTTCCATCAAGATTTTACCAGGTAGTCTTGATGACGTCATTCTTGCTTCTATGATAGCAACTTTCTTCACTTTTATTCCTCCTTCAACACTACTGAAGCATTTCACATATTGCTTTTCTTTGTATGAATTCCATAAATCTATCTCTTTCTTAAAGAAATTTTTGAATATACTTCTTTGCTTTTTCCACAGCTTTCATATCTACATTCCATCGAATATTACCAATATCTTCACCAGAAAAATATCTTTTAAATTGGCTTTCTAGCTCCCTTTTATCAAGTATTGGTTCAAGCAATCCTTTCTCTTCCAAAATAAAAGGAGCCTGCCTTTTGGCCCCTATTTGCACACTTATAACACGTTTTTTGGCAATGATGGATTCTGTCAGGAACATTGACCACATACCTATAACTAAATCCGCGGAAGATATCGCTATTTCCTCTTTCACTGTTCCGTCAACAATTACTTTCAATTCTTTTACATCAAGGTTATCAATTACCTTTTCCCATGTTCCTTTCTTTTCCTTCGGATGTGGTCTAATCACCAGTACATACTTTTCTTTTTTAGTACAAACCTTTTCTATCGCTGATAATATATCAAGAAATATTGTTTTCTCATCATAACCCCAAAATATTCTTCCATTAGGCGGAAAAGAATCGCTTAGATTGTCTGATGCGTATATGATAATTTTCTTCTTATCTCCACTTGATATTTTCTGTTGGTAAAAAACCACATCCTTTTGATCCAGTTGTGCAAAAGACTCTGAAAGTTCCTGAAAAAAAGGCTGTCCACAAGGGTATATTATACTTCCATCTATCCCTTCCTTTACACATGCTGTTTTTGCATCCTGATCCATTACCAATAGCCGATCGGGCAGATACATAATTTCACGTTTTGCCTCATATTTTTCTATCTCTTTAAATGTATAATTAGAAAATCTAAGTCCGTAATAGCACCAGGAGTCCAACACTGCGACAGATTTGACAAATAATTCTCTGGACGCCGCCCATATATATCTTTCAAAAAAATCTGCGGCACCTGTACCTGTAAGTACCATATCAGGCTGGTAATCTGCAATAATTTTCTTTATACTTTCTGTGTCAAATCTATTTGTAATTTTATTTATTGGAACAAAGGGAATCCCTTTTCTTTCATAGATAGGAATCGCATTGTCCTTACCAATTACGGCTATATAAGAAGTACCTCCTAATTCTCTTATAATTGGAATTAAAGCATTTGTTCCACCTGGATCCTGTGAAAAAAAAAGAACTTTCTTGGGTCTCATTCTTGTATTTTTCTCCTAATTTCTTCTACTATCTTAATTATATCCAGTCCTGCCTGTTCATTACAAAACGAGTTTTCTTTCTTTTCAATAACATTAACTACATTTTGGTATAAATTTTTCATTGCATGGCTTACATTAATCTTCCACTCGTCCGATTTTATAAAATTTACTTCATCAAACAATGGATTATTTTTCCCCAACTTGTACAGCTTGATTACTTGCTTCTCATCGCTATAATAAACTCTAGCATTTTCGAATAATAAATCAAATTCAAAAATTGTAACATTTTTACTTGATATGGGATGAAAGAAAATTCTTGTCCCCCGTTTTTTTTCTTTTAATACAAATTCAATACTTGCATCCTCTTTCGTAAAATCCCAAATTTGGTCAAAAACCTCAGCAACTTTACAATCTCCTACCAAATAATATAGCAAATCAATGAGATGGGAACCATTATGAAGGGTACCCTTACCATAAAAGCAATTACCGCATACCAGCATTCCTGCATTTTCTTTTATCCACTTTTTAAGATTCCAAAACTCATCCATATATCTTCTGGAATAGTTAAGAAACAAAGGAATATTCTTATCTGATACAATTTCGCATAAATCCATCGCTTCTTTTGAAGTAGATGCAAATGGTTTCTCAACTATTATTCCTTTAATATTTGAACAATCTAAAACTCTTTTGATTACTGTATAATGGAACTTGTCAGGAACAGACACACATACAATATCTGCTCCCTCTACTGCTTCTTCCATACTTTCAAAATATTTTGTTGACCATTTCTTCGCTGCGATTTGAGCAGATTCAATAACTGAATCATAAAATCCCCTAAGCCTAAAATACTCAGATTTCTGAATTGCATGTGCATGTGTTTGCACATATATGTCGCCTGGCGCATCATAACCTGATGCTATTTTACCCGCACCAATAATAGCAACCGAATACTTCATCCAATATACTCCATTTCATTTTTATTTCAGCCTTACCTTATTAAATGCGTCAATATATGAATTAACATTATAATTTAGAATCTCTGCGCCCATTTCCTTTGCTAACTCTGCTACTAATAAATATGACTTAAATAAAGTTGTATATCCTTCAAATATCAAATATATATATTGTTCTCCAACTCCTTCCCTTATTTTTACATAATCTGGTTTACTCGTATTATAACTATGCCATGTTTCCACTAAAACCTCATTATTGATATTATTTACTAATCCTTTAAAATTATCATGATCAACTCCAAATAGCGCAATTTCTTTATAGCCAAATACTACTGAAAAAAACAAAGCTGTAACTGCAACACTCTCTGCACCAATAGTAGCCAGATTCTTCTCATATAGTTTCTTTACATGTTGTCCAACATATGGTGTATTGCTCTGATTAATCTTAATGATTTCTATATTTCTATTATTGATAATTATGTCATAGATATCAAATGTTATTATATACATTTTCCATGTAACATCCTCCAATACTTTCCTGATATTGTAATAGTCCTCTTCATTGGTTCCACCTAATCTTTTGGCTCTTTCCTCGCTAAATAAACACCCATCAACAGCACAATAATACTTTGGTTTGTATTTAAAAAACAGATCCGTTTGTCTGCAAATAAAGGAATTCACACAAAGAATATCATAATCTCTAAACCTTTCTATGTTATCCCAAAATAACTGCTGGCTCTTTCCATTCCCCAAAACAGCAATCTTGTCACCCAAAACTCTTGGTTTCGTCGACTTTAAACCGTTCTTTTTTTTATGAGCATTCATCCTTACAACTGACAAATAGCCATACATTTCTTCTATTTTTTTCAAAACATTTTCAGCATATCCCATGTTTTCTCCTTTATTTTGTTTCAATTATAATTTAATGCCTTCTGCCTCTTCATATGGTAGGAGGCCAAAATATTCCTCTATCATATCACTCTCTCAAATTTTTTATAACTTTTCCCGGTACACCTGCAACAACAGAATAAGGTGCAATACTTTTTGTAATGACAGAATTTGCCCCTATTATTGCCCCTCTTCCAATAGTGACATTGGGGAGTATGGAAACACCATATCCAATCCATACATTTTTTTCTATCCGTACTGGTCCCTTCGAATACAGATTTCTCTTGCTAGGTTCACCCACCTCTATGTCAGTTTTATCAATCCTTCCATGATAATGATCTACTATAAGTACATTACTTGCCATTTGAACACCATCTTCAATTATTATACTATTAATCGCAGAAATCTCTGCATCCATATTAATAGAAACATTGTTGCCTATTATAATTTGGGGTGTATACACCTGATTTTCATATTTATCTATAGCCTGTATCCGACATCCCCTACAGCAATGGAAATTATTACCTATTATTATGTTTTTCCCCCCATTAATAATAAAGGGGAAATCCATATACGAATTCTCCCCCAGATAACATAAATCTTCTACATTATGTCTCCATAAATATCTGCTATATTTACTTTTCATCACCCTGCCTAATTTATACGGATATACCAGAATATTTTTCATTTTCTATCTCCAAATCCATCGCCACTGTTCATCTCTATCTGAGTTATTGTGTATTGTATCTATTAATGATTCGTAGCGATTTATTCCCATACATTTTATATATCCTCGAATTATTTTTTTTAATATTCTGCGGGCATAACCCTTGTTCCTTCTTTCATGAATGCTCATCGTTTCCCCTGAATGAAAATTTCCTTTTCTCAATTCTTGAAAAAAGGAGCCCTCCCCAGTTCCAAAATAGTCTTTAAATTCCAATCCATATTGCATAAAAACACTTCTTGCTAATCTACGATACAACAGTAAAATCTCGTTCCCATTATCAAATTTATTATAACAATACTTACAGGTACTCCAATAATTATATTCATAATTCAATAACGTTTTTTGATAAGTCTTTATCAAATTTTCCAAGGCCATTGCTGTAGTTTTTGAAATTTTTGCTTTTTGAAGTTTTAAATAACTTTTTATACTCTGCTGCTTAATTCCAGAGAAATGAAAAAAACTTATACGATTCCATGAGCCATCCAGCTCCTGTACATAGTATTCACTCTCTTTAATGTCCAGCTCTCTCTCATGATAATTCCAATCTGAAATATTATATGCCTTACTTCTTTCTATTTTAATATCCTTTACAAAGATCGGAATATAATCAGCCCATTTCTGATCAACAAATAAAGTTTCACTCCTTATACATTCCGTCCGCATCTGAATAGCCCACCAGTTCAAAAATTGAATGGTATCTGTACTCTTTCGCATCCCCAAAAATCCCAGATTAAAAACACCTCTGCTTAGTATATGGGATTCCTTATGATATCCAGATACACAATTGATATCCGTGATGTGAGGTGTAAGCACTGCCTCATGTTCAATCAATGAATTCCATAACCCATCCATTGAAGACAATACCCATATATCTGGATCCAGATAGATAACCTTATCATAATCTAATACTTTCATAAAATATAAAAAGTAGAATGGCTTTATAGATGTTGAAAATTCTACCACATCATAAAAAAAACTCATACTCAGTATTTCTGGTACAACACTGGCATCTGCCACTAATACATTATTGCCCCCACGTTTTTTCTGTTCCTCATCATCCCACTGATCTGCAAGTACAATATAAAAATCCACATCAGAATGCAATTTTAACACGGATCCTTTCAGAGTTAATGCAGATGCCATATAATTTTTTGCAACGATAGTAAAAATTACTTTTTTTTCTTTCATATTTGTGTTTTTATCCTTAAAACTCCTCTACGTAAATAAGGCTCTCTAATATCATTCATATAGTACATTATCATATATCCATTTGAATGGCTTATTTTGAATCGATTATATTGTTCTAATTCTGTACGTATCTCATATTCATCTTCCTGCTTATGATATGTGCATATTGCCATCTTTAAACGATTATATTGTGCCAAAAATAGTTTTGCCCCCTTTATAACCGACATTTCCTCCCCCTCAACATCTATTTTTGCAAAAATTTCAACATCATTAATATTGTAGTTATTACAAAATTGGTCAATTGTAAGATAATTTTCCGCATTGGAATCGCCCACATACTTTTCAATAATTGTTACCTTACCTGAATAATCTTCAAATGTCTTTTTTAATGCAGGAAACCAAGAAGGATCACCTTCAAAAATATATATATGTTCAAAATCATCAATATGATCAAAAGAAAGAAATCCCTCTGCTCCACCTATATCAAAAAGGACATGGCCAGTTATTTTTTCTTCAGAATATAAATGTGGACTATGTTTATCCTGTTCGTATATTAAACTCCAATAATAATTCAGAGCTTTTTCAAAACTATCATGTTTAAGATACAATCTTCTGCCTTTTCTTTTAGCATAATACATTCCCGATTCTGAGTCATACTTTATTGCCAATACCGCTTTTATAAAATATTTATGGATAAAATCATACGGGAAAACGGTCTCTAAACCTTTTTTCCTTACAAATTTATATACCTCCCTGGCATCTCTCTCATCTGGTAATTTTCCTGCCGAAATATATTGCTCTATTTTCTCAATATTTTCCTTATACTTTTTATATGCAGTACCTTTCTTTCTTCTTAACTCTTTACTAAGAAATCTCCAAACCAGTAATTTAAATAAACCATACTTTAAATAGCGTAATTTATACATACCTAATTTTTCTTCCTACTTTTCTCAAATTTTCATCTAAACCATATATAGTGCTTTTCACTATTACTCACCTACTACTTCCCTTTTATCCCGCAACACCGCCTTACCATCCTTTATTTCATAAACAATATCACAATTCTTTATTGTTGATAGACGATGAGCTATGATAATCAACGTTTTCATACCTTGCAGATTGTCTATGGCCTCCATCACAGCCTCTTCCGTCTCATTGTCAAGAGCTGATGTTGCCTCATCCATCACAAGAATTTCAGGATCGTAATACAAAGCTCTCGCAATTGCAATCCTCTGCCTCTGACCTCCTGATAAACGGATTCCTTTTTCCCCAACAATAGTATCCAGTCCTTCAGGCAATTCGGATATATAGTCTTTCAACTGAGCTCGTTCTACTGCATCCAATACTTTTTTTTGATCTACCTCTGTATTATCAATCCCAAAGGTAATATTTGCTCTTATTGTATCATCTATCAAAAATAATGACTGTGGAACATAGCCAACCATTCTTCCCCATTTATCTGGCATTGAAAAAATATCTATACCCCCAAATTCTACTGTTCCCTCTTGTGGTTTATAGAGTCCCATAATAATATCGGAAATTGTGGTTTTTCCAGCGCCTGATGCACCAATAATGGCAATTGAATGCCTTGATTCAATCTTCATATTCAGTCCATCAATAACATTCTTATCTGTTCCAGGATATCTCCATTGAATATTATTCAATATCAGATTTGAATCTCTAATTGCATTCTCCTCTCCTTTGCTTTCTGATATCTTATTTTTAATATACAATTTTACTTCTTCACTATATTCCTCTGCGTTTTTAATATTATCATATGTATTTTTTACGCCTGCCCAATAATATACCAGTCCATTCATGACATTCGTAATGCTGGCAACTAAAGGAAGAATTCGTACAGCCCCAACTATAAACACTGCAATTTTTGAAACAAACATTGCGTCCACATTGCCACTGATATATCGTATACATATTGTTATTATAATTCCACATATGCAAACTGCTTCAATAATCTGTTTAGGGCATGCATTTAGAAAATTAAAACGAATATTTTCATTCGTAGACTTCCTAATAGCATTATCATATTTAGACAGGAAGAAATCCTTTCTTCGCATTACAGTTATTTCTTTTATACCATTAATAGATTGATAAGCATATTTGTAACTCTCAGCATTTGCCAACCTTTGCCTTTGCCCTGCTCCATTAAGCAGCCTTCTAAAAAGAATACTTATAACCAGAAAGCACAAACCAGAAACAAATAAAATAGATACAGCCATACTAAGATCTGATATGCACAAATAGACTCCTATCATTCCAATAGTCATTGCATATGATAAGAAATTAAAAAAATATTCTACTACTGTATATAGACTGTTAACATCATTTACAAGTCCATTAAGAACATCCCCACTGTTTATCCCCAGGTAGTATGTATATGGACGTTTCATATACGAATCAAGCATCTTTGTTTGCAGCTCTCTCTGCATATTCCATCTCAATGCAGTTTTTATATATGCTGCAAAAACCAAAAATCCGTTCTTCACAATATAAATTATTATCAATACTATTCCAACAAATAATATAATTTCTGAATTTGTCTCAATTTGGAAGTTCTCAGCAATAGTAAAAAATATTGCATTTTCTTTTAGCTCCTGGGGATTTAAGATCGCCTGTGCAAAAGGCAATACCATAGATACCCCCAATGTATCCAGTAAAGAGCCCAACAGAATCAGAATAAAAAGTATCACACATTTTGCCTTCTGTGATTTTGTAAGGACATAGGATATCTCTGTTACCACCTCATGTAATTTTTCTATATCTTTTTTCATTTTCATCTCCCCAATATTATATTTACATAAGGTACTAAAGAATAAAATATTGCATACTTAAGTCCAAAATTCTTCTTAAGATAGTAAAACCATTGTTTATAAGGAAGTCCTTTAATTGTTTCTTTCCTTTTAAACCGTTCAATCCTAGACAAAGATGTATCACTCCATAAACCTTTTGTAGAATTTCTATTACATACTCCCACATATTCCTTTGATGGATAAATTATTCCACCTTGCCGTTTTATCTGCATGCCATAATCATAGTCCCCCATAGCATGAATGTAATGAGAATCCATTATTCCCGCTTTTGCAAAGATTTTGTTAGGTATTAATACACAATTGGCATTAAACGCATCTGCTATTTCCCGCCACTCATAAATCTCCATTATTCTGTGTTGTACGTTTTTCACAAAAACTATTGCCCCATAACTTGTATGCCCTTCATTATCTTTTGTAGTTCCTACTACAACTGCCCCATTCTGTTCTTTGCTTTGAAAGATTAATTTAGAAATTGCTTCAGCAAAAAAATCGACATCATCATTCACTAGCAGGTAGTAGTCATAATCATACATGCTATTATCAAGCGCATACTTCATCCCTCTATGCATTCCTCGGGAATAAAAGAGCGCTCCATTCCCTTTAAGAATATGAATGTCAAGTTCTTTCTTTTGTTCCACTAGCATTTCCATTGTTCCATCTGTACTTCCATCATCTACAACTATAAAGGTAAATTCACATTTAGTATTTTGCCCTGAGAGAGTCCAAAGGCACCTTTCTGTCTTTTCTTTCCTGTTATGACATGTTAACATTGTCAGTACTCTATACTTTTCTTTTTCCTGCATATGTTCCATCCCTGATATTTATTTTCTTATAAATCCTTCATGTACTGTACAAGCAATCTACATGCAGAAAACAACTTTCTCTTTTTTAATGCGCTATATACCTCACCCAAAACAAAAATATTCATACATTTTCTTGCGTAACGGCATGCTTCATCATTTTCCATATAGTCTGACAAATACTTTCGATATCTTCTTAATACAGTCATCCCATATTTATATCTTTTCTTGAAATCATAAGAGATACTTCCTTTTCTTACTATGTATGTATACAATGCTCTATCCATAATATATAGATTTTCATGCTTGTCCATTTCAAGGCTACATTTCAGCCACAAATCATAATCCTGACAGGAACGTAATGAAGGGTCAAACATTCCCACTTTCTCTAATAAATTTTTTTTAATCGTTACGCATGGCGTGGGTAAAAATCCTCCATGATACAATTGTACAAATAATGTACTATTATTACTATATTTTTGATGTAATGCAGCATATTGCTTTTTTTCATAGTTTCCATTTGTCACAATATACATATCATGCGAAATTATTACGGCCTCAGGATGTTCCATAATCGCCTGATAAGTATATTTAATCTTATCTCTATCCCATATATCATCACTATCCATAAACGATATCCAATTTCCATGCGAATTAACTATGCCTTTATTCCTTGCCGCGCCAGCTCCTTCATTTTTTTGTTTAAGCAGCTTTTTATTTTTAATACATTCTACATGAGTATTAAAATATTTTTCTATTTTTTCCACTGTCCCGTCTGTCGAACCATCATCTACTATAATAAGTTCATCAGGCAGTACACTCTGCGAAAACATGCTGTCAAGTGTCCTCTCAATAAATTTTTCTCCATTGTATACTGGTATAACAACAGATATGGTTATATCGCCTTCCATAACTAATCCCCATTCTATTCATGATAGATCTAATAGAACTCGCGTCAATAAAATTTCTTTTAATGCATCCGCACTCGCTTACTTGCTTCAGCCATCCTTACAATCTGTTCCAATCTTGATAGCTCATTACTATCCTTATCGCCGCTGTTATCTTTCTTATATGCCGGAATCCCGTTACAAATTACTTTTCTCATCCTTGTTGCTAAATCCTTCGGATTATCCGGATCAAAGAATTCTGTTCCTTCATAATTGTCTAAAGCAGCATGAGCATAAGGAAGATCCGCAACAATTGAATATCCACCCATTCCACTGCTTTCCAACAGTGGAAGTGCATCTGTTTCTATTTTCGAAGGAAAAATCAATACTTTATTAGTATATGCTCTAAATAAATCATCTCTGTTCTCATATTTATAAAATATTACTGGAAACTTTTTTTCTTTGACCTTTTTATAAATTGCTCTTGATGTTTTTCCCTGTTTAACATCTATCGTCATCACAATATTAAAGTTCTTAATCCCCTCCTTCTTTAATATTTCACAGGCATCAAGTATAACTTTATGATTTTTGTATGGAAACGCCGTTGCTGGATATATAAACCCTGTAATAGCTTCTTCTTTTAAGTTAGATGTACTTGTATCATCTTTAATTATTTTTAATCCATATACTTTTTTACTTAATTTACATTCAATAAATTTTTCTCTTGGTACCCCACATTTTTCTGCATAAGCCTCCTTTATCCAACCACTCGGCACCAGTACGGCCCATGCCCTCTTTAATGAACTTATGATTAACCGATTTAAAACTCTTTGTTTAACTCTCAATTTTATAGAATCTAATACCTCTGAATCACATCGATACAAGGGAAGGACGTTGTGAAGTGAAATAATATATGGTATGTTAAATCCGTATAATCTGGTATTCTGTAAAGACAATATCATGTTTACATGATATTTCTTTATAATACTGTCTACCAGGCGTTTCACTTTAATATATCTTTTTATCAGATTTCCACCACCATGTTTTACCTCTATGACTTTTACGTTTTGAGATGATTTAAATCCTTCCGCACCTGTTAAAATTATCCATCTTACAGACTTAAATCGGTCTTTACTATTTAATATTTCTTCATAATAATCAGATAGTACACTAAGACCTCCACTACTCCGATTAGCCACTGCATAAACTAATATTGTAATCATGCATTAACCTCTGTTTCCACCATTATCTTCCACTAATTTAATCACAAATCATAATGTGGATAAAAATTTTTATGTTCCTGCATCCATTTCCCTAACTCTTTTATCTGTTCTTCGTAGTCTGGTATCTTATAGCTAAACAACTCATAATTCATACGCTTCAGGCTCTTATCAATTTTGAAGTTCTCTTCTGGAATAATCTCAATTGAGTCCTTACGAAGATATTGATTGAATAATACTAACATTTCATACTTACTTATAGTTGTTTCTGGTACCATGTTATATAAACCATGAACTCTCTGAATTGCAGCATTTTCTATTGTCTTAGCAAGCTGAAGCGTTGTTTGTCCTGTCCAAATTGCATTTTTATAGCCTCTGACCTTACCTTTTTGTTGCAAGAACCAATTAAGTAATCCAATTCCTTCTGATTTAAGATCTGGACCAATGATTGATGTTCTAAAAGACACATCCTTCTTATTATTTAACTCTCCTAGTGCCTTTGATCTGTCATAAAAAAGTTCTCCATCCGGAAAATCATTCTCCGTATATCCACCCCTGCTGCCGCTAAAAACACAATCAGTGCTGATATGGATCACTATTGCATCCGTTTTATCAGTAATTTTGGCTAAATATTGCGGAAGGTAAGAATTAAGGTACACAGCAGCCTCATGGTCATTCTCAGCAAACTTGCTAAGTAACCCAATGCAATTTACCACAGCCCGATACTCGCCTCGTTCAATCGTATCCTTAAGAAATGTGGTATCTCTGGCATCTCCAATTATCGTCTTCACAAACCTAGACTTTTCTCTCGCAAATCCTTCAACCTCATATCCCTGTTCAAACAAATATACACTTATCATATGACCAGCCATACCATTACAGCCAAGAATTAAAAACTTCACAATTTTATGCCTCCTTAGCTGCTAATTCCCCTTTTACAAAATCAGTACTCAGCAGCTTCTCAATTGTTCCATCTACATCAAGACGTTTGGTATTATGGCTGGTATACGCTTCGCCTTCCTCCAGATGCACCTGACCATCTATAAAATATTTATCATAATTCAAATCACGATTATCAGCAGACACGCGAAAATAATGTCCCATGTCTTCAGCTCGTTGTGTTTCCTCAACTGTCATAAGTGTTTCATACAGTTTTTCTCCATGTCTTGTACCAATTACTTTCGTACCAGTATCGCCAAACAACCTCTGAACCGCTTGTGCAAGCACCTCTATTGTACTGGCATCGGCTTTCTGAATAAAAAGATCCCCTGGGTTAGCATGTTCAAAGGCAAACTGTACGAGATCCACTGCTTCGTCAAGATTCATCAGAAATCTTGTCATTGCTGGATTTGTTATCGTAATTGGATTTCCAGCTTTAATCTGATCTATAAATAATGGAATGACAGAACCTCGACTACACATAACATTTCCATATCTTGTACAACAGATTACCGTACCATTGCGTTCTGCTGCTACTCTAGCATTCGCCCTTACAATATGTTCCATCATTGCCTTACTTGTTCCCATTGCATTAATAGGATAGGCAGCCTTGTCGGTTGATAGGCACACCACCTTTTTCACTCCACACTCAATAGCAGCATGAAGCATATTGTTTGTACCTTCTACATTTGTTCTAACTGCTTCCATAGGAAAAAACTCACATGAAGGTACCTGTTTCAAAGCCGCAGCATGAAAAATATAGTCTACACCAACCATAGCATCTGCAAGGGTCTGCGAATTTCTGACATCACCAATATAAAACTTTACTTTTCCGTAATAGTCAGGATAATCTCGCTGAAGCTCATGCCGCATGTCGTCCTGCTTCTTTTCATCCCGGCTGAATATCCGAATCTGCCCTATATTGGTAGTCAAAAAATGCTTCAGAACCGTATGTCCGAAGCTTCCTGTTCCTCCAGTAATCAGCAATGTTGCCCCATCAAATTCCAACATGTCATACAACCTTTCTGTCCATCTTTAATCCAAATATTTTGTCTAATCTACCCATAAGTCTTTCTTTATCAAAATGAGAATGAGAATATTTCAGTGCATTTATTCCCATTTGCTCCCGTTCTTCCTCTTTCATCTCCATGAACCTTTTTATACTTTTCACTAATCCGGTCACGTCTTCAGCATTACTACAAATTCCTGCCTGCGCATCATTTATTACATCCTGTATCTCACCATCAGCTGATACTATTATCGGTTTTCCACAAGCAAAATAAGATTGTGTTTTTGCCGGGAGAGTAATCGCAAATACATTACTTTTTGACAATGTAAGAAGTAATGCATCTGCATGTGCTAAATATTGTGGTATCTCTTCAACTGGCTTTCGTGGAATAAAATTAAAGTAACACTCTACCTGTGCAACGCTAATTTTTTTCTTCAGTTCTTCCAAATATCGCCCATCTCCAATAATATTAAACCGAATAACCAGCTCTTCTTTCTTAAATACCAATGCTGCTTTTACTAAAATATCAAGTCCCTGTGCAAAGCCAACGCTTCCTGCAAAGACTAGATTTAGCACTCCATCCTGTGGCAAAAGATTACCCGATTTTTCTATTGGTATAAAAAAATCTTCCGCATATTGGGGCCAAAACTCAATTTTATCTGATGAAACTCCACGTTTTTCTATTTTTTTAACAAAGCTTTGGGAAGAAGTTAAAATTCTATCAGTATGGCGATAAATATAATCTACCATCCATTGAATCGGAGTAATTACAATTTTACTATGAATTCCTGTTACAGACTCGACATTCTCAGGCCAGAGATCGGTAACATACAAATAATGAGGTACATGGAACTTTTTTGCACACCAACATCCAATCATAGCTTGTGTCATTGGAGAAACTTCAAATGTGAAAACCAAATCAGCATTAAGCCTATTTACCATCTTCCAACACCACCCAGAAATCACAAAGCTACAATAATTCATTACCATCCCAATGTTACTGCTACCACGTGGTATCACCGGAATTCGAATAATCTTCACACCTTTCCAAGTTTCATACCGTCGTTTAGAGTAACTATAACCCTCAAAAAATCTCCCCATAGGGTAGTTTGGAATCCCTGTTAAAACTGTGACCCTATAACCTCGTTTTACCCATTCAGATGCCATATCATTGATTCTGAAAGTTTCTGGATAAAAGTATTGAGAAATCACTAAAATATGTGGCTTTTTTGCTGGATTTAAATTAAGCTTAGTATTTGTGTTCATATTAACAGCTGTATTGTTACCCAAATTTCTTTCTGTTCTTTCAATAGACTGTTTAAGATTGTATTTATGATAATCCAATCCATTATAACAAGAAATTTTCTGATCATACCAACTCGAACCAAATGCTTTTTGAGCCAATCTTCCCACTTTTCCTGGAATATGTTTTGCAACTGTCACAGCTGGCGTAAATGCCTTATTAAGCTTTACATTTTTTCTAGAAGTTTTTCCAATTAATGATACTAGTTCTGATGTAGTGCTATATTCTCTGTTCTGCGGAAAGTACACCCCGCCTTCTCCTGAAAGTATTAGCTTACATAAAAATTCACATAAATTATCTATATAAAGTATGGAACGTTTGTTTTTTACATCTGGAAATACTGGCAGTTTCCTTGCTAGTTTCGCTAAAATCCGATAATTTCCTTTGCTTCCTTTTCCATATACCATCGGCGGACGCAAAACTGCCACATGAAATCTCTCATCTGCTAACAGACGCACTCCCTTATCCGCCTGCCACTTACTGTCTCCATAAAAATTTGCTGGTGCAGGAATGGTATGTTCATCTATTGCCATCTCTTTTCCAAGAGGCATAGAATCACCATAAATTATCATTGAAGACATAAATACAAATTGCCCTACACCTTCTGCTTTCGCTTTTTGGGCCGTTTCAATTGCCAGCTCCGTATTTACCTTATAATATTTCTGTTTTTCCTCTTCCGAAGCCTTTCCTACATCTGCATGAGCAATACCAGCTACATGAAATACGGTATCATAACAGGAAAAATTTTTCCTTCGCCAGCTTTCATCTCGCATATCCAATGTATCAATCGCAAAATTAGCACAGTAATATTCTTTTGCCCATTTCTCAAAAGATTCTCCAATATAAGAACCTGCACCTGTTATCAGTACTTTCCTTTTGTTGTTTTCACTCAAATCTATATTAAAATATTTTAGATATCCATAATCTTTAAATCCAACATTCAACTCTTCTTTCAGATGAATGTACCCTGTACCTCCTTCCACAACCCCATCACTTTTAATCACAGTAGTCAGTGTCCTCCAAAAACATCTTACATCAAAAAACAAAGCTGTTATTCCGCCCTGCTGTAACTTTTTCACATACTCCCCATCCAGTCTAGCCTTCACTGGAATCTCCAGCTCATCTCTTCCATTAATCTGCGCCCATCCAGTAAGACCAGGCATCACATCGTTCGCCCCATATTTATCTCGTTCTTCAATCAAATCATACTGATTCCAAAGTGCTGGTCGTGGGCCAATAATGCTCATATCCCCTTTCAGGATATTTAAAATCTGCGGCAGCTCATCCAGCGAAGTTTTTCGCAAAAACCTACCCGCTTTCGTAATATATTGTTCTGGATCTACTAACAGATGTGTAGGAATATCTTTTGGGGTATCTATCCGCATAGTACGGAATTTCAAAATATAAAAATACTTTTTGTGTATTCCAACTCTTTTCTGCCGAAAAAATACTGGTCCTCTGGAATCACATTTAATCCAGATAATCAAGACGCAAAAAAGAGGCGATAATAAAATCACCCCCAACATTGATAATATAATGTCAAATCCTCTTTTTATTTTCAGATACATCTCTCTACTCTTTCCGAATAATCTCCAACCCCGCCTGTATCTCCGTCTTCCTCCCAAAGATCTCGATCTCCATCCAGGCCATCCTCTTATGCCTGTCAATCCTCCGGATCATGGCCTCCATACCCATCAACGGCCCATTGGTAATGGTCACCTTGCTGCCAACAATGTACCCTTCCGAATGCTTCACCACTCGTTCTTTCCCTGACAGCGCTTCTATAATAGCAATATCCTCTTTTGTCATAGGAGTCCATTTTTCCCCGACTCCAAGAAGCTTTGTCAACTGCGGAACCTGTTTCAACGCCTGATACAAGCCTTCTACTTCATCACTGATAATAAAAATATAGCCTGGGAACAAGACGGCCTCCTCCTGATGCCACTGTCCCAGGTATTTTCTTCTGCGCTCATATTTTGGAATGAAGCATTCCTTTAAATATTCCTGCACACCATATTTTTTTATCATATTCAGAATTTGTTCTTCTTTTCCTGTCGTTACCTGAATCACATACCACATATGCCTACTCTTTTCTAAAAATGGGTATGCTTCGCCGTTCCGCACTTGCGTTCGGATTTTATACAATCCTATATCCGCCATTACCTAAAACGCGGCGAAGCGACGATTTTAAAGTTCCGGCTTTTAAATATTCTATAGTGAATTAATTGTTTCCACCTTCGCTATTGTACCAGCATGTGTTATATTTTTCAAGCACAAAAATAGATTCCCTATCTATTCTACTTCTTTTATTACGTAAGTTGGTACGATCTCCTGCACTTTCTGTCGAATTGCCACAGAATCCTGGTCTGCAGCCTCCCTCAGCTCTTCCAGTTCCTTCTGGAACCTCTTTTCATCAAATTCAATAGGCTTACCAATATGAATCAATGCATTCTCTGTTTCCCTCAGTCCTTCTTCACTCATAAGAAGCTCTTCATACAGCTTCTCTCCGGGACGAAGGCCCGTGAATTCAATCGGAATATCTTCAAAGGGCTTGTAGCCAGACAAACGAATCAAATTTTTAGCTAAATCCAGAATTTTTACAGGCTCACCCATATCAAGGACAAAGATCTCTCCCCCTTTTGCCAATGCTCCTGCCTGCAGAACCAGGGATACTGCCTCCGGAATCGTCATAAAATATCGGATAATCTCCGGATGCGTTACCGTCACCGGCCCTCCCTGTTCAATCTGCTTTTTAAATAAGGGAATCACGCTCCCATTGCTGCCCAGCACATTCCCAAAGCGTACAGCTACAAAATCTGTTTTAGAATGATTGTTCATCATCTGAATAATCATCTCACAGATTCGCTTGGAAGCCCCCATAATATTCGTTGGATTGACCGCTTTGTCTGTAGAAATAAGGACGAAACGCTTCACACCGTACTTATCTGCTGCCTTTGCAGTCTTATAAGTGCCAAAAACATTATTCTTGATTGCCTCATTGGGGCTGTCCTCCATAAGCGGTACATGCTTATGGGCTGCAGCATGATACACAATATCAGGCCAATAAGTCTCAAAGATCGAATTCATCCGATGTGTGTTTCGCACAGACGCAATTAATACCACCAAATCCAGCTCTGGTGATTTACGCTTTAACTCCTGTTGAATATCATAAGCATTATTTTCATAAATATCCACAATAATGAGCTTCTTAGGCTTATGGGCTGCTATCTGCCGGCAAAGCTCGCTTCCAATCGAACCGCCTCCCCCTGTCACAAGGATAACCTTGCCTGCCACATATCCCATGACAGAATCTACCTGAAGCTTAATAGGCTCTCTTCCAAGTAAATCCTCTATCTCTACCTTACGCAGCTTAGAAACACTGATCTCTCCATTGATCATCTGATATAATCCGGGAAGCACCTTTAATTCACAGCCTGTCTCCTGACAAATCTGAAGAATCTCCTTTACCTGAGACTGTGAGGCGGAAGGCAATGCTACTATAATCTCGTCGATCTGCAGTTCATGGGCCAGATAGCGGATATCATCCCGCCCTCCCATAATCTTAACCCCACGCAGATACTTACCTTGCTTAGCTTCATTATCATCAATTACACAGCAAACCTTCTGATCCAAATAGCGGCTGTTCTGAAATTCCTTAATAATCATGGCGCCGGCTTCCCCTGCTCCCACAACCATTGTATTTCTCCTGGAATCCTTCCGAAGCCCCATCCGTTTTTCCTGGAGCATCCTTAAGATACGATATGCAAAGCGCAAACTCCCTACACCCACGATCAGTATTACATACTTCATCATATAATAGGACACAGGCATCCGCATCTTCATAACTGACATAATTACAATCTGAATCAAGGTACTTACAGAGCATGCACTAATCACATTCAAGAATTCGTTTGCACTGGCAAATCGCCATACGCTGCGGTAAAGCTTAAACAGAACAAATAATAAGAGGGTAATCATCAGATTGATCGGAAGATATTTCAATTCACGATCTACATATGCCATTTCCATCTTGCTAAATTGAAAATCAAACCGAATATACAGTGCCAGAAAGCCTGACACTGTAATAATCAGTAAATCTAAAATTACCAAAAGTGCAATCCGATTCCTTGGTGCATTTTTTTCAATAAAACTCTCGATATTCATATAAGCCCTCATCTACAGCAAAATATTTTCTCTCGTATTATACACCAGTACTTCTAATCTGGCAATTTTTTTAAGTCTGGTATCATAGCATAAGGCATCCCATTCAGCTTTTCAACATTATACCCGCTGATCGAGGTCCAGTTGGTTCCACAAATGATCTCCTTTGCCTGCATAAATTTAGATTTATTCTCATCATTTACATCAAGGCAGTCCCGTGTATAATCGTTGATTGCTGTAAGCTCCTTTGACACTAGCTTACCATCATCATTTCTTGGCGATACTCTTGGCGTATCCATATACTTATATACATAGTATGACATCTTCTTCGTATCATACCCATAGTTCCTTAACCCCATATACAATCCAGCCTGCATTTCATCCCAGTCATCAATCTCAGCACGGATAATAAACGCATCAACTCTGGAATTGAATTCCGCTATGTAATAAGCCCTTGCAATTGCCATGGCCTGTGTATATTCACCACAATTTGACGATGTCCATCCCTGCTCAGACAAAATCACACGAATACTGCCACTGCTCCTTCCATATTTTTTCTCCACTGTTCCCAGATAATTCGTTAGCTGGTTGAGATTTCGCATAGATATAAAGGGGCTTGCCACACTATCTGTCGTATTCGAACGATCATTCCAAAAATCTGTCCGTGTCAGCGGCGCTGAATAGGGATGAAACGCTACATTCCATTCAATATTCGGCCCTTCTGCCTGTATATAAGACGCGAATGTATCTAAAACAGCCTTGCCTGTAAAGCCTGCAACCGCCCGATTCCATGCATTGTCCAAAGAAATAAATACTCTGGAGCTGGCTCTGGTGGTCTTGACTCCATAATAAAGCTGACGGAAGGACGCCGCATAGCATTTCATATACTCATTAAAGCTTAAAGATCCCTTATAATTCCAAGCATTGCAGGAGTTCACCTCATTTCCAAGAACCCAATTGGATACATAACAATCGTCCTGACCAAATATTTCGCCCAAATAGCTGAATAAGGCCTCATACAGTTCTTGACCACTTTGTGTAGAAGAGTTTAAGGTATAATAAGGAGCTGCTCCTCCATGTCTGGCAGAAGGGTGAACCAGTTCTCTTCGGTAATCACTCCTATAACTGCAAAGAATTACCATCGTTACACTGATACCATTTCCATACTTTCCATTGTTATACTCTGTCACGGTTCCTCGTTCCGATAAAAGATTTGAAAAATAATAGTCCTTTCCCTTATAGTGATAAGTAACATTGCCGCCTCCCGGCCCACTTTTCAATACAGACTTCAAATCCAGATTCATAACTGTCTGTTTTGTCCCCAAGTCCATACTATATACGCCGGTGGCTCCCTGAATTCCTTTTTTAGAAGCCGCCTCAAAATAAGGTGTATGATATTCTGCCGCTGTCTGGGGATTTGAGACATAGGTTCCTTTACTAATCAAGGTATACCCATTCGCGCTGCTTTTTACTGCCAGTGCATACTTACTCATGACCACCTGTCTCTCAAGATATTCCTCCTTTGTTCCGCCCATACTCTCCGCCTGTGGATAGTCCTCCTCTAAATATTCCTTCGGCAACGGTATATCAAAGGAGAACCGAAACTTATCCCCCTCCTGCACACCATCATTCTTCGACATCGTATACAGCGGCTCGCTCAAAACCCTATTGGTATAAGAATCCACCCGAACCAGATAATAATTCCCGTCTCCCTGGTAGCTTTTCAGCCGGCCCTTCACCGTGAATTCCGCCTGAATCCCAATTTCTGCCCCCGTCCCCGCTTCCGTCGATAAGTTCTCAGAATCTCCAGTCCCAATCTCTGCCAGCGTAAACCTCTGAAAGACAGCCGAGCTTCCTGTAGCATTTACCTCTGCCTGAATCACTACATTCTTCACAGCACTGTAGGCGCTCTCCTCCACTTCTCCAGTACGCTTACTCTCCAACTCATATTTCAACCGGAAATAATAACGCACGCCCTCCTCGAGCTCCCGAATTTCTCTGGATACCTGTTGGCTCCCTTCTATAGAAAGAATCTGCGGTTCTGTAAAGGCTGCATCCTTTGCATACTCCAGCACATACCGTTTTGCTCCTGGAACCTCCTTCCAGGTAACAACCGCACTCCTGAAGTTATTGGCAACAACCGTAGAAATCACCGGCACTTCCCGAACCTTGCCTTCCAAGTCAAAGAGATACTGCACATTATCAATATAATACCAGCCTCCCCGGTAAGCTGCTCCTGTCAATGTGTGGAAATAGTATTTCCCAGCATGCTCTCCGGATCGGATTGTAAGCCATCCTGTCACCTGTTTCCCATTTCCGTCATAATAGTAGAGCTCTCCGTCGGAAGCCTTAAGAAACAGACCTGCACGCACAATCGCCCCTGTCTCCGGATCGCTGTAATAGTTTGCTGTTCCAACGGTAAACGCCCCTTTCTGAAGCTCACCGGTCTTGGCATCAAAGTAATAGCGGTATTTGTTTAATGAGCCTATATTATAGAAGTTCTTCAGCACCGTCTTATTATTATAGATACAGAAAACAGCCTCTTCCACTTCATACCACACATAAGCCGTATTTTTCTCGCCCATAGGCGTGAGATCACCCAACCGTGTATATTCATGTTCTCTGCCTTCTATATCAAAGTATCTCCAGACATTCACAGTTTTTCCGGCTTCGTCCTTCTCCGGGCTTAAGATCCACCCTGTCTGCATAATACCATTCGCATTAAAGTAATACCCCGCTGTCTTGGCAGATTCCGCACCATCAGTTTCCGTACTGCTGTCCCCAATATCTGACGAACCTCCAAATATTGGAAGCTCACTCTGATACCCAGTCTTCATCACACCATCTGTCGGATCAAAATAATACCTCTGCCCATTGATCTCCTGCCAGCCCGTATGCCGCTGCCCGTCTGTACCGTAATAAAAGCTCTCATACACACGTTTTGTGCTATTATACACTCTCTGAAGCCCTGTCTTTAAGGTACCGTTTGTGTTTGCATAATAGGTTTTTCCATCAATGACAACTTGATCGAACACCCTCTCTCCGCTGTCTGGGTTATGCACATACCGTGTATTGCCAATCCAGAAGATCCCTTTCAGCATAATACCATCCGCATTAAAATAATAAATCCGGCTCACTGTCTTCCCATTTTCCACCGTCTTCACCGTGATCTGTCCCTTGCACATCAGACCATTTCCGTCAAAATAGTAGGAGTGATAGGTATTTCCAGGACGCACACCATCCTCGCAGACGCCGTTCACAAAGGTCTTAATCCCGCTGACAGCCCGCCCGGTTTCTGGCTCTGTATAATACCGATTGGCTCCAATGACAATCCAGCCCTTCTGCATCACACCATTGCTGTCAAAATAGTATCTGCCTTTCACACCATCTACCACAATATTCTGCCAGCCCTTTGCCAGTGTAGTTCCTTTTAAGAAATAGTACTGATTCCCATTCCCCAGAGTCACCCAGTAATTGTCCCTGCCCGGCATAACTTCAGACTTCTCGCCCTCTTTGGTTACTGCATCAAAATAATACCAGCTTCCGTCAATCTTCTGCCAGCCACTCAGCAAATATTCGTAACGTCCTGTATAATACAATACCTCCTGATCCTTCAGATTTTTTCCTGCAATAACTGCCGATGCATTCCTCTGCAGTACCTTCGTCTCCGGATCAAAGTAATAATACTGATTTCCGACCTTTGTAAATCCGGAAGCCGCCTGACCATTGGAAGGATTAAAATAGTAACGATTCGTTACAGGGCCTTCCTTCAGATTCAGCCACCCAGAGGCACGCTTGCCGTTTCCGTCAAAGTAAACAAGCTTTTTCTCCTCATACTCCTCTGTCCAGAGCTTATATCCCTGACGGCAGATCTCGCCTGTATCCGGCTTGCTGTAGTAAGAGATATTTCCAACCGTAAAATGTCCCTTCTTAAGAGCTCCTGTGGCAGAATCAAAGTAATATCGCCAGGTTCCAAGATTATAAAAGCCCTTCAGCACACTTGCATTGTTATAGATACAGTACCAATGATCTTCCACCTGATACCAGCGGTAATTGCGGATAATCTTTCCCTCCGGACTTTCCTCCTGAACAGTCTGAACATCACATTCCCGGCCATCCCTGCCAAAGTATCTCCAGACATAGACCTTATTTTCCGTAAAGCGGAACCAGCCTGCCTGCCGAATTCCGTTCCCATTAAAGTAGTAGGATGCAGTCTCAGGGGTTATTCCATTTCCAGAATCCCCCTCTGCATTGGCTTCTGTTCCCGGCACAGGAATATCTGTGTGATATCCTGTCTGCATGATACCCTTCTCATCAAAGTAGTAAAATTGCTTATTAATCTCCTGCCAGCCGGTACAGAGCCGTCCGTTCGTACCATAATAAAAGCTCTCATAAACTTTTTTCTCTTTGTTGTACACCTTCTGCCAACCGGTCTTCAAAGTACCATTCGTATTGGCATAATAGATAACCCCGTCAATCTCAACCCACGTTGTCACCCTCTCCCCAGTATCCGGGTGAAGTACATACCGAGTGTTCCCAATCCAACAAATGCCCTTTAACATAATTCCGTTAGCATTGAAGTAATAGTTCTTCGTTATAGATACATTCGTAACAGGATCCTTCTTTGTTTCAGGTACCCATCCCTTCCGCATCAGACCATTGGCATCAAAATAGTAGGAATTATAAGTATCCCCCTCCCGCACACCGTCCTCGCAGACACCATTCACAAAGGTCTTGAATCCGGTAACTGCCTTTCCTGTTTCCATATCTGTGTAATAGCGGTTAGCTCCAATCTCAATCCAACCGGTTTTTAATGCTCCATTGGTATCAAAATAGTACCGGCCAGACACACCATTTTCATCCTTAATCGTCTGCCAGCCCTTCACCAATGTTGTCCCGTATCTGAAATAATAGCGATTGCCACCAAGGGTCACCCAATTTCCATCACCCTCCGTCATAGCCGGCGCCGCCGTGCCCTCTTTTGTCACAGGATCAAAGTAATACCAGATTCCCTCCACTTTCTGCCAGCCACTCAGCAGATACTCATAGCGCCCTGTATAATAGAGCACCTCGCCTCTCTCCGGATCCTCTGCGTGGATAAGGGAGGCGGCATTCTTCTGCAGTACCCTGGTATCTGGATCAAAATAATAGTACTGATTTCCAATCTTCATAAATCCGGACGCTGCCTGCCCCTGATTCGCAGGGTCAAAATAGTAGCGGTTAGTTACAGTTCCCTCTTCTGTCTGCTCCTTCAGATTCAGCCAGCCAGTCACACGCCTGCCATTCCCGTCAAAATAGGAAAGCTTCTGCTGTTCATTCTCCCAAAGCTTACAACCAGAACGGTTGATGGCACTGGCATCTGGAAGACTTTGGCCATCCGCACCCTCCGAAGCCTTCGAAAACGTAATCGGCTCACAGTAATAATAGACATTCCCCACCGTAAACAGGCCACCCGGCTGAAGGGCTCCCGTCTGGGGATGGAAGTAGTAACGCCACCCTGCAATATTGGCAAAATTCTTTACCACACTGGAATTATTGTAAATACAGTACCAGCTTCCATCTGCCTGATACCACTGATATCTTGCTGCCGTATCTCCCTTGGGACTTTCCTCCTGCATATTCACAGGTTTACGTACACCTTCCGCATCAAAATACTTCCAGAAGTATGTCTTAGTCTCACTGTCATAAAAGCGGAACCAGCCATACTGCATCACACCACTTCCATTAAAGTAGTATTCCTGCTCCCCTTTCTCCTTATCTACAATCACCACATTTCCCGTAGCGCGGGCGCCCTCTTCCAGATCTTCAAGCCTTCCGTCATTCAGATAGTAGACTGCATTCCCAATCTTCTGAAAACCGGTCAGCATCTTCCCATCTGTTCCAAAATAATAATAGGAATAAACCCTGGTCTCACTGTTATAGATTCTCTGCCAGCCTTTTAAGGGCAGTCCATTGGTATTCAGATAATAGGTATTGTCCCCAATTTTCTGAAAACCACCGGTAATCACTCCTGTCACCGGATCGCTGTAACAGGTATTTGCTCCCGCCTGGAACCAGCCCTTTTGCAGCTTCCCGGATGTGGTATGGAAATAGTAGCGCTTTCCGCCAATATTCTGATAATTCTTTAGTACCGAACTGTTATTATAGACACAGTAAGTTCCTTTCTCCTCCCCCTCTGTCACATGATACCAGGCGTATCTGTCCACATTTGGCATAGAAGGGCTGCCTACCTTATCCGGATCCAAATCCTTGATTGTATTCAAATACTCCCCAGTAGATGCTGACAGACATCTCCAGATATATTCTCCATCCTCATAAAAACGGTTCCACCCGGTCTTCAAAGTCCCGTTCGCATTCGCATAATAGGTCTTCCCATCCTTCATCACCACCGGCCGCTGCACATCTGTAACCAACTGTCCATTATCGGGATCAAACACATACCGGGTATTGCCAATCCAGCAGATGCCCTTCAGCATCACCCCATTGGCATTAAAATAATACCGCGGTCCATTCTTCACATTGGGAATGGTCTGCCACCCGGTCACTCTCTGTCCATAAACATTATAATAATTAACATTTGCAGCCGAAGGATCCGGAGCAGCAGGATCGCCTTTTATACAAGGGTCAAAACCTGTATATACGGTTCCATCTGCATTTGAATAGTAGCGGTTCTGTCCAATTGCAAAATATCCCGTATAGAGAGCGCCAGTACTGCTGTGGAACCAATAATACTTCCCGTCAATACTCTGGCGGTTTTTGAGCAATGTTTTATTATTCAGGAAACAGTACCTGGAACCCTTTACCGTACAGCCAGAATCGTCAATCGTATACCAGTGATAAGTATTCGTTGTCCGTCCGGATACCACTGTCTGTACATCCTCTTCTCGTTTTGACAAGCTCCGTTCCACGCCTACCAAGCGTCCGTTTCCATCCCCGGCCGCATCAAAATACCGATAATTTTCCTCACCCTTCAATTTCTGCCAGCCTGTGATTAGGGTTCCATTGGTATTATAATAGTAAGAATCCCCCTCTGTATCTGTCACATAGCCCGTCGCCATCTTTCCATGATCCAATGGGTCAAAGTAATACCAATAACTTCCAACCTTCTGGTGCCCCATCCAGATTGATCCGTCAGCAGGATCCAGATAATATCTGCCACTGATCGTACCTACCTTAATAGTCTGCCACCCCTTCAATGCCTGGCCATTGTTGTTCAGATAGTAAGTCTGTTTTCCCTTTCCTTCCTCCTCAAGCTCCAGGAACCCCTGATGTACGGAGTTATTCTTATCTGCATCAAAGTAGAATCGATTGCTTCCTATCACCAGCCAGCCTTTGTCTTCCCTCCACTGGAATCCATTACTGTCAAAATAGTACCGCTGACCGTTGATCATCTGCCAGCCTTTTAGAATACTGGATCCATTCCGAATAAAGGCACGTTCCCGGGTTCCGTCGCCAAGCTCAATCACCGCCCAGTAATACTCATCAATCGTAACCTTACACTCCACACCACTCTGAGGCATAAAATAATGCCATACATTATTGATTCTCTGCCAGCCATACTGGCGTACCCCGCTAGTGTTATAGTAATAACCGTTTCCAGCTGCATCCTGAATATAGCCTACAGCCATTTTTCCCTGGTCAGAAGGATCAAAATAGTACCAGTTATTTCCGATCTTCTGGTGTCCCATCCATGCCTCTCCGGTCGTGGGATCCAGGTAATACCGTCCACTGACATTCCCAATCTTTATCGTCTGCCAGCCCTTCAACATCTGTCCATTGGCATTCAAATAATAGGTCTGCCTGTTCCCTGCTCCATCTGTAAGCTCCAGGAAGCCCTGATAAACCGAATCATCCTCTTTTTCATTAAAATAGTATCGGTTATTTCCGATGATCAGCCAGCCCTTTGCCTCCGTCCAGAGGAGGCCACCCGCGTCAAAATAATACCGTTTTCCGGCAATGGTCTGCCAGCCCTTCAAAACCGTCGCCCGATTATTGATAAAGGAGCGTTCCGTCGTTCCATCGGGCATATGAATGGTCACCCAATAAGTCACATCTGTCTCTGTCTCAAGCTCTGCGCCATCTACCGGATCAAAATACCTCCATTCATTGTTCAGCTTCTGCCAGCCGTACTGAAGCACTCCGCTGTTATTCAGGTAATAGGTATGCTCCCCAATCCTCTGCTCACCCTTCAGCATCTGTCCCAGATTCGCTCTGCTTTCTCCAAAGTAATAGACAGCCGTGCCGATTTTCAGGAATCCTGTCTGCATGGATCCTTCCGTGTCAAAGTAATACCGCTGACCGCTGATATTCTGCCAGCCTTTGAGCATCACACCGCTTCCGTTGAAGTAATATGTGGTATCACAATATTTCACAAATCCGGTACGCATCTTTCCATCCGGACCGAAGAAATAGTAGGTATTTCCAATCTTCGTCCGCTGGGTCTGCATCACGCCGTCAGCATTAAAATAGTAACGGCTGCCGCTGATATTCTGCCAGCCGGTCACCGCCTGACCGCTGTTATTGAAATAATAGGTATTCCCATTCAGCACCATCCACCCGGTTCCCGGTGTGCGGTCTGCATAGAAATAATACCACGCCTTCCCCACCTGGAAGAACCCAGTCCGCATGACATTGGTTGTTGTATCAAAATAATACCGAAGGCCGCCGATGGTCTGCCACCCCTTAGCGGGTGTTGTTCCGTTTACAAAATAGAAGGTCTGGAGTTCTCCGCCCTCATGGGCTGTGGCAAAGTAATCTCTGCCTACGGACGCTTCCTTATCCTGCTGCCTGCTGCCCCGATCAAAGTAATACCACTGATTTTCAATCTTTTGCCAGCCTGCCAGCAGAACGCCCGCTGTGTTGGCATAGTATACAGGTCCTTCCTCTCCCTTTTCGCGAATCCAGCCATACCGCAGAACGCCGTCATCCCCCAGATAGTAGATATTGGCGCCAATGGTATACAATCCCTCCTCATTACCTGTCTGAAGCACTCCTGTCTTGGGATCGAAGTAATACCGCTTCCCATCAATCGTCTGCCAGCCCTTTACCAGACTTGCATTGTTCCGGAAATAATAAGTCTCTTCTCTCTCTTCGCTATATGTTAACGTTACCCAATATCCATCCCGCTTGGAAGGTACTTCTTTCCAGGTATCGGGATCCTTCGTGTTGGTAACTGCAAAATAATGCCACTCATTGTTAATCTTCTGCCAGCCGCTGACACGGTATCCATTTCCATTGTAGCCGTACCCATCCACAATGGTGTTCTTCTGCATCACACCGTTTTTGTCAAAGCAGTAGACATAATTTCCGATCTTTAGTGTTGTGTCTACCGTAGCTGCGCCTGTAGAGGGATTCAGATAATACCGCTGGCCGTTAATAGTCTGCCAGCCCTTCAGAAGACTGGTGTTATTGCGGAAGCAGTATTTCTCTCCATTTACGGTATACCAGTACCAGGAAGCCTCCACTACCGGCTCCAGGCTCTCCTGCTTCTGTCCTCTTTCTGGACTGTTATCTTCCATGCTGAAGAAACACCAAACTCCATCAACCTTCTGCCAGCCCACATACATCACATAATTGGTGCCAAAATAATACTCTGCGCCATTGATTATCTGTTTTCCGGTCAGAACCTCTCCTGGATATTTGGAAAGCTCCGCTTCCTCCCTGCCATAGTAGGTATTGTTTCCCACCTTAAAGAAGCCCGTCTGCAGGATACCATTTCCATCAAAATAGTATCTCCTTCCTTCAATGGTCTGCCAGCCGGTCGCAATCCTTGTGCCGTTGATGAAATAAGAAATCTTTGTTATGGCTCCATCTTCACCATTGACAACCGCCCAATAATTGACCGCAATCGTTCCTTCTTCCTCTGCTCCTGTCTCATGGTTAAAGAAACGCCAGATTCCGTCTATCTTCTGCCAACCCCGCTGCAGCACACCGGAGCTGTTGGCATAATAGGTCTTTTTGCCATCCTCAAAGAGACCGGTTCCCAGTACACCCCTCTGTCCTTCCTCCGTGCGGAAATGATAGAAAGCGCTGCCGATCTTCTGAGTATCTGTATACATTTTCCCTTTACTGTCAAAGTAATAGCGTTTCCCTTCAATAGTCTGCCACCCCGTAGCCAGACGGGTATTATTAGTGAAATAATAGGTATCTCCCTCCATCACATACCAAAAACTCCTGGTATTCTCAGACGGAATCTCCTGACCATAGGAATAGGCTGTAGATGCAGGATCCATATTGAAATGATGCCAGATATACGCTCCATCTTCATTCAGGATTCTCTGCCATCCATACTGGCGTAGTCCGTTGGTATGGAAGAAATAGGCTTCCGGTGCTCTGTCCTCTTCTTCACTTCCGGATTCATTCACGGTTTCCATCACCACATAGCCCGTTTCCATCTGACCCAGCTCATTCAGATAGTAAACATTCTTATCCTCTGCATTGGGGTACCAGCCAGTCAGGGCATAACCCCCCGCCGTAAAGAAATAGCGGCGTTTGTCAATGGTCTGCCAGTTCTTCAAAAGTGTAGTGTTATTGCGGAAGTAGTATCTGCGGCCTTCCATGTCGCCGGAGCCTTCCTCCATTATCACCCAGTATCCCTCCTGGCGGGAAGGAAACTCCTGGCCATAAACACTCCTGGAAAAATCCTCATCCGGGTTGAAATAATGCCAGATATTGTTGATCTTCTGCCAGCCCTTTTGAATGACACCATTTGTATTTGTATAATAGAAGGTTCCCTGCGCTGCTGACTCTCCCTCAGAAGCATCCTGCGGATATTCCTGATATCCAATCAAAATTCCCTGTGTCCGGTTCTGATAATTACCAAAGAGATACCAGGCCTTGTCTGCCTCCACCCAGGTGGGTCCCTCACAAAGATATCCTTCTCTGGTAAAATAGCACTTCCTGCCCTCAACAATCTGCCAGCCGGTTACCGGCTTCCCGGTACGGTTTTCCACATAGTAGACAAGAACCTTTCCATCCTCCACCTTTGTCTGCCAGCCATATTCTGATTGAGAGGTCAACACATAAACCTGCCCCTTAGAAGGCTGGTTTAATGTGAAGGATACCCAGTTCCCCAATTCCTGATCCCGCTGGGCCGGCCTCTGATAGCGCAGCTTCTCACCCTCATACAGCCACAGATTCAGAGACTCCCCGTCTGCGAACCGGGCTCCGATTCCATTCTGCATAATCTGAAGCTCTGCCTGTTCACATGCAGGCAGAATTCCTACCGGAGCAACCTGAATATATGTACGCTCCATGAATTCCGGGGGAAGCTCTGCATCCTCCAGTTTTAAGTCAACATGTAAATCAAAATCTCCTGCCTCTTCCCCTGCAGGTATGGTAATACCCTGAAAGCTCCATGTATAAGAAAGCCCCCGTTTTTCTCTGCGGGTATAATTCAGGTTCAGCCCTTTCTCTGCACAGATCTTTACAAGTCCTGCCGGAATTGCCTCTGGCTGTTCTTTCCCCACACTGTAAACCCGAATGTTGGTGTTCTTTGACAATGTCATCCCTTCAAGAGCTCTAATCAGCTCCTCCTGGGAAGGATAGTACACAACCGTTCCTTCTACCGCTGTCTCATCTTCATTCTTATACTCTGTCTCAAAGCCATACTCCAACCGCCAGTCATAGCGTGACGTCTCTGCGGTATAGAGAACCCCTGCCTCCAGATTATTGATATTATAGAGCGATAAAGTATGAAGCTCCCCAGTTCCTCCCTCATTTGCTGCAGTATGGGTATACTCTCCCAGAGAAACAAAGGTCTTCTCCTGGCCTGCCATGCGGTAATAGAAAACAGTCCTGGTTTCTTCTCCCAAATCATAGTAATGGCTTCCCAGACGCGGATCCGAATAGGAAACCCATACCTGCTCTGCCGGAAAATCCGAATCTGCGAAGGACAGGCTCCATGCTCCATTAACTGCTTTCACGGCTGTGATCGTTCCATCAAAGCTTCCGCTTTCCTCTGACATATTTTCAGGATGAACCAAATGCCAGGAGGTATACTTCTGAGTCGCTTCCTCCTGGAATACAAACTCCAGCTCTCCATCTGCCTTCAGCATAGAGACTGCACAGTTGATAATTTCCCCATCCAATGTCTTCGCAAGCTGCCGATTCTCTGTTCCCACGCCGTCTGATCGTATAATGGAGATTCCATCAAAAGGAGCCTGATAACGTTTTTTCTGAAGGAAGCTCAAAATATCCGTCAGCGAAAGCTCTTTTTCAGCTGAAATCTCGCTGATCTCCAGCCACTTCCCGTTCTCATCCTCACGAATACTGCCACGATAACCAGGTTCATACTTTTCCCTCTCCAGTTCCGGATATACAAAGGGGTGAGGTGCTCCGGTGGTAATCTGCATATCCGGCACATGCTCATCTATGAACGTATAACGAGGATTGAATCCTATGGTATTGCTTCCTGCCAGGAAATATTCTTCCCGCACCCCGGTACTTAATTCCTGATCATCCCAGGTTGCATCCATACCATACCAGAAGCCATCCTCCATCTGCACATAATTCCACATATGAGGCCCCTGACTTCCAGGCGTTCCCCCCTGACCAATTACCAATATGCAGGGGATATCCCACTGCTCACACAACACCTTGAAAGCCTTGGCATAGCCTTCACAGACCACCTTATATTCCCCGTTATGCCCAAGAAATGCCGTAGAAGACGTATGGGCATAGCCATAGCCCTCTCCGCCCAAATTGCTTCCTGCCGCATGATCGTATGTCAGCTTATCACATAAATACTCATGAATTGCTTTCACCTGCTGATAACGGCTTTCCGTATCCACACCGTTTTCCATCATTTCAGCTGTGATCGCTTCTTTTGCCGCCTTCACAGCTGCATCATAAGATGCAACCTGCCCGGAAGCTCCTTCATAGTACTCTTCCCCTGGCCGAAACACAATGTTCGTAATATAAGCCCTTTTTGTGGAATAGTTATATCCAATCCCATAAGACAGTCCCATCCGATTCATCCAGAATACCGACGGATAATCCAGATAAAAGGCTCCAAAAGCCAGGTTAAAACAGCTCACCAGCTTCTCTTGAGCAGCTATATAATAAGCGTCCTGAACAAGACTTCCCCCTGAAATATTTGCCGGGAAGGAAATCATATTCGTCAGATTCGCCGCCTGATCCCCAACCAAACGTCCCCTGGCATATCGCTCCGCCATAATATTGTAAAGCTCCTTCGCCAATGGGTCCTCAATCTGGCTTCCAAAGGAATCTGTATAACGCTTCTCGCTAAAGGCCGCGATTCCGCTGTCAATCGCCCCATCCTTGGACCGTTCCACCAGCTGATGGAAGGGATTCTCTACCTCTATAGTTCCGTAATCCACCGCATCCGGAAACAGCTCCCAGAGCAGATCCTCCACCCCGCTACTCTCCGAAACATGCCCCTTCACAGACACCTTCTTACTTACCGTATTCAGATAAGTCACATAAATATCCCCGCCAAAGGAATAAGCCGCAAGCCCAGTAACTGTCTCTCTTTCCACGCTTCCGCCCAGATTCGTCCATTGGTTATCAACCAGACGCTTTACCTCCGTCACGCGCGTCTGGGATCCGGACATGTACACCACATAGGGCTCTCCCCCCGCAAAGCACAGATCCATCTCCGCAATGCTGGCATCCGCATAGGGATTGCTCCCTACCTGCTGCCAGCCCCCGCCGTTTCGCAAATCATATACATACAAATATGCCTTGTTTTCCCCAAAGGTACTTCCGTTTTTCATCAGGTAAACCTTGCCGCCGCGAAGCTTCACAAGCCCGCTGTTGGAGGAAAGGCTCTGGCTTCCAACATCACTCCAGCTCTTTGTGCTGCTGTTATACTGCTTCACAAAGATCCGATTGTTGTTAAACGCCTCCCGATACATCACCACAATGGTTCCATTTTCAGCCGCAATCGAAGGATTCGCCGCATAGCCCGTGCTTGCTGCCACCTGGCTGCCAAGACTCACTATCCCCTCTGTTGTATAGCTGATTGCATATACCCGAATCCCATCTGTAGTCGCATACGCCAAATAGACTCCCTTGCTGTCGGAAGTCATGCTAAGTTCATTTGTCTGATAAGGAGACGTGTAGAGTTCCTGCCAGGAAGAGCCGTTCCACCTAGCCAGCTTTACAGCAAATTGGTTATTTAAATAGCCTGCATAAAGCTGTCCGCCATACCACGCCAGCTTATACCCGCTTCCGGCCGGTGCCGTTCCAAGCCTGGTAAATGCCCCGTCCTTACACTGATAAAGATAATTGGCATTTCCTTTCTTCAGGATATAATAGAAGTTCCCATCCTTATCCATACAGGAAACCGCTTGTGTGGTAACCTCCCCATCCTTTTCCGTGGCCACCGTCTTCCAAACCGCATTCTCATCCTCATCATAGAAGGTAACATCAAAGGTAATCTGATCTCCGGAAGAGCTTCCCACATTGCTGATCACAATTCCGCTGTTCTTTCCATCGGAATAAGTAATTGCGCCTTCGGCCAGGGAATCCTCAAAATTGCTGCTGCCGTAGCCGGTTCTCCCTACTTCCTGGGACAAATGGGCTTGATCATAATTTCCTATGCCCGCTTCCCTCCCGTCGTCTCTATAACTGTCACCAGGACGGAAGAGATAGAGCATATCCGTGGTTCCCACATAATTCGTTTCCGAAGCGGTATTTACTCTGTAAACAATCAGGCCCGAACCTGGGATAGCCACCTCATACTCATTGGAATACTGATTATTTACATATTTTTCGCCCTGCTTCCGGTACTCCACCACAAAGAACTCCGTATCCGAGTAGTCCGTCTTCAGAATCAATGCCTGCTGATCCTTGGTCTCTGCGGTGGCCTTGCTCGCCGCATACAGGGAAAGTCCTGTCTGAGATTCCGTAATCGACGGGATCTCAAACCATTTGGTATAGGCGGAGCGCAGGTATGCCAGAGGATACTGTACCCGGCGGTTCACGTTGGCCATAATGTCCCAGCTTCCCACCGGAACTCCCGAATTCTCTCCCTGCCGATACAGATCGGGATATCCCACGGTATGTAAAAATTCATGAATAATTACTCCTGACTCGGACGCTCCGAAATAGATATCCTTTTCGTTTATAATGGTATAATCCCGTACCAGGCATCCTGACACCTGTTCATTGCCTGCATATCCCGCCTTATGGTTAACAAACAGCTCCGCCTCATTGTTGGCGGCCACAATATTCAGGTTATCTACAATATTTTGGGTACCGCTGTCCAAGTGCAGATTCATGTTCTCCTGAAGCTGCCCCGATGCATTCAGTTGTTCCAGAATCTCCGTCACCATGGCAGACTCATTGTTCACATAGTAAGCGCCTTCTCTGGAAAGCGTATAAGGCGTAATGGTATTCGCTTCCGCATCGTATTGAGGGAAGATATTCTCTACCCGCAATTGCCCGTAAGATATATTGTATAAATACTGGCGCATTCCTCTGAGATTCGTCTCATCACCATTAAAATACTTAAAGGTTGTATCCGGATTTGCTTTAAAGCATTCACCGTAACTATTCTTATGCTCATGAGTCGTATCCGCAAAGTCCACAAACACAACCAGATTGGAATAATTCCCATTCCCCCAGTAAGGCTGATAAGCATTCTTTCCCTCTGTTAAAGCAAAGGTCTCCCCCGGAAGCTCTTCCTCCTCCGGTTCTTCACCGTCTTCCCCATCTCCCTCTGCTTCCTCGTCACTTCCGCCTTCATTCGGCGTACCACCTGGAGTCTCAGTGGTATTTCCACTGCCGCCTTCTCCCTCGGCTTCACCTGTTCCTCCGCCATTGCCTGTGCCTTCCTCGCCAGGCTGCTTATCCGGAGTTTCGGGGGTTTCCTCTTTGCCAGTTCCGGCTTCGCCCTCCACTCCCGCATCCGTCCCGACAGTACTCCCAGACTCTACGGTGCTTTCCGCTCCAACAGGAGCTTCGCCGCCCAGACCGGCAGCCAAAGCCGTGTTCCCATATCCCCCTATAATTGTTATAATCAACATCCACGCAAGAAGTGATTTCCATCTCTTTCTCATACCCTGTCACCTCAAACCATTTTACTCAATAATCATAGAATGTATTATCCAACGTTCGCTCAAGCTCCGAACAAAATTTTACATTTTATTATACCATGATTTTTTTCGTCTGGAATAGACTTTTTCATAAAATTTTTTTGGATGTTTTAACCATTTTTTCAACTTTTTTTCAAAAAACATACGATTTTCCGTTTTTCGATCGTATATATTTATACACCCAAACATACAGGTGTGAAAGGCAGTGGTGTCCCACTTCACCACAGTCTAATATTACAAAGGAGAAGGTATTATGGTTAAACGTATTCAAACGGTTTTACACTCGGTCGGTATCTATCAACATTATTACGGCTACAACTATTTCCAGGAGGCGGTTCTCATGGCTCTCAATGAACCGGAACGCCTGCAGAGCATCCGAAAGGAAATCTATTTTCCAATAGCCAAGAAATATTCCACCAGCATCACCAATGTGGAGCGCAATCTTCGTACTATTCGTGATGCACTGATTAAAAATGGTGGTTTGGAAACCTTGGAATTTTTGACAGGCTGTCCGCTGCCCTGCGGCAAGAAGCCCTATCCAAAGGATTTGCTTTGTATTTTTGTTGATTATCTAAGCGAATACGAATAATCGCAAAGCTCCCGCTCTCTGCCATAGGGTAAATAAAATTTCCTTATGGCAGGCCTGCGGGAGCTTTTACTATGAAAACAGTGCCTCATAATCATATGTGGTATAAAATTCATAAATCTCATCACAGTATTCCTGATAATTGTCCTTTGTCAGCAGATGCTCCTTCCTGCTCATCCACTTAAGGATCTGCGAATTGATATCCTCACTGTAATGAATCTCATCCTTATAGTTGTCCAAATCACAGATCATATCAAACAGATCGGAAAAGGCAAATAGATAAATATTATCGTACTCCACCAGGAGCCGAATAGCCTCCTTCTCAACGGCAAGCTGCTTCCTTAGGGTTCCGGTCTGATTCAAATTATCCCAGTAATAAATGCTGTAGGGCGTCAAAAACAGATAAAAATCAATCTCCGGATGCGCCTGGGCTAAGTCTGTGACATTTTGCGCCAGATTTTCCCGCAGCAGCTTAAGATCCGCCTCCGTCATCTCCTGCTCCTCATCCGCCTTGTTCACCCTACAGTATACTGCGTCCACAGCCTCCTTTCCAAAGGAAAAGGCATGCATCCAATTTCCGTAGGTATCAAAATCCGTAGTCTTCTGCCCGGAACGGGTATAGCCCAGCACCTCCCTGGTGCTGTTGCACAGTACATTCTTGTTCAGCACATAGTACACATCATTGTAGAGCCTGTCGTCGTAGAGATATGTGGGGTAGGATTCCTTGTCATACCCCGTTTCCTGGGCATCCTTAAGAAGCCAAAGCTTATCGAGGCCCCTTACAACAAGCCGGATATTTGGATTTGCCTCCACCGCCTTCTCAAGGTTGTCATTGATCTCCTTATACATGGCCCCTGGAAATGCTACCTTCACGGAATGTACCTGAAACAGCTCGTCAAGCTCAGAGGTCTTAAAATTCAGTGTCATAGAGGTCCCTGTGATCACCGCGTCATAGTCAAAATGCTTCACAATCCCATCATTCTGATATCGCTCATTGCTCAGGGGGTAGGATAGGCCCTCAAGGGGCTTATGATAGTGAAAAAAGGGATCAATCACTGCAATGATCGTTCCCACTCCAATCAGACAGGCAGCTGTCAAGGTCAGAAGGGCGATTCCCCATTTTTTATCTGCATTCATAGAAACCTCCTATTAAAGTCGCTGCGCGACAGCACGAAAGGGTAAAGTCACTTCGGCACACATGGAATGAGAGAAACTTTCATTCGAAAGGGCACTCATAAAAATTCCTCTCGTGCGCCTTTGCGACTTTACCCGGTCGCTACGCAACAGCGTGAAAGAGTAAAGGCGCACGGGCTTTTTAAGCTTCCGCCGTGCAAGCTCGAACCCGCCATCCGGCGGCTCCTCACTTTAGGGCTGCGCCCTATGGAAATGTGAGTATAAACAGCCCTTTGTGAGCGAGCTCCCACGGGCTGTTTATACTCACATTTCCGCACGGCTTGGCTGAATTAAAAGTTAAAATACAAAAAGGTGCTGATCCCGGAAAAGGAGCAGATACACCAGACCAGCAGCACCACAGTTACCAGAAGCCGGCCCACAGTGGGCCGAAAGCCCTCCATCCACACATAAGCATTCTTCACCCCAAATAGCAGGAACAGAGCCGCTGCCGTAAATACAAGCAAAAAGAATTCCGGGCAGGCCCTCGTAAAAGGAACCAGACTATCCAAAAGCTGACACTCCGGAAGATAAAATGCCGCCGTCAGGCTCTCGTTCACCCTTCCAAACTCACAGGCCAAAAGCTTCCCCAAAAACACCCCTGCATCCCCGATGGTGTCCGCCCGGAAAAGCACCCAGGTCACGTTGAGAAAGAGAAAGGTGCCAAGCCACCGAAGCCCCTTAGGTATCCGCTCCAGGCAGCCCTTGCAAAGCCTGGTAAGCACCGAGCACACTCCATGGCAGGCTCCCCACAGAACAAAGGTCCAATTGGCCCCGTGCCACAGCCCGCTCACCAGAAATACAACCATCACATTCCGGCAGGTTCGAAAGGTTCCCCTCCTGCTTCCCCCAAGAGGAATGTAAACGTATTTCGTAAAAAACCGCGTCAGTGTCATATGCCACCGATCCCAAAACTCCGTAATCGTCACAGCTCGGTAAGGAGAATCAAAATTCAGCGGCAGCTTAAGATTCATCATCTGCCCAAGCCCCACAGCCATGTCACAGTACCCGCTGAAATCAAAATAAATCTGAATCGTATAAAACAGCATCACCAGAAGCCCATTGGTGCTGTCCAGCTCCCCCATGTTGGCAAAGCCCCAATTGACGCCATTTCCAAAGGTATCCGCAATCAAGACCTTCTTCCCAAGCCCCATGGCAAAGAGATACATTCCCCTGACAAAATGATCCCACCGAAAACGCTTTCTCTCCTCATCCATAAGCTGGGGAATCAGCTCATCATGGGTCACAATCGGCCCAGCGATCAGCTGAGGAAAATAGGTCACAAAGCAGGCATAATCCAAAAAGCAATAAGCCGGCACCTCTCCCTTATAAGCATCAATCACAAAGGAAATCTGCTGAAACGTAAAGAAGCTGATACCAAGAGGAAGCAAAATAGACCGCAAAGCAATATTCCGCCCCAAAATCCCATTGAGATTCTCAAGAAAAAAATTAAAATACTTAAAATAAAACAAGATCCCCACATTCAGTCCAAGAGCCCCCGCCAGAAGCCATTTCCTCCTGGTCATACTTAAGGCCCTCCCCAAAAGCACATAAAACAGATAATTACACAGAATACTAGCCATAATCAGAACCAAGTATTCCACATGAAAATACCCGTAAAACCACAGGGACATGCCAAGCAGGAACACCTTCCCCAGGGTCCTCCTTCCAAAATGATTACACCCAAAGTATCCCAGAATACAAAGAGGCAGAAAAACCAATACAAATATATAGGAATTAAAAAACATCTTGTTCTCCCAAATCCATTTCTCTTATGTCTCACCATATCTTACCATTCTTCATCCCAAAAGGGAACTCCCTTTCTTGCATTTCCCCGGTACCTATGCTAAATTATATACCATGAGACCCTACAACAGCTTAAACGAATCCTTACAAAAACGCTTCGGAGAAAAACTATATAAGCTCACCCTGAACATCGGCTGCACCTGTCCCAACCGGGACGGCACCCTAGGAACCCGCGGCTGCATCTTCTGCAGCGCCGGCGGCTCCGGCGAATTCGCAGGCGACCCCGGCCGCACCGTCACAGAGCAGATCGAGGCAGGCATCCGTGCCATATCCGGCAAGCGTCCGGCCCGGCGCTACATCGCCTACTTTCAGGCCTACACCAACACCTACGCTCCCCTGGATTACCTTCAGAGGGTCTACCAGGAGGCCCTGGATCACCCAAAAATTGCGGCCCTGGCCATCGCCACACGCCCCGACTGCCTCCCCTTGGAGGTCCTCGATCTCCTTACATCCTTAAATCACCAAAAGCCTGTCTGGGTAGAGCTTGGCCTGCAAACCATCCACGAGGGAACCGCCTCCTTCATCCGAAGAGGCTACCCTCTCTCCGTCTTCCACGAAGCCGTAGAAGCCCTCCACGCCCGAAGCCTGGAGATCATTGTCCATGTCATCTTAGGTCTCCCGGGCGAGTCAAAAGAAATGATGCTGGACACCATCCGCCACCTGAGCACCTTACCCATCCATGGCCTAAAGCTCCAGCTCCTGCATATATTAAAAAATACCGACTTAGCCGCCTACTACGAGCAGACAAGCTTCCACATCCTCACCCAGAAGGAATACATAGACCTTATCATCTCCTGCCTGGAGCTCTGCCGCCCGGACATCATCATCCACCGCCTAACCGGCGACGGCCCAAAGGACTTATTAATAGCCCCCACCTGGAGCCAAGCCAAGCGCCAGGTCCTAAACACCATCCACAAAGAGCTAAAGCAAAGAACCACCTGGCAAGGCAGACTTTATACCCCACCCAGTGATTAATACCGCTCCCCAACATCCCAACACAACCTCCCGCAATTTTCCTCATAGCACAAAAAGAAGCTCGTTTTTGCTCTCCCCCGTCCCCAACAAACAGGACGGAAAAAGGAAAAACCTTCTCCGAAAGTGCCTATGACCGAAGCAAAGCGAAGGGAATCGAAACGGCTCGGAGAAGGTTTTTCCTTTTTCCGTCCGTCCGTTAAATCCACAGAAAGGAGCCCAAAAATGACCGAAACCCAAACCCTATACAAACTAATCATCCTCTACATGCTCAACCGCGTCACCTTCCCCCTAAGCAACTCCCAGCTCTCCGAATTCATCCTGGAAAAGGAATACACCGACTATTTCACCCTCCAGCAGACCATTCACGAGCTGACCGAATCCAAACTGATCCGTCAGGAAGCCGTGCACAACGCCACCCTCTACCGCATCACCGAGGAAGGCCGCACCACCCTGACCTATTTTGTAAAAAAAATATCCTCCGCCATTCGGAAGGATATTGACACCTTTCTCTCAGAACACAAATATGAACTCCGCAACGAGCACTCCACTCCTGCTGACTACTACCGGACCACTACAGGCGAATTCGCCGCCCACTGCCGGGTCTTAGAGCGGGACTCCGTACTCATGGACCTGACACTCACCGTTCCTGTAGAGGCACAGGCCAAGGCCATCTGCGACCACTGGAAGGGCAAAAGCCAGGAAATCTACGCTACACTAATACAGTCTCTTTTGTAAGCGGCTGTATTTTTTTACAATAAATCCTGCGGAACAAGACCGTACTTAAGGTCACAGACACAATCTCCGCAATGGGAAATGCCCACCACACCGCAGACAGTCCTCCAAGCCGCGCCAGCACAAAGGCCACCGGGAGAATCACCACAAGCTGTCTCGCCACAGATACCATAAGGCTGTAAACGCCATTTCCAAGGGCCTGGAATACAGAGCCCACTACAATGCCATACCCTGCAAAGCTAAAGCTCAGTGAGATAATCCGAAGGGCCGGAATTCCAATAGCCAGCATATCCTCCGAAGCATCAAAAATTCCAAGAAGCTGCTTGGTAAACACATGGAAAATGGTAAGTCCTACCAGCATGATCGTCACAGCTGCTCCAATGCTGAGCCAGGTGGTCTGCATAATTCTCTTCTTATTCCTTGCCCCGTAATTGTAGGCAATAATCGGCACCATACCATTATTCAATCCAAACACCGGCATAAAGATAAAGCTCTGAAGCTTAAAGTAAACTCCAAACACGGAAACTGCCGTGGAGGTAAACATCATCAAAATCTTATTGATTCCAAATACCATCACCGATCCAATAGACTGCATAATAATGGACGGCACGCCAACCTGATAAATCCGTTTGATGGTGGACTTGTCCGGCCGAAAGCCCCTCATATTGATATTGATCTCCTTATTCTTCCGCAAATTGAAGAACACTCCTAAAAGCATTCCGCAGATCTGTCCCACCACAGTCGCCACGGCTGCTCCCAGAACCTCCAGGCGGGGAAATCCAAACAGACCGAAGATCAGAATGGGGTCCAATATAATATTAATAATGGCTCCCAGCCCTTGGGTATACATATTGTAAATCGTCATTCCCGTAGACTGGAGCAGGCGCTCGCTGATCACAGCCAAAAACAATCCAAAGGAAAATACCGTAACCACAAACACATACTGGGTTCCATAGAGCACCAGCTCCGGATCATCGGTCTGAGACAAATAAAAATACCGGGAGCCGATCAATCCCAGAATTGCAAACACCAGATAGCTGGCAATTCCCAAAAACAAACCGTTCCGGGCCGCCAGATTTGCCTGCTCAAACTGCTTTTCTCCCAGAGAACGGGAAAGCAGAGCATTGATGCCTACACCGGTTCCTACTGACACGGCGATCATCAGGTTCTGCACCGGGAAGGCCATAGATACGGCCGTCAATGCATTTTCACTCACCTGTGCCACAAAGGCACTGTCAACCACATTATACAGAGCCTGTACCAGCATGGAAATCACCATGGGCATAGACATCGTAAACAATAATTTCGGAATGGGCATATAGCCCATCTTATTCTCCTTCTGTACTTCTTCTTTCATTTTCTCCTCCTATTCCAGTTCCGAATCTCATTCAGTCCGTTTGCCAGCTCCTTGATATCCGCAATCACATCCCTGAAGGCTCCTGCCTGATAGAGACTTACCAGAATCATTCCAATAGGCACCGCAAGGATCATGCCAAAGATACTGCTGACCTTGTAGCCAATAAACATAAAAAACAGTGTGGACAGAGGGTTCAGCCCGATGCTGTCCCCCACAATCTTCGGCTGTATCAGCTGCCGCACCAGCTGGCTCACCAGGTAAATGATAATCAGCCCCACCGCAAACTGATAGTCCGCGCTTAACACCTTTAAAACCGCCCAGGGAATCAAGGCCGTTCCTGTTCCAAAAAACGGAAGAAAATCTAAAATAGCAATCAAAATTGCCAGCAAAACAGCGTAATGAATTCTCAAAATCAAAAAGCCCACAAACAGAATCAGGGCTACCACACCCATGATCTTAAACTGGGCCTTAAAGTAGCCCCCTATGGCTCTCCGAAACTTCTCCCGGATAAAATGCCACTTTTCCCAAATCCATGTGGGGATCTGCTCCTGAAGAGTCTGTACAATCTTATCCCGCTCCGCAATAAAAAAGTAAGCGGAGAGAATGGCAAAAATCACATGAACCAGGGCATTGGGAATGTTCTTTGCCACTGTGCCCGCCGCCTCAACGGTAGGCTTGCCAATGGCTCCAATCACATCTCCCAGAGACGTTGTCAGGGAATCCGTGAGGGAGGCCGCACTCTCCCGCACCTGAGGGGGAAACCGCATGGAAAAGCCCTGAAGATTTTCCCGGATCTCCTCCAAATCCTGCAAAAAGGAGCCGTAAATATTGGGAAGGATAGATAAAAATCCATACAGCTCCCGCACAATAGCCGTAATCGCAAAATATCCTCCCGCCACCACCAGAGCAATGGCGGTAATGATAATCACCATAGAGCTGTGCCGGCGCACCATCTTAAGCCTGCGCTCCATAAAGCGCACCAGCGGATTGGCCAGCAACGCAATGATCCACCCTACTACAAAGGGCATAAAAAACACCAGCAGCCTGGGCACCAGAATCACCAGCATGATCAGCCCAGCCACATACAAAAGAATATTTACCACACAGCGCAGATATTTTCCGGACATTTATTCCACCTCCGGTTCCTCATTGTCCCCAAGCAGCGCCTCCATCTGCTCCCAAATCTCCTCCCGGCCCTGCTTCGTCAGGGCGGAAAAGGGAATCACCACTGTCCCCGGCTTCACATTCAGGCCTGTGCGCACCATTTTTAAATGCTTCCCTACCTGGCTTCGATTGATCTTGTCCAGCTTCGTAGCTATGATAATGGGCTCGTAGCCTTGGTAAAGAATCCACTCATACATGCGCTTATCATTGGCTGAGGGCTCATGGCGAATATCAATCAGCAGGAAGACCGCCTTCAGCGTCTTAGAGCCATGCAGATACCGTTCAATCAGTCTTCCCCACTGCTCCTTGACCTCCTTCGAAACCTTTGCGTAGCCATAACCCGGCAGATCCACCAGATACATGGCATCATTGATGTTATAAAAGTTGATCGTCTGTGTCTTGCCCGGCTGGGCGGAGGTTCGGGCCAGGGATTTCCGATTCATCAGACCATTGATGAGGGAGGATTTTCCCACATTGGATTTCCCGGCAAACGCAATCTCCGGCAGGTTATGCTCCGGCAGCTTGCTGGTAATGCCACACACGGTTTCCAGACTAACATTTTTAATGATCATGAAAGGCTGCCTCCAATACTTCTTTCATCTGCTCCACATAAACAATTTGAATACCCTTGCGGATCTCAGAGGAGATTTCCTCCACATCCCGCTTATTCCTGGCCGGCACCAGCACCGTCTTAATTCCGGCGCTTTTTGCAGCCAGGATCTTCTCCTTCAGGCCTCCTATGGGCAGCACCCGCCCCCGCAGCGTAATCTCTCCGGTCATAGCCACACTGGCATACACCGGAATCCCCGTAATGGCCGAGAGCATGGCCGTGGCCATGGTAATCCCGGCGGAGGGGCCGTCCTTTGGCACCGCGCCCTCGGGAATATGGATATGAATATCATGCTCCTGAAAAAATTCCTTGGCAATATGATACTCCGCGCTGACCGAGCGGATATAGCTCAGTCCCGTCCGGGCGGACTCCTTCATTACCTCCCCCATCATACCCGTCAGGGAGATCTCTCCCTTTCCCGGCATAATGTTTACCTCAATCTGAAGAGTGTCGCCTCCCACGCTGGTCCAGGCCAATCCCCGGACAATTCCCACCTCATCGGTTTCATTTGCCATATCAAATGTATACCTTGGCTTTCCAAGATAACGGCTTAGATTGCTCTCTGTGAGGCGAACCGCCTTCTTATTCTGTTCCAGGATCTCCCTGGCCGCCTTTCGGCAGACCTCCCCCAGCTTCCGCTCCAGCTGACGCACCCCCGCCTCGCGGGTATAGCTGTGAATCAAGGTCTCCAGCGCACCTGAGCTAATGAATAGCTGCCCTTCCTTAAGGCCATTTTTCTCCATCTGCTTTCCAATCAAATGCTCCCTGGCAATATGTACCTTCTCATTTTCCGTATAGCTGCTGACCTCAATGATCTCCATCCGATCCAGAAGGGGCCTGGGAATCGTCTGCACATCATTTGCCGTAGCAATAAAGAGCACCTCGGACAAATCTATGGGCAGCTCCACATAGTGGTCCTGAAACCGGTTGTTCTGCTCCGAATCCAGCACCTCCAGCAGCGCCGAGGAGGTATCTCCCTTGTAATCACTGCTCACCTTATCAATCTCGTCCAGCAGCATCAGGGGATTCTTCACCCCCGCCTGGCGCATGCCAGCCACAATTCTTCCCGGCATGGCTCCCACATAGGTCCTCCGATGTCCCCGAATCTCCGCCTCATCTCTGACACCGCCCAGGCAGATGCGCACATACTTTTTTCCCAGGGCCTTGGCAACCGAGCGGGCAATGGAGGTTTTTCCGGTTCCCGGCGGTCCCACAAGGCAGAGAATGGGGCTGCTTCCCTTTTTAGTCAGTATCCGCACTGCCAAAAATTCAAGCACCCGCTCCTTGACCTTCTCCATTCCATAGTGATCTGCATTCAGAATCTCCTCCGCCCTCTTAAGATCCGTACTGTCACGAGAGCCCTTCTCCCAGGGAAGCTCCAGCAGAGTCTCAATGTAGCCGCGAATCACCGCATTTTCCGATGAATTATTTCCCGTATTCTGAAAACGATGAATCTCTTTTTCAAGCTTCTCCTTTACCTCCTTGGGCGCCCGCAGCTTTCCCAGGGCCTCACGGAAATGATCCGCGTCCGATCCGGAGGTATCCTCTCCCAGCTCCTCGCGAATCACCTTCATCTGCTCCCGGAGCAGATACTCCCTCTGGTTCTTATCCACACGGGTCTTGATCTTTTCCTGAAGCTCCCGCTTAAAACGCATGATCTCTGTCTCTTTATTTATCAGGCTATAGACCAGCTCAAAGCGGTCCGAAAGCCCTAGGGCCTCCAGAAACCGCTGCTTTTCCTCATACCGGAAGGGGAGCTTGATCATAATCTGGTTCATCAGCTGAGGAAGCTCTGTCATCTCATCCACCTGCCGCTCCAGGTCTCTGCTCTGCTTGCCCACCTCATGGCCGTAGGCATGAACCCCTTCCTTCAGACTGCGGATCATGGCCTCGCAAATATCTGCCGGCAGGGTAAGCTCCTCCTGGATAGGCCGTACCTCCGCCTCCTGGTGGTCCTCCTCCTGGCGAAATTGAAGCAGCTCGCCTCTTCCCAGTCCCTCCGCCAGTACACGCACCACATTCCCCGGCATCTTCATTACCTGCTTCACCGAAGCAATGGTTCCAATCCGGTAAAGCTCTCCCTGTCCGGGATTCTCAATCTTCTTGTCTTTCTGGGTCACCAAAAACAGCTTCTTATCCTGGAGCATGGCCTGCTCAATGGCGTGGATGGCTCCTTCCCTGCTCACATCAAAGTGAATTGCCATATCAGGAAGAATGGTCATCCCCCGCAAGGCCACCACCGCCAATATTTGAATCGTCTCGTTCACTTTCATTCACCTTATTCCAGTTTTGCAATGCCTTGTATAGAGACATTGTTATTCTCCAGTTTCAAAATCCGGACAAAACCCCGCAGGAGTCAAAATCCCGCAGGAATAAAGAGATTCCAGGCTATGCCCGGAATCTCATCTCATTGCTTGTAGTTACAGGTCTCCCCGTTCCGTCTACCACTTCCTTGGTAATCACACAGCTGGTAATGCTTTCATCCGATGGAATCTCATACATGGTATCCATCATAATGTGCTCCATGATTGCCCGTAAACCTCTGGCTCCTGTCTTTCTCGTTACCGTTTGTGCCGCTATGGCCTCAATAGCCTCTGGCTCAAAGGATAATTTCACTCCATCCAGCTCAAGCATCTTTTTATACTGCTTTACGATGGAATTCTTTGGCTCCACAAGAATGCGGACCATATCCTCCTTTGTCAAGGCATCCAGGGCCACCGTTACCGGCACACGACCTACAAACTCCGGTATCATACCGAACTTTACCAGGTCCTCCGGCAATACCTGCCGAAGCAGCTTGCCTACGTTCTGCTCCTCATTGGGCTTCGTCACCTCTGCGTTAAAGCCGATAGATCGGCGATCCATTCTTCGCTCAATGACCTTGTCAAGCCCCTCAAAGGCTCCCCCGCAGATAAAGAGAATGTTGGTGGTGTCAATCTGTATCAGCTCCTGGTGGGGATGCTTTCTTCCACCCTGAGGTGGTACAGAAGCAATGGTTCCCTCCAGAATCTTGAGGAGGGCCTGCTGTACCCCCTCGCCGGACACATCCCTGGTAATGGACGGATTCTCCGACTTTCTGGTAATCTTGTCAATCTCGTCAATGTAAATGATTCCGTGCTGCGCACGCTCAACGTCATAATCCGCTGCCTGAATAATCTTTAGAAGGATGTTCTCCACATCCTCACCCACATAGCCGGCCTCTGTAAGAGAGGTGGCATCCGCAATGGCAAAGGGCACATTCAGAAGCCTTGCCAGCGTCTGGGCCAGCAGCGTCTTGCCCGAACCGGTTGGTCCCAGCATCAAAATGTTACTTTTTTGCAGCTCCACGTCCAAATCCTTGTCCCGAACTGCCAAAATTCTTTTATAGTGATTGTAAACTGCCACAGAAAGAACCCGTTTGGCCTCCTCCTGACCAATCACGTACTCATCTAGGAACTCCTTAATCTCCTTTGGCTTCAGGAGATTGATTTCCTCATCTCCCAGCTCCTGCTCCTCCAGATCCAGCTCCTCCTCAATCAGCTCTGCGCAAAGCTCAATACACTCATCGCAGATGTAGGTTCCGCTGGGACCGGAAATCATCTTCCTTACCTGCTCGCCGGACTTCCCGCAAAAGGAACATCTTACATTATTATCATTGTTTCTAGGCATAGTTGTTCTCGTCCCTTTACTTACGATTTTCAATCACGCTGTCAATCAGGCCGTACTTTACAGCCTCCTCGGCGCTCATATAGTTATCCCGCTCCGTATCCACCTCAATGACCTCCAGAGGCTGGCCGGTATTTGCCGCAAGAATCTCATTCAGCTTCCTCTTGGTACGCAGGATATGATCCGCCACAATCTTGATATCCGTGGCCTGCCCCTTGGCGCCGCCTGAGGGCTGATGAATCATAATCTCCGCGTTGGGAAGAGCCATGCGCTTACCCTTTGTACCGCCTGACAGCAGGAATGCGCCCATACTGGCCGCCATTCCCATACAGATGGTGGATACATCGCACTTAATGTACTGCATGGTATCATAGATAGCCATACCTGCGGTTACGGAACCTCCCGGACTATTGATATACAGATTGATATCCTTTCCCGGATCCTCGGACTCCAAAAACAGGAGCTGTGCCGTTACCAGGCTTGCAGTTACATCATTGACTTCCTCTCCCAGAATAATGATCCGATCCTTCAAAAGTCTGGAATAAATGTCATAGGAGCGCTCGCCCCTGCTGGTCTGCTCAACTACATAAGGTACCAAACTCATATTCATCATTGCTTCTCATTTCCTTTCTAAATGAACGCAGCTATTCCTTCCAATTGTCGATCGCCCTGCAGGCGGTCATCTCTATTTCTCAACAGCTGCCTCTGTCACCAGCTCAATGGCCTTCTGGATAGACAGATCCTTTCTCATATTATCCTTTTCCTCTTCGCTGACAAGCTCCTTCATCTTATCCAGCTCCATCTTGTAGGCCTCTGCCATGCGGGCAATCTCCTCCTCGATGGCATCCTCACCGATCTCAATATTCTCAGCCGCCGCAACAGCCTCCAGAACCAGACGGCTCTCAATGCGTTTCTTTGCCTGAGGCTTCATCTGATTGGTCATAGACTCCAAATTGGCCCCTGTATACTGCATGTACTGATCCATGGACATGCCCTGCATCTGCAGTCTTTGAGCAAAATCATCCACCAGGTATTCCGCCTGTGTCTCGATCATGGCATCCGGAATCTCCATCTGAGCACCCTCGATGATCTTCTCAATCACAGCATCCTCCTTCTTTGCCTTGGCGTCTGCTGCCTTGCGCTCTTCTATCTTCTTCTTAAGATCTGCCCGGTACTCCTCTAAGGTATCAAATTCCGATACATCCTTTGCAAATTCATCATCGGCCTCCGGAAGCTCCTTCACCTTGATCTCCTTCACGGTACACTTGAAGACTGCCGGCTTTCCTGCCAGCTCCTTTGCATGGTACTCCTCCGGGAAGGTTACGTGAACCTCCACCTCTTTTCCGATCTCAGCTCCCACAAGCTGCTCCTCAAAGCCGGGAATAAAAGCACCAGAACCAATGGTCAGGGGGTAATCTGTTCCCTTTCCCCCATCAAAAGCAACCTCATCCACGAAGCCCTCAAAATCAATGACTGTCATATCCCCGTCCTGAACGCCTCTGTCCTCTACCGTGATGGTTCTGGAATTGTTATCCCGCTCCTTGTCTACCTCCGCGGTAATCTCTTCCTCGCTGGCTGTGGTATCAACCTTCTCTACTTCAATGCCCTTGTACTGGCCCAAGGTTACCTCCGGCTTTACCGCAACCTCAGCAGTAAAGATAAACGGCTGTCCCTTCTCGATCTGAACTACCTCAATAGCGGGACGGGACACCAGCTCCATCTCACACTCATCCACTGCCTTCTCATAGGCCTCCGGAATCAGCCCATTGGCCGCATCATCATAAAAAATCTCCGGTCCATACATCTTCTCTATCATCTGGCGGGGCACCTTGCCCTTACGGAAGCCGGGAACACTAATCTTGTTTTTATTCTTCTGGAACGCTTTCTGAAGGGCCTTCTCCAGCTCCTCTGCCGGCACCTCAATGGTAAGCTTAACCATATTCTTCTCCAGTTTTTCCACCTGTAAACTCATTTTTTATCTCCTCCTTATATTGTATCCTTACACAGCCATTCCCACAATGGTCCGGCCGCACCTCTATAAATCTTTACACACTTGCAGTCATTATAGTAGTATAGCACAGGCTTTTGGAGGAAATCAAGCCCTAAGTAGTGGGAATTCAGAGAAATATAGGCGAAAAACCTGGATAATGGGACAACAAGACAGCCCCTCATACACCGCTTTCGATATATAAGGGGCCGTCCACTTCTTTTTTTATTTGCCGCTCATCTGCTGTTCCTGCTTCATGATCATTTTCTTAACCATTTCGCCTCCGATGGAACCAGCCTGAGCAGAAGTCAAGTCACCGTTGTAGCCTTCTTTTAAAGGTACACCCAGCTCGCTGGCTACTTCCTCCTTAAAGCGATTCATAGCTGCCTTCGCTTCCGGAACTGCCATCTGGTTTGTCTTAGATTGTTCTGCCATCTGTATCACCTCCTATTTCAGTTCCGCAATACCTTATAAGGTATTACTGATACCTATTGTATACAGAGGACAGCTCTGGCATACTGGAAATGAAAGGAAGCCTTAATGACCATAAATAATACTTTTTTGAATTTCTTCCGCTTTTTCCTTTCCAAATAATTGTTCAATTAATGACAGGGCAAAAGAAATGGCAGTGCCCACGCCGCGGCTGGTGGTAATATTCCCGTCCACAACCACACGGTCCGTCACATATTCGGCTCCGGTAAGCCCCTCCTCACATCCAGGGTAGCAAGTGGCCTTCTTCCCCTTTAAAAGTCCCATATCACCAAATACCATAGGGGCCGCGCAGATGGCTGCCAAGAGTCTTCCCTTTTCATTGGCATCCGCAAGAAGGTCTCTCAGCTTCCCACAAGCCTTCAGATTGTTGGTGCCCGGCTGCCCTCCCGGTAAAACAAGCAGAGCCTCCTGTGAAAAATCCATCTCATCAAAGAGGGCATCCGCTCCGATGGCAATGCCGTGGGCGCCTGTCACGGTTCTTTCCTCACCAATGGAGACAATGGTAACCTGAGCTCCCGCCCGGCGCAGCAAATCGATGGGTGTCAGAGCCTCTACCTCCTCGAAGCCCTGAGCCAGAAAAATACTTACTTTTTTCACTTCCTTATCCTCCTTATTTCTTTATGGTATATAAAATTTCATTTCCTACTGCTTATTCAGGCTCATTATACCAAATTTCCTCCAAATTATCCATGATTATTTGGGAAAGCAGCACTGGATATCGGAGCATAGCTGCTGTATAATGAGGTAAAGGGACGAAAGGAGTATTTCTATGGAAATTGAACGAAAATTTTTAATCCAAAGGCTTCCGGAGCATCTGGATGCCTATCCCTTTCAGCTTTTAGAGCAGGCATACTTATGTACGGAGCCGGTAGTGCGTATAAGACGAAGTGATGACTCCTACACCCTGACCTACAAATCCAAGGGACTTATGAGCCGGGAGGAATACAATCTGCCTTTGACCTTTGAAAGCTATGAGCATTTAAAAAAGAAGGCCGACGGCAATATTATCCGTAAAAAACGGTACCGCATTCCTCTCCCTGATGAGCTTACCATTGAACTGGATCTTTTTGACCCTCCCTTTGAAGGTCTTATACTAGCCGAGGTGGAATTCACCTCTGAGGAACAGGCCCGCGCCTTTCTTCCTCCGGAATGGTTTGGTGAGGAGGTCACATGGTCCACGGAATATCATAACAGCACCTTAAGTCAACGTCCTGTCTCCTAAATTTGTCGTTATAAACAGAATTTTGTCGTCATTTGAAGACACGTTTGCGTTCAGTTGCTTCATTTTCTTCCATTTGGAATAAAAATCAATGGAAGCTGATATAATAAACCCATCTTTTGGGGAGGAAAATCAGGATGCGGGATCTGAAGCTGGTGGACAATATGCGTGAACTTCGCATTATAAATGGATATTCCCAACAATTCGTCAGCAATTATATCCACATTGCCCGTCAAACCTACTCCCTTTATGAGACCGGAAGACGGCTTCCTGACATGAAGACTGTCTGTGATCTGGCTGACCTGTACCACATTTCCATAGACCTCCTGCTTTACACGGATTTATCTGTGGATATGGAGCAGATTTCCGATGCTCCTGCCAGTGAGTATATGGCTGTGACTCCGGAAAATAATGCAATTCCGTTAAACGGAACGGATGCCAGAATGTTGACCAACTACAAATCTCTTCCTCCCGAAACACAGCAGGAGGTTCGGGAATATGTTCTGTTTAAAAAGAGACGGCTGGAGGCACGAACAGTCTCCGATAATTAAAAGAACTCCGAGGCCCAGGCCCCGGAGCTTATTTTTTTCTACCTCTCATATACAAGCACTCCATTGCAGATGGTGTAACGCACCCTCCCACAGAGCTCTCTTCCCAGGAAGGGGGAATTCACCGCCTTAGAAGCAAACCTCTCCACCCTCCAACGCTCATTTTCATCAAAAATCACCAAATCCGCAGGTGCCCCCGGCACAATTCCCGGATAATCAAAGCCGTACAAGAGTGCAGGATTCCGGCTCATCTTCTCCATCAGCTGCATCAGCGTCAAATATCCTGGCTTTACCAGCTCAGTAATTCCCAGAGCCAAAGCCGTCTCCAGACCAATGATGCCGCTGGGTGCCTGAGTAAAGGGCCGTTCCTTCTCCTCCTGGCTGTGGGGCGCGTGATCTGTGGCTATGATATCAATGGTGCCGTCCTGAAGCCCCTGAATCACCGCCTGCCGGTCTGCCTCTGACCGCAACGGCGGATTCATTTTGGCCAGGGTTCCAAAGGTGAGTACTGCTTCCTCCGTAAGTGTAAAATGGTGGGGCGATGCCTCCGCCGTCACCCCGGCTCCCTTTTCCTTGGCCTGCCGCACGGCCTGCACTGCGCCCTCCGTGCTGATATGCTGAATATTCACCCTTGCGCCCGTCTCCGCTGCCAGCTTACAATCCCGATGGGCCAGACATACCTCCGATCGAACCGAAGCTCCCAAAAGTCCCAGCTTCTTTGCAACTGGTCCATAATTCACTCCGGGATCATTCACAAAAGCCGGATGCTCCTCATGGAGACTGATGGGAACGCCCAGCCGGGCAGCCTCCCTCATAGCCTCGCGAAGCAGCTCCTCATCAAGAATGGGCTTCCCGTCATCGGTAAATCCCACAGCCCCTCTTTGGCACAGCCCTTCCATGTCCGTCAGGGCCTTCCCCTCCATGCCTTTTGTGACACAGGCACAGGACTTGACATGAATCCCGGTCCTGCTCCCCTTCTCCAGCACATCAGACAGGATCTTTTGATTGTCAACAACCGGCTTTGTATTGGCCATACAGACCACAGTGGTATATCCTCCGCAGGCTGCAGCCCTGGCTCCTGTCTCAATGTCCTCCTTATAGGTCAGTCCTGGATCGCGAAAATGAACGTGAACATCCACCAGCCCCGGTGCGGCCACCAGGCCGGCTCCCTCCAAAATCCGGACACCCTGAGTCTCCTCCAGATTTGCATCCACAGAGACAATTTTTCCCTCCGCAATCAGAAGATTTCCTCTCTCATCTCTGCCGTTTGCCGGGTCCAGCACCCGAACATTACGAATTCCAATCATTCCTCTTCCTCTTTTGGCTCTAAGGTCTTATTGGCATACTCCACAAAGCTGTCCGTAGAATCCTTGACACTGTATTCCCCATTCAGAATCTCTGTCAGCATCTGATACCAGTACACGCGCATCTCCTCAAAGCCCTCTACCTTGTTATAGTAGGTTCCGCTGTAGGGAAGTAGAGCCTCATAGAGCAGTGCCTCCTCATTACCCCCATACACATCACCCATGGAGGTGCGGATTGGAAATCCACCGCTCCTGGCCACATTTTCTGCTGCCACGCTCTCATCGTTGCACAAAAAGTCCACCAGATATCGGGCCGCCTGTTCCCGGCTCTCATCCTCTGTCTTGAAGATGCAAAAACCATTCAGCATATATTCCAGACTGGGAATACCGTCTGCGGAGGGATAGGGCATCACCACTACCTCCACCTGATTCTCCGCCAGAGTCTCCGCATTGCTTAGTGCCTGGGGCAAGCTCCAAAGAAGACAGAAGGAATTCTCCCCCTGCACAAAGGAGGACACAGCGTCTGCACCGGAGGAACCGGAGCCATTTAGAATCCAGCCCTTTTCCATCCACTCCTTCACCTTTGTCAATGCCTGCTGATTGGCCTCACTGTTCATAATATAGGCTGTCCCATCCTCGTTCATGAGATTCCCGTCATAGAGATTGGTCAGAAAGGAACGGGTGGCATAGTCCCCGGCAATCCCGGAGCAATACAGAATTCCGCCGTTGCACTCCGACTCACCCAGCCGCTCCAAAACCTGTTCAAAGGCTTCTGTGGTCCAGGTGCAGGCCCCCTCCCGGTTCATAAGCTCTATGGCACCGGATGCCTCAATCATACTGCGGTTGAATGCCATCACATAATTGGAACCGCTTAAGGGGTACATGACATAAGCCCCTTCGCTCCTACAGGCACTTAAAATCCCCTGGCTCACCATATCGGAAGTCATCTCTTCCGTAAACATCCCGTCCAGATTGGCAAGTACTCCGGCCCTGGCATAGCTTCCGATACGCCCAGGCTCGTCCAGGAGTACGTCCGGCAGCTCCAGGCCTTCGCCCTCTATGAGCCCCTGAAGCTCGTCCGGCCCCTCCGTGTAATCCAGCACACGAAGATCTACCTGAATATTGGGGTACTTCTGATGAAACTTCTCAATCAAGGTCTGCTCATAGATACCATCCTCCTGTCCCTCATCCTGAACGAATACGGGATAGGTCCACCAGGTAATGCTGGCCTCCAGATCGGAAACCACCTCTACGGCCTCCTCCGGCTCCTCCATCTCTGCCTCAGATGGCTCCTCCACCGCTTCTATCTCTATGTCATCGCCCTCAGGCGCTTTTCCCTTGCAACCGCACATTCCCAAAATAAGCGCTCCGCACATGGCAAAAGCCGCTATTTTCCTCCAATTGTTCATTCCTAAGCCTCCTAACTTCCCTACTATATCATAAACTGGTATATCTTTTCAATACCGGCTTTCCAGTTGACAAGCATTTCCTGTTTCATGTACAATGAATGCATACGAAGGAGGAAGTATGAATGAAACCACTTGAGGGAAGAAAGCGTCGTTTCGGCGATCGAAACGATGGTTTTCTTGTTCGGAATCTGGACCCTATGGGGAAGCTGATTCCATATATTATGAGAAGCAAATCTGACAGCTGGGTATTGTTTGAGGATCGTATCGACATCACCCACACCCAGGAATTTCTGCACAAGATGCGAAAGAGCGAGATTCCCGGATTGACCCTGTATCACATTGTCTTTGCCGCTATCGTGCGTACCTACTCCCAGGTTCCCGAACTAAACCGCTTCATTCAGCGCAACAATATCTATGCCCGCAATGAAATGAAGGGCTCTATGGTAGTCATGAAGGGAATGCAGAGAGACAGCGAGCGCACCACTATCATGCCCCGCTTTGAGATGGACGCCACTCTCAAAGAGGTGGTTGCTGAGATCGAAGCTCTGGCTAATCCCATTGACCGCACCAAAAAGGTGATGGAGGATGAGAATAAAAATGATTTTGATAAGCTGGAGGTAGCACTGGCACTGATTCCCGGCTGGCTTATCAGCCTTGTCTTTTCCCTGTTGAAGCTCCTGGATCGCTATGGCTGGATTCCCAGAAAGATTACGGCTCTAAGCCCCTTCCACTCCAGCTTCTTTCTCACAAATATGGGTTCTATCGGTATGCAGCCGGTATACCACCATATATATGAGTTCGGCACCATCTCCATTTTTGGAGCCATCGGAAGCAAGGAGACAGTTCATGAGCTGGATCGGGAAAACAACCTTCGCCGCAAGACCTACCTGAACATGAAGTTTGTGGTGGACGAGCGCATCTGTGACGGCTTTGTCTATGCCATTGGCTTTAAGCATATCAAAAGCGGCATTTCCAAGCCGGAGCAGCTCATGGAACGTCCCAGGGAAGTTATTCATGACAAAATCGATCGGCGGTAATTAAAAGCACTGAGGGGTGTCGGGAAATAAGATATGAGCTTATTTTCCAACACCCCCTTTTTATGATTCTCCTACTATAAGTACCGTCTACTCCTGCCGCAGTCTCTCCACCGCTTTCATAAATTCACGTGCCCGCTTCACATCTATGGGATTCTTCCAATTTCCATCCTCCTTGAAATAGCTCCCCACAATGGCTCCGTCCGCACAGCCTAAGAGCTCCGGAATATTATCCGTGCTCAGTCCGCTGCCAAGGAAAATCGGAAGCTTCACCTTCTGCTTACAGCTTTGAACCTTATCCACACTGGGCGGCATGCCCGTATCAAAGCCGGTAACAATGACCGCGTCTCCGTCCTGAGCCTCGATATCCATAGCCTGCTCCTCCACGCTTCTGTCATGAATGATAAAATGGCTGCCATGCTTCACATTCACATCACACAGGCAGGCGATATCCTCCGCCTTTAAATGGCTGCGCATCCGGGCCAGCTGGCCTCCGATGGCCTCAATGTAGCCTGACTGAGAAATGAAGGCATTGCACCACTCAAACACACGCACCCAGCGGGCGCCGCCTGCCACCGCACAGGCCAGAGCCTTATCGCCACCATTCATATGACATTCCGCTCCTACCGGAATGGAGACAGCACCAGCCACCTCATGAACGCCTATAGCAAGGGCCGCCACAGTCTCTGGTCCAATCTTTTCTCCCTGGAGATAGGGTATATCCCACATATTTTCTACCTGTACACCGTCCACGCCGGCATCCTCCAGTTGTTTTGCCTCCTCCCTCGCAATCTCCAGAATCCGCTTCATTCCCATTTGGGTGGGATCGTACAGGGGCGAGCCCGGAAGGGGCCGCAGATGCACCATACCAATAATCGGCTTCTTATTTACAAAAATCTTATCCAGTCTTCCCATATCGCTTACTGTCCTCCCATAATTTGTTCAATCTGATCTTTCTTTTCCCTGGCCTCCTCTGCCGTAAGGTAGCCTGCCGTGATCACAGACCTCCATATTGCTTTCCCCGGAAGCTTTCTCACATTTCCCTTCTCCTTCTCCGCCAGATATCCCTCCGGCTCCGCAGTTCCCGGAAGCGCCATTCCCATAGCCTGCCAATCCTTATGGTGCACCATCCAGCGAACGCCACAGTTCAGCACATTGGCATCATAGGTGGTATAATCTGCGCTACCGTCTCCGTGAACATAGAGATAATGTACAAAACCGTTTTCATCCTTTACAGGATTGCGCAGGAATATCACAAGCTCCGGATCGTACACATCGTCGGGTCCTATCACCTGGGTAGCCCCCACATCCCCTTGTACCCGTTCCATCAGCGCCAGGAACTTGGGGTCCACCTCGCTGTACTGAGGAATACTGACTCTGGCTGACATATGCTCCTTATCCCAGGGCAATGTCTGGTAGATTCGAGCCCCCACCTCTGTGGCATTGTTAATATGGCACTGATACATGAGATCCATGGGAGCGCTTCCCAGATTCTCAATCTCCAGAATGATATCCAGAAGTGTGGAGTTCTCATAGAGCTTTGTCATAGGCCGGGCCGCATAGTGGTTGTCAAACACCTTATAATATTCATACAGACCGGTGACCGCCAGATAACGCCCCTTCTCATCCTTACCCGCCACGATTGCGGCCTGGTCATAGGTAACGTATGGCAGCTCGCCGTGATGGGGATGCATGTCCTTCTCTGAGGGACATCCCATACGCAGAATTCCGCAGTGCATCACATAGCAGCCATAGGTATCCCGAAATTCTCCCCGGAACTTAGGCATGGTGCAGGCATTCTGCATCTTCAGGGAACGTCCGCAAAAAACAGCATCCCAAACCATCTGTCCCTGATAGGGCAGCACAATGATATACCCTTTTTCATTCTCAAGCTTCACTGCGCAAACTCCGCTGTCGTAGCGAAATAGATACGCCTTTAAGGACCCATCCTCCAAAAACAGATGCTCCTTCTCCGAAAACATTGCTTCTCTCAGTTGAATCTTCATCATCCTTCTCCTTTTCATCAAGCTCCGATACGCGCCCCGTATTGCTTCCTATTTTATCCCATTTTGCCAAAAACGGCAAGCTGCAGACCCATAAAAAAATCAGAGATTCCAAAGTACAAGACTTTGAAATCTCCGATTCCTGCGGATAACAGGACTCGAACCTGCACGGTCGCCCACCAGAACCTAAATCTGGCGCGTCTGCCAATTCCGCCATATCCGCTCAACAAAAGGATTATAACACAGATAACTCCTGGGATACAATCCTTTTTTAACAAAAAGACCATAAACAACTTTCATTGCTTACGGTCGATTCCTGAAGCATCGGGGATTCGAACCCCGGACAACTTGATTAAAAGTCAAGTGCTCTACCGCCTGAGCTAATGCTCCATATTTAAAAAATAAAGGACTTGTCTTTTGCTGCCCTGACTGGGCTAGCTGGATTTGAACCAGCGAATGCAGGAGTCAAAGTCCTGTGCCTTACCGCTTGGCGATAGCCCAAAATTGCTTTCGCAAGGGTGGATAAAGGGATTCGAACCCTTGGCCTCCAGAGCCACAATCTGGCGCGCTAACCAACTGCGCTATACCCACCATAATGCCAAGTAACCCGGCAAATGTGCTCGAAGGGATTCGAACCCCCGACCCACGGCTTAGAAGGCCGTTGCTCTATCCAGCTGAGCTACGAACACATAAGCGGGTGATGGGAATCGAACCCACGTGTCCAGCTTGGAAGGCTGGTGTTCTACCATTGAACTACACCCGCGTCAATCGGGGTGACAGGATTCGAACCTGCGACCTCCTGGTCCCAAACCAGGCGCTCTAGCCAAGCTGAGCCACACCCCGAAGCCGTTCACCACTGCATCCTTTCGTGACGCATGTTATATTGTACTATACGACTTTTTAAATGTCAATCATTTTTTTATATAATTAATTGTAAAATGCGCCTGTCCCTCCCGATCCAAATCCATGATAATATAGCTGGGTTTCCGCCCCTCCTGCCGGGGATAAGAAAGACTTCCAGGATTTAAAACCACAATCTCCCGATCCTGCTCCAAATACGGCCGATGGGTGTGGCCGAACATGACAATGTCAAAGCCTCTGGCCCTGGCATCCTCCTTAATCATCTGGGCTCCCATGGAAATATAATAGTAATGACCATGGGTCAGCAGCACCCGATATTTTCCAATCAGGAACTCCTCCTCCTTGGGCAGATCACAAAAGAAATCATTGTTCCCCGCCACAATATGAACCGGACACCCGGCCATGGCCCGGATATAATCCTCACTGCCCTCCACGTCCCCGCAGTGAACAAGCATATCTATGGGCTTCACCTGCTCCAGCAGGCGCTTAAGCGTCGTATCTCTTCCATGTGTATCGCTGACAATCAATACCTTCATATTGTTCCTTTCCTCTCTTCAGACCTCCAAAGCCTTTCTTAGCTCTTCCTTCATTGCCCGTAGAGCCTTTCCCCGATGGCTGAGCTCATTCTTTTTCTCCATGGTCAGCTCCGCCGTGGAGCAGCCATACTCAGGAAGGAAGAAAATGGGATCGTAGCCAAAGCCGCCCTCCCCCCGCTCTTCATAGCCAATGATTCCCTCTATGGTTCCTCTGGCCGTAAGAACACGTCCGTCCGGAAGCGCAGCCGCAATGACGCACACAAAGCGGGCGGTCCGTTTCTCCTCCGGAACTCCCTTAAGCCGCTCCAATAGATTCCGATTCTTAATCCGGTAGGAGGTTTCCTCCCCCATATAGCGGGCGGAATACACCCCCGGCTCTCCATTCAGATAATCGATCTCCAATCCGGAGTCATCTGCCAGCACCAGGGCACCGGTCTCCTTCATCACAGCCCTCGCCTTAATCACCGCATTTTCCTCAAAGGTTTCTCCGTCCTCCTGGATGTCCGGATCAATGCCGGCCTCCTTTAAGGAAAGGATCTCTGCCCCCAAGTCCGCCAAAATAAGTCGGATTTCTTTCATCTTCCCTTCATTGCCCGTTGCAAAAATAATTTTATCAGCCATGTGCTTCCTCCTGCTGTTTCTATTCCGGCTCCGCCGAGGCGTATACCTTTAAACAAAGGTTACTGGACTGCTCCTCTTCCACATGCTCCCAATGCCTGTTATCCGCGCTGATATATCCCTCTCCATCGCCTAGATATACGGCTTTTCCAATCTCCTCAGAGGCATACTCCACTGCAATGGGACAAACTGCCTCCGGCGTCTGGATCTCCACCACCGCCGCAAAGCGTTCTCCCTCCTTCACAGCTACCGGCGTCTCGAGCTCTATGGTATAAAAGCCCGGATATTGAAGATATCCCGCCTGTACATATTCTATCTTCGAGAGCTCCTCCTTGTCCGTGAAATCGGTCTTAACTGTCAGACGGTATTCCGTATCGCCGCCTGTGGCATAAAATCCAAAGGCCTCCAGCTGCTGATCCTCTGTGGCTTCATATATATTGGCAAAGCTGGCCTTATCCGAATTGTAGCCCACCTGACCGCACCAGCCACACAAATCCGACTGGTAAAGGGTATCATAGTTATTCACATCCTCTACCCTGGTAAAAGCCGCATTGTATTTTCCAATGTTCGTGTCATAGTAAGATACATAGAAGATTCCCTCATCCCCAAAAGCCGTTCCCCAGCTATTCTGGCAAATAAAGGCTCCGTTTCCCGGCGCTCCCGTGTTGAAATTCTCTGCCGGATACTCGTCATCCCAGCCAATAATCACCACATCATGATTGGGAAGCTCCGTGCCCTCATAGCAATAGCTGAAATTCGTCCGGTTAAAGTATTCCGACTTTTCCCTTGGATCTGAAAAGTCCACATACAGGGAGCTCTCCACCCCTCCATAGAGATAGATGGTCTGCTTCACAGCCTGATAATCCTTATCTGCCGGCATCCGCACCTCCTGCACATGCTTCACAGCCTCAAGGCCATCCGGAGAAATGTGATCTCCATAGGGATCGTCCTCCTCCAGCACTGGTCCCTGCCATGCGGTCAAATAAGCCACCGACATAATATAAGAGCCCCCCTCATCCGGCGCCATTGCAAAGCTGTTGTGATAGCTTAGATGATCTCTGGAGAAATCCAGGCTTTCCTTGGGCAAAAGCGTGGTCTCAAGAGCTGTCAGGGAGGCAAAGGCCCAGCAGGTCTCAAAAAGGGATTGATCCCGTACTACGGGGGCGCGCCCCTCCTTCCGATAGTCAAAGGCTGGGGGAAGCTCGATCTCCTCCTTCGTTCGATCAATGGCCAGCAGATGAATCTCATTTTCAATCTCTTCCGGTATCACAATTTTTACAACGGACAGGACCCCCTCGTCCTCGATCCGCTGCATACGCTTTTCAACTCCGGCCGCACAGATTATGGTGACAACCAAAATCAAAAAGCCTCTTCTCAACATTTTTCTCATAAGCTCTGTCGCCTTACCGGTGGTTTTGGTCCCGGATACTGGTAAAAATAGGTCTTTAACATTCCATTATAAATCTTACGATTCTTTGCAGCCTTTCTGCCTATGTACCGCTCTGCCTCCTCGTAGCTGGTAATCAGATAGAAGGACCAGCTTTCCAGGCGCTCCATGGCCTCCCCCAGCTCCCTATAAAGTGCCGGAAGGGCCTCCTTCTCCTCCAGACGCTCTCCGTAGGGCGGATTTGCAAACAGAAAGCCATATTTCTTGGGATGATTCAGATCCTTTACCGGCCTTGCCTGAAAATGAATCAGATGTTCCACACCTGCATCCCTGGCATTTTCCCTGGCCGCCTTTACCATAGCCGGATCAATATCATAGCCCTGAATATCTGTCTTTACAGTATCGTCCAGCAAATCATTCGCCTCTGTCACCGCCTCATACCAGTACTTTTTCGCAATCAGGTTGGTCCAGCCCTCCGCCGTAAAGCTCCGGTTCATGCCCGGCGCAATATTGGCCGCCATCATTGCTGCTTCAATAGGAAAGGTCCCGCAACCACAAAAAGGGTCCACCAGTATACGCTCCTTCTTCCAGGGAGTGAGCAGAATCAAAGCCGCCGCCAGGGTCTCCGTAATAGGCGCCTTGCTGGAAAGTCTTCGATAACCCCGTTTATGTAAGGAAACTCCGGATGTGTCAATGGTCACAACGGCCTCATCCTTCAAGAAGGTAATCCGCAGGGGATACTCCGGCCCCTCCTCTGGGAACCAGCTTCTATGATAATACTCCTTCAAGCGCTCTACCACAGCCTTTTTTACAATAGACTGAATATCGGACGGACTAAACAGCTTACTTTTCACGGAGGTCGCCTTAGTCACCCAAAACCTTCCGTTCTCAGGCAGATATCGTTCCCAGGGGAGGGCCTTCACCGCCTCAAATAATTCGTCAAAGGTGATGGCACGAAATCTTCCCACCTTCAGGAGCACCCGCTCCGCAGTGCGAAGAAAAATATTCGCCTCGCAAATCGCCTGTGCATCTCCCTGGAAGGTTACCTTGCCATCCTCCACCAGAGTGACTTCATAGCCCAAATCCTGTATCTCTCTCTTTAACACGGCCTCCAGCCCAAAATGGCAGGGCGCAATCAACTCAAACAGCTCCATAGCTTCTCCATTTATCTTATCTCAATACCCTTATTGCCTTCATGATCGTCATTCGCCGTTCGTTGAATATGCAAGCATATTCCCCTCACTAACGCTCATTATATCATAATATGCCCCTTTTGTACTGTCAATCTTAATCTTTTGGAAACAGGCAAAAGAAAAAGCCGCAAGCATTAAGACCTGCGGCCAAGCTTATTCTTTTTTTCCATAGCTTTCGCTGTTTCTTCCCTCGTAAGCCTGTATTCCTCCGATCATGGTTTTAACCCGATATCCCATTTCACTTAACTCTCTGGCTGCCATCAGGCTGGTTCCACCCCGCTGGCAATAAAGGATCAAGGTCTGCCCTCGTAAAAAGGGAACTCTTTCCTTCAGGTTTTCATAGGGAATGCAGACGGCCCCTTTTAGATGAAGCTTTCTGAACTCCCTGGGCTCTCTCAGATCAATGACCACATAACCGTCCCGGAACAGATAGGAGTCGATTTCCCGTGGGGAAATTGTTTCAAATTCCATACCCTCACCTTTTATTCTATTGTAATATAGAATATATTATGCATTCCTGCCTGAAAAGTTCCCACACCCCACAGACCAATCCGCAGAAAGAAAGCGGGCAGCACTCTGGCTCCCGCTTTCTTTCATTTTACTTAGTAATTGCAGTTGTCTGCGTTGCTCGCATTCTTGCTGGAATTCTTAGAGCTGGTATTCTTGGAGCTGTTAGAAGAATTCTTGCTGGAATTGTTGGCATTGTTTGCATTGTTGGCGTTGTTTGCATTGCTGCTGTTGTTTGCATTGTTTGCCATAATTTTGTTTCCTCCTAATTTTTTTATAGGTTTTACACTCTTATTATGGCTGTTATCTTAAAAATTATTTTTCCATTTTTTTCTAATCTAATTTTACAATACTCACAGAAGGCTATCGCCTGCCAGAAAAAATCCGCACAATCCATACAACTAAAAGAATTGGAAGCAAAACGGGCAGAAGCCAAGACAAAATTCCACCAACAATGGTAAAAACAAGGAGCAGCACCACAAATACAACTATCAACACTAAAAATCGTCCAAATCCAGTGTTCAAATCAAATTGCCGATATTGCCTCCGGTCAGACTCCTCCTGGCGAAACTCCCTGCGAAAGCCGCCGCCCGTCTCCTCCTGGGTATAAGTCCCTTCATAGGCCCCCCGGCTTCCCTGCTGTCCGCTGGTATCTATAATGGTCTTCGCTATCAGACGCGGGTCCCCCAGGGAATCCAGAACCTCTTGCTCGCTCTTTCCGCCCGCTATCTCCTGGGAAATATAAGAATCATAGTAACGCACATTGTCCTCCACCACAGAGGCCGGCACCTCTCCGCTCAATACTGCCCGCAATGTACTTACAAATTCATTTCTATCCATATTAACTCCTCTGTCTTCTGCCTGATGTGCCAGCCGCCTGGCAGCCAGATAAATCTGTCCCTGTCAGTTGTCTTGATTTTACGCTGTTTCCCCTGTTCTGTCAATGGCCGAAAAAAAGCAGGAATACCTGTCCCAAGGCTTCCTGCGTTCTCCCTATAAACGTGGGCGAGAGGATTCGAACCCCCGACCTTTTGGTCCGTAGCCAAACGCTCTATCCAGCTGAGCTACGCCCACATATACAATACTCACAGTCTGATGTTCCTGCTCTTTGACTGCCTGATTATCATAGCACAAAGCGATAAAGAAATCAACCTTTTTTCCAAATTTTTTTCTCTCTCCGATTTGCTATTGCAGCAGTCCGGCGGGCATCCTCCTGTACAGTCTTTGTTTTTTTCCGCAAAAGAAAACGAGGAAATACTGTAAATACAGCATCTCCTCCACTTTCCTTAAATGCCGGCAACCGGAATCGAACCGGTACGGGAGATTAGTCCCGCAGGATTTTAAGTCCTGTGCGTCTGCCAGTTCCGCCATGCCGGCATTTCTGCAGATTCCTCCGCAAAATGGGACCTATAGGGCTCGAACCTATGACCCTCTGCTTGTAAGGCAGATGCTCTCCCAGCTGAGCTAAGAT
>QZDX01000001.1 GCA_009917555.1 bacterium 1XD21-13 | reverse complement strand
GCTTCGTTCGACTTGCATGTGTTAAGCACGCCGCCAGCGTTCATCCTGAGCCAGGATCAAACTCTCATGTTTAAGTGTTTGTCTGGTCAGAAATCACTACTAGCAATTTCTTCCCGTTCTTACTGTTTTAGGTCGCTTTATTCCATCTCTGAAATAAGGCTGTTCTTGAATTAACTCTACGCAAACTCGAGACAAAGTCTCTCGTTCACGTTCGGTTTCGCAATGCTTCGCATTGTCCGGGTCCTTCCATTCAATGTCTGATGAGCAAGCTCCTCATCCATTGCCTGCAAGCCCCCGGGCGCTTCGCGCTCCGAAACCTTTTTTGTGAATTTTCAAGGTTTTTACACTGTTTAGTTATCAAGGTTCGCTTGTGTTACGTTTGACACGCAACTTTGACATCTTACCACGTCGTTTTTGCTTTGTCAATACTTTATTTTGTATTTTTTCAAAAACATTTTCTTATCAACGCGGTGGAATTATATTATATCATCTTGTCCCTCTTCTGTCAATGACTGGAAAGGGCAAAAAAAATATCTTTTGAAAAGAAACGGAGAAAGAGGGATTTGAACCCTCGCGCCGTTATTCACGACCTACACCCTTAGCAGGGGCGCCTCTTCAGCCTCTTGAGTATTTCTCCTGAAGTTCTATCTTTCAAACGATATTCTTTTCTGCGCCACTTGTGACGCAGAAATAATTATACTTGACCTTTATTTGTTTGTCAACAGGTTTTTTTCTTTTTTTCGATTTTCCCGCAGCCTTTGAAAAAATGCACTCAGCATCTCACTGCACTCCCTCTCCAGCACCCCGTGCTCCACCTCTGCCTGGTGGTTAAATTGAGGATGCTCCAGGAGATTCAAAATCGATCCGGCGCAGCCTGCCTTTGGGTTCATGGCGCCGATTACCACTCTGCCCACACGGGCTTGTACAATTGCTCCGGCACACATTTGACAAGGTTCCAGAGTGATATACATGGTACAATCCTCCAGCCTCCAGTCCCCTGTCTTTTTGCTTGCCCTTCGGATTGCATTGAGCTCCGCATGGGAAAGTGTATTTTTATCGGTATTTCTTCGATTGTATCCGCGGGCTATGATTTTCCCTTCCCTCACAATAACGCATCCTATGGGAACCTCCTCAAGAGCCTCTGCTTTTCTGGCCTGGCGCAGAGCCTCTTTCATATATCTTTCGTCCTCTGTCATGGTATTTCTCCTCTATCTCCATTGCCCGTTCCAAGTATCAGCCCGCAATTTCTATGTCCCAAGAGTGCGGCACCAATAGCCGAAGCTGCCCTTTCCCGTCCCTGGCCCCTTCAACATTCGAAATTCCTGAAAGCCGAACATGGAGGCCATCATCTGTTCCTGATCGCTGTAAACACCAGGAACGCCTATGTAATAGGTTGTTTCCGTCTCTGTCTGCCGCCTGAGAAGGAGTAAATGTCGGTAATGATAGATGCCATGCAATAGAAAGCTGTTGTTTCCAAGCTCCCATTTGTCACGGGGCACTCTCGTGAGACTTTTGGGATCCAGGCGGATACTGGACATGACGGCTCCCCCTCCGTCCACGTACTGCATCACCGGGAAATGTCTGGTGAGATATTCCCATTGCTCCTGCCTGGAATCGGGCTTTCTCTTTGGCTCCGCCAGCCCTATCATTTCCTGTGGCGCCGCTTCCTCAGCCAAAGCTTCCATAGTTATCTGCGCAGCCTGGACGGTTTCCTCCGGTTCTCTTTCATACTGTGAAGCTGTTTCCTTAGATGCTCCATCCACAGCCTGCCTGACCGACCTCCTTAATGGCTCAAACTGATCCACATTTACCGGAAAGTCCTCCCATTGGGCGGCATAAACGTGGTCCTCTCCCTCAATGTAGATCCCCTGGCTGTCCTCCAGGCCAAAATCAGCCTTCATAAGATTGTCAGCCTCTGTAACTCCGTTCCACTCCAAGGCACCATTGATGCTCTCCAGCTCTCCTAAGAGCTGTCCTAAAAGGCGTTCGCGCCTTTGCGTGAATATATAAGCCCTGTAGGGCATTTGTCCACGGGTATAAAATCCACGCATATGGATTTGAATTTTGCAGATGCCATCTCTGGCATTGACCTTTACGAAACCTAAGCTCTCCTGCTTTTCCCCCTGAACATATTCATAAATATAAGAAACAAGACGTTTATACTCAGACAAAGAGGTTCCTCCTATTCCTGTCTCGCAAAGCCATCCGTTACATTTCTGTCCGAAGGGCCTCTACGGTTTTCTATGGAATATTCTATGCCCGACTTGTCTCTCGCATGTCTAATCTCATAAAAGTTCTTAATAGCTCTGGTAATTGGATCTGTTATAGAGCTTGCTGGAGCTTCCATGTTCTATTTGCCAGCTCCGCAAACTGTGCAAGGGTCATAGCCTCCCCCCGAATCCCCGGTGAAAGCTCCATTTTCTTTAGGGCTTCCTCAAAGGCTTCCTTGGGCACGTGAATGTCTGGTGCATGATTCAGGCCATTGACCAGGGTTTTTCTGCGCTGCTGGAAGGAGGCGTGAATCAATTGGAACAGATATTCTTCATTTTCCACCTGAACGGGAGGCTTTTCATGCCTGGTCAAACGAATCACGGCCGAGCCCACCCGCGGCCTTGGCATAAAGCAGTTGGGCGGCACATTGGCAATCAGCTCCGGGCGGGCGTAGTACTGTACGGCCAGAGATAAGGCTCCGTAGTCCTTGGACCCCGGACCTGTCCGCATCCGGTCTGCCACCTCTTTTTGCACCATTACCGTTATACTCTCTACCGGCACACGGCTTTCAAACAATCCCATGATAATAGGCGTTGTAATGTAATAAGGAAGGTTTGCCACCACCTTGATGGGACGTCCCCCATTTTCCTCCTCTGCCAGACGGCATAGATCGACCTTTAAAATGTCCTCGTTGAGAATGGTTATATTGTCATAGCCCTCTAAGGTATTCTCCAGAATGGGAACCAGAGCTTTATCGATCTCTATGGCTGTCACCCTGCCTGCGGCGCAAGCCAGATACTGGGTCATGGTTCCGATCCCCGGTCCCACCTCAACCACAAAATCCTCCGGTCCAATCTGAGCGGCACGAATGATCTTATCCAACACATGGGTATCAATCAGAAAATTCTGTCCGTACTTTTTTTGAAATACAAACCGATATTGATTTAATATGGCAATGGTATTCTGGGGAATTCCCAGCGTTGGCTTTGGCCTATCCATACAGCTTCTCCTTGTTTCCAAAATACAGGGCTTTGGCATTTTCATTGGTTATGCGGATGACCTCCTCTGTGTCTATGCCCTTTAGCTGTCCAATAGCTTCCGCCACATAAGGGAGGTTTAAGGAGGAATTCCGTTTGCCCCGGTTCGGCTCCGGAGCCAGGTAGGGACAGTCCGTCTCCAAGAGAATCCGTTCCATAGGTACTATCTTTACCACCTCTTTGAGCTTTTTTGCATTTTTAAAGGTGACCACTCCGCCGATTCCGATGTAGTATCCCATATCCAGATACTCTCTGGCAAGCTCCGGGCCGTAGGAAAAGCAGTGAATCACCCCCCGAAGCTTTGGTGAATGGGCTGTGCGTACTGCCTCCAGGGTATCTGCTGCCGCATCTCTGCTGTGTACAATTATGGGAAGCTTCAGTTCCTTTGCCAACTCCATTTGGCGCTGAAACCAATATTTTTGAAGCTCGTGCTTTTCTTTATCCCAGTAATAATCCAATCCAATCTCGCCAACCGCTACTGCCTTGGGATGCCTGCACTGCTCTCTCAGCCAGGTGAAGGCAGCCTCATCCAGCTCTCCCACCTCATCCGGGTGGATGCCCACGGCGGCATAGAGGAAGGGGTACTCTTCTGCCAGGGCCAGTGTGCTTTTTACGGAATTCAGGCTAGCGCTGACATTTACAATAGTTTCTATGCCTTGAGCCTGACATTGGTTCAGAAGCTCCTGCCGGTCAGTGTCAAAGGCAGTGTCATCATAGTGGGCGTGGCTTTCAAATATCATTTTGATTCTCCATTTTTCTTCTATATGATCTTAAGAATTATATATGTAATTCTATCTCTGTATCTTTATCCTGGAACAGCTTTATCAAATTATAGTTTTCACCTACATCCGCAACTTCAAAACGGTTAATACATCTTTCCAACCATGGAAATATCTTTCTCATTTTTTGTATTAATTGAAAAATTTCCAAATCAGTCGTCTTATATTGAGAATGATATCCCGAATACTGCTCATGGGAAAAATGATTGCTTATAAAAAATTTTTGAAGCTTTTCGTATGCTCCTTTCGGATTTTTATGAGAAAAAAATTTCTTTAATGCCTCAATAGACAAGTCAAAATATAAGGCTTTATAACACAATTGTTCCCTTCTATTCACTAAGCAATGCTCTCCTTTTTTGTATAAAAATACAGCACATCTTCTTCTGAGAAATCCTCCTCATCTCTTCCTCGATCACTGTTGTACCAAACCCATTTTATTACATAATCCATAAACCAGTTTTTTTCACTCAAAGTTGTAATCAAAAGCCCAAAGGCGCCATAGTCATACTTATTTCCCGTTCCATAAAACACCCTGGTCCCATCCGGCTCCACCTCTTTGCGAAGCTGATGCTTAAAAAAAGCCTTATCTATCGTCTGATAAATCAATTCTGATGTATATTTCTGTTCTTCCCTGATTTTCTCTTCATCCATCTTTATCTCCAGCTTCAGCATGCCATCTCCTCCCTTTCGCTCTTATTATAAAGTAGTTCCCCCGAAAGATCTACCACATATTTCACATCTGCGAAACCGATATAGTCACCGGAACGAATGCGAGCTTTTTCGTTCACTTCCAGGCGGCCACCGTTTAGAAAGGTTCCGTTGGTGGAATTCAAATCGGTCAGATAATAGATTCCGTTCTCCTTTGAAATCTTCCCATGAAGCCTGGAGATTCCCCTTGCTTTGATAAAACCGTCTACGACATCCTTTTTCTTCCCGATCAGGAACTGGTCGCCTGTGATCTCCATGCTTGGATAGGTCGGATTCTCGCTGCGCAGCACCAGGCCGGAGGCCTTCTTTAAAAATGTAGTTTCTCCTCTCTCACTATGAGGCTGGGAATGATCTGTGACCGCTTTTATCTGTGTCTCCGCCTGCATATCTGGCTTTGTTCTCTTCGCCCCCTCTCCTTCATCCGCTTTTTGCGGCCCTTCCTCCTCTGTTTTCTCTTTCGTCTTGCCCTCCTTCCACGTGGAGAGAATCTGTTCCAGAGACACATTTTCCTCCCCTGCCATACGATAGAATTCATATCCAAGGGCTACGGCTCCTGAGTCCTGCTTATCCAGACGGTCTAAGAGATATTCCGCCAGCTCCGAAAGTCCGTTTTTCATGCTTCCATCATAAAAAGGAAACAGGCAGAAGAAAAATTCCCAGGTATCCGGGTCCAGATAGATATAGTCCGGTTCCAGAATCAATGTCTGAGTATCCAAAAGATATTCCTCGCAGCTTCCCGCTGTCCGCAAAAGACCGTCAAGCAGCGCCTCCAGTTGAAAGGCTGACAGCCGCTTACGCTCCAATACCAGGCGGAGGTTCTGCCGGGAGGTAATTTCATAATAAAAAGCTGCTGATTTGTCCATTCTGCTTAAGGTACATTCTAACAGGCCTGGAATTCTGTTTTTTATAAGCATTTCTGTCTGATAATTACTCTGAAACATCTCCTGCTCCAGGATCAGATAGTTGTGATCAAGTTCTCGTTTATATGATGTTCTCATGCCATAACCCCTATTTTTTGTTCCGCAGCTTCCCTGCTGCTTTTAAAGTTTTTTCAGTTCTCGAATACTTCTAAGCCTTTTGGTCGGATTCAGGCGGGCAGCCTGCTCCTCTTCTTTTGCCGTCAATCCCCCAAGAAGACCGGTTCGCCCCATATAGCTTACCGTAATTTTCTGTTTTGTAACCTTCACGGCAGCCTCTGTCTCTCTCAGACAGAGAAGCTTTCCTCTTGCCAGCCCTGCCGCCTGTCCCTGAAGCCATGCCTCCAGCTCCTTTTCCGTCTGATATTTTTCCGCTGCCCCCTTTCCAGCCAGCTCCGCCGCACAGGAGGACAGAACACTCCTGTCATGGAGGTACAGACAAAGACAGAGAAATACAAACAGAATTAAAATCAAAAATGGAATCAGCATGGATGCTTCCACCGTAAAGCTCCCTTTTTTTAGTTTTTCTCTCACAAAATCAACCTCCCCATAAATGCCAGCAGTAAAAAGGGAACCAGCGGAACCCGATCTGCCAGCTTTATTTTTCCTGCCAGAATACCAAAACCCAGAATCCCTGCACTGCAAACCGCACCCAAAAACAGCAGATTCAGGTTTTCCCAGAACCCAAGGTAAATTCCGGTAACACAGAGCAGCAGACCATCTCCAAAGCCAATGGCCTCCCTGGTAAAAAATGCCGTAACCAGAAGCAGAATTCCAAGTCCTATGCCTCCTGCCACCTCGAAAAAGCTCTGGTAGTCCAGCCACATATTCAAGCCGATTCCCGCTGCCCCGAAGGCTCCCAGACTGGCAAGGCTTATCTCGCCCTTTTTCCAATCCAGAATACCGTTAATAAAAAGCAACAGGAAAACGGCTGATTTTATTATTCTTTCTTCCATATTTATATGCTTCTATCCTCCACACACGGAGCAGGGAGGAAGTCCGCCCGTCTCCGAAATCAAAACCGTCCGAATTCCCCTCACCAGTCCGGAGCAATTCAAGGTTTCATGATATCTGTTTCCGTCCTTTGTAACATAAACAACCTGACTTCCGTCCCTCCAGCACCGCTCGCAGGGAGTGTATTTTCCCCCGCTCTCATTGCGCAGACCTGCAATCTGCGAAAAAGCCGCCTGCTGAACAAAAAGCTTCAAATGTCTGCAGTTTAATCTGCGGTGATACACGGTCCCGTAGTCTGTCACATAGACCACCTCCTCCCCCTGTTCCCCTGAAAATGCCTGCCTTTTCCCAAATCCAGTCCATCCTCGAAGGACTTTTGTCTGAGTAATCCTGACAGGATGAAACCAGGAAATCCCAGGAGGGAGAAGCACCTGGTAGGAAGCCCTCAACGTTAGAATGCTGTCTTCAAAGCTCCAGGTGCTCCCAGCCAGAGATATTCCATCTGCTCCGTTTTGAAGCATTTCTACCCCTGAGCGCCCGTCCAGGTATTCCTTTACCCTGGCCTTCCCCTCCGTTCCTGCCAGAAGAGAGCTCTCCATAAGGGACGCATTCTGGGCCATCTCCCTGCCTGCATCCGTAAGCGCCCGTCCAACCTCTGTCTCTATCCGCAGAAGCACCAACAGATATAAAAGAGCTGTCAGAACAAACACAAAGAAGGGAAATGCAAGAGCCGCCTCCACAGTCATGCTGCCGCGAGCTCTCCAAGAGGCGCACCATGACATTCTTTTGTAGGAAGAAATTTGATCATCACATAGAATATCCGTTGAACTTCCGGAATAATCATTTGCAACTGCCTGGAGAGCTTTCGTTTTTATAAGAGACTCCTCCTTACAAAAGAACATCATGGTACACCCCCTTTTCCGTAGCTTTTTAGGCTCCTTTTTTGTAATCATTTTCCTAAATATGCTTTTTATGAAATATAGCCTCTGTGCATGGACCCTTACCATTCATAGCAGAATGTGCGCTCTGCCGCCCACTCTTTTCCATTCCAAATGACAGTCCGCACTCGGAAGCTGTCCGTACACTGATCCGCATAAAATCCTCCACAGCCCGGAAGTCTGCGTATCACGCCTTCTATCACATCCAGGCTTCTCATGGTCTTTTTCTCACGCTCCTGCGCCATGAGCAGCATTCCTAAATAATCCTTGTAGGAAAGTCCTCCCGAGTCCTCTCCTTCATCAAATCCGGAAGCCGAATTCTGAAGGTCCAGCGCCCCGGAAAGTGAGGTACGCCAGGTACCATCGCCCTTCCAGAATGCACACCTCTTCCCGCTTAACAGTGTCCGCACATCCGCCACGCTCTCCGCAAAGGCCCAGGCCAGCAAAAATGCCTGCTTTACGGCTTCCACCAGACCCGGAATCATGGTCGCTCCCACCAGTGCTATGGCCAGAGCCTCACATTCCGCCTGTTTTGCGGAATCGGTCAAAAGGTATGCATAGTTCATCCCCTCACGGACTGCCAGAATTTGTTTACACACCGCCTCCAGATTTCCGATATCTGTGTCTTTTCCTCCAATGAGGTACTCCACCTGGTAATCCAACCAGGGGCCGCTTTCGGCATCTCCCGTCAGAAGATCCACTGCATTTGTGAGATGCTCCAGTAAATATCCGTGAAAAAACAGATCGTTCCCTGCCGTTCCCCTGTAAATCCCCCGTGGACCGCTTCCGGTCAGACAGTTTCTCCGTGAGGGCACATTTTCCAACACTGCTTTTTTCCCCGATACACTGCCCGTATCCGGAAGAAGCAGATGCAGGCAGCTTCCTCCCTGCAGAGTACTCACGGATGATACGGGGTCCGGTGTATACACCTGCTCTTCCATCTCCCGGCGCTGGCGGAGCTCCTCCAGATTTTTTTCTTCCCTTGTCCTTATCTCCTCGTACGCGGTGCTCTGTTCCTCCGCCTGCCTTCCCCATTCCTCGCAGGAGCGAAGCTGATCCAGAATTGCCGCGCCTGTTTTCTGCTTCATGCAGGATACCGCCTGCTCATACCAGGCCATTCCTCTCCCGTCCGACGCCCGTGAAAAGTCCCAGGCCTCCACTGCCATCACCGCTCCCTTTGGCACATTTACCTTTAAAAATTCCCGAAGTCTCTGTTCCAGATACCCCGTATCCTCCAAGCCGCCTCCATATCCAAGCTCCACATAGATGAGGCCATAGCGCTCAAAGAGCTCCCGATGGTACTCAGAGAGAATGGAATACTCCGCAAGCTCCAGGGCCTCCTGTGTCTGGCTGCGCAGAAAGGCCACACGGGCAGATTGAAGACATGCCTGGAAGAAAAACAGCAGGACCGCCAGCATAAGACTTAAAAATACTGTAACTCCGCCCTTTTTCATATTTAGATTGTGCCGCTCTGACTTGTGATTTTGTCAAAAATCGTGTTCACCAGAGATGTGAGCTGGCTTTTAAAAATGATTACGAGGCCAATGAGAACCACCAATATCAAAATCATCTCCACCACACCGATTCCATCCTCCTCTTTCCAAAACCGATACCATAAATCTTTCATTCCTTACCTCCATTTCATTTTCGCAGAATCCCTTCTAACACTGTAAGCAATCCTGCTGTTTTGAGTTTTGTTATAGTTTTTCAGTTCCCCTGCATCCTACATCTGCATTGACATCCCCGCCGGTACTAAAATCAGGACCATTACGATAATCAGCATTAAAATCATAGGCAGCAGCAGTCTTGTGGATGCTTCTTCCCCCGCCCGAACCGCCAGCTCCTTGCGCTGCTCAAAGGCTTCCTGCACCTCTGCCTTAAGCAGCCTGGTTAAACCATGATTGCCCTTTCTCAAGTTCTGTTCCAGCAGCACGGACAGCTTCAGGTAACAGGGAATCCGGCAGCGCAGGCCGAAGTTTTCATATGCTTTGATTTCTGCAATTCCATTCTGCATTTCTCTCAGGGCCAGAGCCATTTCTTCATAGGCATAACGCAGGGGCTTTTCCTCCTGCTCCCGTTTGGCCAGATAGTCCCGAACGATCATCTCCCAAGCCGTGCGCACCGCCATACCAGCACCCATGAGCAGTACCAGCTTGCTGACAATCTGCGCGTAATCCCTGCACATCTGCTGTTCCCGTTCTTTTGTTCTCTGCACCAGCTCCCGATCCTTTGCCCCATAGAGCGCCAGAATGGATATGAAGGTAAGAACCAGAATCAGTATGGGAGAGGAGGACTTTTTTTCCTCCCAGGTAAGCCGCTTTCCCTGCATCTGCACCGGAAGCTCCTTCTGCCCCTGTTCTCCCCCTTTTTCCTGGAGCTCCTCAAGCTTTTCTGAAAGCTCCTGCATAAATTCCTCCTTAGCGCTTAAAACCGGAGGCAATACCTTCACACAGGCCCGGTAGACATTCTCTTCCCCATTGCAGGTCAGGCGAGCTGTCAATCCCACAAGGCTTCCTTCCTCCTTCAGCTTTTCCGGACGGATGCTCCCGTCCAGATTTAAGACCTCATAGGAATCCAGCTCCCACTCAATATCGATAGGAAGCCCCTCAATTCGACGGATAAGCTTTAAGTCGCTGCGCACCTCCTCCAGAGAAATATTTTCTCCCAAAATCAAGGCTTCCAGTTCCTCCACCGTTCGGTCCAGAAGCTCCCGGCTCTCTTCCCTGGAAAGTCTTTGGGGCTCCACCAGAACGGTCATCTCCTCCGTATCGCCTTCCTCCGGCGTCACCAGGAGCTCCTGACGGTAGGCGTATTTCTGTCTGGGAAGGAAGCGTCCCTCTGCCAGACTGTGCTCTTTCAGAGAGAGAAGTCCAGCCAGGCCTGTGATGCACAGCCCTGCCGCAAGAACCTTTACCAGAAGGCTGATTTTCTCCGTATAATAGAGCTCCTCCTCCTTTATACCGTCCGTTCCGGCATAGAGCAGCTTAAGATTCTGTCTTACCGCCTCCTGTCCGGGCAGCCTCCCCCGAATCCTCTCCCAAATGTGTTTGCTCAGCTTCATTTCTTATACCTCAATATCAAGCAGACGCTTTCCCAAATGCCAGGCTAAAAGATACAGTCCCAGAGTTCCTGTCATAACACAAATTCCCATAGGATTTCCATATAAGGGATCTAAAAATCCCGTACATCCCATACGAAGATACAGAATCATGGCAAAGGGAACGAGGTTCATGACCTTCTGCTCATACCTTCTGGAGGCGAGAGCCATGGATGCCTGGCGTTCTGTCTCCACAATCTGGGTGATCGTCTGGGCCGTATCCTCCATAATTCCAATCAGATCACCGCCGCTGCGTTTTCCCACGGCAAAGATTTCCGCAAAGGTCTCCGCCTCCTCCAATCCGCTGCGCCTGGCAAAGTCCTCCATGGCTGCTTCCACAGTCTGGTTGGCATCCATTTTTCGCTCTATGGCGGAAAGCTCATGAATCATGTCTGTGCTGCCTGTATAGACAAGCTGCAAATCCTTTCTGGCCTCCCGGATGGCATTCTCTGCGGAATATCCTGCTGCCAGGGCTGCGGCAATCCCCTCCACCGCATCCTTAAACTGCAGCTTTAATTCCTTTCTCCGCTTTTCCCCAAGTGTCTGCCCTTTTTCCCGAAAAAGCCAGAGAGCCACCAGAGGAAAGATCCCCGCAGCCCAGAAAGAATTGTAAAAGCACAGGGCAATGATGCCTGTCAAAGCCATCGCTTCCAGGCCGAACAAGGTCCACTCCTTTTTATTCGGATGATAGTGCCTGTAATCCACCTGCTTCCCTCCCCATACCTGCCGCTCTCATTTTTCCCATATGACAGAGCTCTCCCCGTCGTTTCAACTGTCCCCGGACCCGTTCTCCCGAGCCTTCCTCCTCCTGAAAGGAAAAGAGAACGTGCAGGAGAATTTCGCCCTCCTTGATCCCGTCAAGCTCCACAACCTCCAGAACTCTCCGGCTTCCGTCCCTTAAGCGCCCCAGATGGACGATAAGATCCACACCGGAAGCTATCTGCCGGCGAATAGCCGCCAAGGGCAGGTCCATGCCCATAAGTACCATCGTCTCCAGGCGGCTCAGCATGTCCTTGGGACTGTTGGCATGGCCGGTACTCAAGGAACCGTCATGTCCCGTATTCATTGCCTGGAGCATATCAATGGCCTCCGCTCCCCGGACCTCTCCCACGATAATGCGGTTGGGGCGCATACGAAGGGCGGTTCGTATGAGATCCCGAATGGTAATCTCATGCTCCCCCTCCAGGTTGGCATTTCTGGCCTCCAAGCGTACCAGATTTTCCGCTGTTACCAACTGAAGCTCCGCATTATCCTCTATGGTAATGATCCGTTCCCCTGGCGGAATAAACTCAGAAAGGGCATTGAGAAAGGTTGTTTTCCCGGAGCCTGTTCCTCCGCTCACGAAAATGTTATATCCCGCCGTAACCGCCTCCCTTAAAAATTCCGCTGCCTCCCTGGTTACCGATCCCCACTCAATCAACTGGGCAATCCGGATAGGGTGCTCCGGGAATCTTCGAATGGTAATAACCGGTCCATTCAGCGCAACAGGGTCCAGTACGATATTTACCCTGGAACCATCTGCCAGCCTCGCGTCCGCAATGGGATTTGCTTTGGAAATGTTCCGGTTGCAGAAGCTTACAATCTGCTGAACCACATCCTCCAGCTTCTGTGCCGATGTGAACTGTTTGTCCCACCGGAACAGCCGTCCGCCCTTTTCCACAAATATATCCTCGGGTCCGTTGACCATGATCTCCGTTACCAGCGGGTCTTCAATGAGCTCCTGCAATAAATCCAGCCTTCGGATTCCGTTAAACAGCTCCTTTTGTATTCGCAGCTTTTCCTCCAAAAGCAGATAGTTCCTGCTGCTGAAGCGCAGAACCTCCTGCATAATCAGCTCCCTTACTTCCTCATCCGTTAATTCTCTTGATAAATCCATCTGCCTCTGTACCTGCTCCTGCAGCTCCGTACGCAGATTTTCCCAATTCCTTTTCAGCTTTTACTCCACCTCTTTCCTTCTGCCTTGGCATACCCTTCCAGCTGTTCTATGTTGTCGGGAAAGGTAATCTCTGTTGTTTTTTCCAATATCTCCTCCAGCTCCAAGAGCTTCAGAGTTTCCCGGTACTGCCAGAGCTTTGCCCTGGCGGTCTCGTCCGAAGCAACAGGCATGTAGACCGCATCGCACTGCTCCAGAAGCTCAAACAGGCCGTTCACCCCAAAGCTTAGGTCCAGGATCGCAAATTCATACCGACTTTCCTTTTCCAACGCCCAAAGAAGCTCCTCCCAGTCCTCTTTTTTTATATCCTTAAGCTCTGCCGGCGATTTCACCGGAGGAATGTAGCTGAGGCTCCCAATTCTGCCCATAATGCTTTCCAGCTTACAGGCAAAGGCCTTCTTCCCTTCCTTCATAAAGTAAATAAGCTCTGACAGGGTCTGGCCTTCCTCACAGGGATAAAGGACACTAAAGCCGGAAAATTCCTCCATGTTTATATACAGAGTCCGCCTCTGCTTCGCCAATTCCTTCCCCATGGCCAGCGCAAAGCTTGTTTTTCCCATACGGCCCAGGGGAGAAAAGATGCCGATTCGTTTCATTTCCTCCAGACGCACAGCCGTTCCAATACCCGCAGGAGTCCGCTCTGCGTAAATGGCATATGCTGTTTTTAATATCCGGGCACAGGACTGGTATTTGTAAATTACCGGGTATTCCGGCTCCTCTTCCTGGTATTCCTCCTCCGTCAGACAGATGATTTGCCCAGTTGGTTCCTGTTTCTTAAAATCCTCCGCATATTTTGGGGAAAGCAGAATGATATCTGCCGGATGCTCTTTTGTATCCCTTATCAGCTCCTGCACATCGGTATAGCCATGAACCAGGAACAGAGGTTCCCGATCGCGGTTCGCATATCGGGCAAACTGCCTTGTGTAGTCCGGCTCCTCATCGCAGACAGCCATCTGTCTCTTTTTCACCGGAGCCCTCCCTCAAAAAATAATTGTAATTTAGCCGTCAAACCACTCCTCCTTCTACTATCATTTTCCAATTTGGAAATACGGTTTGATTCAAACCTAAGATGTTGGCTGTGCCGTCTTCGACACCAGCCAGGAAAGATTAATCGATCTTGAGTTAGATTATAGAGCCAATTCCTTTTTTTGTAAATTGTAAATATTTCACAAAATTCCAAAGGCCGAAATTCCATAAAGCAGCCCAACCCCGCTGATACCAAGGCTTCCCACTGTCAAAAGGGTCAATATATTTAGTCCTACAAATACGCTAATATTTTGAGAAATCAGGATTGCATTGATGATTTGGATACCAATAGCGCCAAATACCATGCGGAGCAGAAAATTCAATACTTTCATGATGTTGTCCTGAACTTTTTTACCATTATATGGATATTCGATCCAATATATTCTATTTTTTAGTATAAATGCCAGCAATTCTGCCTATACTTTTAGTACATAACAAATACTTATTATGGAAAGTTGGGATTGCAGTATGGGGTTTTTACGAAAAGAACCGGCTCCGCCAGAGGAATCCTTTACTAAACGGCAGCTTCTGGAGGATCTTCATTCTACCAAAAATGCATTGGATACCGCTTACGCCAATTTTGAGACCGTGGTAGATCCCGATCTCATCGATTGTTATACTTATGAAATCTATTCTGTGCAGAAACGTTATAAGTTTCTATTGGAGCAGGCGAAGCAGATGGATTTGCAGACGTTTTTTTGATATTTTATCCAACAAAAAGGGGCTGTCTGTTGCAGCCCCTATGTCTTCTTCCCGTTTTATGCCTCTCCCACTATCTGTACCTGCACCGTCCGCTCCCTGCCCCGTGTCTCATCAAAATCAATAAAATAGATAAACCCGAACTCTCCCAAATCCATCTCCCCATCTATCAATACAATGGTCTCACTTCTTCCTACAATAGAAGAGCGCAGATGTGCGTCCGTATTATGACAGCATCGCCAGCTTTCTCCATGCTCCGCCGCATAAGCAATAGCTTTTTCACCTGGATGATGATACATCCCGTCCGTTCGGTAAGCTGGAATAATTTTTTCAAAAACATCCACCAGATCCTGCTGCAATGTCTCAAGTCCTGTCATAGACATATCAAAGGCACATTCCTGCGTAATGACACAGCAAGTTGTATGATGGGAATAAACTACCACAATTCCATTTTTAATTCCAGAACGAGCCACAATCTCCTTTGTCTTTGCAGTCACGTCATGAAATGTCACCTCTTTGTCTCTGGATCTTACCTTGATCTCTTCTCTATAAATCATACGTTTCCCCCATTCATCCATTCTATACCGCAAACTGCTTCTTCAGGTCATCCGCTGCTCTCCTGGTTGCTGCTATCATCTCATCAATCATAGCAAGAGGATCCTCTGCATTCATAATCCCGGAAGCAGCTCCTGCTGCCTCAGAGCCTGCCATAATAAAATCGTAGACTTGCTGGCCATTCGTGATTCCAGCAGCCTGTTCTACCATAATACTCGGATCAATGGCTTTGATTGCACGAATCACCTCTTTTACATATCCCATATCACTAACACCCCCCGTTCCGCCAATCAGCTCTGAGGGCTCCGGATTCAAAATATCCGGATGAAGCTGGGCTAAGGCCTTTGCCTCATCAACGGTATCCGCACAGGCAAATACTAAGAAATCCAATTCTCTTGCTCTGTCTATGGTTGCTTTAATAGCTGGAACTGACATAGGCTTCTCACAGTGATTCACAACTACCCCTTGGGCTCCTGCCGCTTTCAAACTCTCTGGAAGAATATCCGCCATACCTCGTCCTGGTCTTAACGTATCCATGTAAGGCGCCAAAACAATCAAATAGCGCGTATTTTCAACCACTCTACGTATCTCTGTGCAAGGTGTAATAAAAAGTACATCTATATCATATTTTTCTGCCGCAGCATCTGCTGCTTTCGCATATTCCAGAACCTTATCTCCATATATGTAATTTTTTGTTCCAATCTCAAAGTAAGGTGTTCTGATCTGTGGTTTCATATAATCTTCCTTTCTTCTGTTTTTATCTAATTCTATATTAAGACTGATTTAGTCATTTGTCAATCTATTTTTGATTGTTTCGGCTAGTTTATATCATTTTTTGACCGTTTTTCATTCATCATCTTATTCAGAATAATATTTCTCCATCAAATTCCACATTTTATCAAAACAACAAAACTTCTTGTTATAAAATATCACCTCTTCAGCAACTGGCTCATATGTCCCGGCCTTTTTTACCATTTCTCTTGCTGCCTCATGATAACTTTTGTAAATCCCTAGATTATGGGCCGCTATCATTGCAGCCCCCATGGCACAGCCATCCGCCTGCTCCAATTTTATAATCGGAATTTGCGTAATAGAGGCTACCATCTGACACCAAAGTGAACTTTTCGAGGCTCCACCCATTATAATCATCTGGTTGATATCACAACCATTTTTTACAAAATCCTCCACTCCTCTTTTTACTCCAAAAGCAACCCCTTCCATAATTGCCCTTGCAAAATCATAGCGATCATGCTCTAGTGTCAAGCCGACAAATGCTCCCTTGGCATTTGTATTCCATATTGGATAACCTGCTCCTGCCAAATAAGGATAAAAAAACACATCTTTTATTTTATTTCTTCTCTTTGACGCTTCCTCATTTATCCTTTCGAAATCTTCTGACAAAAATTCATTTTTAAACCATTGCAATGATGCCCCTGAACAAATCAAAGACACCATAGCTCCATAAAGATCTTCTACCGGATGCCTTCCAGGCGCAATACAGCTTTTTGTAAATAGAGGCGTGGTGCTTATCCCCATTAGCACCCACGTTGTTCCAGCTGATAACAGCATATCGCCTGCACATACAGCCCCTGCCCCTATGGATGCACAGTATTGGTCATGGGCTCCATTAAAAACCGGTATTCCCTCCGGCAGTCCCATCTGATCCGCCGCTTCTTTACATAGTCTTCCTACCTCTGCCCCTGTCGGTAAAATCTCTGGGAGCTCTGACCTATCTATATGTGCCGACTGAAGAAGCTTGTCATCCCAATCATTTTTCTCCAAATTATAGAGCTGACGACTAGCCGCATTTGTCGGATCTATGATTGCATTTCCTGTAAGAAATCGATTCATAACCTCCAAAGTAGAGAGCCATTTTTTCGCTTTTTTATAGGCTGGGTCCTTTTTAAGACAACGTATCTTTGCCGCATCTAAGGACGGATTAATCTTCCAACCAGATGTACGGTATATATATGTTCCACCAAGCTCCTTTTCTACCTCTTTTGCTTCCACACTGGCTCTGTTGTCCATCCAGGTAACGGAGTTTCCAATAAACTGACCTTTTTCATCTACTGCAACCGTACTTCCCCCTTGGGTGGAAAGAGAAATTCCTTTTATAGATGATACGTCAATACTCTTAACAGCTTTTTTGACTGCCAAAATGGATGCTTTTATCCATTCATTTGGCTCCTGTTCAATTCTGCACCCGCTGCTGATTAAAGGATAACCGCTACTTTCCACTGAGGTTACTTGTCCTTTTTCATCTGTCAAAAGAGCTTTTGTACAAGTTGTTCCGATATCCAGTCCCATCACATACATATTCCCTTCCCCTTTCATCAAACGATTTTTGCTTTCCTAAAAAATAAAAAGGATACCCCGCCTCTGAACTTAAATGTTCGTATCTTCGGGATATCCTCTATCGTACGTATTCTGCTATAACTCTCACGGAACAGCAACTATCACAACTTCCATGCCCAGCTCTTCCAATTGCTCTTTGATACCTGGTTGTATATTGCTATCCGTGACTACCTTATCAACTTCTGCAAACGCAGCATGTCCCACTTGAGTACAGGCAGAAAATTTATCTGAGCCACAAAGAATCATGGTCTCCTCCGCATTGTGTATGGCCATCTCATCCATTCGGGCTGTATCAAAATCTGTCGTTGTAAAGGATTGCTTCATGTCACATCCATCTGCCCCTAAAAAGCACTTTGTAAAATGTACCTTAGAAATCGCAATCTCTGCCAAATACCCACTAAAATCCTTTCGATTGGATCTATACTCTCCACCAATCAGCGTTACATGCATTACAGGTGCTAGAACCTCAAAATTTGCTAATGAATTGGTATAAACGCTTACTTCAAATGGCTTTTCCTCCATTCTGCGTGCAAGCTCCATGCAAAAACACAACACCGTAGTTCCCGTATCACAAAACAATACATCCCCTTCTTGCAGCATATCACAGGCGCGCACTCCAATTGCATTCTTTTCTTCAATATGCGTTTGTACAATCTGTTCAAAGGAATATTCCAACGGATTTTTACCCGGAAACTGTATCCCGCCATGTATCCGGATAAGCTTTCCCTCTGCCTCCAGCTTCGTAAATAGCCTTCTTGCAGTAGACTCTGAAATCTGCAAATAATTTACTACTTCTGTTAATTCCATCCTTCCTTTTATTCTCAGTCTGTTCATCAGGGTCTGTTCCCGATTATAATTCATACGCTCCTCCGCTTTTCCATTTTTTGTATCCATTTTAGGATAAATATAACATGAACAGTCTGTTTTGTACATAGTTTGATGGACTGGGAAAACCCTCTAAATTTTTCCCTGTGCCTTCATTCTTCTCAATGCCACAATGCCGTCTACAGCAACCACAAGCATTAGGATACCTCCAATAACAACTCCCTTAAACAAAGAATTAATCCCAAATAAATTAAATGCATTATCCAGTAAAATCAGAAATATTGTTCCCGTAAGAGCGCCAGCTACACCCCCCTTTCCTCCTAAAAGAGAGCCACCTCCAACCACGCAGGCGATCAAAATATCCACCTGTATTCCGTTTCCTAAATAGCGACTGGCTGCCTGTGAACGTGCCACAGACATCACCCCTCCTAAGGCACTCATTAATCCAGAAATGGTGAATGCCAAAAAGGTCATCCCTTTAACCGGAAAGCCCATGGTTGTTGCACTGGATTTATTTCCTCCAATGTAGTAAAACCATTTTCCAAAATATGTTTTCATCAGAATAACCTGGAAAATAATTACCACCAAAAGCATAATCCATGTCATAGGGTATAATCCCAAAAATCTTGTATTTCCAAATTCCAAAAAGCTTGCTGGGAATCCGGTGAGTGATACCGCCAATTCACTTGTCATAATCAATTCACAAAGTCCACGGAAAATAAATTGTGTTCCAATGGTTACAATCAAGGGTGAAATCCCTGCATAAGCAACCAATATGCCATTTAGTGCTCCTATGGCTGCTCCTGCTGCCAATGCTATCAGCACTGCCACAATAACCGGAAGATTTCTGGTCAGCAAGTAAGCACAGAAAATTCCAGAAAAGCCCATAATCGATCCAACGGACAGATCGAACATCCCCATAATAATCAACAGCATCATTCCCACTGCCAGCATGGTATTGGGCGCAATACTAGCCTGCAGCGAAAGGATATTTTGCTGATTAAAAAAATAAGGACTTCCAACAGCCAAGCATACAAAAAAGAATACACAAACCAGAAAAGAGAAAAAGCAGTCAAAGCTCTTCACCTTCTGAGCTACCATTTTTAATTTCATGCTCTCGCTCCTTTCTTATCCAAACGCACATCTACAAAAACTGCCAAAATTAAAATTGCGCCTGTTACAATATTTTGAATAAAAGGATCTATTCGATAAATGGACAAACCATTGGTGAGCATTGCAAGTAGCAGCATTCCCAATAGAGATCTCAAGATACTTCCACGTCCACCATCTAAGGATGCCCCTCCAACTACGCATGCTGTAATTAGGGAAAACTCCAATCCCTCTCCTGTAGCCAAACTAGAATAGGAAATTCTGGAGGTAGATATAATTCCTCCCAGTGCCGCTGTCAATGCACTGAGCATAAAAGCAATTCGCTTGATTCGGTCCACCTTGATTCCATAAAGTAATGAGGTCTCACCATTATTTCCGATATAATACATTTTGCGAAATACTGGCACTCGTTTTAGGCAGATCTCCAAAATGATTGTAATCAAAATCATTCCAATGATGGTCCAGTGAATCTGGCCTATCTTCCACTTTGCAATGGCTCGATATTGTTGTGAATAGGTTGTCTGTACAAAGCTGTTAAACATAACTGCCGCAACACCCGCAACAAAGGACATAGAACCCAATGTTACCATCATAGAATTCAGGCGAAAACGAGTCACCAATACTCCTACTGCATATCCAAACATTCCACAGGCTGCTAACACTACAACAATTGCAAGCCAAAGAGGCCATCCCTCCGCCGCATATAGGTATCCTACAAAGATTCCGGAAAGACAATAGGTAGAGCCAACTGCCAGATCAATTTCTCCCATAATAATTAGGAATGTAAATCCTATTACTGCAAAAAACTGGATAGACACCCCATACAGAATCGAGTAAATATTGCTGGATGACAGAAAGGTATCCGTTGTCAAAGCAAACAGCATAAATACCAAGACCACCAGAATAATTCCCGTGTAATCACTCCATTTTATATGCCTCTTTAGCTGTTTTCGTTCCATGCTGCCCTCTCTTTCATATCCATAACCGCAAGATGCATAATACTTGTCTCACTAATCTCGTCGCACTCGATGATTCCTGCATTTTTTCCTGAATTCATGATTAGAACTCGATCTGAGAGTGTGATAATCTCTGGAAGATCGGATGAAAAGCATAGAATGGTACATCCTTCCTTCGCAAGCTTGTCCAAAAATTGCAGGATCTCCAACTTTGCACCTACATCAATTCCTCTTGTTGGTTCATTGATAATCATAACCTTTGGATGAACCCCCAAGCATACAGAAAGCATTGCCTTTTGTTGATTTCCTCCTGACATACTCCCTGGCTTATCATAAATCGAATCCAACACAATCGAAAATTCATTTACAAATTCTAAAGTGTGGTCCTGCATTTTATGCTCTGAGAGCAATCCGCCAGAAGTCATGCTATTTAAGGATGGTGTTACCACATTGTCCATAATAGACATGTTAAAATAAAGTCCCATATCCTTTCGGTTGTTACTTAAATACATAATTCCATGCCGTATCATTTCCGTGGGATTGATATGTGGAATCTTATTTCCCTCAAAATATATTTCTCCCTTCTCACGGCTCTGCAATCCGAACAGCATTCTTGACAGCTCCGCCGTTCCACTACCCTCTAGCCCTACAACGCCTAATATTTCTCCCTTTCTTACGGAAAATGAAACATCCTCAATCCCTTTTTTCGATGTAAAGCCCTGGACCTCAAAGGCAACTGGAGTATCATCCTTGATTGCACTTACTTTTTTTGCATAAATACTTTTTTCAAAGTCTCGTCCAACCATATGACTGATGAGCATATGCTCCGTCAAGCTTTCATCATTCACAAAGGTTCCCATATAACAGCCATCTCTTAGTACGGATACACAATCACTGATCTGCACAATTTCGGCAATTCTATGAGATATATATATAATAGAAATCCCCTCTTCACGTAATTGACGCAGTATACGCATCAAGGCTTCCGTCTCTTTCGCATTTAGCCCTGAGGTGGGCTCATCTAGCAAAATGATATTCGCATTCTCACTTAAGGCCCGTAATATTTCAACCATCTGCTGTGCGGATGCTGTCAGATTAGAAACCTTTTCTGTGGGAGAAATATTGAGCCCAAACCGTTCAATACTCTTCTGTGCCTCTTGTATCAGCTTCTTTTTCGGAACAAATGCCTTCTTCCCCTCTGTATAAGGAAAAATATTTTCGTATACCGTCATATTCTCAAAAACAGATAACTCTTGGTGCACAACCGCCACCCCCATGCTTCGTGAAACGGTTGGATGAAAAGTTGTGAGTTTTTTCCCATTGACTACAACGGTTCCTTCCGTAGAGGAGATTTCACCACTGATAATTTTAATAAGGGTAGATTTTCCCGCCCCGTTTTCGCCAAGCAGGGCATGAATTTCACCTTTATGTACGGTAAGACTGATATCCCGCAAGGCTTTTATATTTCCATAGTTTTTAGCAACATTTCGAATTTCCAGTGCAATGTCCTTTTCACTCATGAAATACCTCCACTTTTATAAGACTGCGCTGCCTCTTGCTATTTCCGAGGCAGCACAATCGGAGTGATCTTTTAATTATAATTGGGAGAATCTATCGGGGTCATATTCTCAGTAATAAAGTTATCCACATTATCTGTCGTAATAAACACCGTGCCATTGTAGCAGATTTCAGGAACCGCATTTACATTAGATGCCGCATTATCTGCTGATAGTGGAAGTCCCTGCATATCGTGATTCACCACTCCCTCCAGTATCATCAATGCCATAAAGGGCATGGAAGCCGTTTTATTAGCAAGTGTACACTGGATGTATCCCTTCTGAATATACTCCAGAGTCAGCACCTCTCTATCATGTACAACCACAGGGATGGAGCCCGCTTCAACATTCAGTTCTTCCATTGCCGCCCCAATTCCTGCACCGGAGCTTGAATCAAGTCCAACAATTGCTGACATCTCAGGATAGTTGTTAAACGCAGTCTTTGCTGCCTCAATTGCACTTTCTGTATCTGCCTTATCATCCAATCGTGCAATTACATTCCAATCTGAATTTGCTGCAAGATAATCCTCCAAGCCTGCACGCTTTGAGTCCGTATTGGCGGCTCCCCAATTACCCATAATTACCAAATTTCCGGATGTTCCAGCCAGCTCAATTAGCTTTTTAGCTGTTTGCTCTCCGGAATCATAGTTGTCAAGTCCCACATAGGAAACAATATTTGCCCCATCAATCGTAGACTCAATCGCTACTACCGGAATTCCGGCTGCTGCCGCCGCATCCAACCCAGGAAGAATCGTCGCATCAAATACCGGTACAATAAGTCCATCTGGATTTCTTGCAATTACAGATTCTAATGCTGCCGCCTGGCCTTCCGGATCCCATCCATCTACACCGGCTTTTACAACCTCTACTCCTAATTTTTCTGCCGCATATTCAAACCCCTGATGGACATCATACCAATAAGCATGATTGTTATTAATACCTACATAATAGTAAACTTTATCGTTTGCTTCCGTTCCCTCTGAATCTCCCTCTACAGCAGGCGCCTCCGGCGTGTCCGGTGCTTCTGTCTGCCCTGAGCTTGTCCCACAAGCTACTGCCCCCATCATCACAGATACACACAATAATAAAGCCAATACCTTCCTTTTCATACTTTTACCTCCATCTACTTTTTCTCACCTGGTTTCATGTCGTTCCTCTTAAGAGTTACATAAAAAATATATTTTTTATTATATTACGACTTTTTCTTTCATTTGTCAATATATTTTTGATTGTTTCAATCATTTTTGTATTGACCTTTGACTTAATCAGTCTTATAATAAAAATGTAGTTATTAACCCTTCATGATAGCGAGGTACAATTATGATATCCTTTCACATCACGGCTTATGATCAAAGCTTTTATCAAGAAACTCTGCAAGACTTTCTTCCTAACAAATTTATTGACTGTCACAACCACATCTGGCTGGATCGTTTTGTTACCGGAAACCTTTACAAAAGCCGATCCTGTGCCTGGCCAGAAATGGTTGCCAAGGATAATTCCATAGAAGATCTTATGCAGACGAATCAAGAGCTCTTTCCCGGTAAGCAAGTCATTCCTGTTCTTTACTCTTATGTAAATATTGCTGTAGATACCGTACAGTCCAATCAGTATGTCCAGAATTGTTCACAAAAATACCAGTTACCAGCCCTTTATCTCTCTCGACCTGAAGAACCTGTGGAGGAAATCGAACGGCATGTATTGGAAGGAGGCTTCTGCGGCCTAAAAGTTTACCTTGAATTTGCCCCTTCCTACATTCCTACAAGCGAAATTCGAATCTATGATTTTCTTCCCCCAGAACAGCTTGCTTTAGCAGACAAGCACAAATGGGTGGTGCAGCTTCATATCGCCCGTCCGAAGCGACTTGCAGATCCGGTGAACTATGTTCAGCTTTTAGAGATTGAGCAGAAGTATCCCGGTCTTCAGCTTTTAGTGGCTCATTTAGGAAGGGCTTATGCAGATGAGGATTTGGGAGACGCTCTGGAGTATTTGAAGCATACGGAAAAAACAGTGTGGGATTTCACAGCCAATACCAATGCCTATGTGATGGAACAGGTGCTTCGTTACTTTGGACCGGACCGTTTTATCTACGGCTCGGACTTCCCCATCTTCCGCATGAAGGCCCGGCGGGTGGTGGAAAATGGATTTTATATCAATGAAATTCCTGCCGGCTCTTTGGGCGATGTGTCCTCCGATCCCCATATGAGGGAAATCCCCGGAGCGGAGGCTGAGGCCATAACATTTTTTATTTATGAGGAGATGGCCTCCTGCCGGAGGGCAGTGGAAAAGCTTGGCCTTGGCCGCAGGGAAATTGATAAAATCTTTTATGAGAATTCTGCCCGAATCTTTGGGCTTAAGACGCAATAAAAAATTCGTTTCATTTAATAAATGAACCAAAGAAGCAGGGTATCCCGAATCTTTCTTTTTTAAGGATGCCCTGCTTTTCTTTATAGCAAGTGCTCTATTCACCTTTTACCGCTTCTGCTGCAGATCGAACTCCTCCATATAAGCCTTCTCGGAATCCAGATATTTTCTGGAGGTATCAATCACCGAACCGTCCTTATATTTCCTGTCTCCTACGTCCTCCGTAGTTCCCATAACCGTGATGTTGAGCTGCCTGCGGCGTGCACGTACATGATCCCAGTCCACAAAATACACATGGGCAAACTCTCCGCCGTCCAGTTCTCCGTCCTTGATTGTCATGGTCTCGCTTCTTCCGAAAAATACGGAGCGCAGATGGCCGTCTGTATTCTTGCTGGTGTAGTCTCCCGGCTCCTTCACATAACGGCCGAATTGAGTGTGAATAGGTCCCGGATGACGGTACTGGTTCTCTTCGGCAAAATCCGGAATCATCTTACGCATAATATCAAGCAGATCGTGCTGCAGATACTCCAGATCAAAGGTGTCCAGATCATGAGATGCTTCCTGGACCATAACGGAGCAGGTGGTGTGATGAGACGCAATGCAGACCGTACCGTTCTTGACGCCGGATTCCTTCACAATCTCTATGACTTCTTTGGATACATCATGGAAGGTGGGAATCCATCCTCTTGACTGCAGTTCCAGTTCCTTTTGAATTACTTTGAATTCCATATAATTCCTCCTTTTTTATTGTCGTGTTTTTCTTTAAGTATATATTTCAAAATCAATATTGTCAATAATATTTTTTATTTAGAAAGTTTTAAAAAGATATTGCAAACAGCAAAGAAAGCATATATGATAGAAATATAATTGTATTTTCTCAAAAATTATTGGCGCGCAGAAACAAATTTCTGAATATACGCTGATTTTTCCGGCTTTCAGACTACAGAAGGCACACAAAAAGGAGGTTATTTTATGAAACCAGAAACTAAAGATCGCGCTCTTGCCGCTTTCGATATCGAAAGCAATTCTATCCTGGCCACCAGAGACGCTCTGGATTTGGACGCCTTTGCCAAGGCTGTTGACATTTTGTCTTGCGCGCCACGGATCGGCACCACCGGCTGCGGCCACTCCGGTATTGCCTGCATGCACTTTGCCCATTCCCTGTGCTGTGTGGAGCGCCCGGCCCGTTTTCTTTCCCCTGCTGAGGCCGTTCACGGCGCCTCCGGTTTCTTGCAAAAAGGTGACGCCCTTGTATGGGCCTCCAGAGGCGGAAAAACCGACGAGCTTTTTTCCATTTTGGATATCTGCCATTCCAAACAGGTGACGATTATCGGTGTTACGGAGAACCTCTCCTCTCCCCTTGCCGAAAAATCCCACATTGTAATTCCTATGAAGGTTACCTCCGAGACAGATCGCTTTAACAGCCAGGGTACCTCAAGCTTTACGGCCTTGTCTGCTGTTTTTGATGCTCTCCAGACAGCCATCATTGAGGAAACCGGCTACCGGAATGAACAGTTTGCTCTGATTCATCCCGGTGGAGCCGTAGGAAAACGGCTGAATAAAAGCGGTTCTTAAAGAAAGGATTCATTGTCCCCTTGGGCATATTGTGCTATACTTGTGGAAACAGAATACTTAAAAACAGAGAGGGCTTTACATATGGATCACGAATTAAAAATAGATTTTCGCAGACAGCGGATTCTGGAGCTGCTTGCCCAGGAAGGTCAGGTGAAGGTGACACGGCTAAGCGAGCTATTTCACACCACCCCCGTGACAATTCGAAGCGATCTGGCTGCTCTGGAAAAAGACGGATATCTAAAAAGAGTCACCGGAGGCGCCGTACAGACTGTGCGTAATTTTTACACAATGGATGCACAGCAGCGCAAGAGTTATAACCTGGAAGCCAAGACAGCGATTGCAAAGACCGCCGCAGATCTTATTAAGGACGGAGACACACTGCTCATTAATTCCGGAACTACTACCCTTCTCATCGCTACAGAGCTAAAAAAGCGCAACAGCCTGAATATTGTGACCAATTCTATGGCCGTAGCCGTGGAGCTCGCAAGCTGCCCTACCTTTCGGGTGCTTCTTCTGGGCGGAGAAGTCAATGCCCAGTATTCGTTTTCCTATGGAAATACTGCTCTGGAGCAATTAAGTCGATATAAGGCGGACAAGGCAATTCTCTCCATTGACGGCATCCACAGCCAGGCCGGGATTACCACTTACCATGCGGAGGAATCGCCTATCTGCCGGATGATGATGGAGCGTTCTCATGAAACTGTTGTAGCTGCGGATTTTTCTAAATTTGGGTTTGAGAGCTTTTCCAACATTGCAGATTTGCAGAGCGCAAATTATTATGTGACAAACAAAACCGCCGATTCCGATACGGTTGCTTCTATAGAGGAATTGGGGAAAAAGGTGATCTTTGCTGATTGAAGGACTTTTGATTAGGAAGCTTTTCTCTTAGTAAGTAAAGGTTTAACTAAACATTCAAAACAAAACAGGACCTGGAATTTTGTAAATCCCTGGGTCCTGTTTTTTATCGCTCACTTATTAGCAAATCTCCGCCCCGCTGGGCATAGTTTTCTCCGGCACCACCAGGGCCAGATTTCCGTCCGCATCCTCCGCGCAGAGCAGCATTCCCTCTGACTTTACGCCTGCCAGAGTTGCAGGCTTCAGGTTCACAAGCACCATGACCTTTTTCCCCACCATCTCCTCCGGTGTGTAGTGGGCCTTGATACCGGATACAATCTGCTTCACCTGGCTGCCGATCCGCACCTGGGAGCAGAGCAGCTTCTTGGATTTCTTAACCTCCTCACAGGCAATGATCTCTCCCACCTGGAATTGAAGCTTTGAAAAATCGTCAAAAGTAATCTCCGCCTTCGGCTCCAGATCAATCACCGGCTCTGCCGGTGCCTCCGGCTGCTCCTCCTGTGCCTTCTTTTCCTCCACCTTTGCCAGCACCTCATTTACATCCAGTCTTGCAAAGAGTATCTCCGGCTTTTCCGTCACCCTCTGACCGGACTGGTAGAGGCCGAACATGTTCATCACCTCAATGGAGCGCTTCTTTGCCCCCAGCTGGGCCAGAATCTTTGCGGAGGTCTCCGGCATAAAGGGCTCCAAAAGGGAAGCGCCGATGCTGATTCCCTCTACCAGATTGTAGAGCACCGTAGCCAGGCGGTCTTTCTTGCTCTCGTCCTTGGCCAATGCCCAGGGCATAGTCTCATCAATGTATTTATTGCAGCGCTTAAAGAGGGCGAAGATCTCCGTCATGGCATCCGCCACCCGAAGCTCCTCCATCTTATCCGCTACCTTCTGAGCCGTACTTACGGCGGTCTCACGCAGATCCCGATCCAGAGGCTCCATGAAGCCCGGATTGCTCACCACGCCACCAAAATACTTGTTGGACATGGAGATGGTGCGGTTTACCAGATTGCCCAGGGTGTTGGCAAGCTCGGAATTCATACGCTCAACCATCAGCTCCCAGGTGATGACACCGTCGTTGTCAAAGGGCATCTCGTGAAGCACAAAGTACCGCACAGCGTCTACCCCGAACATCTCTACCAGCTCATCCGCATAGAGGACATTTCCCTTGGACTTGCTCATCTTGCCGTCCCCCTGGAGAAGCCAGGGATGACCAAATACCTGCTTGGGCAGGGGCAAATCCAGAGCCATGAGGAAGATGGGCCAGTAAATGGTATGGAAACGGATAATGTCCTTTCCGATCAGGTGCAAATCCGCCGGCCAGTCTCTCTTAAACTGCTCTGTGGATTCCCCGTCACAGTCATAGCCGATTCCGGTAATGTAGTTGGTCAGGGCGTCCAGCCAAACATAGGTCACATGCTTCGGATCAAAGCTTACCGGAATACCCCAGCTGAAGGAGGTTCTGGACACGCAGAGATCCTGGAGGCCCGGAAGCAGGAAGTTGTTCATCATCTCATTTTTTCGAGAGACGGGCTGAATAAATTCCGGGTGGGCGTTGATATGCTCAATCAACCGATCCGCATACTTGCTCATTTTGAAGAAATAGGCTTCCTCCTTGGCAGGCTTTACCTCTCTTCCGCAGTCGGGGCATTTGCCGTCCACCAGCTGGGATTCGGTGAAAAAGGATTCGCAGGGAGTGCAGTACATCCCCTCATAGTAGCCCTTGTAAATGTCCCCTTGATCATAGAGCTTTTTGAAAATCTTCTGGACCTGCGCCTCGTGATCCGCATCGGTGGTGCGGATGAATTTGTCGTAGGAGGTGTTCATCAGATCCCAGATGCGGCGGATCTCTCCTGCCACATTGTCCACAAATTCCTTTGGCGTCACACCGGCTTCCTTTGCCTTCTCCTCGATCTTCTGTCCATGCTCGTCTGTGCCGGTCTGGAAGAATACGTCATAGCCCTGCATCCTCTTAAATCGGGCAATGGCGTCCGCCAGCACAATCTCGTAGGTGTTGCCGATGTGGGGCTTGCCGGAGGTGTACGCAATGGCGGTGGTGATGTAATATTTTTGCTTTTCCATTTTTTCATCCCTCTTTCTGTTGAATTAAAAAACCCGTCTTCTTTATCATCAAAGAAGACGGGCATATTCCCGTGTTACCACTTCTGTTCATCTGCCTCTCGCGAAAACAGACCTCTGCGAGTACCTTCATACTCTTCCGCTATAACAGGCGGAACCCTGTCGCGGCTTATCGCTTCCATGCGTTCATCCGCGCCGCTCTGAAACCATCTTCGGCCAGCTTCCCTTCTTCCCTCTCAGCAACCGGGAATTCTCTGTAGAATATCCGTCAAGCCTACTCTTTTCTTCACTGCGTTTTCCTATTACATAGAGAAATCCTAACATATGGAAATTTGTTTGTCAAGATAGCATTTCTCCCCATTAGCCCACATACAATACATCAATAACGGTTCTGGTGAGACTATGAAACGAAAAAAACTTTTGGCCGGAGGCATGCTCCTGCTTCTTTTTCTGTGCTGCGGCGCTTTTCTGCTTCCCAGGCTTTTCACATCTCCCACGGAAACAGCGGACGAAGCTTTTGAGCGCTTTACACATACGCTCTTTCTGGACGAGGTTTCCTCCAACTCCCTGACCTTACACTATACCCTCTCGGACCCCAAAAGCTATGGGATCACAGATGCTCCTGCCGCCTTTCAGCTCTACAGTGAGGATACCCTCCAGGCATCTGCCGCCGCTTTGGAAAATAATATACAGGTGCTCTCCTCATTTTCAAGAGATGCGCTTTCCGATTCCAACCGGCTCACCTATGATATTTTGTCCTATCAGTTTGAGAAGCAAAAGGAGCTTCTTGCCTTTCCTTACTATGAAGAAATTTTTAGTCCTACCCTGGGCACTCAGGCCCAGCTTCCCATTCTTTTGGCCGAGTATGCCTTTTGGAGCGAACAGGATATTCAGAATTATCTGTCTCTCCTCTCCCAGATGGATGTGTACTATGAAAGTCTCATGAATTATGAGCGGGAAAAAGCCAAGGCCGGACTGTTTATGTCGGATGAGACGGCGGATGCCGTAATTGCGCAGTGCCGGGCTTTTCTTTCCAACCCCGGCAATCACTTTCTCCTTTCAACCTTTGAGGAGCGGATTGCTTCTGCGGATTTTCTTTCTAAGGAACAGGCGGCGGAATACCTGGATTCCAACCGGGTATTGTTTTTCGGTCATGTAGTTCCGGCTTATGAGCTCTTGATTGAGGGGCTGACTGAGCTAAAGGGGACTGGAACAAATTCCCGCGGTCTCTGCTATTATAAGGATGGGGACGACTATTATGAAACCTTGGTGGCCGCTGCTACAGGAACCGGACGATCCATGGAAGAAATTTTGCTGCTGATTGAGGAGCAGTTGGATACGGATCTTGAGACAGTGGCCTATCTTATCAGCCAGAATCCGGAAATAATAGAATCTGTCTCCCGGCAGACTGGTATCTCGGACCCTGCCATCATTCTAGAAAACCTGAAGCAGCAGATAGAAGCGGACTTTCCTTCTGTCACTTCCGTGTCCTGCCAGGTGAAATATGTGGACCCTTCTCTGGAAAAGTATTTAAGTCCGGCTTTTTATCTGACACCGCCCCTGGATCGGATGAATGAGCATGTGATCTATATCAATCCGGCCAGCCTTTATGACAGCCTTTCTCTTTTTACAACTCTGGCCCACGAGGGATGGCCCGGACATCTTTACCAGAACCTCTATGAAAATTCCTGCGGCTTTGATCCGATGCGGAATCTTTTGCACTTCGGAGGCTATGTGGAGGGCTGGGCTACCTATGTGGAATGGCTCTCCTATGCCTATGCCATACCGGATCAGGAGATGGCGGAGCTTCTGTCAGCCAATGGCGCTGTCTCTCTGGGGCTTCATGCCCGGGCAGATGTGGGAATTCATTATGAGGGCTGGAGTCTTGAGGATACGGAAAACTTTTTTGCCGGATATGGCGTGACCAATCCAGATACCGTGTATCAGATCTATCAGTCTGTGATTCAAGATCCGGGAAATTATCTCAAATATTACCTTGGGGCCTCCGAAATTCTCAAATTAAAAGAGCAGGCAGAGGCTGCTCTATCGGATCGCTTTGTTCTTAAGGATTTCCATACATTTTTCCTGTCTATGGGACCTGCGCCCTTTCCGGTGATTGAGGATTATATGGAGGAGTGGCTCTTGGGGCAGTGAAATCATGACTGCCCCAGCAACATCTGAAGCAGCATCCAATTTGCTCGGAAAGGCCGCATCAGATTCCAGTATCCAATTCCAAGAAATCCATACTCTATAGCAGTCCGAAGCTTCACCTCCATGCTTCTCACATCCTCAAACCATACCTCATGGGTGACTCCATTCTGCTCATAGGTATACCAGGGGCTTTGAGCTGTTTCATCATATTGAATGGGAGCTCCCTGTATTGCTGCCCGCCGGACAGCCTCTGCATTCCCCATAATCTCCGCAACCGATTCTCCCCGCACAAAGGGTTGGGTCCAGTCGTAGGCGTAGTTGGGAATGCCCATCAGGATCTTATCCCTTGGGATTTCCGTAACTGCATAATCCAGCACCTGGCGGACCTTGTTAATGGGGGCAATGGCCATAGCAGGCCCATGCTGATGGCCCCATTCATAAGTCATCAAGAACACCTGATTGGCATTTGCTCCCAGAAGGGCATAATCCATTCCCTCGTAGAGCAGCCCCTTTTGCTCTCCGGAGGTCTTTGGGGCAAGGGCTACGGAAACCTGATAGCCCTCCCGATTCATAGCCTCGCGAAGCTTTCCCACAAAGGCCGCATAGCCTTCCCTGTCCTCGGGAAGAATGTATTCAAAATCCACATCCACCCCCGCATAGCCCTGTTCTCTTACGGTTTCTAATAGATTTCCAATTAAGACCTGCTGCATTTCCAGGTCCTCGGAAACTGTCTTTACCAACTGATTATTAAAGCTCCCCTGCTCGGAAAACGGTGTTAGTACGAGAATCGGACTAACTCCCATCTGCCAGGCCAGAGGGATCATCCAGTTCTCTGATACTTGCGGCGGAATCAGAGCGCCGGCCGTTGTAAAGCCGTAGGAAAAGATTAGAAGCTCATCTAAGTACAGCAGCACTTCTCTCAAAACCATTTCTTCAATAAAGGGATATGCGTATCCGGTCACATGAAGGTCATGGTTCTCCTGTCCCTGATATCGGATCACCAGACTTTGTCCTGTACGCATGTAGGGCTGTTCCAGCAGATAGGGATTGCGCTGATAAAGCTGTCTCCAGGTGAGACCATAGGCTGCTGCAATTTTCTCCACCGTCTCCCCCTCTGCCACTGTATGAATCAAGGAGGGCCTTAAAACAAGCACTGCCATTCCGGCTGGGAGATAGGGAAGCTGTGCCATTTGATTGTCATAAATCAATCTCTGCGGGGATACACCATACATGGCCGCAATCCTTTCCGGTGTGTCTCCTGGTTGAACCACATAAATTTCCATTATTTTGTCCTTTCTTATTCCAGTTCCGCAATGCGAATCACTGCATCAATCCAGCTAATATGACACTTGCAATAATCCCCGCAGCAGTTGCAAGCAGAGCTCCGGTCAGGGTGTGGCGGGTCTTTCTCACCTTAGCCGTCATAAAATATACACTCATAGTATAAAAGATGGTCTCCGTACACCCCATCATGATGGATGCAATGAGCCCAAGGCGGGAATCTGTGCCGTATTTCTGAAAGATATCCAGGGCAAGCCCCGTAGCCGCTGACGAGGAAAACATGCGGACAATGGCAAGCGGCACAAGCTCCGACGGAAAATGAATCAGCTCCGTCACATGGCTCAATACCCCGGACAGAAAATCCAGAAATCCGGAGGCCCGAAGCACTCCCACAGCCACCATAAGCCCAATCAGCGTAGGCATAATCTGAATCACCGTATGAAAGCCGTCCTTGGCTCCCCGCACAAAATCATCATAAACCGGCCGTTTCATGAGAATTCCATATGCAACTACATAAAAAATCAAAAAGGGGACCAATAAATCCGAAGTATAAAGAATGATACGAATTGCCGCCTGCATTGCCTTGACCGCCTGCCGAGAGCTTTTTTCTATTCTATGATATCCAAGGTAAAAATATTTCAAAATAGTACATATTGAAAGGCTGCCGTCCTGCATCTTTTCAAAATGTAGATAAAAACACCGGAAACATGCTTAAATTTCGCACATTTCCGGTGCCTTACATCTCAATACATCCAATTGCACCGCCGGTCTCTGCGGCGGCAGCGGCGCTGGTACATCTCATTGAGAAGCATCATGGTTACGAAGTCCTCCATCCAGTTCCGTCCATTGGTCTCCTGCATCATTAGATCGTCCTCATAGTCCTTTTTATTCAGCTTATCGTAAATGAGGCGGCTGATTCTGCGAATCTGAAGCTGATCCGGATATTCATCGAACATAAAGCTCCCATCGTACTCCATCCGGTCGCATTCTTCCTCTACCAGCGGTTGAATCTGTCTAGCAAGAGCTGGATAGAGCTCCCTAAATTTTCTTTGATCTCGCGCTTTTTCATCTTCCCATGGGCAGAAAGGGCAAAAAGGGTATCGTTGATACGCCTGGTAAAAGGGGGTGGCGGAGTTTTGTTCCTGTAAGTATTGTTCATAATAAGGGTTCATAAAAAAATCCTTTTTGAATAGTATATGCTGCTCTTAACAGGCTGTGCCTCACAGCATTTATTCCTCCTGGGACGCCACACGCTCAATATGCATGGCCAGATACCCGATCTCCACCTCATCCAAAGGCTTGCGCAGATAGGTTTCCAAGTGCTTGCACACCTGGGCTGCCAGCTCATAGGCTTCAGGGAATTTTGTGGACATATAATCGTTCATATTCAGCTTCAGCTTTTCCCCCTTCACCGCCCGGGCCGCCATATAGCGCACATGGTTCATCAGCCGGTTATAGGAGAGGGACATTACATCAATGGTCTGTCCTGTGGACGCCTCCACCATCTGAATGCATTCCCGGACAGTCTGGGCAATCTGCATGGAGAGGGATACGTTTTCATCCTCTATAGCTGAATGGATGTGCAGCGCAATGTATCCCACCTCATGCTCGTCAAGCTCCACATGTAAACGCTCCCTCAAAATGGGACGGATACACTCTGCGGTCTTATACTCCATATGAAACAGCGCCCGGATATCGCTGGTCAGCGGGTTGCTGATCTGTTCATTGTTTTGAATCCGGCGGACCGCAAAGGCAATGTGGTCCGCCATGGGGAACAGGATGCTCCAGTCAATGCGCCCAAAGGTCCGCTCGCTCTCCTTCAACACCTGCTCGGCAATCTCCAGAAAGACCGGGTCCATATCCTTCACCAAATCCATGGCGTTTCCCCGTTCCGTATGCTCCCGCAGGGAATATACGGTACAGCCCTCGGGAGCCTCAAGCCGTTCACTGACCTTTCTGCCAAAGCCCAGACCCTTTCCGATGAGAAGATACTCCCGGTTGTCCGCCATATTGATTGCAATAATTGTGTTATGATTCAGCGCCTTTTTTACTCTGAACATCCTTTTTTGTCCCCCATTTTTATCATAAGCCTGGCTCTCTTTTATCCCTCATAGGTATCTACGGCATACAGAGCATCCCCTGCTTTCACCGGTCCCGTTGCCAGAAGGCGAATCTTCTGATTCTCCCCAAGCTCCGTACACAGAACCGGAGATGCCAGTGACGGTGCATGGCTCTTTAAATATTCCAGATCAAGCTTCATGAGCACGTCGCCCTTTTTCACCCGGTCTCCATCCTTCGCCAGAACCTCAAAGCCCTGGCCGTTCAGGTTGACCGTGTCAATACCCATGTGAAGCAGCATAGCGATTCCGGATGCGGTCTGGAAGCCGATAGCGTGCTTTGTCTCAAACACGAAGCAAACCTCTCCATCCTCCGGCGCACAGACCTCAGCCTCCTCCGGAATAACCATGGCGCCGTCTCCCATCATGCGCCCGGCAAATGCCTCGTCCGGTGTCTCGGCCAGATCCGCCGCCGTTCCGGTAACCGGGCTGTAGATGGTTACGCTCGCCGTCACCTTTCCTTCCTTCCTTTCTGTCTCCTGCTCTGCCGCCGTTTCCTTATCCTCTGCCTGGGCCGGAGCGTACTCTTCATCCGGCGCATATTCCAGATAATCCTCCAGGTTAGACTTAATTACCGTTACCCTGGGACCGTAAATCACCTGCACGCCGTTGCCCTTGTGAACCACTCCGGAGGCTCCTGTAGATTTCAGCAGGGCATCGTCCACCAGCTCAGACTTGTGAACGGTACAGCGCAGTCTGGTGGCACAGCAGTCCACATCAGAAATATTTTTCTTTCCGCCAAGTCCCCGGCAAATAGTTGCGGACAGGGCATCCTCCTCAGAAGCGCCGCCATCCTGTGCTCCCTGGCCGCCCTTTTTCCTTGCGTCCACATCACTTCTGCGGTACAGCTTCACTTCCTCATTGTCATCACGTCCCGGCGTCTTCAGGTCCATTTTCTGAATCAGGAAGGAGAACAGCAGATAATATACGGCAAAGTAAACCACGCCTACTACTACAATCCATATCCAGCTTGTTTTCGCATTTCCCTGAAGAATACCGAACAGAAACATATCAATCAAACCGCCAGAGAAGGTCATTCCCACTCCTACGCCAAAGACATGCATCAGCATATAAGCCAAGCCTGCAAATACGCAGTGAATTGCATATAACAGAGGCGCAACAAAAAGGAATGTAAACTCCAGGGGCTCTGTAATTCCTGTAAGCATAGAGGTCAGGGCCGCTGACATAAGAAGACCGGCAACTGCCTGCTTCTTTTCCGGCTTCGCCACCTTATACATTGCAAGAGCCGCTCCCGGCAGACCAAAAATCATCAACGGGAACTTGCCTGCCATAAACCGGGTAGCCGATACGGCATAATGCTCAACGGTGGGGTCCGCAAGCTGCGCAAAGAAGATGTTCTGCGCGCCCTCTACCATCCGGCCCGCAACCTCCATGGTTCCGCCAAGGGCTGTCTGCCAGAAGGGAAGATAAAATACATGATGAAGGCCAAAGGGAATCAGCGCACGCTCCATGAGACCGTACACCCAGGTTCCCGCGTAGCCGGATTCCAGCACTATACCGCCTACGGCATAGATTCCCTGCTGAATCACCGGCCAGATATAGAACATCAGAATTCCCACAAGGGTATAGGTCAAACCGCTGACAATGGGAACAAAGCGGGTGCCTCCGAAGAAGGATAATACCTGGGGCAGCTCAATCTTATAGAAGCGGTTGTGAAGGGCCGCAACGCCAAGTCCCACGATAATACCGCCGAACACGCCCATCTGCAGGGAAGTAATTCCTACTACAGAGGTGGTTGCACCCTCCAGCATGGCCTCTGCTCCGCCGTGGTTTCCGATCATGGCTCCAATGGACGCATGCATAATGAAAAATGCAATTGCCGCTGCAAGAGCCGCTACTTCCTTTTCCTTCTTCGCCATACCAATGGCAACACCCATGGCGAAGATAATGGGGAGATTGGTAAATACAATGTCACCGGCTGCACTCATTACCTTTAGAATTGCATTCAAAAAGGTTCCGGGGCCCATAATCCCCATCAGGCCGTAAGCCTCAAGCATTGTTTCATTGGTGAAGGAGCCGCCTACACCAAGCAGCAGACCTGCCACCGGCAGGATTGCAATTGGAAGCATAAAGGAACGTCCCACTCGCTGCAGTACGCCAAAAATTTTGTCTTTCATACTGAACCCTCCTATTTTTTAGTTCTGTAATTTTTGTTCCGGACGTTTTATCCACATCTTGCTTCCTTACTATGCCCACATTTCCCCATTTTTTTACACAAAAAAAGCATTAACGTGCATAAACATCCAAAATATTCATGCATAGTTAATGCCTGCCGAACAGTTACATACTATATCACTGAAAATAAAATACCATTTGTGGAAGGATTTGTCAAGAAATTTTTTGAAGCCTAAGCTTATCACAAATCCATATATACAAAAAACCGGAAATGCGCTTGTATCCCACACATTTCCGGTCTCCTTGCTTTTATGCAGCAAATGCTCTTATAAATGGTTTAAGCCTGTGCCTGCCTCTGCTGCTGTTTCTCCTTGTAATGATGCTTCTCCTCCAGCATCATATCCTTTACCTTCATCAGGCGGATCTGAGTACTTCTCTCATTCTCATCAAGCTTCATGGTAATATACTTGATATTGCTCTGAGCCTGTGGAATGATCACGTGCTCCAGTGCGTTTACACGGCGTCGTGTTTTCTCAATCTCGCTGGCCATCAGCTGGCATGCTTTCTCGCGCTCCGCCAACAGAAGCATATCCGGCAGAATATCCGCCAGAGACTTTACTGCGTCATCCAGATCACTGGACGTAAACGCAAAGCCGTAAGAATAAATATCATTCGTATCCGCCGTCCGGGTCTTGTACTCAAACACCGGAATATCCACGCTCATTACATTCTTAGTAGAGGTTTCCAGATACACCTCCTGCTTAGGCGCCATCAGCGCTACACGCAGTATTTCTTCCGACATACCTGCCTTGGCAATGACGAAATTCTTATTGGCAGATTTGATGCCGGCCTCCACTTTCTCACGAAGAGCCATGTTTTCACGAACCATCTCAAGGAACTGACGCATCAGCTCGTCACGCTTATCTTTCAGAAGCTTGTGTCCCCGTGTAGCCGTAACCAGCTTTTTCTTTTGCTTGGTCAGCTCCATTCGGGTTGGAGTTACCTGGGTAGATGCCAATCAAATCACCTCCCTAGAACTTTCCGTAGTACTCGTCTAAATACTTATCATCGATACGTTTCAGCTCGGACCTCGGCAGAATGGAGAGGAGCTTCCATCCGATGTTCAGAGTTTCCTCAATATCACGGTTCGCCAGATAGCCCTGAGATACATATTCCTTCTCAAACGCATCCGCAAACTTGGCGTAAATCAGGTCAATATCAGAAAGAGCAGCCTCACCTAAGATAACCATCAGCTCTTTCGCCTCCTTACCACGGGAGTAAGCGGCAAACAACTGGTTCATGGTATTGGAGTGGTCGGCCCGGGTCTTTCCGTCGCCGATACCCTTATCCTTCAGACGGGACAGTGAGGGCAGTACATCGATAGGCGGCGTTACACCCTTACTGTAAAGCTCACGGCTCAAGATTACCTGACCCTCGGTAATGTAACCGGTCAAGTCAGGAATCGGGTGAGTCTTATCGCCCTCGGGCATGGTCAGGATCGGAATCATAGTGATACTTCCGTCCTTGCCCTTCTGACGTCCGGCACGCTCATACAGCGTAGCCAGGTCCGTATACAGATATCCCGGATAACCACGGCGGCCCGGAACCTCCTTACGGGCTGCAGATACCTCACGGAGAGCGTCCGCATAGTTGGTAATATCGGTCAGAATAACCAGTACGTGCATACCCTGTTCAAATGCAAGGTATTCCGCTGCCGTCAGAGCCATACGCGGTGTAGCAATACGCTCAACGGCCGGGTCATTTGCCAGGTTGACGAAGAGAACGGTACGGTCAATGGCGCCCGTCTCCTTAAAGCTGTTGATAAAGAAGTTGGACTCCTCGAAAGTAATACCCATAGCGGCAAATACTACGGCGAAAGACTCATCCTTGCCCCGAACCTTTGCCTGTCTTGCAATCTGCGCTCCAAGCTGTGCATGGGGCAGACCGGAAGCAGAGAAAATGGGCAGCTTCTGTCCACGTACCAGGGTATTCAGTCCGTCAATGGCGGAAATACCGGTCTGGATAAACTCATTGGGGTAGTCACGGGCTGCCGGATTCATGGGCAGACCGTTGATATCACGGCGCTCGTCCGGCAAAATCTCCGGCCCTTTGTCAATGGGGCGTCCCATACCGTCAAATACACGGCCAAGCATATCCGCAGACACGCCAAGCTCCAGGGTTCTTCCCAGGAAACGCACCTTACTGTTGGACAGGTTGATACCGGTTGCACTCTCATAAAGCTGTACCAGTGCATTCGTCCCGTCAATCTCCAGAACCTTGCACCGGCGGGTTTCCCCGTTGGCCAGTTCAATTTCGCCGATCTCATCGTAGGTTACATTCTCAACACCCTGGACCAGCATCAACGGGCCGGCAACTTCTTGTATTGTTCTATATTCCTTTGGCATTTAGAAGTCCTCCTTCCCGAGTAAATTCGCAATCTCCGCCGCAAGCTCCTTGGTGATTGCATCATATTCCTTCTGAATGTCGTCATTCAGCGTATATTTGAAACGTCCGATACGCTCACGAACCTCCATCTTAATCAGTCCGTTCACATCAGCACCCTTGTCAAGAGCCTCCACGCCCTCCTCGTAGAACTTCAGCACCAGTTTCATCATCAGATACTGCTTCTCAAGAGAGGTATAAGTGTCTACCTCATGGAACGAGTTCTGATGGAGGAAGTCCTCACGGATAGAACGGGCCGCTTCCATCTTCAGACGGTCCGGTGCGGAAAGTGCGTCCATACCTACCATCTGCACGATCTCATTTAACTCCGCCTCTTCCTGAAGAAGTGACATCAGGCTCTGACGCAGCTCCATCCAGTCCTCGGCCACATTCTTATTGAACCAGTCAGCCATGTCATCCACATACAGGGAATAGCTGGTCAGCCAGTTGATGGCCGGGAAATGACGCTTATAAGCAAGGGCGGAATCCAGTCCCCAGTATACCTTAACGATACGCAAGGTCGCCTGAGATACCGGCTCGGAAATATCTCCACCTGGCGGTGAAACGGCTCCGATTACGGACAGTGCTCCGATACGCTCGTCTTTTCCGAGGGAAACCACACGTCCCGCACGCTCATAGAACTGTGCCAGACGGGAACCCAGGTATGCGGGATATCCCTCCTCACCGGGCATCTCTTCCAGACGTCCGGACATCTCACGAAGTGCCTCGGCCCAACGGGAGGTGGAGTCTGCCATCAATGCTACGGAATAACCCATATCGCGGAAATACTCCGCAATGGTGATACCTGTATAAATAGACGCCTCACGGGCCGCAACAGGCATGTCGGAGGTATTGGCAATCAGTACGGTACGCTCCATCAGAGAACGGCCGGTCTTGGGGTCCTTAAGCTCCGGAAACTCGTTCAAAACGTCCGTCATCTCATTTCCACGCTCGCCGCATCCGATATAAACAACGATATCGGCCTCGGCCCACTTTGCAAGCTGATGCTGAATTACCGTCTTGCCGGAACCGAAAGGTCCGGGTACGGCTGCCACACCGCCCTTGGCAATGGGAAACAGGCCGTCTACTACACGCTGACCGGTAATCAGCGGCATCTCCGGCGGCAGCTTCTCCAGATAAGGACGACCCTTACGAACGGGCCAGCGCTGCATCATGGTCAGCTCCTTGTCGCCGTCTGCCGTGGTAACAACGGCTACCACCTCTTCCACCGTAAATTCGCCTGCTTTGATCTCTTTTACCGTTCCGGTGGTTCCAACAGGCACCATGATTTTCTGTACCACGGAGGCCGTCTCCTGTACAGTACCCAGTACATCACCAGGCTCAACCTCATCGCCCACCTTGGCAACGGGTACGAAATTCCATTTCAAATCACGCTTCAGGGAGGGGACCTCCACACCACGCTTTAAGTTATTGCCGGACAGCTTCATAATGTCATCCAGCGGACGCTGAATCCCATCGTAAATGCTGCTGATAAGTCCCGGTCCCAATTCTACGGACATGGGCACATTCATGGATTCTACGGGTTCGCCAGGTCCAAGTCCGGAGGTCTCCTCATATACCTGTACGGACGCCTCGTCCCCGTGCATCTCTATGATCTCGCCAATCAAACGCTGATTGCTGACACGAACCACGTCGAACATGTTCGCATCACGCATTCCGCTTGCAATGACCAGCGGTCCTGCTACTTTCTTTATTGTTCCTATACTCATTTGGACGAATCACCCACTTTCTGTTTAATTATTGCTGAATAAAATATCCGATCCAACAGCCTGCTCCACGGATTTGCGGACGCTCTCGATTCCCTTGCCCGTATTGCCGGACACACCCGGAATCAGAATCACCGCCGGAAGCACCTGCTCCCGGAGCTTGGCAATCTCATGCTCAATCTGGGCTGCCAGGCACTCCGTAATGTAGATCACGGCATACTCGCCGCCGGCCAGTTGGTGCAGCTTTTTTGCGGCCTCCACGGGCTCTGTCACAGGAAATGTATCCAGTCCCAGTGTCGCAAAGCCGTAAATGCTGTCATAATCTCCCAGAACTGCAATCCTATACATACATCTCCCTTACCCTTTCCCGGATGGAATCATCCGACAGGCCGTTGAGCTTCCCGGACAGGATAATTCTTACCGTTTTAATCTCATTCTCCCGGGCCAGGGCATAGGCCACAATGGGTCCTACGGAAAATGAGTTGTATTTCTGCGGACGGATGGTGTAGATAATCCGGTTGTCGCACCAGCGCTCAAAGGCGGACGGCGATACGGCCAGTGCCTCCGCACCCTCTGCGTAATCCGTACCCGCCAGGTAGTCCCGGATGGCTTCGGCTCCGCTAAGGGCCGCATGAGCCAGGGCGTCTACGCTTAAGCTGTCGCAGGGTGCAAGCGCTCTTTTCATAAATTCCAAAGATTTTGCGGTTTTCTGTGAACGAACTGCAATCTTGATATCGGCCACGGCCACGGCGGATTCCGCATAATGGCGGATTACTTCGTCCTTTGCCGCCTTGCCTGCCTGGTAAATGGCGTCAAGAGCCGCCCGGTCCACAATCACGTCGCAGAGCTGACCGTCCCTTGTATGAAGCAGGGTATCAAAGGCTTCTGCCGCAGCACCTGCCATATACTCCGGAAGGCTTCCGAAGTCCCGGCTTTTCACGGCTTCCAGAATCTCTTCTGCGGAAGGGTCCGTATCCTTGTAAAAGATATTGGAGGTATTTCCCTCTGTACACACTTCCTTGATAGCTGCTTTCAGATTGTGGAACACGTTGGGATAGTCCAGGATGCCGAACACGGACATGTCAGGCACAAGCTCACGGATATCCTCCCATGTTTTTTCCCTCTCCCGGGTCAGTATCTTCTCTGCGTCCATCGGAGTATCCGAATCTCCCCAGCCCTTTTCCTGCAAAAACTGAAGACAGTTTTCATAGGTTTTGCGGGCAAGCAGCTGCTCAATGGTAGCTGCCGAAAAGAGGGACAACTCCTTGGTACGGATTCGCGCAACCGCATAGGTATATTGTAAATCAGACATGTTGTAACCTCCTTATGCGTGTTATGCGAACAGCTCCTGGTGGATCTTATCCTGCAGGGCATCCCTCTGGGTGTTGAACAGTGCCTTAAAGGTACAGTTCTCCTCGATGCCGCCGTATACCAGGATAAATCCGTTTTCTATTCCCTTGCTTTCTTTCTGCAGGGTCAGGCTGCCGCCTTTCTTTGCGGCAATTGCAGAAATTTCTTTCTCAAACCCGGCAGGAAGCCGCTTTAAATCTGCTGCGGAAAAATAGATCTCTCCGCTTTCCGATAATGCAAACTTTTCAAGCATCTTTCGTATCATTGCGAAATATGTTTCCTCGTCCATTGTATTCAGAGATGCGTATGCCTTTTCCAGAACGGAGGCTATCACCTCCTGCTTTGCCTGCAGAATCAGGGTTCTTCGCTGCAGGTCTGCGGAGGATTTGATACGCTCCAGGTAATTGGCGGCGCTTGTCTCTGACTGTGCGGACTTCTGCTCCAAGAGCTTATCCGCTTCCGCCTTTGCTTCGGAGACAATTTTATCGGCTTCCTCTCTGGCCGTATTCAAACGGCTCTCGGCCTCCGCCTTTGCCTCGTCCACGATCTGGCTTACCATTTTCTCTAATCCAGTCATCAATCAGCTCTCCTTCTCTCGGATTTTTATCCTGTTCCTTAAACCGGGATAGAGTTTACAGCCAGGATAGAAACCAGAAGTGCAAGGATCGCATAGGTCTCAACCATAGCAGGGAACAGCATAGCCTTACCGAACTGCTCCGGCTTCTTCGCTACGATGCCGATGGATGCTACGGAAGTCTTGCCCTGGTTTACGGCAGAGATAAGACCTACAATACCGATGGGCAGGCAGGCTGCCAGAATCATAAGTCCGGTGGGAACGTCGATAGCTGCCATGCTTCCACCTAAAAGTCCTGTCTTGGACAGTGTAACGAAAGCTACCAGCAGACCGTAGATACCCTGTGTACCGGGCAGAAGCTGCAGAATCAAAACTTTAGAGAACTTTGCCGGGTCCTCTGTTACAACGCCTGCTGCCGCCTGACCTGCGATTGCAACGCCCACTGCAGAACCGATGCCTGCCAGAAGTGCTGCAACTGCTGCTCCTAATAATGCGTAAACGCCTCCTAATTGACCTAACATAATTAATTTTCCTCCTTAATATCTACATATTTTGTTTTCATATTAAATGGGTTGAAGGGTCTTCCTCCACCCTCGTAAAACTTTCCGAAAAACTCTACGTACTGCAGACGGTTGGTATGCACATATGCTCCCAGAATGTTGATAGCCAGGTTGAGCACATGGCCTACCACAAATACCAGGATAAATACGATTGCTCCCACAACGCCGCTTCCCGCCATGCTTCCCATAGAGTTGATAACGGAAGCGATAACGCCGGTTGCCAGTCCCAGAGCAAGAAGTCTGGAGTAGGAAAGCACGTCGCTTAACCAGCCCGTTACATTGTAGAGATCGTAGGCTCCCAGTGCAATCCGCAGAACAAAGTTTTTATTTTCCCGGCCGGACATCAGGCAGATTCCTGCCGCACCTCCGATGGCCATCACCTTTGCCAGTGTATTGACTGCAGGCGGGAATGTGAAGTACATCTGGGAAATGGATGCAAACATGCTGCTTGGCAGGAACATCAATATCAATCCCATCAAAAAGATAACCCACAGCCCCACGTCGCAGAAACAGTCCAGATACTTTTTATCCTTGATCAGCATATACGCCTTAATGCCAAGTCCCAGGAACATATGAATGAGTCCGAAGAGCATGGAGTAAACAAGCATCTTCATGGGATCATTCAGCGGAACAAACCATAGGGCTTTAATGGTCACCTGCTGTCCGAAGAAAGTCCGGGACACCACATCCACCACGTCGCCGAAGTATCCGCCGAAGAGCACGCCCCACACCAGTGTAGAAATGCCGCAGTACATAAACAGCCGCAAAGACTTCTGCATGCCCTCTCCCATGCGGGGGAACTTCTTAAGAACAATGGCACAGGCCAGAAATACAATCAGCCCATAAGCCGCATCCGAAAGCATCAGTCCAAACAGGAAGATGTAGCACCACGCCATAATAGCGGTGGGATCGATCTCGCCCTTGCCCGGAAGTCCGAAAGACTCCACAACTCCCTCAAAGGAAGCCGCCAGCTTGCCGTTCTTGAGAAGAATGGGGGGAATATCCTCTTCTTCCACATCCGTTACCTCTACGCTTAAGGTAAAGTTCCTGTCAAGCTCCTGCTTTAAGCTCTCCCCGTCGCGCTTGGGCACATAGCCGGTTATCAGGAAGGTACTCTTAGACTGTATCAGTCCTCCCAGCACCTCATACTTATCCAGTCTTACCCGGTAGTAATCCGCTACCAGCTCCAGATCACGTCTTGCCTCTGCGAAAGCGGCAATCTGGGAAATGATTTCCTCATTTTTCTGAATGAGGGCTTCACGTTTGCCCCGAAGCTGCTCCTGCCGGTCTGCCGGTAAGAGGCTTCCTATCTGGGACGGTCTTGCAAAGCCGATGCTCCGCAGTCCTTCTTCCATGACAGGCGCGTCCTTTTTCCCGCAGATTACACAGAGATACGTCTGATCCCGATCTGTGGAGATAACCTCCGCAAAAAAAGCGTCCACATCGGGGACGGCCTGGGTTACTGCTGCGTAAAGCTGCTCGGTGTTCATTAGCTCCGAAACGGTACCCACAAACCCTTCTGTTTTTCTGGTTCCCATGAAGTTCATGGGGACATCCAGGTTTTTCCAGGGCTCAAGGGCCTCTATCTGGTTTTCCCGTTTCTGAATATTTGCTTTGTTTTCTGCTATCTGTCTGGAAAGGGACACCAGTTGGCGTGCCTTTGACATAATTGCATCCTGACGTTTGATCACACTGTCGTAGCTCCGGGCGTCTACCAGGGCTTTTCCTTCCAGTGAGGCCAGCATGCCTTTCTTTTCCGGAACATATTCCTGCAGTATCTCTAAGGCGCGTTCCGCAGCCTGTGCATTCTTTTCGAAAATATTTCTGGAGCTAGACGTATCCATTTTCTTAAAAACTTCGTCTTCTTCCACATGGGCGTCAATCTCTACCACGCCTTTTTGCTGAAGAAGCTCCAGAAGCTTTTTTCTGTCCTTTTTCATTGCACAGATGCCGATCCGCTGCATCTCCAATACTGCCATATACATCCCTCCTCTCTGTTATTCTCCTAAATTTGCCTGCGCAAGCTCTTTTATATGAGTTCAGAAGTTACGGCTTTTACTGCTTTGGCTTCCTCCTGTGCCGCAAGAGCTTTCAATGCGTCGGCTTCCTTCTGTGCTTCCGCGGCGGCTTCCTCCAGGATCTTACCTCCTGAATCTTTTGCTGTCTGCATGCGCAGAGCTTCCTGCTCCTTTGCCTGGACAGCAGCCTTTTCCCGAATCTCACGGGCTTCTTCTTTTGCCTTGGCAACAAGCTCTTCGCTCTGCTCCTGGGCTTCCCTCAGAATCGCCTCTGCCTGGGCTTCCGCTTCTTTCACAGCATGAACTGCTTCCTGAACCACTCAATCACCACCTGTTCTTTCTCAATTCATGTAAATTATTTCTTTACACATCCCTTAAATATTAGCATTTTCTCAATTGATAGTCAATGTGCAAATCCGTAATTTTGCCTGATATCCGCCCAATTTATGCGATAGTTTTTTATATTAAGCGTCAATTGGTTTACTATAATTTATTAATTGTAAGAATTTATATAATTTTCTATTATTTTACATCCTTTTTTGTTATCTGCCGCGGTATTGTCTACGTTTCTATAAATGCCCCTTGTATCCGTATCATACCTAAAAATTTCATATTTTCTTGTATTTCATCAAAAAAGTATGCTATGATTAAAACCAGCCGGTTATCCGGCAATTTATGGGAAAGATGTGAGGAGTGAATACGATGCTGCAAATAATTACGGACATCAATACTGCGGTCAATAACCTTGTGTGGGGAATCCCGGCTATGGTCTGCATTATTGGTGTGGGACTTTATCTTAGCTTACGCACCCGTTTTATCCAGTTCCGCAAGTTCGGCCATACGTTCCGGGTAACTATCGGAAAGATTTTTGCCAAATCCGGCGCAGCCGAGGGCGCGGTTACACCCTTCCAGGCCGTATGTACGGCTCTTGCCGCTACGGTAGGCACGGGGAATATTGCCGGTGTTGCCGGCGCTATTGCCATCGGAGGTCCGGGAGCGGTGTTCTGGATGTGGGTTTCTGCATTGCTTGGTATGTGTACGAAGTTTTCCGAGGTTACTCTGGCCGTGCATTTCAGGGAGAAGAATCAGCACGGCGACTGGGTAGGCGGTCCGATGTACTATATTAAGAACGGCTTGGGGCCTAAGTGGAGATGGCTGGCCGTGGTGTTTTCCGTCCTTGGTATTCTGACGGTTTTCGGTACGGGAAATGCGACTCAGGTGAATACGATTACCACGGCGATTAATACGGCTCTTTTGAATTATAATGTTATTTCTTCCGATTCCGTTCATACGCTTAATCTGATTATTGGAATTGTGATTATGGTTCTGGTTGCTATGATTCTCTTAGGCGGCATCAAGCGGATCGGCCGGGTTACGGAACGTCTGGTTCCTTTTATGGCTGTGTTCTATATTATCCTGGCTATCGGCGTGATTGCGGTACATATTGAGAATGTTCCCGGTGTTTTTGCCGCTATTTTTCAGGGGGCCTTTGCTCCTTCTGCCGTTACGGGCGGTGTTGTGGGAACTATGTTTTTAAGTATGCAAAAGGGCGTTTCCCGGGGTATTTTTTCCAATGAGGCCGGTCTTGGTACGGGATCGATTGCTCATGCGGCGGCGGATACGGATGATCCGGTGAAGCAGGGGTATTTCGGTGTTTTTGAAGTGTTTATGGATACGATTATTATCTGTACCACTACGGCTTTGGTTATTCTGTGCAGCGGCGTGCCGGTGGGCTACGGGTCTGCGGCGGGCGCGGAGCTGACTATCAGCGGATTTACGGCTACTTACGGGAATTGGGTGTCTATCTTTACGGCGGTGGCTCTCTGCTGCTTTGCTTTTTCTACGATACTTGGATGGGGGCTTTATGGGACGCGGTGTATTGAGTTCCTGTTCGGGTCTAAGGCGAATAAGCCCTTTATGCTGGTGTATTCGGCAGTCGCGATTGTGGGGGCTACCGTGAATCTGGGGCTGCTGTGGAGTATTGCGGATACTTTTAACGGATTGATGTCGATTCCCAACCTGGTTGCTTTGTTCCTGCTTGGCGGGACTGTGGTGAAATTGGTGAAGGATGCAGGTAAGAAGTAAAAGGGGTTTATAGCTTAAGTGATTTTGTGCAAAATTATGAGCAAAGCTCTTTAAAAATGGGTGTATCTGGCCAGTGAAAAAGCCGTGGCGTTTCTTGAGAACGCTGCGGTTTTTGTTTATGTTCATTAAAATGCTAATATTTAATATGATACCTTGCCGGATACAGTCAAACTCTATGATCTGCTGTTCTATGCTATTGATATTAGAGCGTTTTGTCGAAAGATATTATCAAAGGATGTAAAAAAGAGCTTGATTTTCTTACATAAAGGAGTAAAATAGGATGTGCAGAGCAGTTTAATGACAAGGGCTCGTGGCTCAGTTGGGAGAGCGCCGCGTTCGCAACGCGGAGGCCGAGGGTTCGAATCCCTTCGGGTCCATTTATTGTACCGGAGAGTCTTTCTTACTCTGGAAGATTGTTCCGTACTTACACCAAAGAGGAAGCCTGGCATATGGGCAGATTTTTTGGTGCATATTGGGAAGCATAGCTCAGCTGGGATGAGCGTTCGCCTCACACGCGAGAGGTCATGGGTTCGAGCCCCATTGCTTCCATATAATACAAGGAATCCGCAGATGTCCGGGCACTGCGGATTTTTTATTACTATTTTCGCCGGTTGATCCTCTTTCCTTTTTATCCTACATTCACATCTCCCCTTTTTAAATGAGATACTACTAATATTGCAGCTGCTATACATACAAATACAACTGCATAAGCGAAAAACGAAACAAACAATCTCGGATTTATAACTCCAATCATTTTCAAAATCACAGGTGATGATGCAGCCCCTAAATTACATCCCACCAAAACAAATGTATTTGCCGTATTCAATGAAGCCTTGGTAACATTCTCAGATAAGCTGGTAAATACATAAGAAACACAGCCGGCAACAGAAAACCCATTTATGAACGCGCCCACTGTAACCCCCATTCTACTTCCTGTCAAAGCAATCATCAGCAATCCGACAGCACCTGTACATAAAAAACATGGCAGCAAAAGACGTTTTAATTTTGACATCATTTTTCCAAATACAACCCCTGACAAAAACCCAGCAAACATAGACAAGCTCAATATGTTATTTCCGTCAACAGCTGTGCCAATACCTGAGTCCACAATAAAGCCGGGAATTCGCAGGGCATTTGTCACGTTTGTTGATATCAATAGTCCTGCAAAAGCCGCATTGATCAGTGAAAAGGCCAGCTCCTTTTGAGTCATTTTCTGTTTTTTATTCTGCTCATCTTTTCTCGTCTCAATCGTCTCGGGGCTATTTGCAGCGGGTACAAAGGCCAAGTATAAAATAAGTACTAAAAAGGAAAATGTATATACTAAAAAAGATGATTTCCAGCTTAAAATCAATAATTGTCCGGCTACTAAGGTCATGAATGTCTGCCCTATGGTTTCCGCTGATTGCCGAAAGCCCAGGAGTCTTGCCCTTCTCGCCCCTTCAAACCTCTCTCCAATCATGCTGACAGCTCTTGTATTCATTAATCCAATTCCAACGCCCAGGAGAATACGAGAAAACATTATGATTAAAAAAGAATCAAAGAAAAACGGGGTTGATCCCGCCGTTCCTATGATACATAGGCCCAAAATGATGGTGAATCGTTCACTTAGTATTTTTGTAATGAAAGGGCCTAAGGCTATTATAATCACCATTGCAATCTGTGGTGCGGATACCAAATATTCTACCCATATGCGGGAATGGCCCGCAAAGTGCTGCAGCATTGCAGGCAGAGTGCCGGAGATGGCCATGGTTGAAGTTAGGAGAAGGGACAGGGATAAGATTCCTGTGCTCTCAAGTGTGTTGTTTCTTTTCATTTTTGATTGGTAATCCTTTCTTTGTTTACCTGTTCCGCTACCCGCCGGTACATTTCCTTATAAGCTATTCCCTGCTCCTTAGCAAGCTTTTTCACACTTTCGTACTCCGGATAGCCTGTCTCTTCGTTCTCAAAGGAACACACCTTCACCTTCACCGGACCATAGGGTGTCAAAACCTCCTCTACCCGCCGCTCCAGCGCCTCCCGTTCTATTGGATAACGGCGCACGCCAATCGTTGTTGTCTCCCGAAATAAAATGATAGTCATATCCCGGATCTGCTTTTCCTCACAAAGTACAGATACCTGATAAGCCGGGCGGTTCTTTTTCATGTAAATAGGTGTAAAAAACACATCTCTGGCTCCGGCTTCCAGAAGACATTCCATGGCATATCCAAGCGCCTCTCCCGAACAGTCATCAATATTGCACTCCAGCATCCAGAGTCTTTCCTCCTGCTTCTTGGCCTCCTCAATCAGCATCGCCCGCAGCACATTGGCCCTGGGAAACTCCCTCTTCCCGGCTCCCAGTCCTATTTTTTTAATGATGAATTTCTCCGGTTTCTTTCCTTCTGACAGGGCTGCAATTGCCGCGCCGGTAGGTGTTACCATCTCGCCCTGCTGCTCTGTCTGTTTCAGGGTAAGCCCATGCTCCGCCGCAATCTGCAATACCGCAGGAACCGGAACCGGCAGGATTCCATGCTGGCAGTGCGCATGTCCCTGACCCTCCCACACATCGGAGACCACAATCTTACCTATACCAAGCTCCTCCATGCAGGCAGCAGCAGATACAATATCCACAATAGAATCCACAGCCCCTACCTCATGAAAATGAACCTCATCCGCCGGACGGCCATGGACTTTTCCTTCTGCATCCGCAACGATTCGGAACATCTGCTTAGAGAGCTCCAAAACTCTAGGCTTTAAGCCTGCTCCATCCAGCATATGTTCAATATCCCTCCATGTACGGTGCTCGTGGGTGTGTACATGCGCTCCATGATCGTGATGCAGAGATACTTCGTGACTGTGCTTATGTTCTTCGTCAAAACCATGCATATGACCGTGTTCGTGCATATGCGAATGATTCCGCATGTCCTCTGCATGAGAATCCTCTTCCAAAATCACATCAAAATCGCAGGCATCCAGCCCTGATTTCCGGACCCTGCTAATCCGTATCTCATATCCCTCCAGGGGCAGCTTCGCCAATGTCTTGCGAAGATTCTCCTCCGTAGCCCCCAGATCCAGCAGGGCTGCCACTGTCATGTCTCCACTGATTCCTGAACGACATTCCAGATACAAAGTCTTCTTCTGTTCCATGTCACTCCTCCTATGCCTCTTTCAGCTTTCAAATATTACCGCTCTTCTCTTAATCCCCCAAATGCCAGCCGGTTAATCTGTGTCGCCACATAAGCCGCTCCATAGCCATTGTCTATATTCACCACTGTGATACCATTTGCGCAGGAATTCAGCATGGTCAAAAGTGCGGAAAGACCGTGAAAGCTTGCTCCATAGCCTACCGAGGTAGGTACCGCAATCACGGGCACCTCCACCAGTCCTGCGACCACCCCTGCCAGAGCCCCCTCCATTCCGGCAACAGCCACCACACAGCTTGCTCCCTCAAAGACATTCATATTGGAAAGCAAACGATGAATTCCCGCTACTCCCACATCAAAAAGCCGCACCACCTGCGTACCAAAAAATTCTGCTGTCTGAGCCGCTTCCTCTGCAACCGGAACATCTGCCGTTCCGCCTGTACAGACAACAATTTTTCCACTCCTTTCCTTTTCCCTTTTCTCCACCTTCAGAATTCGGGAAATCGGATCGTAAACCGCCTCCGGCACCGTCTCCCGTACCGCCTCATACTGCTCCTCGCTTGCCCTGGTTCCCAGCACATTGATGCCTTCCCCCGCAAGGGTCCGATAGATCTTTACTAAATGCTCCGTCGTCTTTCCGCTGCAATAGATCACTTCCTCAAAGCCCTGACGGACCTTTCTGTGATGGTCCAGCTTGGCAAAGCCCAGGTCCTCATAGGGAAGCTTTTTAAGCTCTTTTTCCGCCGCCTCTACACTGATTGTTCCTTCTTTTACCTGTCTCAATAATTCTGTTACGTCCATAGCCCGTTCCTACTCTCTTTTTAACGTTTCATTCATACTTCCCATACGATATCCCTGCAGATCAAGCGTTACATAGGAAAATCCCAGTTCGCCAAGCACTTCATTTAATTTTTTGCGCATCTTCGGGTCCACTACTCTTGCAAAATCAATATCTGAAAGCTCAATACGAGCCAGAGAACCATGAACCCGCACCCGAAGCTGACCAAAGCCCTGATCCAGAAGGAAGCTCTCTGCCTGCTCTACCATAGACAGCTTTTCTTCCGTTATAGTTTCTCCATAAGCGAACCGGGATGCCAGGCAGGCGGCTGACTGCTTGTTCCAGGTGGGAAGCCCCCATTCCTTAGAAAGCTCCCGAATTTCCGCCTTCGTAAGCCCCGCTTCCTTTAACGGGCTTAAAATTCCCTGTTCTCCTATGGCTTTTGCGCCGGGACGGTAATCCTTTTCATCGTCCACGTTGGAACCTTCTACAATGTGTTTAATTCCTTCCTCCCCGGCCAGACCTTTTATCTGTTTTAGAATTGCTGTTTTACAATAGTAACAGCGCTCCGGGGGATTCTCTGCAAATCCTTTCACCTGAAAGGCCGGGAAATCAAATTCTATGTGGCGAATCCCTTCCTCCCTGGCCAGCCTCCTTGCCTCCTCCAGTTCTCTCTTTGGAAATGCACAGGAACGGGCTGTCACTGCAATTGCCGCCTCTCCCAGCACCCGATGTGCTGCGGCCATCAAAAAGGCGGAGTCTACTCCGCCTGAAAACGCAACAACAACGCCTTCTAAACTTTTCAAATATTGTTCCAGTCGATGCAGCTTTGCATGCAGGGTATCCATTTCTCGGTTTTCCTTTCCCTTCACATTTAATCAAATTCTAGCACGCAGATTACGAAACCGCAAGAAAAATCAAACCGGCTCACAGGCATTTACCAGAATCTATACATGTTATACACACAGATAAGCATAATCAGAACCATCAATCCTTCGAATAAGCGGTTCACATGCTCTGCTTCAATTTTTCTGTTAACCCGGCTCCCGGCCCTTCCTCCCAGAATTCCGCCTGCAACCATAAGAATCAGAAACATGAATTCAAACTCCGGTATATTACCTGAAAAAATCGTCTGCATTACACTAAAGGTCTGTGAAACAAGAATCACAAACAGAGAGTTTACGGCCGCCTCTTTTGTATCCATAGAGAAAAAGTAGTTTAAAACCATAAGGTTGATAGGTCCGCCCCCAATTCCCAGAAATGCGGAAAAAAATCCAAGGAGAACTCCCACCCCTATACATACAGCCATATTCTTAAGTCTTAAAGTATGTATCTTCTCTTTTTTCCAGGTATAGTAAAAGGTTATCGCAGTAATCACCAGAAGCATTGCCGCCTGAATGATTCCTACTGTGTTCTCCGCACCAAAGGCATTTTTGATGCTTTGAAAAATTGCTTTCCCTACCAGACCTCCTATAGCCGCTCCAATGGCAAGCGGCAATGTCACTTCGAATTTTATCCGGATGGATTTTCTTTGCATGGCACTTCCAACGGAAACCATTGACATAGACAAAACCGTACATCCCGAAAGAAAGCTGATTGCCGAAACACTCATTATCCCCACAGCATCTAAAAGAGGCTTAATAATAACGCCTCCTCCGATTCCGCAGATTGCTCCGGCAACGGATGCCAGAAAGCTGACTAAAAAAAATATGATATACATTTTCTACTCTTCTCCCAAAAAAACTTCCCGTTTTTCTTCCGCCGCCTCCTGAAATGCTCTAAATATAAGTGCCTGCTGGCAGGCAAATCCCAAATCCGGCTGAACGGATTTTTCTTCTCTCATAGCATCCACCCAAGTCTTTGCCTGAAGATAATAGGTGTCCTCTTCATCCTCCCATTCCAAAACCTCCGGAGCCTTTTGCATAGAATTATCCCTACATTTTCCCCACACATAGATTTTCTTAGGCGTCAGCCCCGTATAATAAGCCATACCTTCGGAGCCTACAATCTGAATCTCCTCATAGGTAATCCCCAAGCGGCTGCAATCAAATCTGCCCATTGCTCCGTCACTGGTCTTTACAGTCAGCATAGACATATCATCCGTGTCAACAGACCTTTTTCTTCCTGTCTCGTCCATTCTCTCTTTCATAAAAGTTTCCGCCTGTGCCGCCACAGACAGGATTCTCTTCGGCTCATAGCCTCCAATATACAAAAAATTGTCCAATAGATGAGAGCCAAAATCAATTGCCGCGCCCATCTTGCTTACTTGTCTGTTCATTCTCCATTCATAAGGAATATTTTTGTTCGCCAGACGGTTCCCGCCCTTCCTCTGATAAAAAGTATAAATCTGCCCGAGCCTTCCCTCTGACACCAGATCCTTTAGCTTCCGGTTCTCCGGACTATACCGATAATTAAAGCCAGCCAGATGTCCATAAGGATGCTTCTCTGCCTCCTGGCACAGTTTTCGAATTTCTTCATCTGTTCCGGACATAGGCTTTTCACACAGGACACCCTTTCCCATCTGAAGGGCCTCAAGAGCCATGGAAGCGTGGAGATAATTGGGTGTACAGATGCAGACACCATCCACCCTATTAAGCAGCTCCTGATAGCTTTCGCATACAACTGCCTCCAGTCCATTCCTTTGGACAAATTCCTCTCCCATTTCCTTTCTTCTGGTATATACGGCATTCACCCATATTTCCGGTATCCGCAAAAAGGCTCTCAAATGGTAATCCGCTATTCCATAGGTACTTCCCGTACCTGCAATTCCTATTTTTATCATTTATTCATCCTCAAATGACACACTCTGTCCGACGTATAATCTCATTTTGGAGCTTCCGATCCAACGCCGTAAAATATGCCGTATAGCCCGCCACGCGAATGAGTAGATTTCCGTAATTTTCCGGCCTTCTCTGGGCATCCAGAAGCTCTTCTTTGTCTACCACATTAAACTGCACATGCTGTATTCCAAGCTCCACAAAGCTGCGAAGAAGTCCGTAAAACCGTTCTCTGCTTCGCTCCTCCCTAAAAATGGAGGGAGAAAATTTCATATTTAGAAGAGTCCCATTTGCAATACATTCAAAATCAAGTGCAGATGCTGATTTCAGCATTGCCGTAGGACCATTGCGATCACAGCCTCCGCATGCGGAGATACCTCCATCTGCCAGAGGCTCCCCAGACCTTCTGCCATCACAGGTTGCTCCCACATTTTCTCCCATTGGCACATGGGAGGATACGGTGTAAAGTCCTACATGAAAACGGCCGTCTCTGGCATTGCGATATTGTTCCAGCTCCTTTCCAAACAGTGCAATCCATTTATTTGCAAGGGTATCCACCTCTTCAATATCATTGCCATATTTTTTCGAAAGCCCCCTTACCCTTCCTCGCAGCTCTTCATCCGGCCAGTTCTCACGAAGCTGCCGTAAAAATACGCCGCCTTCGATTCTTCCTGAAAAGACCATTTCCTTTAAAGCTTGAAGGGAATCAATGAGATTGGCCACCTGCACAAACTGCATACCGGAGGAGTTATACACAGCTCCCCCCTTGGTCACATCCAGCCCTTTTTCCATACAGCCCTTTACCACAGATGACAAAAGGGGCGTAGACAGATATGTTCCATGCATTCGATCCACCACCACATGGTTCTCCACCATTTTTTTAACAAAATAACTCTGCTGCTTTTTCAGTGCCTCCTCCAGCTCCTCAAAGCTTTTGTACGTATCCAAACCGCCCAGATCCAATCCAAGCTGTTTTCCGGTCAGAAGACAGCTTCCATGATTCAGTGTCAGCTCCAGCACCTTTACCACATTAAACATAGAGGCATTGCTCCACCCCAGCATGTTTCCGCAGCCTGCCAGCTCCACACAACCCACAATTCCATAATCCGCAGCATCACTTCTGCTAAGTCCCGCCCGCTCCAATGCCGGAATAATTCCCTCATCATTAAACAATTGCGGAAGACCGCCGCCTTTTGCTATTCCATCCGTACAAGCAGATAAAAATTCCTGGCTGCTTTCTGTGCAAAGCCTCGCAGATAGATTGGGCTGCGGCAAATGAAGCTCCCGCTGTGCCTCCAGGAATAAAAAGCTCAGCTTATTCTCCAGAACCTGCCCTCTGGCATTACGCCCACCCACTACCAGGTTAAATCCAATGGGAAAGCCTGCAAAATATCGGGCCTCTATTCCACTGCGCATACATACAATCTGATTAAATTTTAAAAAGAAAGCTTCCGTTAATTCCAAAGCGGTCTCATAAGAAAGCTCTCTGCAGATAAGTGCTACTGTCCGAAAATCCTCCCGGTAAGGTGAATTCACCTGCTTCTGATACAGGTCATCCGCCAGACTTGCATATCTCTCATAAAAACGCAGAACCCCCTGAAGAGAAATCGTCACACCTTGATAGAATTCTCTTTGCACCTGAGAAATCCCAGGCTTTTTCATCCGCTCCTTGGCCTCCTGCAAAAGTCCGGCAGGTCCCACCTCCAGCCACTTCCGGATGTCCGGAATGATATGTCCCTGTCCCCGTCCCTTTTGATTCGTTTTCACTACAGAGGAAATCTGTTCCTCTTCCTGGCCTATTTTTTGATGAATTCGGCTCTCCAAAGCCTTTTCCTTCCATTGGGGAAGCAATGTTTTCTTGATATAATCCGCATCCTCCGGGCGTACCAAAAACGGGTCCTGACTGCGCACCGGCAGGGAGTCCAGCTCATCCTCAAGCCATGCTATTCCGCATTCCGGAAATACAACACCACTGCGCACACCACAGGTTCTATTTCCTACAATCAGTTCCCCTTCTTTGATGCAAATCTCTATTTCATCAAACGCTGCCGCAAGAGCATATGCCCGCCGGAGACTCACCGGTTCCTCTCTCCTTTCCCTGTGTACGCGATGGATTATTTTTGCCTGCTCCACACTGAGAAACCTTTTCTCATCTAACATTTCTTTTTTTAATCGGGCAATCCGCTCTCTCATCTCTAGCCTCCTATTTGAACACGCTCCACATACTGCTCCATAATTTCTTTCATACCAGTTAGTTCTTCCGGCTTCATGGACGGAATCCCTGCCATTTGATATGTAATCCCCAGCTGCTCATACTTTCCCTCTCCAAATTGATGGAAGGGAAGCAGGTGAACCTCCCGAAGCCCCAAGGATTTTAGAAGTCTTCCAAAGCCATGAGCATCCGCCTCCTCATTGTTAAAGCCGGGAATCACCGGTATCCTGGAAATCACCTTGCATCCCGAATCCAGAATAAGGGACAGATTATTCAGAATGTTCTCCTGTTCCGCTTCCGTCCCTTCCAAATGCTTCTCCCCGTTATAATGTTTCATATCAAACAGAAACAGATCCATACAGGAAACGGCTTCCTTCATCTCTTCCTCCGTCACATATCCCGCTGTCTCACAGGCCGTATGGATGCCCCTCTTTCTCAATTCCTTGGCAATCGGCTTGATAAAATCCATTTGCTTTAAGGGCTCACCGCCGGAAAAGGTCACGCCGCCTCCGGAGCTTTTATAAAACACCTCATCCTTTAAGACCTCTTTTAAAACCTCCCCGGCAGTCATTCTTTGCCCTTCCATGGTCAGGGCTTTTTCTCCGTTTCCCAGACAAGCATTGACACAGCTTCCGCAGCTCTGGCACAGCTCTCTGTCAAAAACGGGATATCCCGTCTTCGAATCCGGCCTTATCCCTCCGTTGGGGCACGCCGCCACACAACGGTGGCAGCGTACGCATTTCCTTCGATCCAGCATAAGCTGACTTTTTTCCAATTGAGATTCCGGATTGGCACACCAACGGCATTTTAAAGGACAGCCCTTCAGGAACACGGTGGTTCGAATACCCGGTCCGTCGTGAATACAGAATTTCTGAATATTAAAAACTAATCCCGTGTGTTCCATTATTTATCTGCAATCTCCTTCTGAAGCTTTGCCCAATCATCCATAAACATGTCAATGCCCTGGGCACTTAAGGGATGCTCAAAACACATATTCAGCGCTCCGTAGGGAATTGTCGCATACCCCGCGCCGGCTTTTGCCACCTGTTCCACCTGATAAGGCTGCTTCAGGCTTGCACACAGTACTTGCGTGGAGCTGTTCTGTGCCTTAAATATATCGCAGATGTCCTTAACCACTCCCAAGCCATCCGCACCGATATCATCCAGCCTTCCCACAAAAGGCGCTACAAAAGCTGCGCCGGCCGAAGCCGCAAGCAGGGCCTGAGCAGGTGAAAATATTAGCGTCACAGCCGTGGAGATCCCTTCCCTGCTCAAAGCACGGACGGCTTTTAAACCTTCCCTGCACATGGGGATCTTGACTACAATCTTGGGCGAAAGCTTTGCAAGCTCCCTTGCCTCCTCCACCATCTTCTCGCTCTCCAGGGAGACTGCTTCCGCAAATACCAGAGCTTCATCCCCAAAGATATCCAAAATTTCACGAATGGTTTCCCCAAACTCTCTTCCCTCTCTTGCTATCAGCGTCGGATTGGTAGTTGCTCCGCAAATGACGCCTGAATCATACATTTCTCTAATCTGTTCCACATTCGCCGTATCAATTAGTATTTTCATTATTTTCCTCCATTCCGGTTCCGCAGAACCTTCTATTCTCTAAACCGTATGCTCCGTCCTCTCAATAATATCGTCCTGAGTCTGTCTGGACAGAGAGTTGAAAAACGCACTGTAACCTGCCACCCGGACAACCAAATCCCGATATTCCTCCGGGTGCTTTTGTGCCGCCCTCATAGTTTCCCTGGACACCACATTGTACTGCACATGAAAGCCTTCTAAGCTGTCAAAAAAGGTTCGTATGATGCTAATCAGCTTATCCGTATCCTTCTCACTTTCCAGAACGGAATGATTCATTTTCTGATTCAGCAAAACTCCCCCTGTAATTTGATGGGTGGGAAGCTTGGATACGGACTTAAACACACTGGTGGGTCCGTGTACATCCACTCCATGCTGGGGTGAGCATCCTTCCGCCAAGGGACTTTTCGCTTTCCGGCCGTCCGGTGTGGCCATCGTCATTCCTCCCTGGGGAACATTTGCCGATATGGACGAGGTTCCTGCATAGTACATGCCTCCTATGGGCCCCCGGCCATAGCGTGTATTTTTATATTTTATAATTTCCTGAACAAATGCATTGTAGGCATCGGATGTAATCCGATCCACATAGTCGTCGTCATTTCCGTATTTGGGCGCATTTTGAATCAGTATTTGGCGGACACGTTCCCCCTCTTCCCCTTCAAAGTTATGAACCAGAGCATCCCAAACCTCTTCCTTGCTTAAAAGCTCCTCTTCAAACACGCATCGTTTCAGGGCTGCCAGGGAATCCCCCAGATTGGCAATCCCCACCTGCAATCCGCTGATAAAATCGTAAACTGCCCCTCCTGATTTCAAATGCAGTCCCCGCTTTACACAGTCATCCACCAAAACAGAGCAAAGGATATCCGGCGTCTCTTTTTCAATAACGGTATCTGCATAATTATCCAGCATAACACTCATGGCTGCAATTTTCTTTGCGGTTCCCTGCCATTCCTCAAATAACTCTTCATAGCTTTCCACCTCCAAAAATGGCTTACAGGGTGGAAGAACGCGAATACCGCTTGTCATATCCACGCCCCCGTTCATCATGGCAAGCAAAAATCGGGGCAAATTTGAAAATGACATACCTGTGCAGCGATAGCCCCATTTCCCCGGAACCGCCACCTCCACACAGCCTATGGCGCTATAGCTGCGGGCATCCTCAAGCCTTACTCCCTTTTCCACAAAGGATGGAATAATCACCTCATCATTGTTAAATGCCGGCATTCCAAAGCCAAGGCTGACCACCTGCATACACTCCCGCATAAAATCCTGAGGCAGCCCTCTGTGATAACGAACCGTCAGATTCGGCTGGGGAAGTCGAAGTCTTGCAACGCTTTTGAGTATCAGCCAGGAAACCGGATTTGTGGCATCCTCTCCATTTTCATCCTGTCCGCCTACTGTCACATTTTGATACAGCGGGCTTCCTGCCGAAAATTGTGTGTGAGCCCAGCTGCGCACTTTATTAATGGTAAAGGTCTTCAACCAGAAATTTTCCAAAAGCTCACAGGCGGATTCCTCCGTAACCACCCCTTGCTCCAAATCCTTTCTGTAAAATGGCGCGAGGTACTGATCCAAACGCCCATAGGAAAGGGAATGTCCATTTGATTCTATCTGCAGAACCAAATGAATCAGCCAGATGCTTTGCAGGGCCTCCCAAAAGCTGGCAGCGGGAAGCTGTGGTACCCGCTTACAAATCTGTGAAATTCTTAGCAGTTCTTTTTTTCTCTCCTCATTTTGTTCCCTCTCTGCCATCTCGGATGCCAATGAGGAAAACCGATGGGCAAATGCAACCGTACTGTCAATCATGATCAGGGACGCATCATAAAAATAACGCTTTTCCAGACTGCTGCAATCTGTCAGATCCAGCTTTTCCCGGTGCTCTAATACCTGATCCCGAAAGTATCCAAGTCCTTTTTGAATCAGCTTGTCATAATTAACTGCCAGATGTGCATCTCCTGATGTAATGGAGCCTTCCATTTTAATAATTCCCAGATCGTAAATGGTACGCAGCTCCGGCGGAAGCGCCGCAAGTCCTTTATCCTTCAGGGTAAGCTTATCCCAATATTTTCCTATTTCACGAATAACCTCTTTCTCTTCCTCTTTTACGTAAAAAACATCCCCGTCGCGTTTTTCAAAGGTATCCAGCTCCTCCACAACCCAGTCCATGGCATATTCAGGAAACAATGGGGCTGCCCGGTTGTACTCTGCCTGATTGCCTGCAATCAAAGTCTGATCCTCAATAAAAATCTTCATATCCCTCAAAACCCTTGCCACGCAATGGGCTCTTTGCAGGATAATCGGGCAATCTCTGTGCTCCCTGTGTGCCTGTGTGTACAAGATCCCTCGCTCTACACTGATATATGCCTTGGCATTCAAAAGCTCCTCTCGAAAGCTTTGAATTCTTTTTGTAGATTCTCCAAAATAATTCATACTATCTTACCTCCATATGAGAGCTTTTCCATTTAATTCAGATACCGGAAGCTATTATCAGCTTCCGGTACCTAATAATTCTACAATTTAATTCGGTAAGCCAATTAATCGTAAAGGCTTGCAGCCGCCTCAAGTATTATGTCAAACAGCACATAATCCGCCACCTTGATATCCTCTGTTGCCGTCTCATTTGCAACCATCTGATTCAACTGTGTCTGATAATATCCTTCAATGGTTCCATCCTTTACTGCCGCATACAGCTCTTCGCCGGTGAGCCAGTTGCCGTCATGACACTGTGCCTCCACAGTAGAAACATCTGATGCAAGCTGTGTTGCAATCCACTCGGAAACCTGTGCAAGATTTTCTTCCTTTGCTCCAAAGTCCATAGCCTTTAACAAAGCGCGCGTAAAGCGGATCAAAACCTCATGATTTTCTGTTGCCCAATTCTCCATAACTACAAAGCTGGAAAGTGCAACTGCCTTATCAATATAATCCATGGGAGAGCACAGCTTTACCGCATCATCCATCTCACCCAAAATCTGCCATGTATTCGGTGACCAGGTACAGCAGGCGTCCAGAGAACCGGAAACCATCGCCGTAACCATATTGCTGGTGTCCATATCATAGGGCTCAACATCATCCATAGTCAGCCCTGCATCCTCCAAAGCACGCTGGAGCATAGTCTCAGATGAAGTTCCGGACGCATAGCCTACGGTCTTACCCTTCAAATCCTCCAGGGAATTCACGCCATGGGAGGTTAATCCAATGACCATCTCTGCATCGCCAATATGGGAATAGCAGAAAATCTTACAGCTTCCGTTGGCAGCCAGCTTGTGTGCACCATCTCCAATATAAGCCAGATCTATGGAGCCGGATTCCATAGAAGCGATCTCCGTAGGTCCGTCTGCAAATTCATACAGGGTTACATCCAGACCCTCCTCGTCAAAATATCCACCTTCCAATGCGGCCATAATAACCCACATTGATGCATAGTTGGGCATATAAGCCACATTCAGCGCCTTGCGCTCCACAGCCTCTGTCTCCGCCGGGGCCTCCGTCTCTGCCGGTGCTTCCGTTTCTGCCGGAGCCTCTGTCTCTACCGGTGCCTCCTGCTCGGTTTGTTTAGGGCTTCCACAAGCCGCCAATCCGAATACCATTGCCATAGCAAGCATTAAACTAATTACCTTTTTCATACACTTCTCCTTTTCTTTTCCTTTTTATTTTAACCATTTTAATGGTTAAGTTACTTTCTTACCTCCAGGTATTCCTGATATACCTGAGACCAAATATGTGTCTTTAGCTCTATAAATCTTGGGTCCATACGCGTCTCCTGTGTACGGGGATAAGGTATGTCAATGTCCACAATCTCCTTGATTCGTCCGGGTCGCGCACTCATTATCACTACTCTCTGAGCCAGAATAATTGCTTCCTCCACATCATGCGTAATAAAGAAGCAGGTTTTTCGCTCTTCCTCCCAGGTCTTAAGCAGCTCGGACTGAAGCTGTGTTCTTGTCTGGGCATCCAAGGCTCCAAAAGGCTCATCCATCAAAAGGACCTCCGGGTTTACCGCATAGGCACGAGCAATGGCCACTCGTTGCTTCATCCCCCCTGACAATTCCTTCGGATAAGCGTTTGTAAACTTTTCCAGGTCAACCATGCGTATGTATTTCATAGCTGTTTCTTCTATCTCGTCCTTGGAAAGCCCCTTGAGCTTCAAACCGAATTCCACATTTTTCTTAACCGTAAGCCAGGGAAACAGCGCATATTGCTGGAATACCACCCCACGCTCCACGCCAGTCCCTACTACCTTTCGCTCGTCCACATACACCGCTCCGTCAGTAGGCTCCAAAAGTCCTGCAATAATATTAAGCAATGTAGATTTTCCACATCCGGAAGGCCCCACTACGCAGACAAATTCATTATCGGCAATGTCAAGACTTACTCCGTTTAAAGCGACCATTTCCCCTGTGCGTCCGTTATACACCTTTTTTACCTGATCGATTTTAACCTTTATATTTCTCTCTTCTCTTGCCATGAGGTCAGCTTCCTTTCAAAATATTTCAGTATCTTTTCCGCCAGCATACCGATAATACCCACTATAATGATGTATAGCAGCATAGGAGCTGTCTCATAGGAATTTGCCAGCGCCTTGATCCGCATTCCAAGACCACAGATTGCACCGGTGGATTCGGCTGCAATCAGGGTTGTCAGTGCTGTGGAGATGCCCAGACGAATTGCCGTAACAATGAAGGGCGTTGTTGCCGGAAAAATAACCTTGACCAAAATCACACTGTCATTTGCCCCCAGCACTCTGGCCGCTTTAATCAGTGTCTCGTCCACATTGATGACCCCCTGGAAGATTGTAATGGTCATAACCAGAAATGTGGAAAGGCAGATAACAATGATCTGCGGCGTTCTTCCAACACCCACGGAAAGTACAACCAGAGGAACATACGCAAGGGGCGGAATATTACGGATAAACTGTATCCAGGGCTCCACAATAAAGCGGACCGGCCGATACCATGCCATAAGAAACGCAATCGGCACAGCAAGAAGAAAGCCGCAGGCAAAACCACCAATTGCCGAAATCAAGCTGCTCCCAATATCCTTCAGTAACACCCCTCTGCCATACATAACCTTTGCTGAAGCAAGTACTTCCATAAGCGGCTTAAAGGTCCGTCCTGTTTTCGGATTCACTGACAGGAAATACCAGACCACAAGTGCTGTTAAAAGAGACAACAGCAGCCATGCCCATTTGGGTATGGAGCCTATGAAATCCTTTTCCTTTTTATTTTTCATTCCTTCCTCCTTGTCTTATACACTTCTTATAATTACACCCCTGTTTTTAATTCCATTCTGTCATGTTTTTGCATAGACTTCAATTGATTTCTACCCAAACGTTTGGGTATATTTGCTATACTCCTCTCCCTTTTACATACACAGCTTTGATATTATTTTTGTTATCCAAAAGCAGGAAATTGGCATCCCGTTTTTCTTCAATCATCCCTATTCTGCGCTCCATTCCCAAAAGTCTGGCGGGATTCTCTGTGAAAAGCGGCAAAATTTCTTCCACTGGATATCCCGTAAAATCCAGGAAATTGTGAAATGCCCTTTTTGCGGTCAGAACACTCCCCGCCCGGGTCCCGTCAGAAGCAAGCCTGGCATCACCATCCTTAACCACCACGTCGTTGACGCCCAGCTTATAATTTCCTTCCGGGAATCCGGTTGCCATAATAGAATCCGTAATGGCAATTACCCGTTTATTTCCCTTGGCTTTCAGCAAGAGACGCACGCTTCCCGGATGAAGATGTAGTCCGTCACAAATAGCTTCACAGTAAATATCTGATTCCAATGCCGCTCCCATAATGGCCGGCTCATGCTGATGAAACAGACGCATAGCGTTAAAGGTATGAGTACAGGCACCCGCTCCCTGCCTGATAGCAAAGACCGCCTGATCGTATCCTGCTGCCGAATGTCCCATTGCCACCTGAATTCCCATACCTCGAAGGGCCGGAATTGCCTCAATAACACCCTTGCGCTCCGGAGAAATCGTAATATAACGAATATCTCCTTCCGCCTCCTCCTGATATTGGCGAATCAATCCCAAGTCCATATCAAGCAACAGGTGTTTGGGCATTGCTCCGGCATATTCCTCACTTAAGAAAGGGCCTTCCAGATGAATTCCGCACAAATCCGCTCCCCAATGATCTAACGCTTTCCATCTTTTATATTCCCGGATGCACCGAAGTGTCTGCTCCTTCGTATCTGTCAAGATAGAACATAACCAGTTTGTCACACCCTGCTTCGCAAAGAAACAGCAAATTTTTTCCAGATCCTCCGCAGTCGCTCCATTTACATCCACTCCCGCAGCGCCGTGGGTATGTATTTCAAAAAATCCCGGCACCATACGAAATCCTTGAATATTGATTTCCTCATCACCGGAAACGGAGGAACTGATTCGTGTAAATTTTCCCTCCCGGATTTCAACATCCCGTTTCTGAAATTCTCCCCTTTGATAAACCAGACCATTTTTTATTATCATTTTCTTACCCTTCCTTACTTAAAGCTGTGCCACAAGCTCCGTAAAGCTAAGTGTAATATCCGGATGCTCCTGTAAAAGCGTAACCGGGAAGCCGGCGGAGGGCTCCCCGTACGCAGCTCTTCTCACAACCGCACGATGCCAATTGCGAAAACATCCCAGCCTTATCTTCCTTGCCCTTAAAATCTCAGCCATCCCAATTGATACACAATAATTTGGCATATCCTCCAAAGCTCCGTTGAAATCTCCAATGGCATTTGCCGCACGGGTCTCCTGAGATACGGGAAGCACCCTGGTTGGAAGCGCCCGGAACGCTTCCGGCGCTAGGGTGAAATCCGCTTCATTGAAAGCAATATGGCCATTTAGCCCAATCCCGCCAAAGCAGATATCCACGCCGCCCAGCTTCTCTATCACCCGCATCATATTCTCCGTATCATGAGGGTCCGGAAAAATTCTATGCTCCTTTGGCATTACCAGAGCCCTGTCAATTTTACTGTAAACCTCCCGGTCCATAAAGCCGCGAAAACTTAAGGGATGCGCCGGATCAATCCATTCCTTTTCATCTGTCAAGTATTCATCCATATTTAAAAACCAGACATCCTTCAGCGGAATTTGTTTTCTGTTTACTTCCCTCACAAAATAAGGGTACTGCCCTATAGGTCCTACCGGACAAATAAATATGGTGCTTTTCCCTTCCGCCTGGTTTTGAATAATGGCATCCACCATTTCCTCTGCCATATGGCGAAATACATCCTGATCCGTTTCATAGCAATGCAAACAGATCTTCGGCTGTTTTAATAATTCCTCTTTTGTATAGGAATAATAGTCATGTCGCATAAAAAGCTCCCTCCTCCTTTCCCAAAGCCTCAAACATCCATCTTTATCCACTTTTCCTTACCGGTTCTTCTTTAATTATCATCCTCCATGCACAAATGGGGTGCTGCTAATTTAAAGGCTTTTGGCAATGCCAGAATATTAGGATTGGGTCCCACATATTTTTTCTTTGCATCCTCCAAAGCCTCCTCAAAGGTTGCTCTCGTCTTAAGCCCCATGCTGCGAGCAATTCCAGGCTCCTGTGCGCCTACAATATAGATGGCTGCCGTATTCATCTCCGCAATGTGTCCACAACTCATCATGGAAAAGCCATGGAAAGGATGGAAGGCATTGCAGTAACGATATTTTCGAATATATTCCTCATGGGTAGCGAAATACTCACCATACCGATCCATATCCGGAAGAACATTCATATAATCATGCTGGAACATCTCATACTGTTCCCGCAGATACGGCCATCTTTCATCATGGAAATATCCATTGCAAATGGAAGAGCAGATAATTACACACCGCTCACTCATAACACGTTTATGACGAATCACCTGTGCGGAAAGGGCCTGCATCATCTGAATGGGATTGGTTCCCATTCCATCTCCGTAATGAAAGTTCTGTGGCATTCCAAATAGCATAACATCGTATTTTTTCTTTGCCCAATGTACATAGGTCCGCTTGTCCGCCACTTCCCAGGATACCGGCTGCATTTCCTTTGCATAACCGCTAAAAATTGCAATCTGCCGGGAATATGTATCCAGCACGGCATCACAGCAGAAAAATTTCTTTCCCATGTATTTTTCCATGTGCATGCCGATCTCATCAAATTTTGTTCTCATAAGAGACTTGGTGCTTACCGGAGTGAAATCCTCTCTGTGCATCACCTTCGGCACATGATGGGACGCAATAGAACGCCAGTGAGTGATACCAGTAGCACAATGCTTATATCCGCCGGAATAGCCTCCGTATGGATTTCCCTGGACATGCCCTATCAGGATTGCAATATCGCTGTCGTAAACATATTTGTTCATAAGAACCGGATCGCCACGATCCGTTACCCCCAGATCCACCAGATGCTCATAATCCTCACTGTCATGGCTGGTAATCTGATTGGTATAATAAAATTCATCAAACAGCTCTTTTCCTAAAATCTGCTTCATCTCATTCACAGTTGTACGAGGATGAAGGCCGTTGGAAAAAATCAGTAAAACATCCTCCTTTCGTACACCTGCCTTGTAAAGCTCCTCCAAAATAACCCTAATTGCAATCTTTCTGTGGGCAGTCGGCTGGGTGCCGCCCTTTACAATATCTGGAATTACAAATGCAACCTTACTCCCCTCCCGTGCCAGCTCTGAAAGCGGCGGCATTCCAATTGGATTGCGAATGGATTTTCTTGTCTCTTCCTCCAATTGTTCCTCAGGAATGGCCGGCTGATCCGGTACGGTTGTCCCTGGAATAAATACATCCGTATCATCGGGAAGCTCCGCTCCCATGCATCCATGTCCATATTCAAATTCTAATCTCATCTATTTTCCCTCCTAATTATAGTCGCTGCGCGACAGCACTAAAGGGTAAAGTCACTTCGGCACACATGTAATGAGAGGAACTTTCATTCGAAAGAGCACTCATGAAAGTTCCTCTCGTGCGTCTTTGCGACTTTACTGTCCAGCAAAAAATATTTCTTAAAAAAACTTGACATTTCTTAGCCGGACTATTTCCCCATATAGATCCGTACAATCTCCAAATACTCTTCCGGATAAAATCCGATATCGCCCTGAAATCTTGTAAGTGCAATCAAGCCTCCGTCAATCTCAGGAATAGAGGCAAGCATTTCTGCATTATCGTGCTTCAAACCGCCTCCATAGACCACATCCATTCCTCCGGTAACCGTTTTTATAAAAGCTCCTATTTTAGTAATATACTCCTTATTCGGAGGTGTCTTACCTGGCCCAATCGCCCAAATCGGCTCATATGCAATGGTTACCCTTGATTTGTCAACGCCTTCCAACCCGGTTAATAGCTGTTCCTCTAAAACCTCCTTCCAATTCTCCTGCTCCTCAGCCTTTTCTCCAATACAATACAGCACCTCCAGCCCTGCCTTCTGAGCCGCCAGTATTTCCTGATTGAGAATCCGATTCACTGCCTTTTTGTCAATCGCTCCAGCCTCCAGCAGAATTCCCCCCTTATCATTCCGCTCCTCGCAATGGCCAATAATCGTTGCCTGACATCCCAAAGCTCTCATAGCATTCCCCGTCCGGTTTGTGGTAAAAGCACCAAAATTTCCGCCCTCGCTTGTATCCATGCGAAAAACACTCTGACAGCCCAGCTTTACCATACTGTGCTCTGTCTGTGCCGCTGCCGCCGTCAAAATATGAGCCTCCGGGAAAAACACTCCAAATTCCACGTCCTTGTCCATATAAGCCTTAAGTGGCTCCTGGATCTCTCTCATGATAAAGCTTCCCCACTCCTTTGCGGGCGCGATACCATTCACTCCCGCCAGCTCCTTTGGGATATCAAACCGTTTCAAATTCAAAAAAATATGCTTCATCTGCCTTCTTCTCCTTTTTCCTGTTTCTCTAATTTAAGCATTTTTTCAAGTCCATCACCCGCCAAAGGTCCACACCAGTCCAGATACTCCTTTGTCACATCATTCCCTCTCTCATTAATAAAAAATTCCGGCATCTTTTTCTCATGCAGCATGACCTCCTCCACTGGGATCAATTCAGTATGTACCTCATAGCCACCCTGTTCATCCTCTGTCCGGAAAAGCCCTACCATCTGTCCGGTTCTTCCTTCTACCGCCGCTTTAACGGCTTCTCTTCCAACCAGAACGGCCTCCTCCACATCCCTTTCTGAGCGTGTGCCTATGGAAGCTCTTCCCAACAGCCCCGGCTTTTCGGAGCGCGCCTTGATTCCCAATTTTTTTATCACCAGCTCTGCCAGGTACGCACCTACATCTCCAAAATACTCCGCTCTTCCGGATGAATAAATAAGTGGGACAATCGGCCTGTTATCTGCTCTTCGCAGGCCTTCGCTGACCACAACAACCACGCCGCCCTTTTCCTCATACATCTGCCGGACATCCTCAAGAAACGCTTCCTCCTGAAATGGGCGTTCCGGCAAATAGATCAAGTGAGGCGCATCTCCCGGCTCTTCTCTGGCTAAAGCGGAGGCCGCTGTCAGCCAGCCTGCATTTCTCCCCATGGCCTCTACAATACATACATGAATGGGAAGAGATCTGACATCCGCCCCAATTTCCCGTACTGTCTCCGCAAGAAAGCTGGCCGCACTTCCAAATCCCGGGGTGTGATCCGTTATGGCGATATCATTGTCTACGGTTTTGGGAATTCCCATTACGAAAATTTCCCTGTCCCTGCAGGCATGGCAGATCTTCCCGCAGGTATCCATTGTTCCATTGCCCCCATTCAAAAGCACATATCCTATCTGATATTTTTTAAAAATTTCGGGCATTTTTTCGTAGTCATCCGGCCCCAGCTCAAAGCGTGAGGTTCCAATAACGCTCCCCGGTGTTCGAAGCATCATTCCAAGCTCTTTTTCCGCAAGCTGTTCCAGCTCAAAAAAGCGCTCCTTCAGAATTCCCTCGCTTCCTCCTGCCGCTCCATAAATCTTTGGAATTCCCTGTTTTTTTGCCTCTTTAATCACACCATATAGGGATGCGTTTAATACGGCACTTGGACCTCCCCCGTGTACGATCAATAGATTTTGCATTTCCAAATTCCCCCTTATGAGATTCACTATATCATAGATATTTCTCGGTTTTGACTATAATTTACGCAAACGTTTGGGTATATTCACCTCCCACATTTACCCAATTGCATTGACACCTTCGCTATTTTTCTCTATGATAAATTTAAAATTTAATTCAATTTCACATAAAAAACAAAGGGGATTTTCTATGACATTAAAAGAAATCGCACAAGAAGCCGGCGTGTCAATCTCTACTGTTTCCAGAGTTATTAATCAAAGCAATTCCGGAGCCGCAAGCAAGGAAGTACAGGACCGTATCTGGGAGATTGTCCGCCGGACCAATTACACTCCCAACTCCAGCGCTCAAAACCTCAAAAGCGGAAAAACCTCTTCCGGCCAGGCCTCTTCTCATTCTATTGCCTGCCTGTTCGCCAGAAAGCCTGACGCCATTACCGATCCCTTTTTTTCTCAGCTGGCACGCAGCATTGAAAAAGAGGCTTTTAAACAGAATTATATTTTGAAATACTCTTTTACAGCCATTGATATTCAGCATCCCAGCACCTTTCATCTCATTACCAACAATCAAGTGGATGGAGTTGCCATTTTGGGCCGTTGCAACAAGCAGCTTTTGAGCTTTCTAAAAAAGCATTTCAATTATGTTATCTATACAGGCTTAAACAGCCTAAACGCCAAGTATGATCAGGTTCTCTGTGAAGGACACCTTGCCAGCGAGCACGCCATCGAATATCTCATAGGGCTTGGCCACACCAGGATCGCCTATGTGGGAGAAACCCAAAATGAGGAGCGTTATATCGGCTATTGCTCTACCTTACGCAAGCACAAAATCCCTATCCGGAATGATTTCGTTTCTAATGTTATGCTCTGCTCTGAGGGCGGCTATCGCGGCACCAAGGCGCTGCTTGCAAGAACCCGTGAAATTACTGCTGTTTTTGCTCCGAACGACCTGACTGCTATCGGTGTTATGAGAGCTATTCAGGAGGAGGGCTTAAGGATTCCTGAGGATATCTCTGTGATTAGCATTGATGATATTGACATGGCCCAATACCTTTCTCCCATGCTTACCACTGTTCATGTTCCGCTGGATGAAATGGGAAAAATGGCCGCCAAGACTCTGATCGACCGTATACAGGGAGGACATCATCTTCCCATGAAAATCTCTGTACCTTTTTATCTGGCTGTGAGAGAAAGCTGCGGCTCCCCCCGAAAGATGGACCTGTAAAAAGATATTAACAAAAGCAAAAAGAGTACCACTCCCCAATTTCCATGAATTGTGAAGTGGCACTCTATTTTTCTTGCTTATTTCTATTTCCCCTCTATTCTTCTCTCCGTATACACCTTAATCTTCGGCTCTGTTCCCGAAGGCCGAATAACAACCTCCGATCCGTCCTCCATCCAAAGCTTTATCACATCAGCCTTTGGCAGACCGTCAACTCCTTCCAAATAGTCCTGATAGCGAACCACTTTTGAGCCCCGCATCTTCATATCCGGCTTCTCCGTCAGGCTTTTGCGGATATAATGCATGCGGCGCTGCGCCTCCGCTCCCTCAAAGGTGTAATTCTTCAGCTCCGTCTTATAACGCCCATAGGTCCGGTACAGCTCCTTTAACACGTCAACTAGGGTCTTTCCAATGGATTTGTAGGTATCTGCCATCTCACAGATGAGCATGGCCGCTCCCACCGCATCCTTGTCCCGTACATAGCTGCCAATCAGATAACCGCAGCTCTCCTCAAAGCCGAATACAAAGCGCTCCGCTTCTCTGGCCTTTTCCAGACGCCCGATCTGTTCACCGATATACTTAAAGCCCGTCAGTGTCTGGATCATCTCCACTCCGTAGTGCTCTGCAATCCGCTCTGCCATAGATGTAGTGACAATGGTCTTAATGACAACGGGATTCTCAGGAAGTGTCCCCGCCTCCTGCCTGCACTTTAAGATATAATCCAGAAGAAGAACTCCCACCTGATTGCCGGTCAGCTGCTTCCAGGAGCCCTCATGCTGCACCGCCACTCCCACTCGATCGCTGTCCGGATCTGTGGCAAGCAAAAGATCCGCATCTGCCTTCTTGCAGTACTTGAGAGCCAGCTTCAGCGCCCCAGGCTCCTCCGGATTGGGATAGGGGCAGGTGGGAAAGCTGCCGTCCGGCTTAGCCTGCTCCGTTACCAGCTGCAGATTGGTAACACCCACATACTTGAGGATGCTGCTGACACAGCTTAAGCCCGCACCATTTAGGGGCGTATAGACTACCTTCAGCTCCGAGGTCAGCTCCTTCTGGGTCCGCTTCTTAATGATGGATGCAAGAAATGCCTTGATGGTCTTGTCGCTGATATATACAATCTCTTCCGATTCCACAAAGTATTCAAAGGGAAGATCATCTGCGGCTTCCTTTCTGTCCGCCTGCTCTATATATGTCTGAATGGCCTCCGCCGCCTCATTTGTCACCTGGCAGCCATCCTCGCCATATACCTTAAAGCCATTATAATCCTTGGGATTGTGGCTGGCGGTAATACAGATTCCCGCATCACATTTCAGATGGCGGACGGCAAAGGACAAGGCCGGCGTGGGCATCAGCTTGGGATAAATATATGCCTTGCAGCCCTTGAGCGCCAGCACTCTGGCCGCCTCCCTGGCAAATTCCTCCGAATGGTTTCTACTGTCATAGGCGATAGCTACCGCAGGCTCCTCCCTGAGTGTCTTCACGTAGGCCGCTACTCCCAGAGTTGCCTCCTGTATGGTTTCCAAATTTAAATGATCCGGCCCCTTCCCCATGGTGGCGCGGATGCCCCCTGTTCCAAACTTTAAATTCATCCGTCTATACCTCGCTTATTAGTATTTGCAGCCTTCCGATTAGCTGGTAGGCCCCCATTCCTTTTGGAAGAAGGATGCTGTCACCCTGTCCCACTGCCAGATCTCCGCAGACACTTCTTAAGCTTCCCTCTCCCTCCAAAATGAGCAAGGACTGGAAGGAATCCTCCACAGCTCCTTCCATACATTCCTCTATCTCGTATAATTGTACCACAAAATACGGACATTGCACTAATAAAGTTTTGGAATATCCAATTTTCCGAATGCGGGGCCCCATGGGATGATGTCCGGCAAGAGGCGGCATAAAGCTTGCGGCCCTGAGAGCCTTCTCAATATGCAGCTCTCTCCGCTGATGATTTGCGTCCTCCCGGTTATAATCATAGACCCGATAGGTAATATTGGAGCTCTGCTGTACCTCCGCCACCGTGATTCCTTTTCCAATGGCATGGATGAGGCCTGCTGGAATGTAGAAGACATCCCCTTTTTTAACCGGCACGCTTCGGCACACCTCCAGAAGACTTCCGTTGTCAATGCGCTTGCGAAATTCATTTACGGAAATTTGATGCTTCAGGCCATAGTACAGGCAGGCGCCCGGCTCGCAATCCAGCACATACCACATTTCTGTCTTCCCGGTTCCCTGCTCCAGCTCCCAGGCAAGGGCATCCTGTGGGTGTACCTGCACGGAAAGGGCATCCCTTGCCCTGATAATTTTAATCAAAAGAGGGATCTCCTTCAGGCCCTCGTTGAGCCAGGAGAGCATCCAATCCTCTGTTCCCCATAAATAGGTTTTCCGTACCGGCTTAAGCTTTACCGGTCCCTGCTTCTTCACCGCTGCGCAAACTCTCCTGTCTTGTATTTTTCACAAAACCATTCATAGGTTTTACGGATTCCTGTTTCCAAATCAATCCTGGGCCTCCAGCCTGTTTCCAGGATACGGCTGATATCCGTCACCTTTCTTGGTGTTCCGTCGGGCTTTGAGGGATCTAAAACAATCTCCCCCTGATAGCCTGTCACCTCTTTGATCAGCCTCGCCAGATCTAAAATGGTGATCTCCTGACCGGAGCCCACGTTAAAGAACTCATTTCCATCGTAGTGGTCCATAAGGTACAGGCAGGCATCTGCCAGATCGTCCACGTTCAGAAACTCCCGCAGGGGCGTGCCGCTTCCCCACACGGTTACCGCAGGCTCGCCCTTTTCCTTTGCCTCATGAAATTTACGTATCAAGGCCGGGAGCACATGGGAGTTCTCCAAAGCAAAATTATCATTGATCCCATAAAGGTTACAGGGCATCACGCTGATGTAATGGGTTCCGTACTGCTTGTTATAAAAGGCGCACATCTTAAGGCCCGCAATCTTTGCCAGCGCATAAGCCTCATTAGTCTTTTCCAGATATCCGCTCAGAAGATATTCCTCTCGAATGGGCTGGGGACATTCCCTTGGATAAATGCAGGAGCTTCCCAAAAATAAAAGCTTTTTTACCTGATTCTGCCAGGCTGCGTCAATGACATTGCATTCAATCTGAAGGTTTTTCATAATAAAATCTGCTGGGTAGGTGTCGTTGGCATGAATTCCACCTACCTTAGCCGCTGCTAAAATCACATAGTCCGGCCTCTCCTGTTCAAAAAATGCTTCTACCTCCGCCTGCCTTGTCAAATCCAGCTCCTGGTGGGTTCTGGTAATAATTCTCTCAAAACCCTCCTGCTCAAGACATCGCACCAAAGCAGAACCTACCAGGCCCCCATGACCCGCCACATATATTTTTTTTCTTCTGTCCAATGGCTCACAATTCATAATCATTCTCCTTGTATTAAAAATTTTCCGGCATCCTCCTGTTACTCTTTTAGTTTTGCAATATCATGCTCTACCATAAGCCTTACCAGCTTCTCAAAGGAGGTCTTCCTGGGATTCCATCCCAGAAGCTCCTTTGCCTTGGCGGGATCGCCCAGAAGCAGGTCCACCTCCGCCGGCCGGAAGAATTCCGGGGATACCTCTACAAGTACTTTTCCTGTCTTCTCATCGATTCCTTTTTCCTCCACGCCCTCGCCCTGCCATTTAAGGCGAATTCCTCCCTGGCCAAAGGCTGCCTCCACAAACTCCCTTACTGTGTGAGTCTCACCGGTGGCAATCACAAAGTCCTCCGGTGTGTCATGCTGCAGCATCATCCACATACATTCCACATAATCCCTGGCATATCCCCAGTCCCGTTTGGCATTCAAATTTCCCAAATACAGCTTTTCCTGGCGGCCTGCCAGAATATTTGCTACGGCCAGAGTTATTTTCCTTGTTACAAAGGTTTCCCCTCTCCTCTCGGATTCATGATTGAACAGAATCCCATTGACCGCATACATCCCATAGGCCTCCCGGTAATGCTTTGTGATCCAGTATCCGTAAAGCTTGGCTACCGCGTAGGGAGAACGGGGATGAAAGGGCGTGGTCTCCTTTTGCGGAATCTCCTCCACCTTGCCAAACAGTTCTGAGGTGGACGCCTGATAAATGCGGGTAGTCTCTGCAAGGCCCGCTACCCGCACTGCCTCCAGAATCCGCAGAACGCCAAGGCCGTCCGCATTGGCCGTATATTCCGGCTCCTCAAAGGAGACAGCCACATGGGACTGGGCCGCAAGATTGTAAACCTCATCCGGTTTTATCTCCAACATCAATCGTACCAGATTCAAAGAATCCGTCATATCTCCGTAGATCAAGTGTAAGCCTGGGTCCCCTGCCGCCCGCTCCTCCAAGAGATGGGCAATCCGCTCGGATGTGTTGGTGGAGCCCCTTCGAAAGAGCCCATACACCTCATATCCCTTTTCCAGAAGAAGCTCCGCAAGATAAGAGCCATCCTGCCCTGTAATTCCGGTAATCAACGCTTTCCTTTTCATAATATATTGCTCCTCTCTATCTCATCCCACTCAAAGGTGATCCGATGAATATCATCATTTCCCACACTGGTTCCCACATGAATCTCAATGTACTCAAAGTCCTTGACGGCCTTTACCGCATGGCGCTGATTCTTTCGAATACAAATGGCCTTGCCGGGCGAAAGAGGGATCTTATTTCCCTCCAGAATCAATTCTCCCGTACCCTTTAGAATCGTCCAGATCTCATCCCTCTCCCTGTGATAATGGTAGCTGGAGGTCATACCGTCATAGATCCGAATCTTTCTGGTCAACGTGACCGTCTGCGAGGTCTCCGTATCATCCAGGGTTTCCAGCGTTCCCCAGCGCCGTTCCTCAAACATCGGTCGGCTCTGAAGCTCTGCCGTAAGCTCCTTTACCCGCCCCGTCTCGTTCTTATCTGCCACCAGGATTCCGTCCTGGGCGGCCACAATGACCAAATCTCTTGTACCCACAGCCACCAGTGGCATTGCCAGCTCATTGATCACCTGGGTATTTCTGCAGGCATCATCCAAAACCACCCTGCCTACGGTGTCTGTGCTCATCTGATCCGCCATAGCATCCCAGGTTCCAAGATCCTTCCAAAAGCCACGAAACTCCGTTGCTGCCACTCTCTCGGCCTTTTCCAGTACTTCATAATCAAAGCTGATTCGCGGCAGACGCTCAAATGCCTCACACAGACCTTTGTAGTCCTCCGGAGCTCCATAGCGTCCTGCCCGATCAAGTACATCCCCTATCCGAAGACAGAACACGCCACAGTTCCATAAAGCCCCTTTTTTGAGAAGCTCCTCTGCCTGGGCCTCTCCCGGCTTTTCCACAAAGCGCTGAATCCAAAAATAATCCTCCTCCCGCTTTCCCGGCAGCATATACCCGTATTTTGTTGCCGGATAGGAGGGAACGGCTCCTAAAAGTCCAATATCTGCTCCAGAATGTTCCATCACAACCTCCAGCCCCTTTACAGCCTCAAAGTAAGCCCGCTCTGTGTAGGGGTCAATCGGCATGACAGCTACGTAATCCTCTCTGGCCGCTCCTATCTGGCTGTGAAGGTAAGCGCAGGAAAGCAGCACAGCCCCAAAGGTATCGCGGCCAGCCGGCTCTGCTGCCACCCGCGCATTGGGCACCTGGCTCAGAATCAGCTCCATCTGGTCCTTGCCTGCCGTAATGATTGTATTTTCTGCCATACCGGCTTCCGAAAGCTGATCCCATACCCGCTGAAGCATGGAGCAGCGTTCCATAGAATTGGTTTCCCGATTCACCAGCTTTAAATATTGCTTTGGTCTCGCCTCATTTGACAGAGGCCAGAGACGCTTTCCGGAGCCGCCGGATAATAACGCATAATACATAGCATTTCCTTTCTATGAGACTCGTCTGTGCGAGGATAACGCTTATCCTCCAAACAAGTGTATTTTTGCATTGCTTTTGACAGTATAAACCTGTATATTTAAGATAACAAGTGAAGATGTTGCTCAAAACAAGTATTATATTGCTATCAGAATCTTGTACGGAAAGCTTTTATACATCATCTCCACAGGCTTTTAGCTGCCGGAAAGGAGCGGATTTTCTTGAAAAACTACTTTGACAAATTCCCAGATTCCTATGTGGAAAGCTCCCGTCGCATGATTCAGACCCCCAGCACCTTCGCCCGTTCTGCCCTCTTCTATGTGCAGGAGACGGGATACCTAAAGCTGCGCGAGAGCCACCTGGCCAGGAGGAAAAATCTGGAATCTTATCTGGTGGTTCTTGTCCTCTCCGGAAGCGGCACGCTCATGTACCGGGATGTGGTCTATCCCCTTAAGAAGGGCTCCTGCTTTTTTATTGACTGTATGGCTCCCTATTACCACCAAAGCAGCAATACGGACCCCTGGGAGCTTATCTGGGTGCATTTTAACGGCTCCAGCTCTCAGGAGTATTATGAATACTTTTCCTCCAAGAGCGAACCCGCCTTCCATCCCCAGGTCTTTTTGGAGCTCCAGGAGGCCATGGAGCAATTGCTGGATGTAAATCAGAGTACCAATCTCTCCGCCGAGATTTCCTCTTCACGGCTGATCGTAGATATTCTTTCCCTTCTTCTGCTGGATATTACGGATCGCCATACAAAAACACATCCCGGTCACCAAAAAATGGAACAGGTACGCCAATATCTGGATGAGCATTATACGGAAAAATTTTCTCTGGACGCCTTGTCAGAGAAATTTTTCATCAGCAAGTTCCACCTGTCCAGGGAATTTCGTTCCTTATATGGCATTACCCTGAATCACTATGTCATTGCCCAGCGAATTACTCTGGCCAAAAAGCTGCTTCGTTTTTCTGACCACACATTGGAGGAGATCGCTGTAAGCTGTGGCTTCTACGATGCCAGCTATCTCAACCGTCAATTTAAAAAGTCAGAAGGCATCAGCGCTTCTGACTTTCGTAAAAAATGGATTAACTAGTTTTTTGTCTGTTTCTGTGGCGTCTCACTAGCATCAATACCAACAGCACAAGCAATACTGCCCCTGCCTCCAGGGCCCACTGCCAAAGCTCTTGCCCCATCCAAACATGGGCATCCTCACTGATAATCTCTACAATACGGGCATCCTTTACATTGCTTCTGGCCATAGTATACATCTGAGTGCACAGCTCTTCCGTTTTTTTTGCCCACTTCTCATAGGCAATATTCACATCCTCCTGAGTAGCTGTCTCTTCCTCACGGGTAGCCTCACGCAAGACAGCACGATATTTTGCCGAAGCCTGATGCCAGGCCTGATTTAAAACCTCGATATCCTTGGCAGCTACCTGCCCCGGGTTCCAGTCACAGCTGGCAAGATTTACTCCCTGAGCCAGCTCCGCCCCCGTGAATTCCCCTACCGGCACACGGTCCATATGAACTGTATAAGTCTTATCCCAGTTCAGTCCCTCCACCTCTAGAAGCTCCTGGCTGATCTGGCTTAACATTCCAAAATATTTGTCTGCTTCCTTTACCTCCAGAGGAACCGCCAAAGGCAGACTGTTCGGCTGATAGGAAAATCTCACATAGCGGTCCCCCCGCTTCTTCAGGGATTTTATCTGGGCATTTTCCGTTACCGCATTCCCTCCACCGGAGATTCGAACAGACGCAACAGTCCCCTTTGCTCCCTGCTGGGTCAGGAAAAAATAGCCCGCCAGCACATTGCCCACTCCGCTCGGGTGTACACTGTCGTCAACCGTCAGGGTGGCATCTCCATTCTCCTTCTGAATCATTGTGGTTGCCCAGAGCATCGGAGTATGTAGGTCAACATAATTTGTATTCATCTTCTCTGCCAGCATCCGAAGCCGGGAGGTATATTCGCTCAGCTGATCGTCAAAATGATCGCCCATCTGACCATCCTCCTGATAGTTGGAGGTTCTTGTCTGATCAAAGGGAGTTGGTGAAACCAAGATAATATCCTTGCTCTCCAGACCCTTCTCCTCAAGAAGCTCCACCAAGGCCCGAATATTGGAAATATATTCTCCTGCGCTCACTTCGGTTAAGGCCTCGTTCATGCCAAGCATAATGACAGCCTTTGTGATCCCCTCCAGCTCGGCATCGTAAATCCCCTGCCCACCATAAAGCTCCAGAACATCCGCAGCCGTATAGGAGCCCGTGCCCAGGTTGCGAAACTCCAATTTCCACTGGGGATAGCGGGTAATGTAGTAATTATATATAAATTCTTGATAACTGATTGCCGTGTACTCCACATGGGTAATGCTGTCTCCGATGAAGCCCACCACGTCTCCATCTGCAAATAAAAATTCCTCCTCCGCCAGCATCCACTCCTCCAGCTCCTCGCCTATGCCGCTCTCCTCTCCTCCTGCCTTTGCTTCCTTTTGGGAAAAAAGCAAAGTCACACAGGCCAGAATCAGTACAAATCCTTTCCATTTCTCTTTTTTCATAAAACTCCTCTTTTCTGTCCACCACTGCCGTCCTGCAAGTAAAAAAGCGTCCCACCCCTCTCTTCCGCTTTACATAATTTCTAATGCTTTCCAGTATAACGAAAAAAGGGATATACCGCAAGGCATATCCCCAAAATATTATAAATCTTAAGAAACCGCTTCGGTTTTGTTAAGATTATCCAGAGCTATTCCACCACAACGCCCTTCTGAAGCATGATATTAGCATACAGAGCCTTTTCGCTGGTGGCAATGATTGCATAGGCTGTCTTGGCTTCATCATAGAATTGAAAGCGCTCGATCTGACCTACGCAGGCCGCGCCTCTCTCATCGTACTTTGCAATAATCTCCTTGTAGGTATCCCAGATGGGTGTCTCCACCTTATCTCCGGGCATAACCTCCATCAGATTCACCGGATGCTCCACATAGGTATCCAGCGGGAACACCTTTAAAATAGCCTCTAAAAGCTCCGGCACCCCGTGGCCGTCACAGCGGATCACAATCGCGTCCTTTCCCATAGACTCTGCGGGGAAGTTGCCGTCTGAGATTACCAGGCGGTCACTGTGGCCCATCTCACAGAGGACCATCAAAAGCTCTGGTGATAAAATTGAGGGAATTCCTTTTAACATAGCTCTGCCTCCTATTTAAAGTTCCGTAATATCCCACACAGTACACCTGTATGAAATCAATTTCCAGCCACAAATACATATGTCTGAAAATTGATTTGTGCACTGTGTGGGATATTACTGTTTTCAGTTTTCTTGTGAAAAAAGGGCACACCTTGCGGTGTGCCCCCAATTCCATTTTTGACTATAAATTACTCATAAAGGTTCTGAGAAATCTCAGGATCATCAATGTTCTCAGCTGTATACCACTGGCATCCGGTATCTGTATCAGATACGGTTCCGCCTGTAGCTGCTGCGTACAGAGTCTCGATCAAAATCTCGCCCATAGCTACGGGAGCCTGAGTAATAGCGCCTAACAGAACGCCGTCTCTAACTGCCTGAAGCTGAGCTGCTCCGGAGTCAAAGCCTGCTGCTACAATCTGGCCCTCGCCAGTGCCGCACTTGTTCAGGTTGCCGTTTGCAGTAATGATTCCGTTTGCAGAATGCTCATTGGAACCGTAGATAGCAATGGTATCTGCCTCGTTCATCAGAGCGGTAGCATCTGCTGCGGAAAGCTCAGAAGTAACCTGTGCAGGAACACGAACGTCGATTACTACGTTAGCGCCTTCGGTCTTCTCACACTTGGAGTCAGAGATGTATCTGTCGTTTCCAACAACGGTAGCGGTATGGCCATCAGCCACTGCCAGCTCAGCAAACTTATCAATGAAGCCAAGACCACGGTTTACAACGGACTCAGAGGTTGCATCCTGTGCTACAACGCCGATACGAACGTTGCCACTGATACGATCCTTAACAGCCTCGTAAACCTTCTCTGCTGCCAGAGCGCCTGCTGCATAGTTGTCAGTAGAGCAGTTTGCCAGTACAGAGCCTTCGGGAGCGTTGGGAACACCAGAGTCAAATCCAACAACGGGGATTCCGCTGTCCTTAGCCTGCTGAAGCAGATCCATTACGGAGTTGGTATCAAGAGCTGCCAGTCCAACTGCTGTGGGGCTTGCATTCAAAGCACTCTGAAGCTGCTGTACCTGCTGGTCAATATTGGACTCACTGTCCGGTCCAACGAAGTTTACGGTTACGCCAAGCTCTGCAGCCTTGTTCTCCACACCCTTCTTAACTGCCTGCCAGTAAGCATGCTGTAATCCCTTGGATACAACCTCAAAGGACATATCGCCTGCATCTGCTGCCGGTGCCTCTGCGGGCTCCTCATTCTCTGCAGGTGCCTCGGTCTCTGCCGGAGCTTCTGTCTCTGCAGGTGCTGCGGGCTCCTCAGCCTTGCTGCCACAGCCACTTAACAGGGTTGCTACCATTGCTACGGAGAGCAATGCTGCCAAAACTTTCTTTTTCATGTTATAAGTTCCTCCTTTTATTTTTCTCCTTATTGGAGCATTTCTATGTGAACTGCTTATGCAGTAAACACCATTATGCTAACTTCTTGTTCTTCAATACATCAATATAAACTGCCACAATCAAAACAACACCTATGATAATCTGCTGCCAGTTCGCCTGTATGTTAATCAGAGGCAGTCCGGCTTGGAGCACAGACATAATGAACACGCCCAGAATCGTTCCTGCTATGGTGCCCGAGCCTCCGTTCATGGAGGTTCCGCCAATAATCGCTCCACCAATGGCATTCAGCTCAATTCCACCGCCACCGCCAGGCGTCATGGACTGAAAAGCCGAGCTGTAAGCCAGTGCCGCAAGTCCCGTAAAGAAACCAGAAATCACATATGCCAATGTCTGATATACCGGTACATTGATACCGGATAGGCGTGTAGCCTCTTTGTTGCTGCCGATTGCGATAATATAACGCCCCGGGCGGGTTTTGTTGAGAAAGATACTCATTACAACGGCCAGAATCAGCACCCACAGAAAACCAAGGGGAAGCTTTGTTCCACCCATGTCTATCTTAAACAGCGTACGAGTCCAACCATTGGGTGAACCAGCTACAGGCCAGGTTATACTTGCTCCTCCGGTGATAATGGACCCAAGGCCTCTGGCTATCATCATAGTACACAGGGTAGCCAGGAACGGCGCATGTCCTCCTTTGGATACAATCAGGCCATTGATAGTTCCCATAATCAGGCCACAGAGTATCGTCACCAAAATTCCTACGATAACTGGCGCATGCTTCTGATTAATCAGATAACCACCTATCAGCGCATAGCAGAACATTCCTGTTCCTATGGAGAGATCCACACCGCCGGTAATCAGGCAGAAGGTAACCCCCATTCCCAAAAACGCCAGATAATAGGTATAGTCCATAATACTTAAAATCGTTGTATACTGCCGGAAGGATGTACTCTTGACACAGAAGAAAAGTACCAGGGCAATCAGCACGATTACGACAACTATCTTCTGTACTCCAACCGCTCTCACAATCGGATTATTTGTAAAGGCATTTCCTTGTTTTTTGTCTGTCATCGTCTCAGTCCCTCCTAATCCCTAAGCGTTGCGGCATGCATAATTCGCTCCTGAGTTGCTTCCGCAATATCCAGCTCACCAGTTTTTCTGCCTTCACACATGACTACGATCCGGTCGCTCATTCGCAAAATCTCTGTCATCTCAGAGGAAATCATAATAATGGATTTACCCTCTGCCACCAGTTCATTCATCAATTGATAGATTTCACTCTTGGCTCCTACGTCAATACCACGGGTGGGCTCATCAAAGATCAGGATATCGCAGTTTCTTACCAGCCATTTAGCAATAACCACTTTCTGCTGGTTTCCTCCGGAAAGGTTCACCACCAACTGATCTACGCCCGGTGTCTTTGTCTTCAGGGTTTCAACATATTCCTGAGCAACCTGGCACTCTTTTTTCTTGTCAATGAACAGGCCTTTCATATAATTCTCAAGACTGGCCATAGTGGAATTCTCTGCCACAGTCTTAGCCACAACGATTCCATAGCGCTTCCGGTCCTCGGAAAGATAGCCAATTCCACATTTTACTGCGTCCTGGGGAGTTTTGATCTCCACTTTTTGTCCATTTACATAGACATCGCCGCTCTCCTTAGGATCTGCCCCGAACAGGGCTCTGGCTGTCTCCGTCCGTCCTGCTCCCATCAGTCCCGAGAAGCCTAAGATCTCTCCTTTTCTCAGCTCAAAGCTTACATCACGAACCATCCGTCCTGCATTCAGATGCTCTACCTTCAGCACTACCGGAGCATCCTTGGCCACTGCACTCTCTGTCTTGGGATCCTCGTAAATGACACGACCCACCATCATGTTGATAATGTCATCCTTGGTACAATCCTTGGTAATCAATGTTCCCACATAACCACCGTCACGCATAACCGTCACCCGGTCCGTAATCACCTTGATCTCATCCATACGGTGGGAGATATATACGATTCCCAACTGCTTATCCCGCAAATCCCGGATAATCTTGAACAGCTCTTCAATCTCTGCCTCTGTCAGTGCCGCTGATGGTTCATCAAAAACAATTACCTTAGCCTCATGTGAGATAGCCTTGGCAATCTCACACATCTGCTGCTTACCTACTGTCAGGCGGCTCATCGTCTCCTTGGGGTCAATATCAATCCCCAGCTGGTCAAACAGCTTCCTGGCTTCCTCATTCATCCTCTTGTCATCAATCAGCTTGCCGTTCATAATCTCCCGGCCGATAAAGATATTCTGGGCCACGGTCAGATGCCCCAGCATATTCAGCTCCTGATGCACAATCACGATTCCGGCGTCCTGCGCCTCTCTGGGGTTGGAAAATTCCACTTCCTTCCCTTCATATGTAATCGTACCCTCGTCCTTGGAATAGATTCCGGTAAGAACTTTCATTAATGTGGACTTTCCGGCTCCATTCTCACCCATCAGGGCGTGTACCTCGCCTTTTTTAATCTCCAGGTCCACGTGATCCAGCGCATGTACGCCGGGGAACGATTTGTCAATGCCTTTCATGGTTAAAATTACATCGCCCATTTTTATCTTCCCCCTTCCGCTTAATTGCGTCTGCGTCTGCTACGCAGGTCAGCCCATACAACTACAAGTACAATCAGGCCGGTAATAATATACTGATAATGAATCTGGAAGCCCATAGCCATGATGCCTTCCTGCAAAAGTGCAATAATCAACACTCCTATCAGTGTTCCTCCAATGGATGCCACGCCTCCGGTCATGGAGGTTCCACCCATTACGCAGCCCGCTATGGCCTCATTGTTCATGGTGTCGCCCAGCCCCGGGAGAACCGTTGTATTCTTACCCACATAGAAGAGGGCTGCCATTCCGGCCAAAGTCCCGCAAATAACGTAAGCTAAAGTCTCCCATTTCTTTGTATTTACACCAGACAGACGTACTGCCTCCCGATTACTTCCGATACACAGAATGTAGCGGCCAGCCATAGTCTTATTTAAAATAATGGCACAGATAATGGCTCCTATAATCAAAAGAATCAAACCTGTGGGAATCTCCATGCCGCCTGCTTTTATTCCTACCAGGTTCCGGTACCATCCACCCGGCTCTTCACTCTGGGGCCAGCTCACCGGCTGAGTCTTGGTAAATACGGAGCCCAGACCCTTGGCAAGCATCATGCTCGCCATGGAAGTAATGAACGAGGGCAGCCCTGCATAGGACACTAGAACTCCATTAAACAGACCAAAGGCTGTTCCCACCAGGATGCAGATTAAAATACATACCGCCAAGGGCCATCCACGGGAGGTGAGCTGATATCCTGAGATCAGAGCCGCACAGAACATCACTGGTCCAATAGAAAAATCAATTCCTCCGGTAGCAATCACAAAGGTTACTCCCAAAGACAAAAATCCAAGAAAGTACGCATACTTTAAAGCACTCACCAGACGGGCATAGCTTACAAAGCTTGCATTTGTCTTGATCATTGGCGTGAGTACTGCAAACATTATGTACAACAGTATCATCACACATAGCAATACCAGACTGTTAAATCCAATCTTTTTCACGATTGCATTTTGTTTAATTTTTTCCACCTTTTTCCCTCCAGTACATCCCCAGGCAAGGACATTCCTTGTCCGTTCGTCGAATTTATGTCTATTATATGTCCAAAATATGAATAAAGTAATAGAAAATCCTTTTAGAATAGGTAAATATTTTACGAAAAAATAGTCACAATTCTTTTCGATGTAAGAATTGTAACTATTTTTTACTAAAACTTTTTCACTTTAAGGATTTTTACCTTGAAAGACGCTCCTCAAACACGCAAAGTGCTATCATACATATAAAAGCTCCTGCTACTACCATAGCCGACATTCTTCTTCACCTCTCTTTTCCCATTTATCCATTGCTCCAGTTCCTTTTCCGTCATATTACGGAACCTCTCCGGATTTTGCTTTGCAAGCCGCTGAAGCTTTTGAAAGGTTTCGCAATACATCTGTATTTCCCCTTTACTTTCTCTGATTTCTTTAATATGATTATAATCACTAAATAGCTTATAAAAAATAATATTATCGCTATTTTATATAAGAATATAACCAATTAATCCTTTATCTTATCAGAATAGGAGCAGCTATGAGAATCAAAGTTCGGGAAAATCAGGCAGAGGAAATCGAGGGCCTTACCACGGAATACCCTTACGCCTATCATCACGCAGATCTGGCAGACACAAAGGTTCCCTGGCACTGGCACGAAGAGCTGGAATTTGACTATATTGTAAGCGGCGCCGTCAAGCTCACCACCACCAACCAAAGCTGTGTATTTCAAAGGGGCGAGGGATTTTTTATCAATACCAATGTTTTATGCACCATGGCACCTTTAGAGGAGAGTCAGGCTGCCGTTATGGATTCCCACCTGTTTCACCCCACCTTTTTGGGCGGTCATTTCAAAAGTATTTTTTCTACAAAGTATTTGGAGCCGGTTCTGCAGAACCGGAATCTGGAATTTTTGAAGCTTCAGGGAGAGACGCCCCGGCAGAGAAAGCTTTTAGAGCTTCTGCGGCAGGCCGCCCTGCTGCAAAAAAGAGAACATACGGAATTCCAGACGCGGAACACCTTTTCCGATATCTGGCTTCTGCTCCTTGATGAGCTTCAGGAGACAAAGGTCCCCTCCGGCTCCCTCAACAGCGCCCGCCAGGATCGCATTCAGACCATGATTGCCTTTATCCAGCAAAGCTTTCAGGAAAAGCTGTCCTTAGAGGACATTGCCCGCTCTGCTTCCATAAGCAAGAGCGAGTGCCTGCGGTGCTTCCGCAGCAGCATTCATCGGACGCCCTTTGAGTACCTGCTGGACTATCGGATCGAGACGGCCGAACGCCTGCTGCGCTCTACAAACGACCCCATCCTGGATATCGCTCTGCAGACCGGCTTCTCCACCGGCGCCTATTTTGGAAAGATGTTCCGGGAAAGCTGCGGAATGTCTCCCGGAGCTTACCGAAAGCTTCACCGCCAGCCCAGCTCTTCCTCCTCCTAAAATATGAAAGGGGCCGTTACAGCCCCTCCTTGCTCTTTCCAAAAAACGGAAATAATAATTTTTGATTTTCCTCCATGTACATATTTTCCTTGGTAATCAGCTCAGAACCCGAATCCACATAGGGCTCCACCTCTTTTCCCCTGGCTACCCGAACCGCTGTCTCGATACCCAGATAGCCCATATTAAAGGGCTTCTGAATCACAATGGCGTCAAATACGCCCTCCTCCAAAAGCTGGATCTCTTCAATGGAGCTGTCAAAGCCTGCCATATGGCAGCTTCCCGCATATCCCAGGTCCTTGACCGCCCTGGCCGCACCTACGGCAGAGTACTCGTTCAGACCCACGATCATGTTCATCCCTGGATGCTTTTCCAAAAGGCCGCAGGTAAGCTCATAAGCCTTATCCGAGGAGGAATCACAGAATACAATCTCCACAATCTGCTTGTGCGTCTCTCCCAGGCCCTCCCGGAAGCCTCGCTCCCGCTCTGTCGCAGTGGAGCTTCCCTTCACATGCCCCACCACTCCGATCACAGTGTCCTCATCCACAAACTGCTTCATATAGGAGCCCATTTTATATCCTGCCTCGAAGTTGTCCGTTGCTATCAGAGACTCTCCCATCTCCTTCTCCATGGTAGAATCCATCAGCACCAAGGTGATCCCCGCCGCCTCAATCTGCTCCGCATAGGGTACGGTCTCCTCAAAGCCGCTGGGGGTTAAGGCAATAGCGTCAGGCTTTTGCTCAATAGCCTCCAGGATCATCTGATGCTGAAGCTGTACATCCGCCTCCCGCTTGGGTCCCATAACCGTTAGCTCCACACCCAGTTCGTCCGCTGCCATCTGCCCCCCTTCATAGACGCAGGTCCAAAAGTCCGTATTGTCCACCGCCTTCTGGATTAACACAATCCTTAAGGGAGCCGTACCGAGCCTCTGCCTTTGCCAGTACCAGCCTCCCAGCACTACCGCAAGCGCAAGTAAAATCCCCGCACTTAAAAAGCCTCGTTTATAGTTCCCCATCGCTTCCCTCCTCCTTTCCAAAGGGAAGTGTTATGGTCGCCTCTGTGCCCTTCCCGGAGCTGCTTCGGAAGCTGATTCCATAATCTTCTCCATAGTAAAGCTGAATCCGCTCATTTACATTGCTTAAGCCCACCCCGTTGGAGCGGGTATCCCTGGTATGCTTTTCAAAAATATGGGCCAGTACCTCCGGCTCCATTCCCTTTCCGTCGTCCTGGACCTGAAGGATCAGACGGTCCTCCTGCCGGAAGCCCCGGATGCGGACCAACCCCTTTCCTTCTTTATACTTTATTCCATGGTAAATGGCATTTTCCACCAGGGGCTGCAGAATCAGCTTTATAACCTGTTCCTGCATGACCTCCGGCTCCACCAGGATCTCATATTCCAGCTTGTCCTTGTAGCGCATCTTCTGAATGGTCAGGTAGGTTTCCGTGTACTCCACTTCCTCCGCAACAGTCACAATTTCCTGCTCATTGCTGATGCTCCGGCGCAGAAGCTTCGCCAGAGAGGAGGTCATGCGCACCACCTCCTGATTCTTCCCCCATTCCGCCATCCAGATGATGGAATCCAAGGTATTATACAGGAAATGGGGATTGATCTGGGACTGCAGAGCCTTCAGCTCTGACTTTCGCTTGATCTGCTGCTCTTTGTCCCGCTGCTCTATGAGGTTCTGAATCTCCTCTGTCATCATATTAAAATTCCGGCTCAGATGCCCTATCTCATTTTCCTCCCGAACCACCAGGGCCGCATGAGCAAAGTTTCCCTTCTCCACCTCTTTCATGGACCGTTCCAGCGCCTTGATGGGCTTTGTGATCTCATCTGACAGCAGGTAGGCAAGGGCCAGGGCCGCCATAAATAAAACAAAGGCAATGAGAATATAAATCTTCCGGGCCTCATCCGCCCTGCGCATCAGCTCCGATACCATGGAGACGCCTACCACAATCCAGCCTGTCCGCTCGGATCTGGAAATGGTATACAGGCGTCCGTCCCTGGTCAAAAAGGATGCTTCCTCCGTCTCCATCACTTCGGAAATCAGCTCCTGCTTCATACCGCTGTAGATGAGCTGCTGCTGGGGATGATAGATGATTCCCCCATTTTCATCCAAAATATAGATATAACCCCGGTTTCCCAGGCTGAGCCGTTCGCACAGACTGCTGATGGCACTGTAATTCAAGTCTACAAAAAACACCCCTCCGGCCTCCGGATCGTCGGTTCTGGAAATATTGCGGCTTAAGGTCACCACCCAATCGTAGCTTCCATAGATTGCATTCTGCACATGGGAGGAGGACACCACGGTTCTTCCCCCGGCGGCCACAGCCTCCTGATACCAGGACAGCTCGGACACGTCAATGTAGGGATTGAGCCTGGCCCTCCCCTGATTGATCAAAGCTCCCCTCCTTTGAGGAAGAAGGGCAATATTCACAATGTCGCTTCGCGTATCCGTAATGGTACGAAACACCCCAAGAATCCGCTCCGGAAGCTCCTGCTCCCGTTCCGGAGAAAGCTCATTTCCAAAGAGGTAATCCCACACATCGGAGTTATCCGCCACGATCAAAGAAATATTTTCCATGTAGCCAATGTAGGAATCAATATCATTGTTCACCTGCCCAATGAGCTGGGAGGTGTATTCTGTGGAATTTTCCAGGACAGCCTCTCTGGTAAACCGCAGGGAAAGCAGAAGAAAAATCATCAGGGCAAATACAATGAGCACGGTGAATGAAAAAATAATGGAGGTTCGGATACTGCGAAAGCGCATGAGCAAGTTCTTTTTCATTCCAGCCGTTTCTCCTTTGCATATTCTGTGGGGGTTCTTCCCGTGGCCTTCTTAAAGGCAATGCTGAAATAATGGGGGTCCGAAAAGCCAACCTCCCTGGCCACCTCGTAGGTTTTCATGGAGGTATTCTCCAAAAGCTTCTTCGCCTCCTCCATACGCTTTTTTGTCAGGGCCTCTATAAAGGTTTCCCCGGTGCAGCTTTTGAACAGGGTGCTGAAATAGCTGGTACTGATAGCCAAATGGCTGCATACGGAATTCAGGCTCACCTCGGAATTCATATAGTTATCCTTAATATAGTCCAGAGCCATCAGCGCCTGCTTCTTCCCATAGCTGTCCCTCTGCTCGCCCAAAAGCTCTAAGATATGAACACAGATGGCAATGACATCCGTTGCCATATCGGTGAGATGCTCGTAGGTATAGATTCGGTTCAGAAGCTCCTTTTCCTCCTCTATGATTATGCTCTCTTTTTCCTTGACCAAATTAGCCGTACCAATGACCGTCAACAGCAGATTCTGCATATAGATGATAGAGCGGTTGCGGTTTGCATAGGATTCCCGGATCTCCTGAGCGAATGCACGAATACACGCTTCAATGGTCTCCTCATTTCCGCTTTTGACCTCCTGCAGCACTCTCCCTGCCCATCTGGGCACATCAATGGCTCGACTGTTTTCTGGCTCTTCTAAGAGCTCTTGACGCAGAATCCGGCCTCCCCCCATCAAAAACTTCTGCTCCATAACCTCCCAAGCCCTCTCATAGGACTGATAGAGGCGGCTGATATCTGAAACCATCTGCCCTACACCGATGGTGGTCTCGATCAGCAGCAAGCGCTGAACGGTTCCCTGTATTTCCTTAAGGGTTCCCTCCATCTGCTGCTCCAGCCCTTCCTGTGTGTCGCCACTGAAAATAATAATAGTTTTTTCTTCCATATTCTGGAAAGCAACACCCGAGCTTCCTCGCTCCACCAGCTCCTGTGCAATGTTACAAATCGCAAATAAAGCCAATTCGTCCCGGACATCCTTATACTGATTGAGGAATGGCGACAGATCGTCCCCCTCCACAATGGCGGTATTAAAAAAACAGCCCTGCAAAGAAATTCCCAGCTCCTCCATCTTGTCCTTCAGAGTCTCCGACCGCTCATTTCCCCGCAAAAGGCTGTTTAAAAAACGCCCTCGCAGAAAGGGCCTATTGCTCACATAGGCCCCCTGCAATTTTTTCAAGGTTCTAGTTCTTTCATATCGTTCGTCCAGGCTCTCCTTCGCCCGAAGAAGAACCTCCATAAGCTCTGAGGGTGTCACAGGCTTCAAAATATACTCCATCACCTGGTAGCGCACCGCCTGCTTGGCATACTCAAATTCATCATAGCCGCTGATGATCACTGTTTTCATATCAGGATGATTTTCATAGACATAGCGAGCAAGCTCGATCCCGTCCACATACGGCATATAAATATCGGTCAACAGCAAGTCCGGAACCGTCTCCTTCATCCGCTCCATGGCCTCCCGGCCGTTTTCACAGCTGGCTATCAGCTCAAAGCCCAGATCCTTCCAAGGGATATTTTCACTGATTGCTTCCCTTGTAAGTGCTTCGTCATCAACCAAAAGTGCCTTATACATACGCCTCTTTTCCCCTCAATGCAGAATACGAACCTCTTGATCTTATTTAACTAAACAGTTTATTAAAAAAGCTCATGATAGAATCGAAAAATCTGGTAAAAAAATTCCCGACCTTTTCCGTATCAATATTATCCAGATCCAGACCCATGCCCTTCAGCTTCTCATACAGCTCTCCCGCCTGTTTTGCCAGAGCATCCACATCCAAATCCAGCTTGCTGATTTTATTCATTAGCTGTATCAGCTCCTGCACCTGCTCATCGGACAAATCAATGTTGAATTCCTTCATAGCATTGCGGATGATTCGCTCAATATCCTCATCTGACTCTACATGCTCTTCCGCGATCTGCTGCTTGATATAAGCGATAATATCGGAAGCGGTCTCGGAATCTCCCAGCACGTCACCCAGGTCTCCGGTTACCACGATCTCGTTCACCGCAGTCTCCAGAGCCTCCTCTCCTACGCTCTCGCCGGTCATTTCCTCGTAGCCCTTCACCGCCCCAATCAGAGCTGCCGTTCCCGACAGATTGGTTGGCCCTGCCACATAGACATCTGCATCCTTTAGCCCTGCCGTAATCAATGCATTCCGATACATATCAATGGTACAATAGCTGATGTTGTAGGTGGTTACATTGAGCCCGGCCCCTTCCTCTCTTGGACGAATCAGTACGGAGGACAGAGCCTTTGTACCGATCACACTGGCACTCAGGTATTGATCCAGATATTGATGCTCCTGCTCATTGGTCACATAAATAACCGTATAATTCTCAAGCTCTGCCGGATTCACGTCCAGCAGATTCAGTACGGTTGCTTTCTGCTCCTCGCTTAGATTGGCGCCCAGGGCCAAAATTGGTTTATCATCCTCTGCCGCAAATGCCGTGATTCCGGATGTAACCATCATAACCATGGCAAGTACTAAGGATAAAAGTCTCTTTTTCATAATCGTTGTTCCTCCTAAATTTCAACTCACAGTCCGCAAACCATAACCGGTTCCGTTACTGTTTTCTTCATGGGCAATCCAGACATTCCCGCAGCCAGCGGTACAGATCCTCATACACGGCATCCCGGTCCGTTTCATTCAAGATCTCATGCCGATCTGTGTCATAAAGCCTTCGGGTCACCTTTTCCATTCCCACTGCCCGGAACTGTTTTTCCACCAGCTCCACTCCTGTTCCAAAGTCCCCTACCGGATCCTCCTTACCTGACACAAACAGCACCGGCAGATCCTTGGGCATTCTCTGAAGATTCCTCTTCTTCCATGCCGTCTCCATGCTGAAAAACAGATTGTAGTATCCGTTCAGGGTGAACCGGAAGGTACAGCGCTCATCCGCCAGATAGCGGTCCACAATTGCCTCGTCCTTGGTAAGCCAGTCCGCAATGGTCCTTGCCGGTTCGAAATGTTTATTATAGCCTCCAAAAGCCATTCTGTCAATGAGCAGGCTTCGATGATGCCATCCAAATATTGCCGCCAGCCCCCGGCAGAGTACTCTGCCAGCCTTGAGCACAGGCACCGGTTTTGTCCCGGTTCCCATAACAATGGCACCGTCCAGCCCCTCACCACGCAGACACAGGTATTGACGCAAGAGAAAAGATCCCATGCTGTGGCCCAGCATATAATAGGGCACATGCTCATAGGCTTTTTCCGTCAGTCTTTTCAAATGATGAATGTCCTTTAGTACTGCTGCGTTTCCATTTTCTTCACTAAAAAAACCATAGTCCTGCTTGGAAGCAATGGAAGCTCCATGTCCCAGATGATCGTTCCCAACTACCACAAAGCCCCGTTCTGTCAAAAATTCCGCAAATTCCTCATAGCGGTCGATAAATTCCACCATACCATGCACAATCTGGAGAACGGCTGTTATCTCTCCCTGCTCCGGCTTCCATTCCACCCCATGGATGTTTGTCCTTCCATCGGCGGACAGATAGGTGAATTCCCGTTTCTTTGCCATGGTTATCATCCTTTCTCACTCATAATAACATATAGTATAACATGAAACCCTAAGAATGTATGAAGTTTTTATAAAAATTTCATGGTTCCTGCCTGAAAACCTCTTTTTCGCAAAAAGAAGGCAGGCTTCTCCGTTTTTTGGAAAAGCCTGCCGGTTCGGTTTCCTTTTATTTTTTCTTCTTGCTCTCCAACAAGGTAAACGCAAAATCCTTAATGGCCTTTGCCGCTTCCTCATAGGTCATATCCGTGGTGTTGATGCACAGATCATAATTGCGCATGCTCTCCCACTCCTGGCCGGTAAAATAGCGGTAATAATCCCGGCGATATCGATCCGTCTTGGTGATGAATTTGTCCGCCTTCTTCCAGTCAATCTTCTGACGGTTCATTTCCTTTTGAATGCATTTTTCTCTGGAGGCGTAAATAAATACCCTCACCAAATTCGGCTTGTCATTCAGCACATAGTCCGCAGCCCTTCCGATCACTACATAGGAGGACATATCCGCCAGCTCCCGAAGCACCTTTGCCTGGTAATTAAACAGATTATTATTGGAGGTAAAGTCCTCCTTCTCCGGAGGGATCAAGCCTCCGTTATACACCTTCTGGGATGCCCGGAACAAAAGGCTTTTCTTCTGGTCCTCATCAGCCCTGGCAAACAGCTCCTGGCTGATTCCGCTTTCATCGGAGGCCAATCTGAGCAGGTTCCGGTCATAGAGCTCCACTCCCAGATCCTTTGCCAAAATTCTTCCGATGGAGGTTGCACCGCTTCCACAGGTTCTTGTGATAGAAATTACGAAATTATCCATATTCCACGCCCCTTACCCGGCACTGCAATGCGCAGCCCGAAACTAAACTTTTCTTCTATTTCCATGATAAAAGTTTAAGGTGATTTTGTCAATTCATCTTCCCCTCTTTTTACAAACGGAACATTCGGGCAATGCTCAAATAAAAATCAGGATTGGTCTGTTGTATGGCATTGGTTTCGTTGGAAAAAATGGTCAGCCATCCCCTGCCGATTGTAAGCAGTAAAAAGCTTAGGGTAATCACATACAGAATTCTGGCGGATCGAGTCTGCTCAAAATGAATGTGCTCTAAAATCAACAGAAAAGCCAGCAGGCTCACTGCCAGGCTCAAATCACAGACATAGCGGATGTGAATCCCGCCCAAAAGGAAATCAAGGTATCCCAATCCCAGGATTCCGGCAAGGAGAAGTCCGCAGATCCAGCGTTTTAAGGAAGCCTTCGGTCCTTTCCCGCAAAGAGTCAAGGCTGACAGAAAAATTCCCAGATTCAGCGGCATCTGAAAAAGTCCGGCACTGTATTCCTGATAAAGATAATTGCCAAAGTCAATGCACTTCTCCGTTGTAAACCGCAGGAAAGGAAAAAACTCCGTATAGACAAAGGGTTCCCCAAAATAATGGTACAGCATAGATAAAAAATGATGCAGACTCAGGGTTACTCCATTGTACCGAATATCACTTTCCGTCAGCTGGAAGGTCGTGCCAAACTCAAACACCGATCCAAAGCGGATCTGGTTATAATACATCACTCCTATCCCCCCCAATAATACGGGGATCAGGAAAGGTATCACACAATACAGCTTTGCTTTCAAGGCTTCTGAACGGTCAAAAAGAATACGCAAAAATAAGGGGGCAGCAAAGGCCACAGCCAAAAGAACCATGTTGGGCCTCGAAAGCACCACCATCACCACAGATACGCCTGCCAAAGCAAAAAGCAATATTCGCCCTCTTCTCTTCTCATTCAAGCAGGCAAAACAGGAAAAGGCTGCAAAAGCAGCAAGCCACCCTGTCGCACTAATAAGTGGAAGATAATAAAAGCTTAAGGATGCCTGCATTAGATATAGAAAGCTCCCAAATACAACGGCCGCCTCCCCTGTTAAAAAAAGGATAAGATTCGCCCGCGGTCGAAAGGTCTGATAAAGCCCCTGAACAGCGGCAAAAATAGCTAAGATGGCAAAAACAGATAAAAGCGTGCCGGCCAAAAGCTCCGTAGGAAGCATTCCTGTCAGCCAGTACACCGGATAATACACCATAAATAAGGGGGCCAAGCCGAAATAAGAATAGTACTGTCCGTTATAATATGCCCGATCCCAATGATAGGTAACTTCTTTCTTATCTCTCTCTCCCTTGTCATAAGGGTTGTCAAGCTCCTTTAAGGCCGGATTTACATCCAGATCCAAAGCTGTTCTGCCCTTTTCAAAAGCATCCAGCTGCTGCATATAGGCATCCACCACCATATCTGAGGAGCGAAGCTCCTCTAAGGCAGGATAGGCCCGCAGATATTGATGAGAAGGAGACCCTCCGTACAAAACCCCGCAGGAAACCAGAAGGCAGAACACCAGAACCATAAGGTTCATCCCTTGATGGCTCTTTTTCTCCGGGCAATATTCTGCTTCATAAAGCCGAAAGCGGAAGATGGAAAACAGCACAAAAAGGAATCCCGCCATAAAAAGCAGGCGAAGCCCATGAATCTGAAAAGGAATCCGTTCATTCAGTACCACAGAAAGAAGAAAAACAGGCTCTTCCAGCGGATCGGTAAAGTTAATACGCAGGCGCGTCAATGCGCCATGGCTATTGAGTTTAACGGTAAAGGACGATTCCTGTCCTCCGGGATTAACCTGAAAGCTCCCAGCCCCCATAGTCCGATAGGCATTGGCTTCATCACAGATGCCTATATTTCCGGAGAGAACCTTGAATGGTCCGGACGTGCACACGGTAACACTGCGCACCTTGTCAGATAGTCCATCAAAGGAAATCGTAGGATTTTCCGGAAGCAACGGAAGTGCTTCCCCGTTAAAGCCCTCCAGCTTAGACAGATTAAGCTCGATTCGGTTAAAGCCTCCAAAATATTGGGAAAAATAAGAAAACTGAAATACACCCAGCTCCAGAAGTGCCGCCAGAAAAAAAGCAGCAAGCAAAAGAACACCTGCATTTACCTTTTTAACAGCCTTGATATATTTTTTCATCCTGTAAGTCCTTTGCCAAATATACTTCATGGCAAAGGCCGGAAAGGAAAAAGCTGTGTATAGAAAAGAACCGGAAACCCAACAATTCCAAGGTTTCCGGCGCCCCTGCCAAGAATCGGCGTGACAGGATTTGAACCTGCGGCCTCTACGTCCCGAACGTAGCGCTCTACCAAGCTGAGCCACACGCCGTTATACAATTTTTTGCTGTCAGCATGAATTATCTTATCACAGAATCCCTGTTTTGTCCAGTAAAAAATATGCATTTTTGGATCTTTTGCCTCCCACAGGGCCAGCCCTATATGCCGGCTGACCCCATGGCCTCTCTTACTCCTCCGGTGCAAAATTCCAAGTATAAGAAAAAATATGATCTCCGATAATCAAGCCGCTCAAGGCCGGATTATTTCTATGGGTTCGGAAGAATACACGGTTTCCCACATTGGATTCCCCTGCGATGGCCCGTCTGGCCGCATCAAAGCAGGCGGAGCTTACACTCCCCAGGTCCTGACTCAGCACCAGATCAAACCGGCCGGAGGTTACCGGAGAAAACTGTCCCGGCGCCCGGATAACGCTCATAATATCACCCTGGGCAAATCTGGGATCGCGAATCCGGTTCATCACTACGGCTCCCACTGCCAGACGGCCCGCATCCCCCTGGTTAGCTGCCTCGCAGTGAATGAGAACCGCAAGGGCTGTTACCTCATCCTCACTGGCACTGTAGGCCCCATACTGAGCATTGTCCGTTTCGGTAGTCTGTACACCGGTCACATCCCCAAGAGAGGCATTAATCTCTGCCAGCTTCGCCGCCTCCAGAGCTGCCTCCAGCTTTTTCTTCTCTGCAATCAGCTCTGCCAACATCTCCTTCTGGTTCTCCAGAGTATCACTTTTTCCCTCAATATCCGCCTGCGCCGCAGCAATGGCGTTCACATGCTGTCCAATCTTCCCGGAGGTTGATTTCGCCAGGGCAGAAACCTCCTCCTGCTTCTTCACCACGGAAGCATGCAGCTCGTCCAGGGCCTCCTTCTGTCCCTGAAGCTCAGCCTCCTTATCCTCAATGGCCTCCTTCTGGGCCACATAATTCTCCATCATCTGGCGGTCATAGGCCGCAATGCTGACCGCATAATTGGCCTTATTCAGCGCGGCGGTAAAGCTTCCCTCTTCCAGAAGAATGGTCCAAAAATTATCCTGGGAGTTCTCGTACATATATTGAATACGGGTCTTCATGTCCTCATACTGCTGCTCCTCCACCCGCTTTGCTTCCTCCAGATCTGCCTGAGTTTGGGCAATCTCCTGCTCCTTCTCCTCAATCTGCTGGTTCAAATCTTCGATCTGCTCCCCAATGGAGGCGTATTGGTTGTTTAAATCCTTCAGGTAAGCCTCCATACCGGCCTTGGCCTCTTCCAGCTTCTGCTGCTTATTCCTTGTCTGTTCAATCTCGTTCTGGGTCTTATCAATCTCATCCTGCTGCCGGTCAATCTCATCCTGGGTTTTATCAATCTCACTCTGGGTTCTGTCAATCTCCTCCGAGCGAGTGGCATAAGAAGCAAACCCAAGGCTGATTCCCAGGGCTAGTCCCAATATACCATATACGATTTTTTGCAATCCCCTGTTTTTCATCTTATCACCAGCATTTTATCTTATTTCCAGTCGTATTTTGTAAGCCTTCCCTCCAGCTGCAGCTGCGCAAAGCCGTTCTGCCTGAGGGCCTCATACAGTACAATGGCCGCCGCGTTAGACAGATTCAGAGAGCGGGTATCTCCCAGCATGGGAATCCGAATGGCTCTCTCCTGATTTTCAAGAAGAAGCTCCTCCGGAATTCCTCCGCTCTCCTTACCAAACATCAGATAGCTGTCCGGCTCAAACCGCACCTGAGAATAGACCTTCGCTCCCTTGGTGGTAGCCATATAGATCCTGGCTCCCGGATTTCTCCTAAGAAAATCCTCATAATTGCTGTAGGTTGTCACATCAAGCTGGGGCCAGTAATCCATCCCTGCCCGCTTGATATCCTTCTCCCCCAGCCGAAATCCCAGAGGCTCTATGAGATGAAGCCGCGATCCGGTGGCCACACAGGTACGGCCGATGTTGCCCGTATTTGCCGGAATCTCCGGCTCCAAAAGCACGATATTGAATGCCATGGCTTATCTTCCCTCTTTTTCCTTCCGCAGGCGGTCTACAAAATGAGCCAGACGGCCGAAAGCCTCCTTCAAGTCCTCCAGAGAATAGGCATAGGAAAGCCGCAGGAAGCCCTCACCACAGGCCCCGAAGGCTGTTCCCGGAACCACCGCCACCTTTTCCTCCTTCAGAAATCGGGTGGCAAACTCATCAGAGCTGATGCCAAACTCCTGAATACTTGGAAATACATAAAAGGCTCCGAAGGGCTCAAAGCATTTTAATCCCATCTCCTGAAGAGCATGTATCACAAAACGCCTTCTCTGATCGTAGGACTCCCGCATCATGGCCACATCCCCATCTCCATTTTTCAGGGCATCCACTGCCGCAAACTGACTGTTGGTGGGCGCGCACATAATGGCATACTGGTGGATCTTCGTCATCTGCTCTATAATAGGCTCCGGGCCGCAGGCATAGCCGAGCCGCCAGCCGGTCATGGCATAGGCCTTGGAAAAGCCATTGATCAGAATGGTACGCTCCCGCATTCCCGGAAGGGAGGCGATGGATACATGATCCCCCTTATAGCTGAGCTCCGAATAGATCTCATCGGTCAGTACCAGAATATCCTTCTCAATCACAACCTCGGCAATGTCTTCCAAATCCTTCCTTTCCATAATGGCTCCCGTAGGATTATTGGGGAAGGGAAGCACCAGAATCTTTGTCTTCTCCGTGATGGCCTCTAAAAGCTCCTCCTTGGTAAGACGGAACTCATTTTCCTCCTTCAGATTGATAATCACAGGAACACCGTCTGCCAATACGGCACAGGGCTCGTAGGATACGTAGCAGGGCTGGGGAATGAGCACCTCATCACCCGGATTCAGCACCGCACGGAAGGCCATATCTATGCCCTCGCTTCCGCCTACCGTCACCACGACCTCCTTCATGGGATCGTAGCTCACATCAATACGCCGCTTAAGATAGTTTACGATCTCCTCCCGAAGCTCCTTCAAGCCCGCATTGGAGGTATAAAAGGTCCGCCCCCGTTCCAGAGTGTAAATTCCCTCCTCCCGAATATGCCAGGGGGTATCAAAATCCGGTTCTCCCACTCCCAAGGAAATGGCATCTGGCATCTCACTTACAATATCAAAAAACTTTCGGATGCCTGAGGGGGCAATCTCTACAACCTTGTCAGCTAAAAAGTTTCTCACGGTGTCACCAACATCCTTTCATCCTTTGATTTATGTACCATAATCGAGCCATGATCCTTATATTTCTTCAGCACAAAATGCGTAGCTGTGCTCAATACCGTATCCAGCGGTGACAGCTTATCGGACACAAACTGAGCCACATCCCGCATGGTCTTGCCCTCGATCATCACCATAAAATCAAAGCCGCCGGAAATGAGATACACGCTGTCCACCTCCGCATAATTGTAGATACGCTCAGCTACCTTGTCAAAGCCCAGTCCCCGCTGAGGCGTAACCTTTACCTCAATAAGGGCGGTCAGCTTCTCCTCTCCTGTCTTATCCCAATCAATAAGCGTGTGGTAGCCGCAGATGATTCCTTCCTTTTCCATGTCAGCGATCTCATTTGCCACCGCTATCTCATCTACTCCCAGCATCACGGCCAAATCCTTCAGATCCACCCGGCTGTTTTTTTCAATAAAGGTTAAAATTTTTTCCCTCATAGCTCCTCCTTTTATTCTGCTTTTCCATAATAATCGTCAGCTTCTTTACTGCTTTTATTGATATATTTTGTATAGCTCATCCGCCCTGGGCCGCTCTAAAAAAGCCTCCTCCTCGCCATTCATGACTCGTTTTGCCTTACCCTCTACAGCCTTTCCTATGACTGCCGCCGGAATTCCTGCTTTTTTCAACTCCCGCACCAGATCATGGCCTCGATCCCCCGCCATCAGCATACAGCCGCTGGAAATGAGGTAATAGGGATTCAGCCCAAAATATTCACAGATCTCAACAGTCTCCTGACGAATGGGAATAGCCTTTAAATCAATCTCCAGACCAATCCCAGATGCCTCTGCCAGCTCCCACAGCGCTCCGTAAATTCCACCCTCTGTCACATCGTGCATGGCGCTGATGCCAAAATCGGAGGCAAGCATGGCCTCTGGCAGTACGGACAGATACCGATCAAAATTCTTTGCCGTATCCACAAAGCTTCTTGAAAATCTCCCCAGAAGCTCCTCCTCCTTTTCCTTTGCGATAATGGAGGTTCCCTCAATGCCAATCCACTTTGTCACCAGGATATCCTGGCCCACCCTTGCACCTGCGGTGGACACCAGCCGTTCCTCTCTGGCCTTTCCCACACCGGTCACGCTGATCACCGGCTGGTTCACGGCCCTTGTAACCTCCGTGTGGCCTCCCATAACCTGAATCCGTGCCTTGGCGCAGGCCTCCTCCACCTGAGCCATCATTTTCTTAATATCCTCCTCCGTAACAGCCTCCGGCAGAAGGACCGTGAGCATGACACCTACCGGCTCCGCTCCGCTGCTGGCCAGATCATTTATCGTAACCTGAATAGCCAGGGTTCCCACATCCTTCACGGTCCCCGTAATAGGGTCCGTGGAAATGACAAAAATTTCTCCCGGCTCCAGCCTCATGGCCGCGCAGTCCTCTCCTACGCCGGCCCCCAGGAGCACCTCATCCCGTCTGGTGCGAATCTGCTTGAAAATGCTCCTCTTTAAAATGGTCTCCGAGACCTTTCCCACCTTCATCTCTATCTGCTCCTGCTCTGTCTTTCTTCGTCCATCCTACTGCATTCTCTCTATGCAGGAAGCCAGAACCGCATTGACCACGCCCTCATCCTGGGTAGCCACGGCCTCTACCAGCTCCGCAGACAGTCCCGGATCGCCGGCCACGCCAATCACTACGGTTCGCGGGGAGGCATTGTAGGTGCTCTTATTAACCTTTGTCACACTTTCCTCCACACCATTCACATACACATGCTTGTAAAGCTCCGCCTGCACGCCCCGGTGAGCGCTCTCTACCACACGATAGCCGATGGGCTGTCCCGGATCTGCTACAATCAGTATGCCCGGATCGGTTGTGCTCAGAGTCTGGCTTACATACTTCACCGTACGGTTGCTCGGCCGGGTCTCCTCCCCATAGATGGTGAAGGTAATCTGCTTGTTGGCGGTGGCTCCCTCAATGTAGATGGGGGCATCCGTATTATTTTTAAACTTAAAGTCCTTGTAGGTCCCGGCAATGGCCGCATCCGCAGAGGGGTCCACATAGGTTACAATCATCGAATGATTGGATCTCTCCACAACCTCCAGCTCGGAAAGCAGTACCGCATTGTACAAGGTGGTGGATACCTGGCAGATTCCCCCGCCCAGACTGTCCACTACCTTTCCGTTGAGATAGGAGCCGGCCATCTCATAGCCGTTCTCCGTAGTAAAGGGGCTTACGACCTCATATGCGGAAAAGGTGTCTCCCGGATACAGAACCGTCCCGTTAATAAGCTTGGCTCCGTTGGCCACATTCTGGCTTCTGGCCCCGTTAGAGGTGGAATAACTGGTGGTAAAGGTCCCCAGTACATCCTTCACCCGGCTCAGCTCCTCCTCACTTCCTCTGGGATAATCAGTTTCAACCGGAAGCGTGATTCTGCCATTCTCCTTATCCCACTCATTCTCAATGTAGTCCATAATCATTTTGACAGAGCCTTCTATGTCAAGCTTTGTGCCCGTGTTGCCATCCACGATCTCAAAGGCCCCGTTCACTCTCCGCAGGGTGGCATCCTCTGCCTCAGAGTCAAATTTTACACATTCCGTATTTACAAAATCCCGCACCAGATTCGAATCCAGCATCCAATCCAGCTTGTAGATCTTATTCTCATGCTCCAGATCTCTTCGCTCCTTGTAGCGCTTTATGGCATTGCCTGTCTTGCCCAGCTGGGCGGCCTCCTCCACTACCTTCAGGTTGGTACACTCAAGCCCCAGCTCTCCTAATGTTACCTGAACCTGCTCATCAAAAATCTCCAGGGTCAGAGTCTCTTCTCCCAGGCGGTCCATATAAGCTAGGACCTCCTGCTCCGCCTCCTCTACGGTCATCCCTGACAAATCAATCTCATCGGCATAAACACCCGTATGTATGGTTTCTTTCTGCTTCTCCCTTGCGAGAGCCTCTCTGCCTCCCATTCCCGCAAGCACCAGCGCGAGAAGAAGGCCGATTCCGATATATTTTTTCATCCTCTTTTCCTCTTTTCCGGCTTTGGATACTCCCCTTAGAGCGCGTAAGACAGAAGGGGTACTACCATAGCCAAAACTACAATTACAATAATCACGGTTGAAATGATTTTTCTGGTTTTTTTACTGTACCAATTCATCTTTGAATCCTCCCATGCTCCGAAATAATCCGGTCAATCATCCGGGATGCTTCATTCTTTGTAAGGCTGTCCACGGACATTTCTAATGTTATTTTATGATATTTTAACAGATCATTCAAGTACCCTTTTTGCGCCGGGGTAATCGGACTCTGCTTTTTCGCCTTGTAAATCAGCGGCTTAGAGGCAAAGAGCTCCTCCGGCGCCTCCGCAAACTGCTCCCGCATCCGTCTATACAGCTCCATTGCGGACAGGGCATCTGACACTGCCCGATGTGCTTTTTCCTGTCGTATCTGATAATAGCAGCAGAGAGACTGCAGGCTCCGGTGCTCCATTTTCGGGAACAGGACTCTGGCAATTTTTAAGGTATCGATTCCCTCTTTTTCAAAGGGCAGGCTCAGATTCATGGTATTCTGCTTTAGGAAGCTGTAATCAAAGAGAATGTTATGACCCAAAAGGGGCAGCTCCCCACAGAATTCCACCAGCCCCGTTACGGCCGTTCGGGTGTCCATTCCTCCTGCCGCCATTTCATCCGTGATTCCGGTCAGCTCCTCAATCCTCTTATCCAGCTTTCTCCCTGGATTCACCAGTGTTTCATAGGTTTCCTCTATCTGTCCGTCAACCACCCTTACGGCTCCGATTTCCAGAATCCGATCCCTAGATGGATTTAATCCGGTCGTTTCCAAATCAAGCGCAATGTACGTATCTGTCATGCTTCGTTTCCTCTTTTACTCTGTGCTGTTGTTTAAGCCCCATACTCCTTCCATGGGCTCACAAAGGCATCCTTTGTTAAGGGATCTCTCTTTTCATAATCAAATATCAGATAAATGGGCTCCTCTCCCCAGGCAGACAGTGCCTCCACATGCTTCTGCTTTCCCACCTGATTCAAAATTTCCCGAAGCTTTGGCTGAAAGCGCCTGAGATCCGATGCGAAAGCCGGCCGGCTTTTCAGGCGTTCCCGCAGGTACGCGTCTATGGTCAGAAGCTCCCGGTATCTTTCCTCTTCCTCTCCATGGACTTCCCTGATAAATTCTAACAGAATTTCATACCTCCGAAGCCTGGAATGATGGGGCCCCTGTTCTCCCTTCCTCTCATAAAAGGCTGCCAGCGCTTCAAAAAGCCGGAAGGGAGAAGGAAATTCTTCCAGCAGCTTTTCTAATGTATGCCGGAATTGATGACTATTATAATAGATTTCCACCATTTCTTCAATTGCCTTTAGTTGTAAAATATCGGAAAAAGAAAGCCAGTCGGTATACAACACCTCATAGGGCGGCTTTTGGCGGCATACAATTCCGTAGGTCTTGGTCTCCTGATGGATCGGGGCCCCCTTCAAAACCTTCAAAAACCCCAGCTGCAGCTGCTCCGGCTTCATGTCAAACACCTCATCAAAGGAGCAGGCAAAGCTTTCATAGTCCTCATAGGGCAGTCCCGCAATAAGATCCAGATGCTGGTGGATATTGCCCATGGCATGGATTCTTTCCACATTGGATTTCAGCCTTTGCAGGTTCATTCGGCGGTGAATGGCTCCGATGGTTTTCGGATTCACCGACTGGACTCCGATTTCCAGCTGGATCAGGCCTGGTCGCATCCGGGCCATCAGCTCCAGTTCCTCCTCATTTAACAGATCCGCCCCAATCTCAAAGTGAAAATTGGTCACCCCATTGTCATGCTCCAAAAGGTAGGTCCAGATTGCAAGGGCATGGCCGTGATTGCAGTTAAAGGTGCGATCCACAAATTTGACCTGCTGCACTCTTGCATCCAAAAAATATTGTAATTCCTCAAATACCAGGCTTAAATCCCGAAAACGCACCTGCTTCTCCACAGAGGAAAGGCAGTAGCTGCAGGAAAAGGGGCATCCTCTGGAGGATTCATAGTAAATAATGCGGTGGGAGAATTCCCCCAACTCCTCATAGGGGAAGGGCAGGGCACTCATATCAAGGGGCGCCCCGGGAGCATTGATACAAATTTCCCCGGACAACCGAAAAGCTGCTCCGGGAATCCGGCTCCAATCCAGTACTCCCGCCACATAGCTCTCAACAAGCAGGCGAAAGCTTTCCTCTCCCTCTCCCCTAAGAATCCCCGTAAGCTCCGGATATTCCTTAAGAAGCGCCCCAGCACAAAAGGACACCTCCGGGCCGCCCAGCCAAATGGGCACTCCCGGCAGTATTTGTGCACACTCTCTCACAAGCTCCTTGACCTGCTCTATATTCCAGATATAGCAGGAAAACAGAAGAACCTCGGGCCTGCGCCTGTAGATCTCCCCCAAAATCTCCTCCGTCCTGTGATTGATGGTGAATTCCGCCAGCTCCACATGAGACCCCAGCTCTCCCGCCGCGGCCTTCAGGCTGTAGACAGCCAGATTGGAATGAATATATTTTGCATTGATGGCCGTTAACAAAATCCGCATGTTTCTTCCTTTTGTAAAAAGGGAATTACTGCTGCCGCAATAACTCCCTTCGTAGACTTTATTATAATCCGCACATCCTGCTTTGAACCAGAAGCAGCACCGGTTACCTATGTAGCCGGCTCAGCCCAGGTGACCTCGCGGCACACAGAAGGTTCCGCTTAGAGCTGCTCCATTCCTGACCTGACTCGGTTCACGGATTTCTGTTGCGCAAGACCCAGGCGTCAATGCTGCTTGCAAAGGGCCGTATGCTGTTTCAAGGTCCGAGGCAGGATATCACCCCCGCTGTAGCGGATTGCGGGTACAGGGCACCGCTAACTCCCCGGCTGTGCGGAAATCTTAAACAATTTCAGAATCTTAGTATAGCGGTTCTCCACCGGTTTGTCAACGAGTTTTCCCCGGCTTTTTACTTCGCCTTTGGATACTCCGTGCAGAGAAGACGATAGGCCGGCTCATCCTCTTCGATGGTGGGGAATCTTCCCAGAGGCTCATAGAAGCGGTTGTCCGTATTGTCATCATTGGTCATGGAAACCTCGCCGATGAGAGCCACGCCGTTGCGCACGGTAAACTCATGGTAGTAATAAGGATACAGTGTCAGGGACTGGCCCGGCTTCAACACAATCTCAGAGCCGGCCGGAACCGTATAGCATCTGCCATCGCTGAAGATTTCTACCGGAGTATCCAGAAGCTTTCCTTCATCCTCACGATCTGCGTTCCAAAGGCGGAATACCACATCTGCGCCGCCCCGGTTGATGATATCCTCCATCTTGTTCCAGTGGAAATGATTGGGGGAAATCTGTCCTTCCTTAACCATCATAATTTTCTCCGCATATACCTTTGTATATTTGGGATCCGTGGCATTGCCGTTACGGATGGTGATCAGTGCAAGGCCCTTCTTGTCATAGTTGCCCTCGCCATAGTCCGTAATATCCCACCCAAGAGCGTTATCACGGATTTCGTCATACTCATGTCCCTTCTCTGCCCACTCCTCCGGTGTAAAATGGCAGAAGGGCGGGAGTGCAAACTTATACTCATTCAACAGCCCCTCAAATTCCTTAATTACTTTGTTGATCTCTGATCGCTTCATTTTATTCATCCTTTCTTTTATTAAATTTCTCCTTAAACTCCTGCTCCCACCGGTCCAGCTCTTCTCTTGTGTCCGCGATGGTAAACCTCAGAGCATTGGTTTCTGACGCAAAGGGCTCCAGATAATGTACACAGTCATGGTCCACATGCCAGGTCTTTCCATATACACTGGAATTGGAGGGCTCCAGACCGATTACATAATCGCCTGCGGCAATGGACTTCCACTCCATAAAATAAGGCAGATATTTCCTGTTAAAATCTATCCTCAGCCCGATTTCCTTTTCCCGATTCACAACACAGACAAAGGTATCCTGCTGCTCATCCTCCTTGAGATCGTGGATAAACACATACTCCGGTTCCTCCGCCTTGGGGGACTCCATTTGATCATACCGATCCTCATGGCCCTCGGCCTCGGCATCTCTGGGCGTTACCTTTTTGGTCGGAATCCAAAGCCTTGTATTCTCATCCAGGAAGGGATAGCCCATATTAATATGATACAGAAGCATCAAGGGCTCCCTGCGGCATGCCTCATTGGTGATCTCATCGGTTACGGTAAAGGACTTTTCCCCGTAGCAGGTCTCAATGCTTCTGCGGAGAACCATGTTCTCCCCAAACAGCTCTGCCTCCCGCATCTCTCCCTGAATACGCAGATGATATTTTCCATCCTGCCAAAAGGCGTCCCCGCACAAATGCTCTCCCGGGGTGGTGCGTATCCTGCCATGCATGGGATAATCCTTTCCCTCAATGGTACAAGGTCCGCAGATATTCTCCAAGCCTGCTGTGAAGAAGAAGCCTCCCATAATGCTTCTCAGAGCCTCGTCTCCATTGGTATCGTAATGATTGCGTCCCTGAAGCCCCGGTTTGGAGAGAAAGTTGATATTCATTCCCTTGTAAGACAGCTCTGCCACATCCAGGCATTTATCTGCCAAAACGCGGAAAAACAGCTCGCCGTTTTTTACCTCGTAGGCCTTCATGCCGTCGCTTCGCCCCTCCCCATGGACTACCGGGCGCAGATAGGCCAGCTGCTGCATGCTCCCCACATACTGATATAAATCCTTCTTTTCCATAGGTACCCCCTGTTCCGGTTCTGAAGGCTTACTGAATTTTACTCCAGATTGGCATGATACTGCCACAGGCCCTTCATATCAAGCTGCCTTCTCTCAATGATCATTTTTGCAAGCACATCACCCAGCAGCAGAACGGACTGCTCAAACAGGGATGTCATTGGCTGGCAGGAATCAATCTCATCCTCCAGATAAAACTTTGTCCGCACCGGAATCCGCACCATGAACTCACAGAGCTCCTTCATATCACTGTTGGGATTGGAGCCAATATGTACAATTCTTGCCCCGATTGTATGGGCCTTCTTTGCAATTCCCAAGGGAAACAGGGACATTCCGCTGCCGCTTCCCACAATCAGCAGATCCTTGTCCGTAATGGCCGGTTCCGTAATCTCTCCTACATAGTGGGTTTTAATGCCCAGATGCGCCAGCCGTTTACACACACACTGCAGGGCTAACAGCACTCTTCCCACTCCTACAAAAAATACCTGATCCGCCTTAAATATTTCGTCACAGAGGCGCTCCAGGGACTCCGGGTCCACACTGGCCAGGGTTCGGCCCAGCTCATCCAGCACCTCCTCACAGGTTTTTTGATACTCTTCCTTAAAGCTGCTCATTGTTTTTCCTCCTTCCGGCATTTGCAGGCTGTCATCCACAGACCTCTGACCGAAGCTCCGCAAGCCTCCTCAGACTGTTCTCCATGTCATCTACCTTGATACAGGTGCTGCCGGTAACAAAGATGTCCACATCACCCTTTCCATAGGTTCTGATATTGTCCGGAGAAATTCTTCCGTCAATCTCAATCTTTGTATCCAGCCCCCGTTTCTCAATCATATCCCGAAGCTCCCGAATCTTCCGGGCCCCATAGGGAACCTGGCTTTCCGCCTTTACAAAGGCATATCCCGGATTGATCAGCATCAAAAGCACCGTATCACATTTCTCCAGCACATATTCCAATACGGAGAGCGGTGTTCCTGGCTTCAAGGCCACACCGGCCCGGACACCCTTTGCATGAATCCGGTTCAACATACCGTCCAAATGATCCGCTGTCTCCGCGTGAAAGACCAGCTGCTGAACACCAATGTCCAAAAGCTCATCTACAAAGTAATCCGGCTCCTTTGCCATCACATGGCAGTCAAATTCCAGATCCGTTTTCCTCCGAAGCTGCCGAACCGTGTCAAGTCCAAGGGGCATACTGGGGCTGAAATAGCCATCCAGAATATCCACATGGACAGCCCGAATTCCCTGAGCCTTCAGAATCTGCATCTGGCTTTCCAGATTACACATATCCAGGCAAATCAGTGATGGTGATATCACGCATTTCTCCTGCCATAAGCTGCTCATTGCTCCATCCTCCTTTTCTTTTCCGAAGCTTAAAGATGTTTCTCAATCTCCTCTCTGGTGGGAAGGGAGGAAATGGCCCCTTTATGCTGCACGCAGATCCATCCTGCCGTATTCCCATATTGAAGAGCTGCCCTGATTTTTTCAGCCGTCAGATCCTTGGTCCGCTCCACGCCCTGCAAACGCAGGCTGGATAAAAATCCTCCCCAAAAGGCGTCCCCTGCACCTGTGGCATCCACAGCCTTGGCCTTCCGACCCTCAACTGTCAATATTTGACCGTCAAAATAGCATTTTGCTCCCGCAGATCCCAAGGTCTCAACAATCAGTGACAGAGAACAGCGTTCCATAAGCCGGAACAGTCCCTCCTCACCGCCTACCATATCCACTTCTTCCTCGGAAATTTTCAGGATATCCACATAGGGCAGCAGATCCATCACGACTTTTCCACATGCCTCCTGGTCATCCTTCCACATGAGGTTCCGATAGTTTACATCAAAGCTAACCAGCTTTTGGTGCTCATGACCAAGCTTCAAGGCCCTCACGGTAGCCTCAGATGCCGGAGGCGCGGACAGGGAACAGGAGCCTGCATGTACAATACAGGATTCCCGAATATCCTCCTCCTTCACATCCTCCTCCGTAAGAAACATGTCTGCTCCCGGCTTCCGGGCAAAGGTAAAGCTTCGCTCACCATTCTCCGCCAGGCTTACAAAGGCCATGGTTGTAATGGCATTCTCGCACAGCTCCGGCTTTAAACAGCGCACCTGATTTTCCTCCAGGGTCTTTATCAGAAAGCGGCCGAAATCATCGGCCCCTACACTGCAGCACATGCCTGTTTTCAAGCCATTTCTGGCCATGGCAATGGCTACATTGGCCGGGGCGCCTCCCGCATTGCGCACATAGCTTCCTGCCTCCGCCCCCGGTATAAAGTCAATGACCATCTCACCAATACTATACAGATCCAGCACTTTATCTCTCCTATTCTCTCTATGAAGACCACTGTCGGATCTCCTCTATGATTTCGTCGTAATTTATTTTTGTAAAATCCGTCACATCAACAGCAATGGTATGTCCAAGACGGATATCATAATTGCGTTCCCGCATCCATTTGCAAAAGCCCTCGTAATCAGGTATGGCATCCACAGCCGTGGGGCCTCCCCCCGTCTGATCCTCTATGTGATAGCGGTCTGTTAAATGACCCGGATGTCTCTTTCCCCCATGATCTCTTTTCACACTGCGCTGGTAGACGGTCTGAGTATCTCCATATAAATATACGGTAATTACATGGTAGCCGTACTCCTCTGCCAGCTCCTGAAGGCGGGGCTTATGGTATTGATAAAACGGATATTCCAGCAGAAGTGTCTTGGAATTCCTCATGGCCTTGCGCACATGAAGATAAAACTCCTCCAGAGAAAATTCATTCAGGGCTGTCTTTTGCTTTTTGTTATCAAAGCCAAAGGTATCCCAGTTCTTCTCCTTCACTCCATCAAAGGAAAGCTTCTCAAGACCCTCTATACACTCCTCAATTTTAGCGGCCGTATAGCTTTTTCCTGTTCCCGGACCTCCTGTAACTATGATCATGGTTTTGGGATTCCCTAAGGTACTCACCGCTTTTCACCACACTTTCACTCTTTTAAAGCAAGCCGCCGAGTATCTGTTCGGCGGCTGCTTTTTCACCTTTTATCTATTCCATTCGCTCTTATAGCATAGGCTCGCTTAAGAATTTTTTGTAATCATGGCTGCTACGGTTTCCGGAGAAATGTCTCCCTCCATGGGGCCAAAGGCTGCCGCATTCAGAGCTCCTGCCGCTGCCCCTGCCTTAGCCGCCTCCTCCAGAGAACGGCCCAGCGCCAGAGAAGCAATAAACGCTCCGTCAAAGCTGTCGCCTGCGCCTGTGGCATCTACGGCCTGTACCGGGTACGCACCCATGTCAAAATGACTATCGCGGGTATATACGGTAGACCCCTTGGAACCATTCTTCAGTACCACAATCTCCATATCCGAATATTCAAAGCACTTCTTAACTGCCTTCTCGACGTCATTTTCTCCCGTCACCAGCTTAAGCTCGGATACGCCGGGCATAAACACATTGGTTGCGCCTACCACCTCTTGAATAATGGCATAGTCCTCCGCTTCCTTCATATGCTCCTCACGAATATTGGGGTCAAAGGAAATCTTAGCTCCCCGCTCCTTCATTCCATGCATGGTCTTCACGATCTCTTTGGCATAAGGCTTGCTGGAGGTCAGGGCACAGCCCATCATGTGGAAAAAGCTTACGTCTCCCATCTTGGATACATCCGGCATCTTTGCCTCCACAGCAGGCGTGTGATCCCAGTGGAAGATGAACTTCCGATCTCCATTTGAGTAATACATAACAAAGGCCACACCTGTGGAGCCCCGCTCACTTTCCAGTACATAGCTTACATCCACGCCGTCTGCCTTCAGATGATCCAGAATGCACTTTCCAAAGCCATCCTTTCCCACACCGGAGATGATACCGGCCTCCGCTCCCATTCTAGCTGCCGTTCTGATAAAGATCCCTGAGGAACCGCTTGCATAGGGCCCCTTAAAGGTGAGGGATTCATGAAACTCCATATTCTCTTCCGGGCGCATCACTTCCACCAGAAGCTCGCCCATGGTCCATACTTTTCCCATTCTGCCTCCTTACAGCTTCTGCAAAAATTCGATAGGCTCTTTATTGGGTCCTTCTATGAGAAAATAGCGGATGCCGTTCTCCCAGAAAGGCAGAAATACAATCTCATCGCTCTCCAGGAAATGATAGCCCTTCTCCTTGGCAAGAGCGTATACCGGCTCAATATCCGGTACGTTCAATGCGAGATGATCGATAGCTCCTCTTTTCATAGCCGCAGCCTTATTCTCATAGGTCTCGATGAGAATATCGCCGGCCTGCAGAAAGGCTACCGGAATGTTTCCGCCGCTCTTGTTAATGGTCTCATGAACCACCTCAAAGCCAAGGCCTATGTAGAATTCTTTTGTTGCTTCCAAATCATTGGTTGGAATTCCAATGTGCTGAATTCCGGTTACGTAATCCATCAATTTCATGCTGCAATTCCTCCTATTAAAGTTGCTGCGCAACAGCGCTAAAGGGTAAAGTCACTTCGGCGCACATGTAATGAGAGAAACTTTCATTCGAAAGGGCACTCATGAAAGTTCCTCTCGTGCGCCTTTGTGACTTTACCGTTAGTTTTTGTTTGCCTTGCCGGTGCTGCCGTAGATGTCGATTTTTTCTCCAACATGCTCGGCAACTGCCTTTTTCGCCGGTCTCAAGAGATTTCTCGGATCCTGCTTTCCGGGCTCCTTGGCTGCTTCCTCAGCTGCCACGGCTGCTACGGCTCCCACAAACACAGATTTAATCGCAGTACCATAGTTAATTTTGCTCATTCCCATCTGAACGCATCTGCGGAAATCTGCCTCCGGAACACCTGTACCGCCGTGAAGCACCAGCGGGCAGTCCGTAAGCTTTGTGATCTTCTCCAGACGCTCAAAGTCAAGCTTCGGCTCTGCCTTGTAAAAGCCGTGAGCCGTTCCAATGGCTACCGCCAGGGCGTCAATTCCGGTCTCCTCCACAAAGCGCGGAACATCCTCCGGATTGGTCATAGCTGCGGAGGAATCCTCCACTACTACATTTTCCTCTCTTCCGCCCAGCATGCCAAGTTCTGCCTCTACGGAGCAGCCATATTCTTTGGCATATTCCACGATCATCTTAGTATCCGCAATATTTTCCTCGTAGGGCTTCTTGGACGCGTCAATCATAACCGAGGTGAAGCCCTCGCGAATACATTCTTTGATCAGATCGTAATCCGTAGCATGGTCAAGATGCAGGCATACGGGTATATCTACGGCCTCTGCCATACCCTTTATCATACCTATGGTTGCCTTTAAACCATTGTACTTCAGCGCGTTCATGGATACCATAAGGATCACCGGTGCCTGCTTCTCCACACCTGCCATGATAATTCCTTCCGCATCCTCCGGGCAGCTGAAGTTAAACGCTCCTACCGCATAATGATTTTCTCTGGTTCCTGCAAGAATTTCTTTTAATGTTACTAAACTCATTTTAAGTCTCCCATTCCTTTTTTGCAACACCCAAACCAAAAGATCTCGTTGTTTGGGTGCCGCTTTTTAATTCTATGTAAGCTATGATTTTGTTAAATAGTCATGAATCATGCAATATGCGCCGTACAATACCACTCTATCGTTCAGTATGGAATAACGAATCTGATTCTCCTCCACCGGCTGCAGGCAGCGCTCCTTCCAGACACGCACCATCTCTCTGTGGAAGAAGGTTCTGGCCTTGGTGACTCCGCCTCCAAGGACGATCACATCGGGATCATACAGATTGAAATAATTGGCAAGTGCCACGCCCAGATAATATCCTTCCTTCTGATAGAGATCCAGGGCATAGGCATCACCCATCTCCGCAGCCTGTGTCAGTATCCGTCCGTTCAGCTTCTCCTCCTGGTAATCGGCCAGCTCAAAGACAAGGTTCTTCTTTCCTTCCTTCATATCGGCCTTCATCTGCCGGGCAATGGCCGTGCCTGAGGCATACATCTCCACACATCCGGTAGAACCGCAGGGACAAGCCCTTCCCATAAGGTCGATGGACACGTGGCCCACCTCCCCGGCGCCTCCGTGCTTTCCGCGGTAGAGCTGATTGTTGATAACGATACCGCCTCCGCAGCCGGTACTGATGGTCATGTACATCACATTGGCAAAGCCTCTTCCCTCGCCGCAGCGATGCTCCGCCAGAGCTCCCAGATTGCCGTCATTGTCAATCCGAGTAGGCTTTCCATAATCCTTTGAAAGGCGTTCCGCCAAAGGAAAATTTTTCCATCCCATCATGGGCGCCTCAAGAATCACGCCTCTCTCCTGATCCAAAGGCCCCGGAGCGCCTACACCGATACCAATAACATCATCCACTGAGATTCCAAAGTGGGCAATGACATCATCCAATACCTTTCTGGTATTCTGGTACACGGCCTCCTCACCGTGATAGGTCTGAGACTGGACTACATGGGCGTACCCGTCTACCAGTTCTCCGTCCTTTGTGAAGAGCGCTCCCGTAGACTTGGTGCCTCCTACATCCATAATTAAGTAAAATTGACTCATTCCTCTTAAACTCCTTGTAATTCTATTAATTTCTGCCTCTCTTCTGAGCCATGTCTAATACAACTGCAAGGATAATTATACAACCGATTACTACGTTCTGCCAATAGGAATAAATCTGCAGAAGGTCCATACCCGTCTTAATAACGGCGATTACCGCGCAGCCAAACATAGCACGGGCCACGGAACCGGATCCGCCTGCCAGAGAAGTACCTCCAAGTACCGTAGACGCAATCGCAAACATCTCATAGCCCTGACCGGAGTTTGGCTGACCATTCTGGAGCTTGGAAGCAATTACAACACCACAGAGACCCGCCATTACGGAAGAAAGCACATGGCAGATAAAGGTTACTTTTCTCACATCAATACCGCTTAAGTGAGCCACATTCTTATTACTTCCAACCGCAAATACATGGCGTCCGAATACGGTCTGGGACAGCAGGATATGCATAATCGCAACTACAATAACGGTGAAAATAACAACGACCGGAACTGCTCCGTTCGGCATTCCTGCGGTGGGGAACACACGGCTTGCGCCTAAGAACGCAAAGGATGTGGGAAGTCCGTAAACCGGCTGGCCGCCTGTGATAACGAATGCCACGCCGCGCAGGGCAGTCATAGTTGACAGGGTACAAATCATAGGAATAACATCCAGATAAGCGATCAGTGCACCATTGATAAATCCGCACACAAGGCCTACCACAATACCGCAGACAATCAGAAGCACCATAGCAAAGGGGATCCCCATGTTTGGGAACTGCAGTCCTGCATAGGAAGCAATGATACCTGCTACAGCCACTACGGAACCAACGGAAATATCAATACCGCCAAGAATAATAACATATGTAAGTCCGGATGCCAGAAGGGCATTGGTACACATCTGGGACAGGATATTACTGATATTTCTTGCACTGAAGAATGTGTCACTGGCAATACCAAACCCGATGCAAAGTAAAATCAATACAACGACCACAATATTTTCACTTAATAACTTTTTCACTCTCGTCTTATCCATTTTTACATCCTCTCTACTTTCCTAATTCCTTAATTGGCATCACTGGTGATGCTTGCAAGACTGATAATGCTCTGCTCGTTGATATCCTGGCCCGTCAGCTCTCCGCTGATCCGGCCCTCACGCATAACAAGTACGCGGTTGGCGATACCAATCACCTCAGGCATCTCTGATGAGATCATAATGATTGCTCCGCCCGCTTCCACAAAGTCATTCATCAATGCATAGAACTCCGAACGGGCATTTACGTCAATACCTCTGGTGGGCTCATCCAGAATCAGGATCTCCGTATCTGCGGCAAGCCACTTGCCCAGGATAACCTTCTGCTGGTTACCTCCTGACAGAGTTCTCAATATCGTCTGCAGATCCGGCGCCTTTACCTTCAGGCTGTCTTTATATTTCTGCGCCTGCTCCTTCTCCCAGTCCTTATTCACGAAGCCCATCTTCTTCGCATGGAAGGGAAGGCTCGGAAGAGAAGTGTTTTCAATGATATTTTTCTCCAGAAGAAGTCCTGTCCTTCTTCTATCCTCGGTTACCAGGCCGATCTTATGGGAAATCGCTTCCTTTGGATTCTTAAAGTGCACCTCTTCCCCTTTTACAAACACCTTGCCGGAGTCAATGGGAGTTGCACCGAAGATAGCCTCCATAACCTCTGTCCGTCCCGCTCCTACCAGGCCGGAAAAGCCCAGGATCTCTCCTGCATAAGCGGTAAAGCTGATGTCACGGAATACGCCCTCTCTCGTAAGGCCTTCCACCCGGAGCATTTCCTTTCCCTGCTCATGATCGTGCTTATCGTAGTAGTCTCCCATCTCACGTCCAACCATGCTGGCAACAATCTGTTTCTCCGTTACATCCGCCACCATCATGGTATCCACCTTGCATCCGTCACGGAGCACCGTAACCCGCTCGCAGATCTGTGTCAGTTCCTTCAGACGGTGGGTAATATATATAATTGCAACATTATTCTTCTTCAAAATGCGTACCTGTTCAAACAGAGCGTCAATCTCATGCTCGGACAGGGAGGATGTAGGCTCATCCATAACGACAACCTTCGCATTCTGGGAAATAACCTTTGCGATCTCAACCATCTGCTGCTGGGCTGCGTTAAGCTCCCCCGCAATGGTTGTTGCTTTCAAATCAACCTTCATAAAGTCCAGGATATCCTGGGTATCTTTATTCATCTTGGCCTTATCCAGAAGGCCGTTTTTCTTTTTCTTTTCCCGGCCCAGCCATACGTTCTGGGCTACTGTCAGATCCTTGGCAATACTCAGTTCCTGGTGGATTACTGCAATCCCTGCATCAATCGCCTGACCCGGCTCGGTAAAATTCATCTCTTTTCCCTGAAAAATGACCTTTCCGCCTGGGTCCGGTGTATATACGCCGGAAATAATCTTAATCAGCGTGGACTTTCCGGCACCATTCTCGCCAACCAGGGTATGTACTTCACCCGGATAGAAGTCGGCCTCTACGTCTGACAATGCCTTTACGCCGGGGAAGGTTTTGCTTATATTCTTTACCTGTAAAATTGGTTCCATAGCTTCATTCCTTCTCAAAATTATTTTGTCTTTCCCACAAACAGGAAACCAGTCATGGGTGCCTGCGCATGTATATGGCTCCCCCAAAAAACAATGAGAGGTTATTCCAAATGACTTAAGTCTCCAGAATAACCTCCCTTCCTTTTCAAACGTGTACTATATATTTTTGTGCTTTTTCAAGCCGCCGGATTATTCCGCTGCATTCTCAGCAGTAATAATGTAAGGAGCGATGAAGATCTGCTTGTCAGATACCTTGCCCTCGGTCATGAAAGAAATCATCTCACGAACGATGGTTGCACCGATCTCCTTCGGATTCTGGGAAACCTCAGATACCCAGTACTTTCCGTTCTCAGCATCCAGGATAGCTTCCTTTGCTTCCGGATTGCCGTCAAAGCCGATGATCACACAGTTGGAACCTGCTGCCTTGATGGAAGCAAGAGCGCCGGTTGCTGCCGGGTCACCTACACAGAATACGGCCTTGCACTCCGGATTGGTGGTAAGGATATTCTCCATAATCTTCTGAGCCTCGTTCGCGTCTCCCTTGTAGTCATAGCCGGTCAGCAGATTTCTCTGATCGCCTACGGTATCAATGGCGCCATTCTCTCTGTCAAGACAGGAAGAAGCGGTGGGATATCCGATGATTGCTACGGTGTCGCCTTCCTCAGACAGACGAAGAAGCTCCTGTCCGCCAAGAACGCCGCCCTGGTAGTTGTCGGTACCAACGAAGCAGTTGATAGCGTCAGACTCGGATGTACAGTCGAAGGTGAACATTGCTACGCCGTCCTTGTCGGCGTTCTCGATGGCGGGCTTAACGCCTGCGGCATCGTTACATGCAAGAGCAATTGCGTTGCAGCCGTCTGCGGTAAGGGTCTCAACCTTGCTGGTTGCGATTACCGGGTCAAGGCTTGCATCCAGTACGGAGAACTGATCGTCAGCCAGTCCCTGGGTCTTACACTCAGCCTCAATACCCTCGCCGATGAGCTGATAGAAAGTATGCTCAAAGGATCCAACTACAAAACCAAATTTCAGACTTGCTAAGTCTGCGCCGCCTGCTGCCGGCTCCTCTGCCTCGGGAGCTTCTGCTTCCGGTGCCTCTGCCTCTGCAGGTGCTTCTGTCTCAGCGGGTGCTTCTGCCGGTGCCTCTGCCTTGGAGCCACATGCGGCAAGTGCTGCTGTCATTGCCAGTGTCAGCATTACAGCTACTAACTTCTGTTTCATAACTAATATCCTCCTTAAAATTTTTCGGCATTTCTATGCTCGACAGGGTTATTTTAACACTGTTAAGTATATCTGTCAATACATTTTTGCCTGTGTCCCATAAAATTTGTATTTATCATTCCGTCATTTTCACCTATGTTCTATGTTTTTTGACCTGTTTTTTGTGGTTTAAGCCTGTTTTTTCTCCATCTTTCGTCAAATCCTTTTATGGCAGCGTCTTTCACCATCTTATCAATTAACTGTGTTAAGCTGCGGATTTTTCCATTTACGGCGCTGTTCCCGGAACCGGTTGTCATAAACGTCCGTTTTATTCATATATATTTGACAAGCTCTCATTTCTTTCTTATAATTAATTCAATACATCTTATGGAGAAATTATTGTGAAAAAGGGAAAAAATTTAACGGATCTGTTGGATTCCAACCGTTCGGAGGTGCTGTATTATCTGATGGATCATTCCGGCTGTTCCAGAACGGATCTGGGGGCGGCCACCGGGCTTACCCTGGCGTCCATCACCAAGATTATCCACTCGCTTCTGGACGCCGGCATTATTTATGAAACGGATTTTATTGAGAGAAAAAAGGGGCGGCGTTCCATCGGCCTTTCTTTTTGTTATGATAAATTCAAGGTTCTGGCAGTCAATCTCTTCTGGAACCGCCTGGAGCTGCAGGCCTGCGATTTTCACGGCAATTTTTTTGGGGATCTGGTATCCATTCCCTTCCTCTATATTTCCACACGGAATATTGAGGAGGTCGTGGAGACGGCCGGAAGATATATCCAGGATTTCTGCCGGATGTATCCGGAGATTGTCTCTATCGGCGTATCTGTGCCCGGCCCCTATTTTCGCAATACCGGATGCATTATGGTGCCTCCCTTTGAGAAGGATCCGGCCAAGCGCTCCTACTACCCCTTTAAGGAAAAGCTGTCTCAGTTTACGGATCTGCCTATCTTTATGGAACATGACGCGGATGTGGGAGCACTGGCTTACTGGTGGTTCCGGACGGACAGAAGCTCGGATCTTGTAATTATGAATTTTCTTACGGATACGGGCGTCGGCGTGGGTCTGACGGACGGACGCAATATCTATGCTAGCAGCAGCTGTTCCTCCGAGTCTGGCCATATCACCGTTGACTATCACGGACGGCCCTGTCCCTACTGCGGCAGCAACGGCTGCCTCAATGCTTACTGCAGCGGCCGGGCCCTGGAAGAGATTGCGGCGGAACGGCTTTCCGAGCATCCGGACAGCATCTTAAACAGCATTCCGAGCATTACCTATCAGGCGATTATTCAGGCGTCAAAGGAGGGGGATTCCTATGCCACGGAGCTGCTCACGGAGTGCGGACGCACACTGGGACATGGAATTCTTTCCCTGTTGCATATTTTCCATCCGGATATGATCATTATCAGTGGCGCCATAAGCAAGGCCGGCTCCACGCTGTTAAACAGCCTTAAGGAGAGCTTAGAGAAACGGCAGTCAAGCTACGCAACAATTCCCGAGATTCGCCTGCTCTCCGAGGAGCGGAACCTGGCTCTTCTGGGAGCTGCGGCTTTTGCTATGGAGCAAATGCTGCAGCTGCCTACGCGGTATTTTTCGCTGCCGGTGAATAACCAGATATAGAAATCCTTTCTTTGGGATTCTTTTTGATGATGTAAAAAGAGAGAGATGCCACAGGCACCTCTGAGCATTTGCAGCTTATCTCTTCTTCATTCCCGGTTCCTTTTAACATATTATCCGCCACATAATCCAAGGTTGTAATTGCTTCTAATCCAAAGGCGGGTTTGTTAGAAAAGTTATCTAATGTTCCCGCAATAGGAGTACTTCCAATATGGATGATATGAGTAGTACCGGATGTATCTATATCTAACTTGTCATAGATAAAAAAGACGCCCGATGGCGCCCTTTTTATTATGATTCTCAATTTTTTAGTGGTGAAACAACCGTATCCCCGTAAAAGCCATCACCATCCCATACTTATCACATGTCTCAATCACCAGATCATCCCTCACGGACCCTCCCGGCTGCGCAATGTACTTCACACCGCTCTTCTTTGCCCGCTCAATGTTGTCGCTGAAGGGGAAGAAGGCGTCGGAGCCAACGGTTACCTCCGCCATCTGATCAAGCCATGCCCGCTTTTCCTCCTCCGTGAATACCTCCGGCTTCACCTTGAAAATTCTCTGCCAAGCGCCCTCTGCCAAAACATCCATATACTCATTTCCAATATACACATCAATGGCGTTGTCCCGGTCTGCCCGGCCGATGCCGTCTACAAACTTAAGACCCAATACCTTGGGGCTCTGACGCAGAAACCAATTGTCCGCCTTCTGTCCTGCCAATCTGGTGCAGTGAACACGGGACTGCTGGCCGGCGCCGATTCCAATTGCCTGTCCGCCCTTTACAAAGCATACGGAATTGGACTGGGTATACTTTAAGGTAATGAGAGAGATTTTCAGGTCCATTTTCGCCGCGTCTGTCAGCTCCTGATTTTTTGTCACAATCTTAGAGAGAAGCTCATCATTGATGGGAAGCTCCTGACGGCCCTGCTCAAAGGTGATTCCATAGACCTCCTTGTGCTCCAGCGGTGCCGGACGGTAATCGGGATCAATTTGAATCACATTATAATTTCCTTTTTTCTTTGCTCTTAAAATCTCCAACGCTTCCTCCGTATAGCCCGGAGCAATTACGCCGTCGGAAACCTCCCTCTTGATAATGGAAGCCGTGTCCTTATCGCAGACATCGGACAGGGCAATAAAGTCACCAAAGGAGGACATTCTGTCAGCGCCTCTGGCTCTTGCATAGGCACAGGCCAAGGGAGAAAGCTCTCCCATGTCATCTACCCAGTAGATCTTCTTCAAGGTATCATCCAGAGGAAGGCCTACGGCCGCTCCTGCCGGGGATACATGCTTAAAGGAGGTGGCGGCCGGAAGCCCTGTGGCCTCCTTGAGCTCCTTTACCAGCTGCCATCCGTTGAAGGCATCCAGAAAATTGATATAGCCCGGCTTTCCGCAGAGAACCGTGATGGGAAGCTCCTCTCCATTTGCCACATAGATTTTCGAGGGCTTCTGATTGGGGTTACATCCGTATTTTAATTCTAATTCTTTCATTGCATATTCTCCTATTCCAGTCGCTGCGCGACAGCACTAAAGGGTGAAGTCACAAAATTTTTAAGTTATTCATTCTTATTTACAATCCGTGTCTCATACTTTCCGGTCTCAATGTCAATATACCGCACAAAGAGAGACACCTTATTGTCCTCATTGAGATTCAGCCACAGCATATTGCTAAACTTCTCCATATCACTGGGAATTGCCACAAGCTTGGGCTCACCCTCAAAGCTTGGAAGGGGATTCCCGTCACACTGATAAGTATGAATGAAGTGCCCTTCCCCTGCCGGACAGTTCTCATAGGAGAATGTATAGCGGTTACAGGAAGAGGGATCTCCGTTATCACTTTTTAAAATAGACATGGAATAATCAAAATGTCCGTCCCCAATCTCCAGAATTCCAGAAATCCGCGGTGTATAATTGGGGCCGTCCGGCTCAAATTCCCGGGTGCGCAGGGCCTGCTCAAAGGTCTGTCCCTTCTCCATGCACTCATAGATGGTATCCGTCTGATCCCCGTTAGTTACAATCGTCTTATTGCCCAGAACCCGCACCGGCGCGTAGATGATCAGGCTGGGGTCCGTAAGCTTTGAGGGATCAAAGGCCTGGGTGCGGATTCCCTCGCCCTCCTCCACAAATATCCGGTTTCTGCTGTTCTCACTTCTTCCCATAATAAAGTAAGCGGCCACCGCCTTTTTTCCATCCTCGGATCTGCCGATGACAATGCCCCGTCCCGGGTAGGAATTCTCCCGAAGGGTCTGTGCCAGTGAAATCATTTCCATGTCTGTTCTCCTCTCTCTATTTTTATCTCCATGCTGCTCATAAAACAAAAAGCCGCAGTCCAAGCGATCAATGCCCAGACGGTCGGCTTCCTACTCCCTATACTCCCTGTGGTTACTTCCACCTCCGTCAGTCGTATAGGCAATTAAAACATAGCATTTCTTCCCATGCCTGTCAATCATTTTTTAAACTCTTTTCTATGGTTTCCACAATCTGTCCCCGAACCAGCTTCGCAATTTCCGTAGACTTCATTCCCTGATACTCCTCATAGGGTATCGGCTTTAAAAAATGAACCTGCACTGTCACCGGCCGGATACTGTTGGTATCAAATGCCTGATAGGAATTCAGCATGGCCACCGGTACAATGGGACATTTGGCATTCATGGCGCTTTTGAAGCTTCCTCCTTTAAATTTCCCCACCTCATTTCCCTTCTTTGAGCGGGTTCCCTCGGGAAAAATCAAATAATTCTTTCCACTCTTTACCTCCTCCGTTACCTCCTGGATAATCTTGAGAGACTGGCGTACATTATCCCGATCCATGAACTTTGCCTTTAAAATAGCAAATACCTGCTTTAGAAACAGAATATCCTTTACCTCAATCTTGGCTACTACGGAAAAGGGCACATCACAGGCTTCAATGATGGACAGCACATCAAAGAGGCCCTGATGATTGGGGAAGAAAATAAATCCCTTTTGGGAAGGAATATGTTCCTTACCATGAACCTCTATCTTGACCCGGCCTCCCTTATTGGCATGGACCGTGATTTTTTTTAAAAGAGCATATTTTTTCTCCGCCGGAATTTCATCCGTGTGCTTTGCATAGGAGCAAAGCTGATACCACCACCAGGGTACAAAGGGAAGATTGTACAGTACCATCAAAAGAATCCGTTTCATCCTGCTGCCTCTCTCATCTCATTTATCTCAAATACTCCCCTTGCGGGGCAAAATTTATTCTTCCTCACGGAAGGTCTCAAATTCCAGCCGTATCTCAAGCTCCCGGCCATTCAGACTTCCGCTTACAAAATCCACCATAAAGGTCTCAAGCTTCCGGGAATAGCTCCAGTAAGGACTGGTAGTCAGAGGAATCAAAAATTCCCCCTCTCCCCCATCATAAATAAAGCGATGGCCCTCTTTGAGACCCTTCCCCTCATCCATAAAGTAAACGACACCCTCAAAATGAAGATCCCCACCGGAATTATCCGGCTCCCGGACACAGATCCTTAAAAATGGAATCTGAGAACCCCAGACCTTCTCATCAAAGGTATACATAAAATAATTTTCTTCCCCTGTCATGCGGTAGAGATTTTCCCCCAGCTCCTCCGTGTTGGAATCCACCAGGCTATAAGGAACCTGAATATCTATTGTCTCTTTTTCCTCCAGATATTCATTGCCCCACGCGGCCGGCAGCATTTTCAGTCGCTCAATATGCATAATTTTGCCCAGCTCTTCATAGGCCGGCTCGTACTGCCCGATAATTTCCTCCTGATTGGTGAGAAAGATAATATTTTTATACTTACAGGGAGCATAATTTCTTGCCAGGTATTGATAAAGGTAATAATTTCGCGTGCTTAGGGAGCCGGAATCATGCTCCCAAGCCGGCCACACGGCAATCACCTCCGGTTTTAATTCCTCCAGCACCTCTATCGCTCTGGTCTGCATGACCCGATTGTTAGTATTGTAGGTACTGCTGAAGGGCAGAAGGACCTTTTTATTCAAAATATTGTAGTGAGCAAGCTGATTGGTCATATCTACAAACTGATATCCCTTCCCGCAGAGTCCGTTGGCAAGCTCATTGAGATTCATCAGCTCTTCCTTTTGCTCCTCCGTAATATAGATATCCCCAAGTCCTGGAATTTTTGTTTCCTCCACGGAAGCATACACATAAGCTTCTGAAATCTCATCCTGTTCAAAGATCCTGCCCGGAAGCTGAATCAGGTTGGCCCCCTTTGCCCACACTACACAGCCAAACAGAAAAGCGGTCAAAAGAGCGGTACTGGCAGAGCGATGCTCTCTTAAATAGGGCAGAAAAATCATAAGCACCAAAAAAAGGCTGCTCACTGCCGTTACGATAATTCCCCGTTCCCCGAACTGGGTACGGATAAAGGTATATTTTACAATAATCCCGTTAAACAAAACGAGAAAGCTCAAGGCGTAGATTGCCAGCTTTTTTTCCTCTCCCTTTTTCCCAACAAGAAAATAACAGACACCCAAAAGTGCAAAGGCAAAGCCGAAGGTAGCATACCACACATAGGGCGAGGTCAGCTCCTCCATGAGAATATCCCCCGTGGTTTCCAAAATTGCGGCGGAGTTTTCCACAATATAGCGGAGAATTGCGAAAAACATGGGGATAAAACAGATTCCCAGCACAAAAAGAGGTATATACCAGGGCAGAAGCTTCCTCCGTCCCTCTTTTTTCCCCAGACTTAAGAAAACTCTCCAACCCTTTTCGTGAATCCCCTCATAAAGTATCATAGGCAGAGCCGCCAAAGCGCAGGCCCCTCCTATGGACGGATTCCAGGCAATAGACAAAATGGAGATAAAGGTCCAGCACCATAAAAGCCTGGAAAAATCTTCCCGCACTTTTTTGGAAAACAGAATTAAGATAAAGGGAAGAACAAAGGCCCACCTGGTATAATAGTACTGATCTCCAAACAGGGAAAACAGCAGAATACAAAGCAGTCCCGCCAGCTTATTTTCCACACAATAATAAGTAATGGCAGCCGTGATTACGGCGATCAGCACACAACCAATCACCATAGCCGCCTCAAAAGAGGCATAGGTTCCGTCAAACAGAGTATACCAGACTCCCGCCTGGATATAGTCACAGACCCCGTGAATAGGCATCGTGTCCAGATAGGGAACTGTTCCAAAATTCAAAAGCTGATGGAGGGGGCCGGAAAATTCTCCATAATGGTACATTTCCAGAGGCGTACCGGATATAGTTCCTCTTGGAAGCACATAGGACGCATAGACAGCCAGAGAAAGAAAGCTGCTGATATAAATGGTCCCTGTTTCCTTTTTCCGATCCCTCCAAAAACTGCGGTATACATTATAACCGATCAGAGCAATGGTCAGAATTCCCATAGCTGTCTTCATTTTTATGGAATCATATTGGGTAATCACCCTTCCATCCCACAGATATTCATAATGGGAAATACACCAAAAACAAACGGGGAGAAGCAGTTGGCTAAGCTCCAGAGCCCTTTTCATCCTCCGTTCATTTTTCTGTCTCACATACCCGTATAAAAACAGCAATGCCGCTGCCGCTCCAATCCCCTGTATGGGATGAAAACAGGCTCGAAGGATCGACACACCCCCTGGAATCAGAAAATCCACACTTCTCAGCACAGAGGCTATGGTAAACTGTGTAAACAGAAAGAAAAAGCAGCTTTTTTCCACTAACTCACAGCGCTTATTCCATTCCGGCTTATATTCCAGCCTTACATCCAGGTCTCTGCCCAGCCAAGGTATCTTTTTTGAGAGAATATAAAATATTGCCAAAAACAAGATATAAAATCCAAGTACCCCGCCAATGACCAGATAGGACAGTGTCATATCACCGGATTTGTAGTAGGCGGTCCAGGAGGTATAGCCTGTTACAAACTCCTCATACCAGGGCATTTTTTCATAAAGCACACTCATCACCAGCCACGCAAAAAGAGCTGTGGCAGGCAAAGCCAACAGGGCTGACAGCATACTGATTCGTTGAGATATCCTTTGTTTCATGTTACATCCTCTCTCTGGTATTACTCCTTGATATTACGAAGCTTTCCCCATTCCAGCCATATTTTATCAAGGCTGTCCGAGATTCCTGCCGCCCCATAGGGAAGTAAAATAACAAAATAGGGAAAAATGTACTGTGACTTTGCTTCCCAAAGGGTATGAAAGGCAAAGCCCCCCAGGATAACAAGAGCAAGGAAGAGCTGTTCCGGCTTCCATTCCCTTCTACGTGCCAAAAGACAGGTCAAAACGGCTGCAAAAATCAGGCTTTGATATAAATTCATATATTCATGAAGCACCTGGTACAGCTTGCCATCATAGATACTCTGCACAATTCTGGAAAAATTCCCGCTGTGAAATTGATTGACCCACAGGGCCGCATAGGTAGGCTCATTCCACTGAGAAACTATCTTTTTATAATAAAAGGAAAGGGCATAAGCCGGGTCATCTGCAAATCCTTTCAGGGAATTTCGGATGGATTCCTTTGCGATATCATCACTGATTACCGGATCGCAGTCCGTCTCCAAAAAGGTATTGTAATTAAATTCATTGTACCAGCCTTCCGCCCGCTCTCCCTCCTGCATTCCCATGGCAACCCAGAGAGACTTGGGCATTCCGCTGCTGATGGGAATACCGGATCGAGCCTCATAGAAGGAGGTGAGGCCCCTTCCCATGAGGGAGGTAACCAATACCAGCACTGCGGCACCCAAAACAGACTGCCAGCTTCTTTTCTCCAGGGCCTTGTAGAGAAGCAGAAGCACCATAGCTACCAGAAAAATACTGTAATTATTTTTTACTAAAACAGCTGCTCCTATCAATATGGCTGACAGCAGGCACAAGCATACTCTTTTCTTTTTGGAGCGCTCCTTAAGAAAGTAAAGCAGGCTTAAAAATGCTCCAAGGGCAAGGGCAAGTCCCAGCATAATTCCATAGAGAAATGTGGTGTACAGCATAATCTGAATACAGCCCATGGAAAGAAGCAGTACCAGACAATTGACCCTTTTGCTGCCAAATAAGCGATCCGTTATCTGGTACAAAAGGTACACCACCGCTCCGTTAGACAATGCCGTTATATACATAAAAAGCTTCTGATTTTCCTCCCCCGCCAGCCGGTAGAGTCCCTCCAAAATAGCCGCCAGACCCAGCTGGTTGGGATAAATCTGCATATATTTTCCATGCTCAAAAAACAGAAAATTATCCTGGGACATTAACCAGGCTACCCAGGAAACTGCCTTTTGATCCGCCTCCGGGTAAGTGTAGCTGATTTTCACCCAAATCAAGCTTACCGCAATCACAAAGCCTACGGAAAAAATAAGAAGGGCTTTCATGGGGATCTGCCTTACACGGACCCTTCGGCTCACCATAAATAAAAGAAGATAGAATACGGCAAAAAAAAGAATGTTGTAAACCAAACTATCCATACGGTATTGAGGATGCTCTGCCAGTGATGTCTCCGTATTAAAATAAGCAGTGCTAATCAGGCTAACCTGACAAAGAAAGCCTACAAAAAGCACTGAAAACCAAAGCACTATCTGTTTTCCTATCCTTAATATCCGTTCTATCATTCAATACTCCAAGTCCAGGCTTCTGTAAAAATACTTCGAATTCCCACAGGAATCCAAAGTCATTATAGTATAGTTTTTCCTATTTGTCACCTGTTCATTTCTCAGATTCCCTTCTCGCTTATCTGAATTCCCTTTTCCTCTGGCACATATTCCAGGATATCTCCCGGCTGACAGTCCAGAGCCTTACAGATTGCATTCAAGGTTGTAAACCGCACAGCCTTTGCCTTATTATTTTTTAAAATAGACAGATTTGCCATGGTGATATCAACCTCTCTGGCAAGCTCAGTGAGACCGATTTTTCTCTTTGCCATCATCACATCCAGATTTATCACAATCGACATACGCCGCTCCTTTCTGCTCCCATTCGATTTCCAAATGATTTTTCCTCATATGGTCAGATCATTTTCCAGCTTATAGGTAACGGCCTGATCAAACACATTGGAGAGTACCTTGCTGAACAGGCCGGCAATGATAAATACCAGAATAATCACCAGGGTTGCAGGTGTAATCACGATCAGCAGCCGAACTGCGCTTACGGCCGCAATGCAGAAGCTGTCATTTCCCATTCTCTTTAAGCTCCGCACATTTTCCTTTACAAAGCAGTCTCCATTCAAAACTGTGCGGAACATGGACCGCAATTCCCAAATAATCAGAATCGCAAAGATCCCCGAAATCAAAAAAAGAATCAGCATGGGAATATAAAATATGGCATAGTGAGGAAAATAGGCTCCCACAAACCGCAGAGAGACAGGAAGTGTAAGACACACCAGAATTCCTGCATAAAACATAAAATCTAAGATTCCCTTTGTTATCTTTGTCACATTAAGCTGATTTTTATGATCCATAACGCTATTCCCTTTCCTGTTTGTATACACCTTTTCATCACAAAATTCTCTATTTCTGAAAGGCTGCTTTAAAGTAAATAAGATGCAGCTATCAAGCTTTCACTGATAACTGCATCTTACCATATACCTTTTTACGAATCAATATTTATTTATTGAATTTCGATAAACCTATTCTGTATCTATTGGGTCCTCCCCAGTCTTACCAGGATTATCTGCTTCCGAATCTGTGTCTTCCTCCTGATCCGAAGTCTCCTCCCCTGTATCCTCCTGGCCGCGAACCTTTGCAATGCTGGCCACTGTTACATTCTCAGAATCCACATTCATCAGCTTTACCCCGGAGGCAATTCTTCCCACAATGGAGATTCCGTTGCAGGGGATGCGAATAATGATTCCCTCTGTAGTGATGAGCATGACTTCGTTTTCCTCATTCACAGCCTTTGCACCAATCACATAGCCTGTTTTCTCCGTGATCTTATAACACTTAATTCCCTTGCCGCCCCGGTTCTGAGCGTTGAATTCCTCCATATTAGTGCGCTTACCAAGTCCCTTTTCCGATACAACCAGTAGGTATTCTCCCTGGGTGTGTACCTGCATGGCAACGACCTCATCCTGATCGGTCAGATTCATACCGATGACACCCATAGAGGTACGGCCCGTAGGTCTCACGTCTGTCTCGTGGAAGCGGATACACATACCAAATTTCGTAATAAGAAGCACATCCTGCTCATTGTCCGTATATTTTACCTCTATCAGCTCATCCCCGTCTCGCAGGTTAATAGCCAAGAGGCCGGTTTTTCGCACATTGGCGTAATCCAGAATGGAGGTTTTCTTGACTAGACCATTCTTGGTTGCCATAAATAAATACTTGCCCTCATTGTAATCCTTAATGGGAATCACTGCCGTAATCTTCTCTCCCGGCTGAAGCTGCAGCAGGTTAATAATGGCTGTTCCCCTGGAGGTTCTGCTGGCTTCGGGAATCTCATACGCCTTCAGGCGGTATACCTTACCCGTATTGGTGAAGAACATGAGATAGTGGTGGGTAGTGGTCATCATCAGATCCTCAATGTAGTCCTCATTGATGGTCTGCATACCCTTGATGCCCTTTCCTCCGCGGTTCTGACTCTTGAAGTTATCTGTGGTCATCCGCTTGATGTAGCCCAGATTTGTCATGGTGATCACGGCATCCTCCTCCGGGATCAGGTCCTCCATGGACAAATCAAACTCATCATAGCCAATGTGGGTCCTTCTCTCATCCCCATATTTTTCAGAGATAATGAGAATTTCCTCCTTGATCACACCCAAAAGCTTCTTCTCATCAGCCAAAATTCCCTTTAAGTAATCAATCTGCTCCATGAGATTCTGATATTCTGCCTCAAGCTTCTCCCGCTCCAATCCGGTGAGAGCTCTCAGACGCATATCCACAATAGCCTGGGCCTGTACATCATCCAGAGCAAACCGCTCCATCAGACCTTCCTTGGCAATCTGTGTGGATCGGGAGCCTCGAATAATCTTAATTACCTCATCAATGTGATCCAGAGCAATCAACAAGCCCTTTAAAATATGAGCCCGCTCCTCCGCCTTATTCAGTTCATATTTTGTCCGGCGGGTGACCACATCCTCCTGGTGGAGAAGGTAATATTTCAGCATATCCAGCAGATTTAAGGTCTTGGGCTGATTGTTCACCAGAGACAGCATATTGACCCCGAAGGTATCCTGGAGCTGGGTATGCTTATAGAGCTGGTTGAGTATTACGTTGGCATTGGCATCCTTGCGAAGCTCGATATTGATCCGCATTCCCTCACGGCTGGATTCATCACCAATGTAGGTGATGCCATCAATGCGCTTTTCCTTTACCAGATCCGCTATCTTTTCAATAAGACGGGCCTTATTTACCATATAGGGAAGCTCTGTAACTACAATTCGGCTCTTCCCGTTAGCCATTGCCTCAATATTGGTTACGGCGCGGACACGAATCTTACCCCGACCGGTTCGGTAAGCCTCCTCGATACCTCTGGTACCCAGGATCTCCGCTCCTGTGGGGAAGTCCGGTCCCTTGATGATCTTCAAAATCTCTTCGATCTCCGTATCCCGATCCTCTAAAACCCGGTTGTCAATAAGCTTTACAACTGCCTTAATAACCTCCCTCAGATTATGAGGAGGAATATTGGTAGCCATGCCCACAGCAATACCTGTGGTCCCGTTTACCAGAAGGTTTGGATACCGGGAGGGCAATACGGAGGGCTCCTTTTCCGTCTCGTCAAAGTTGGGAACAAAGTCTACCGTATCCTTATTGATATCCGCCAGCATTTCCATAGAAATCTTGCTTAGACGGGCCTCTGTGTAACGCATGGCTGCTGCGCCGTCCCCGTCCACAGATCCAAAGTTGCCGTGGCCGTCTACCAGAGGGTAACGGGTGGACCATTCCTGGGCCATATTTACCAGAGCTCCGTAGATAGAGCTGCCTCCGTGGGGATGATATTTACCCATGGTATCACCGACGATACGGGCACACTTACGATGGGGCTTATCCGGACCGTTGTTCAGCTCAATCATGGAATACAGAACCCGGCGCTGTACGGGCTTTAAGCCATCCCTTACATCCGGCAGCGCCCTGGCCGCGATTACACTCATGGCATAATCAATATAGGAATCTTCCATGGTCTTTTTCAGATCTACCTCATGGACCTTATCAAAGATATTGTCTTCCATTCTATTCTCCTATTCTAGTTCCGTAATATCCCTCACAGTACACCTTTGTGAAATCAATTTACAGCCACAAGAACATGTGTCTGTAAATCGATTTGTGCACTGAGAGGGATATTACTGTTTCCAGTTTTTAAATATCCAAATTTTTCACATACTTTGCATTGGTCTCGATGAATTCCCGTCTTGGCTCTACCTTATCTCCCATGAGAGTGGTAAAGGTCAAATCAATCTCAGCGGAATTTGTATCGTCAATGATCACGCGCTTTAGAATTCTGTGCTCCGGGTCCATGGTGGTCTCCCAGAGCTGGTCTGCATCCATCTCTCCCAGACCCTTGTAGCGCTGAATCTTATTACTCTGATCCCGGCCTACCTCCGTAAGTATCTGATTCAATTCCTCGTCACTGTAGGCGTACCATACCTTTTTGTTCTTCTCCAGCTTATAGAGAGGCGGCTGTGCCAGATACACGTAGCCCTCCTTGATGAGATCCGGCATAAACCGGTAGATAAAGGTCAGAAGCAGGGTACTGATATGGGCACCGTCCACATCCGCATCGGTCATCAGTATAATCTTGTGATAGCGGAGCTTGGTGATATCAAAATCCTCATGAATTCCTGTTCCAAAAGCAGTGATCATAGCCTTGATCTCCGCATTGGCATAGATCTTATCCAGTCTTGCCTTCTCCACATTGAGAATCTTACCGCGCAGGGGAAGAATGGCCTGTGTAGCCCTGGAACGGGCTGTCTTGGCAGATCCTCCAGCGGAATCTCCCTCCACAATGTAAATCTCACAATTTTCCGGATTTTTGTCAGAACAGTCCGCCAGCTTTCCAGGAAGAGCCATTCCGTCCAGAGCCGTTTTTCTTCGGGTCAGATCACGGGCCTTCCGGGCAGCGTCCCTGGCTCTCTGAGCCAAAATGGATTTTTCCAGTATTACCTTGGCAATAGCCGGATTCTGCTCCAGGAAAATCATCAGCTGCTCGGACACTACATTATCCACAGCGCCTCTGGCCTCACTGTTTCCAAGCTTCTGCTTAGTCTGGCCCTCAAACTGAGGCTCCGCAACCTTGATACTGATGATAGCAGTGAGCCCTTCACGAATGTCCTCACCGCTTAAGGAGGGCTCATTGTCCTTTAGAAGCTTATTTTTTCTGGCATAGTCATTGAAGGTTTTTGTAAGTGCATTTTTAAAGCCGGTTAAATGGGTTCCACCCTCCGGCGTATTGATGTTGTTCACAAAGCTGTAGCAGTTCTCTGTGTAGGAATCGTTGTGCTGCATGGAAACCTCTACATACACATCGTTGACCATTCCCTCACAGTAAATGATGGGATCGTAAAGACTGGTTTTGGAGCGGTTCAGGTATTCCACAAACTGACGGATTCCTCCTTCATAGCAGAATTCCTTTACAACCTCCTTCTCCTCTCTCTTATCCCGAAGAATGATATTCAAGCCCTTTGTGAGAAAGGCCATCTCACGAAGACGTACCTTCAAGGTATCATAATCAAAAACCGTTTCCTCAAAGATCTCTTTATCCGGCAGAAATACCACAGTAGTGCCTGTTTTCTCTGGAGCACAGATTCCGATTTCCTTTAATTTATAAATCGCATGGCCCCGCTCGTAACGCTGGCGGTAGACTTTTCCTTCACTGTAAATGGTAACCTCCAGCCACTCAGAGAGCGCATTTACCACAGAGGCACCTACTCCGTGAAGTCCTCCGGATACCTTGTATCCTCCTCCGCCAAATTTTCCTCCCGCATGAAGGATCGTGAATACTACCTCCACTGCAGGAATACCAGCCTTGTGATTGATTCCCACAGGAATTCCCCGGCCGTCATCTATTACTGTGATAGAATTGTCTTCATTGATGGACACATCGATATTTTTACAAAACCCTGCCAGGGCCTCGTCTACGGAATTATCCACAATCTCATATACCAGATGATGAAGTCCTCTTGCAGAGGTGCTTCCGATATACATACCAGGTCTTTTGCGGACTGCCTCCAGCCCTTCCAGAATCTGTATTTGATCCGCACCATACTCTGTACTCATATATACCTCCTATTATAGTCGCTGCGCGACAACGTTAGTTTTCATTCCACACAGCACCCTCTATCACTCGAAAAACCTTATTGATGGCAAATCTATGATTTACAAATTCGTCCAGACCTGTACAAGTAATCATAGTCTGAATATCATGAATGCTGTTCAATAGATAGTTTTGCCTGTTATGATCCAGTTCAGACAATACATCATCCAATAATAATACGGGTGTATCGTGAATCATCCTTTTTACCAGCTCTATTTCCGATAATTTCAGTGATAGCGCAGCTGTCCTCTGCTGTCCCTGAGACCCAAATTTTCGAATATCCACCTCATCTGCCACAAATCGCAGATCATCCCGATGAGGACCTACCGTGGAGGTCTTCATCCTCAGATCCCGTTCTCTGTTTTTGCGGATGGAATCATAAAGATCTTGAGGTGACACATTTTTTTCGTAAAAGATTTGAAGCTCTTCCCGGCCTCCCGTAAGATTTCTGTGAATTTCCGAAAGAATTTCACCTAGGCCATTTATAAATGCTTCCCGGCCGGTGATAATTTTTTCTCCGTACTCTGCCAGCTGCATATCCCAGATATCCAGAGTATCCTCCAGGTCCTTTCGAAAGGGCAGATCCTTTAAAAGCTTATTTCTTTGAACTACAATATGATTATAGCTGACCAGATTGTGAAGATAAACTCTGTCAAGCTGGCACAATTCCAAATCAAGAAATCTTCTTCTCTCCCCAGGTCCCTGCTTAATGATACCTAGATCCTCCGGAGAGAAAAAAACAAAATTGGCAATTCCAAACAAATCTCCGGCCTTCCTGATAGGAACGCCGTTTACTGCAATTCCTTTGGTTTTATTTTTCTTTAAATGGATGTCAATACGGTAATCCATCGAGCCCTTTTGCACCAGAGTCCGAAGGTGACCCTCCTGCTCGCCAAAGAGGATCATATCCCGATCCCGGCTTCCCTTGTGGGACTTTGTTGTTCCGCTTAAATAAACAGCTTCTAAGATATTTGTCTTTCCCTGAGCGTTATCTCCGTAGAAAATATTGGTCTTTTCATCGAAGATAAGCTTTAGCTCCCGATAATTACGGAAATTTTTAAGCTCTATGGATTTTATGATCATACTACCTTAACATCCTGTCCATCATAAGAAAACACGTCGCCGGGATGAAGCTTTTTTCCTCTCTGATACTCGATTTCTCCATTTACCCTTACCTGACCATCCTGAATGACAAGCTTTGCATCTACGCCTGAATCCACCAATCCGGCCAATTTCATAGCCTGCCCCAGCTTAATAAATGCATCCCGAATCTGAATTGTCTCCATATGCCTTCCCGTCCTTTAATTTACCGCATTGTTAAAATTCACAGGCAGAATCAGATAAATATAAGATTCCTGTTCATCCCGGATAAAGCAGGGAGCCTTAGGATTGACCATATAGAGAGTTACCATCTCATCATCAATCACACGAAGAGCATCGATCAAAAACTTGGGATTAAATCCAATTAAAATATCCTTTCCCTCTTTTTCAATTACAATCTCCTCATTCATGGAGCCCAGGCCGGAGGTAATCCTAAGATGCATCTCCCCGTCATTTACCTGAATAATAATCGGCTTTTTATCTCCCTCCTTGATCAGAAGAGTAGCGCGATCAATACAATTCAAAAGCTCTTTTTTATTGATATTTACCTTTGTCTCATAATCGCTGGACAGCATTTGCTCAATCCGGAAATACTCTCCCTCAATGAGACGGGAAACAACTACCGTATCATCAAATTCAAAGACAATATGATTTTTTGTAAAATAAATATGTACAAAGGAATCTATCTCTCCGGAGAGAATCTTGCTGATCTCCAGAAGAGTTTTTCCCGGAACAATCGCCTTTTTGGGATCATAGCTTTCCTTAAGCTCCAGGTTGCGAATGGAAACTCTGTGTCCATCTAAAGATACTACCTTCAGATTCTGATCCTTCAGCTCAAAGAGCTCGCCGGTCATCATCTTATTATTCTCATTATCTGAGATGGAGAAGATGGTCTGCTTGATAACCTCCTTGAGGCTAAACTGGGAGACGGAGACATAGCCCTCCTTTTCAATATAAGGAAGATAGGAGAAGTCCTCCCCTGACTTTCCTGAGATATTAAATTTTGCCTTTTCACAGGTGATTTTTGTTTGAAAGTTGGCGTCTGTCTCAATGGCTACATCATTATCAGGAAGCTTACGAACGATCTCAGAGAATATCTTTGCGTCAATGGCCACAATACCCTTTTCAAGAACATCTCCCTCAATGATTGTTTCAATTCCCAGCTCCATATCATTGGCTGTGAGCTTGATATTTTGAGTAGAAGCATCAATTAATATACATTCTAAAATAGACATGGTAGTCTTGGATGGAACTGCCTTTGATACGATGTTTACACCCTTGAGTAAATCTGCTTTTTTACAGACAAATTTCATAGTATGGAAAACTCCTTTCATATATATATAAATAAAATAATCAGTCGTATTCTTAGTAGGGGCTGTGAATATGTTGAAAACCATTGGAAGACCCTTAAATTAAAGGATTTTCAGGAAGGACAAGTATGTGAAAAACTCTCAAGGGCATCAGGGATAATCGGGGAGGTTATACACATACCTTTGATTGAGAAAAAGTTTTACCCTGGTTATTCAATACTTATCCACAGAAACATGGGTATAAGTTTTTAGTTGGGATAAATCTTTTTCCGCAGAGTTTGAATGAGATGAAAGGTGGAATCATTGATTTTCATTTCATTCGCAATCTTTTCCACTCCATGCATAACTGTGGTGTGATCCCTTCCTCCTAAGAGCTCTCCGATTCTTTTAAAGGAGGTACCGTGATCCTGGCAGAGATACATGGCAATCTGACGTGGATATACAATTTCCGCAGTTCTCTTTTTACTCTTAAAGTCCTCCGGTCTCATATGAAAATGCTCTGCCACAATTTCTATAATCAGCTCAGGTGTTACCTTGCGGCTTTCTCCCGGAGAAATAATGTCCTTGATGGCTTCCTCTGCCAATGCCATATCAATGGGACGTTTTTCCAGGGTGGAGAGAGCAATCAGTCGGTTGAAGGCACCCTCCAGCTCACGAATATTGGACTTTACATTGGTAGCTATGTAGGTAATAATGGTATCATCAATCTGATAACCCTCCAGCTCTTCCTTTTTTCGAAGAATTGCCATACGCGTCTCAAAATCAGGAGAAGAAATATCGGCGATTAAGCCACATTCAAAGCGGGTTCGAAGACGTTCCTCCAGGGTCTCAATATCCTTTGGAGGACGATCACTAGAAATAATAATCTGCTTGTTGGCATTATGGAGGGAATTGAAGGTATGGAAGAATTCCTCCTGGGTACTTTCTTTTCCTATAATAAACTGCACGTCGTCAATGAGCAGCACATCAATATTCCGATACTTTTCCCGAAACTTTGTCATACCTGTGGGATCACCGGCACGCAGAGTCTCAATCAGTTCATTGGTGAAGTATTCACTGGTTACATAGAGAACCTTCATATTCGGATTGATGCTCAGTATGTGATTGGCGATAGCATGCATCAGATGTGTTTTACCAAGTCCCACACCTCCGTGAAGAAAGAGGGGATTGTAGACAATACCCGGTGTCTCGGCTACCGCAAGAGATGCCGCGTGAGCAAACTTATTGTTGTTGCCTACTACGAAGGTATCGAAGGTGTATTTCGTATTGATACTGGAATTTTCCGCGATAACATTTACAGGAACAGGCTTTTTGGCAGCAACGGACGCAGTCTTTGTCTGATTCTGATCCAGTAAATGGGCATCCTCCTCTGTGATAAATTCAATATCATACTTTTCCCCTGTGAATTCCGCCACTGCCACATAGATGGGAATTTTAAACTTGGAGTTTAAATAGGTAACCATCTGATCCACAGGGACAATAATTCGTATGGTATGATCCTGAATGCTGTGTATCTTTAATGGAAGAAGCCATGTCTCGAAGGATACATCGGAAAGCTCGTGTTCCTTTCGAATGTGCTCCAAAATGTCATTCCATTTATCTAAAATTAAATCCATTGTATACTTCTCCTTAAGAAATCCGTATAAAAAAGCAGATGACCCTATATTTAATAATATAACAAATACTTTTTAGAATCAAGAAAAAAAGAAAAATTCCATTTATCCACATATTATCCACGAATTATCCACATCTTGTGGATAAAATTTTTTTTACAACAAGATACGGCTTAAAATTTGAAATATGAAAAAAACCAGTAAATTGCTTGACTTTACAGGCTTTTCCGCATATAATTAAAACAATGCTTTTTAGAAGAGGAGGTGTTTTGAAAGATGAAAATGACATTTCAGCCAAAGAAGAAATCCAGAGCAAGAGTTCATGGATTCAGAGCCAGAATGAGTACTGCCGGCGGCAGAAAGGTGTTAGCGGCAAGAAGATTAAAGGGAAGAAAGAAGTTGTCAGCCTAGGCCGCATTATGTGGCCTTTTTTCCTTAGTCTGCACATTTTTTTGTGCATATAGGTATACCTGTAGGGTATTTCCTTAGTTCGGAGGAGATATGAAGTATCCTCATTCGGAATCATTGAAAAAGAATCGGGATTTTCAGCTTATATATAAGGAAGGAAAATCCTGTGCAAACCGTTATCTGGTGCTCTATGTGAGGGAAAACGGTCTTGCAGTGAACCGTCTTGGAGTTTCTGTCAGTAAGAAGGTAGGCAACAGTGTGGTGAGACACAGAATTATAAGATTGGTTCGGGAAAGCTACAGACTACAGGAAGACATGTTCAATAGTGGTTTGGACATGGTAGTCATCGCAAGAGTTCATGCAAAGGGAAAGAGCTTTGAGGAGATTCGCAGCGCATTGCTTCACTTGGGAAAGCTTCAGGGAGTTATCAAAAAAGAATGAAAACTATATTGATCAGATTGATTCAATTTTATCAGAAATATCTATCACCGATGAAAAGTACCAGATGTCCTTATATTCCAAGCTGTTCCCAGTATGGCCTTGAGGCTATTGAGAAGTATGGGGCAGTGAAAGGGAGTATTCTGGCTGCCTGGAGGATTTTACGATGTAATCCTTTTTCTAAGGGAGGATATGACCCAGTACCATAAGGCGAAGGTTAAAGGAGGATTTTTCCATTGACAGGTTTGTTATTAACACAGGATTCCAGATTTCTCCTGGGAGATATTGCAAGAATTCTAGGCTGGATTATCAATGCAATTTTTAATTTTCTGGATTCCATTGGAATTGCCAATGTAGGCATTGCCATTGTTCTATTTACGATTATTGTATATATGCTGATGATACCGCTGACCTATAAGCAGCAGAAGTTTTCCAGGATGTCTATGCGGATGAACCCGGAGATTCAGGCCATACAGAAGAAGTATAAGGGAAAGCAGGATCAGGCCTCTATGCTGAAGATGCAGGATGAAACGAAGGCAGTCTATGCAAAGTATGGTACTTCACCAACAGGCACCTGTCTGCCTATGCTGATTCAGTTTCCGGTTCTGCTTGCGGTATATGCGGTGGTGTATGCAATTCCTGCTTATATTGACAAGATTAAGATGGCCTATTACCCTCTGGTTACGAATTTGTTAACTACTGCAGGTGGAAGTGAATTTATTAAGGGCTTGAAAAGTGCGGCATCCTTCCAGAAGAGTGATTTTACCCTGGAGAATACCATTATTGATGTGCTTAACAAGGCAACTACCGCAGAGTGGGACAGCATTGCGGCACAGTTTCCGGGTTTAAGCACCATAGTTGAGAATACTCAGCATACCTTAAGCGGCTTCAATAATTTTCTGGGATTGAATATAGTGAATTCTCCCTGGTATACCATCAAGGAGAGCTTTTCCGAGGGGAATTATCTTTGGATTGTGATTGCGCTTCTCATTCCGGTTCTGGCAGGCTTAAGCCAGTGGTTCAGCTTAAAGCTGATGCCCCAGGCCGCTGCTTCTCAGGAGGGCGAGGGTGCCGAGATGATGCAGTCCATGAAGATGATAAATAACTTTATGCCGCTGATGTCCGTATATTTCTGTGCTATCCTTCCTGTTGGTGTCGGCATCTACTGGATTATGAGTGCTGTAGTTCGTACCATTCAGCAGCTCGTAATCAATAAGCATCTGAGCAAGATGGATATTGACGAGGAAATTAAAAAGAATATTGAAGCCTATAACCGAAAGAGGGAAAAGAATGGACTTCCTCCGGAACGGCTGAATAATGTTGCAAGGACAAGTACCCGGAATGTAGAGTCCACAAAGAGAGAGATTACCTCTGAGGAGCGTCAGAAGGCGATTCAGGATTCTACAGCTTATTATAATAAGGGAGCTGCAAAGCCGGGAAGTCTGGCGGCTAAGGCCAGAATGGTGGAGCAATATAACGAGAAGAATGATAAAAAGAACAAAAATAAATAGGGAATGGGGGTTTGCAATATGGAATATATTGAGGTTTCCGCAAAAACCATTGATGATGCTATCTTAGAGGCAGCAATTAAGTTCGGAACCACGAGAGATAAGATTGCTTATGAGGTAATTTCCCAGGGTAGTGCGGGGTTTCTTGGTATTGGAAGTAAAAAGGCTGTTATTAAGGCTCATGTTTGTACAGAGGAGGAGTTTGAAACCTCTAAAAAAGCTGAAAAAGAGGTTGAGAAGATTCTGGAAAAGGTAAATGAAAAGCCTGTTGAAAAACCTGTGGCTTTGCAGCCCAAGAAGGAGCCTGTAAAGGAGATAAAGGAAGAGGTTAAAAAGGAAGCTGATCCCATTAAGGAAAAGCCTATAAAGGCGGAGGAGCCGAAAAAAGAGGAAAAGGCTGAAAAGAAACCGATTCATATTGATACGGAGCCTGTAAAAGAGTTTTTGAATAAGATGTTTGCAGCTATGGATATGGAGGTTCATATAGAGGTAAGTGCCAATCCAAAGGAGCATGAGATGACGATTGAGCTTGAGGGCGATGAGATGGGTGTTCTCATTGGAAAGAGAGGACAGACCTTGGATTCCCTTCAATATCTGGCAAGTCTTGTAGTAAATAAAAACAGTGAGGATTATATTCGCGTTAAGGTAGATACGGAGAATTATCGGGAGAGAAGACGGGCTACTCTGGAAAATCTGGCAAAGAATATTTCACATAAGGTAAAAAGGACGAGAAAGCCTGTATCCCTGGAGCCAATGAATCCTTATGAGCGGCGGGTGATTCATTCAGCTCTTCAAAACGATAAGTTTGTATGTACCCACAGCGAGGGTGAGGAGCCTTATCGGAGAGTGGTTGTTACCTTAAAGGAGGGTGTCCGTTTGGATGATCATTATAACGGGAGAAATCGGAATCGTTATAATCGCAATTATAAGAAAAAGGAGCGCTAAGGCGTTCCTTTTTGCGCATAAGAGCTTATAAGGAGCATGGAATATGAATCAGGATACCATTGTGGCGGCAGCCTCTGCCATGTCCAGTGCCGGGATTGGGATTATTCGTATCAGTGGAGAGAATGCCTTTTCCATTTTGGAACGTATTTTTCAATTTAAAAATGAAAGAAAGAAAGTTTTTGATCAACCCTCTTATACCATTCATTATGGAAATATTTATGACGGAGAAGAGCTGTTGGATGAGGTTATTGTTTTATTGATGAAGGGACCTCACAGCTATACCATGGAGGATACGGTAGAGATCGACTGTCATGGAGGAATTCTTCTGATGCGCCGAATCCTGGAAACGGTGATTCGAGAGGGAGCAAGACCTGCGGAGCCGGGAGAATTTACAAAGCGAGCCTTTTTAAATGGAAGAATTGATCTTTCTCAGGCTGAGGCAGTCATGGATGTGATACAGGCTGGAAATAGAATGGCTCTGGAGAGCTCTCTCTCCCAATTGAAGGGGTCTGTTGCAAATCGAATTCGAGGCTTTCGGGAGAAAATACTTTATGAGACCGCTTTTTTAGAATCTGCCTTGGATGACCCGGAGCACATCAGCCTGGAGGGATATGGTGACAGGTTATCTGAGATCTTGCGTAAGCTTAATTTACGGATGGAAGCTTTGATTGACAGCTTTGAAAATGGAAGGATCATAAAGGAAGGAATTAAGACTGTTATTTTGGGAAAGCCAAATGCAGGGAAGTCTTCTCTTTTAAATGTACTTCTTGGGGAGGAACGGGCAATTGTTACAGAGATTGCGGGAACTACCAGAGATATTTTGGAGGAGGAATTATATCTGAACGGAATCAGCCTGAGGCTTTTGGATACGGCAGGTATTCGAAAAACAGAGGATCTTGTGGAGCAGATAGGGGTTGGACGGGCAAAGGAGCAGGCAGAGCAGGCAGATTTGATTCTCTATGTGGTGGATACTTCTTGTGAGCTGGATGAAAGTGATGTAGAGATATGTAAAATATTGGAAAAAAAGAAAGCTATTATAGTGTTGAATAAATCGGATCTACAGATTGTGGTTACGGAGGATCAAATAAGGGAAAAAATCGGATCTCAGCATCCTGTGATTTCTATTTCTGCCAAGCAAAAGGAAGGCATCCAATATTTGGAGGATACGATACGGGATCTCTTTTTTAAGGGGAAGCTTTCCTTTAATGATGAATTTGTGCTGACAAATATTCGTCATAAGACTGCCTTGGAGGATGCAAAAAAAAGTCTTGAAATGGTTCTGGACAGTATTTTAAATGGAATGCCGGAGGACTTTTATACTATTGATCTGATGGATGCCTATCATTCCCTTGGTACGATATTGGGCGAGGATATGGGTGAGGATTTAATTCAGGAGATTTTCAGTAAATTTTGTACGGGAAAGTAGAAGAGGAATATAAATGGATTCTGTATATAAGGAAGAATGTCAGGTTATTGTGGTGGGAGCAGGACATGCAGGATGTGAGGCTGCTTTGGCCAGTGCCAGACTTGGATTAAAAACAATCATGTTTACAGTGAGTATCGATAGTATTGCATTGATGCCCTGCAATCCTAATATTGGAGGAACCTCAAAGGGTCATTTGGTTCGTGAGATTGATGCCCTGGGCGGGGAGATGGGAAGGAATATTGATAAGACCTTTATTCAGTCCAAGATGCTCAATCTGTCAAAAGGACCGGCGGTTCATTCTCTTCGTGCTCAGGCAGATAAAGCGGAGTATAGCCGCAGTATGCGCAGAACCTTGGAGAATACGGATCATTTATCCATTGTTCAGGCAGAGGTTACGGAGATACTGGTAGAGAATGATCAGATATTTGGAGTTAAAACTTATTCGGGTGCCATTTATTATGGAAGGGCTGTGGTGCTCTGTACCGGTACGTACTTAAGAGCCAGATGTATTTATGGAGAGGTGAGCAATGCTACAGGACCAAACGGACTGCAGGCAGCCAACTATTTGACAGATTCTCTTAAAGCCCTGGGAATTGAGATGTATCGTTTTAAAACAGGTACTCCCGCCCGTATTGATAAGCGCTCCATTGATTTTACAAGAATGGAGGAACAGGTGGGAGATGAAAGAATTGTGCCTTTTTCCTTTACTACAGATCCGGAGGAGGTTCAGAGGGATCAGGTATCCTGCTGGCTGACCTACACCAATGAGAAAACCCATGAAATTATACGGAATAATTTGGATAGGTCTCCTTTGTATTCCGGCATGATAGAGGGTACTGGACCCAGGTATTGTCCTTCTATTGAGGATAAGGTAGTAAAATTTGCGGATAAGAATCGGCACCAGGTGTTTATTGAACCGGAGGGACTTTATACCAATGAAATGTATGTAGGCGGTATGTCCAGCTCACTTCCGGAGGATGTTCAGCATGAGATGTATTCTTCTGTGGCCGGATTGGAACATGTGCGGATTGTCCGCAATGCTTATGCCATTGAGTATGATTGTATTGATCCTCGTCAGCTTTTTCCTACCTTGGAGTTTCGGAAGATTTCGGGATTGTTTAGCGGAGGACAATTTAATGGAAGCTCCGGTTATGAGGAGGCGGCGGCCCAGGGTCTTTTGGCAGGAATCAATGCGGCGAGAAAGGTTTTGGGAAGGAAACTGATTACACTGGATCGGTCTCAGGCTTATCTTGGTGTATTGATAGATGATTTGGTTACAAAGGAAAACAGGGAGCCTTATCGTATGATGACCTCCCGCGCGGAATATCGTCTATTGCTGCGTCAGGATAATGCGGATTTGCGTCTTACTAAAATTGGGTATGAGATAGGCTTGATTTCGGAGGAGCGTTATCAAACTTTGTTGAAGAAGGAAAGACAGATTGAGGAAGAAATCCGCAGAGTTGAACATGTGAATATTGGAACCAGTGAGAAGGTCCAAACACTTTTGAAGGAGGCGGGCAGTACACCCCTAACCTCCGGTTCTACCTTGGGGGAATTGATTCGTCGTCCGGAATTGAATTATGATTTGCTTGCTCCATTGGATCCGGACCGGCCCTCTGATTTTTTCCGGGGTGTGACGGAGCAGGTGAATATTAATATTAAGTATGACGGCTATATCAAGCGTCAAAAGAAACAGGTAGAGCAATTTAAAAAGCTTGAGAAAAAACAAATTCCGGAGAGCTTTTCTTATGAGGAGGTTCCCAGTCTTCGCATTGAGGCTCGACAAAAGCTGGAAAAATATCGTCCTGTTTCCATTGGACAGGCTTCCCGTATTTCCGGGGTATCGCCTGCGGATATTTCTGTGCTTGTTGTATATATGGAACAGTTAAAAAGAAGTAAGTAAACATAAGAGAGTGATGAAATTTTATGTATGATAAATTAAAGCAGATAAGAGATGCTTTTCAAATGCTTTCTATCTCCTTAACAGATATACAGGCAGAACAATTTTTTTCTTATTATGAATTGTTGATTGAAAAAAATAAGCTTATGAATTTAACAGCAATTACGGAATTTCAGGAAGTGATTTGCAAGCATTTTTTAGACAGTCTCATGATATGCAGGTTAGCGGAACCAAAGGGAAGGCTCCTTGATGTAGGAACCGGAGCAGGATTCCCGGGAATTCCTTTAAAAATAGTGTATCCACAGTTAGAGGTTGTTTTATTGGATTCTTTAAATAAGCGTGTAAATTTTTTAGGGGAAGTAATAGAAAAGCTTGGATTAGAAAATATTATGGCTATTCATGGACGTGCGGAGGATTTAGCAAAGAAAAAGGAGTACAGAGAACAATTTGATTTTTGTGTTTCCAGAGCCGTAGCAAATCTTTCTTCTCTTTCTGAGTATTGTTTACCCTTTGTAAAAATGGGTGGTTATTTTATTCCTTATAAATCATGTAAGATTCAAGAAGAGTTGAAAATGGGAGAGAAGGCGATATTTTTATTGGGCGGTGAAATGATGAAAAAGGAAGATTTCGAACTTCCGGATTCGGATATATCACGTTGTCTTTTACAGATTAAGAAGGTAAAAAATACTCCATCAAATTATCCTCGCAAAGCAGGTATGCCAACGAAGGAACCACTTTTTTAATTCTATTAAAATGTTTCACGTGAAACATTTAAGATTTTTTAAATATAGTTTTCTATTATGAATAGATGTGTTATAATTAGCTCATGCGGCAATAATTAAAAATTAATTTTACAATCAGAAATGTTTCACGTGAAACATAAAAAGGAAGGTACATTTTATGGGAAGAGTAATTGCAATCGCTAATCAAAAGGGTGGTGTTGGAAAAACAACTACAGCGATTAATCTGTCAGCTGCTTTGGCAGAAAAGAATAAACAGGTATTATTGATTGATTTAGATCCTCAGGGAAATGCAACAAGCGGTGTAGGAATGGATAAAACACAGCTGGAAAATACGGTATATGATTTAATCCTTGGAGAAATTTCTATTCAGGAATGTATTGAATATACGGAATTTGAAAATTTCTATATGATACCCTCCAATGTGGACCTGGCTGCTGCTGAGATAGAATTAATTGGAATTCCACAAAAAGAATTTATTATAAGAAAAGAAGTGGAGAAGATCAAGGACAAATTTGATTTTGTTGTGATTGACTGTCCTCCTTCCTTAAATCTTTTGACCATCAACGCAATGACTACTGCGGATACGGTTCTTGTTCCCATTCAATGTGAGTACTATGCATTGGAGGGCTTGAGCCAATTAATACATACCATTAATTTGGTTCGGGAACGGTTGAATCCATATTTGGATATTGAAGGAATTGTATTTACCATGTTTGATGCCAGAACAAACTTGTCGCTGCAGGTGGTGGAGAATGTGAGGGCCAATGTAAAGCAAAGGGTATACGCTACCATTATTCCAAGAAATGTTCGACTGGCAGAAGCACCCAGCCATGGATATCCGATTACAATATATGATTCAAAATCAGCCGGAGCAGAAAGCTATCGATCTTTGGCAGAGGAAGTAATTAACAGGGAGGAAGATTAAAGTGGCAGCAAGAAAAGGCGGATTAGGAAAGGGACTGGATAGTCTGATACCTGAGACTATCAAAACAACACAGCCTGGGAAAGAAAAAATCGTAGAAAAGGTTGTGGAGAAAATTGTAGAAAAGCCTATTGAATTAAAGGTAAAGATATCAAAGGTTGGTCCAAACAAGGATCAGCCTAGAAAACAATTTGATGAGGATGCTTTAATGGAGCTTGCGGATTCCATCAAACAGTTTGGAATCATACAGCCTCTGATTGTACAGGAAAAAAATGGATTCTATGAAATTATTGCCGGTGAACGCAGATGGCGCGCGGCAAAGCTGGCAGGACTGAAGGAGGTTCCTGTCATAGTCAAGGAATATACGGATATTGAGGTAGTGGAAATCTCTCTTATTGAAAATATACAGAGAGAAAGTCTCAACCCAATAGAGGAAGCAATTGCGTACAAGCGCTTACTGGAAGAATTTCATCTAAAGCAGGATGAGGTGGCGGAGCGAGTATCCAAGAGTCGTACAACCGTAACCAATTCCATGCGTCTTTTGAAGCTGGACGAACGTGTGCAGCAGATGGTAATAGATGATATGCTGACAACAGGACATGCCAGAGCACTCCTGGGAATTGAGGACCCGGAACTGCAGGCAGTAACAGCTGCCCGTGTATTTGATGAAAAGTTGAGTGTCCGGGAGGTTGAAAAGATCGTAAAGGATCTTCACAAGGAAAAGAGGGAGAAGAAAAAAGAGACTGTCGTACAGGATTTTATCTATACGGATCTGGAAGAAAAGATGAAGGAAGCTGTGGGAAGTAAGGTATCCATTCATCAAAAGGCAAAGGGTAAGGGAAAAATCGAGATTGAATATTATTCAAGGGATGATTTGGAACGAATTATTGATATTATCGTAAATAGCTCCCACACAATACAATAAGGGGCGCAGCATATTTTTGAATTGATAGATATGATATACTACATAAGAAAATCTAAGTACAACAGGAGGAAGGAAATGTGAATAGCCCTATTTTAGAATATATCTATCAGTATACTGGAATTGACCCGGCTTATTTTATCTTTGCATTGGCATTTTTAGTAGTAGTACTTATTATTTTGATTATAGTGATGTTATGTAAATCAAAAAAGCTGAAAAAACGTTTGGAGGCCTTTTTGGAGGGAAAGGATGCAAAGAGTCTGGAGAGTATGCTCCTCTCCTGTATGGTAAAGGTTGAAAATGCCGATAAGACCAATAAAGAAATTCAACAGCGCATGGATCTGCTTCAAAGAGTCCAGCGTATGACCTATCAAAAAATGGGAATGGTAAAGTATGATGCTTTTCGTGAAATGAGCGGGGAATTAAGCTATGCTCTGGCACTTCTTGATCAGGAAGAAAATGGATTTGTCATCAACTCCGTTTATGCCAACGAAGGAAATTATTCCTATATCAAAGAGATTAAGCATGGGGAATGTGAGATTCTTCTTTCCGAGGATGAGAAGAGAGCCTTAATCAAAGCGAAGGGACACGAATAAAAACCGGGCTTGAAAAATAAAACAGAGTGGTATATGATGGTAACAGTTTTAATCAATCTATACAGGGATTATGATAGAAAGACAGAAGGAGAACATGAGATATGTTAGATATGAAATTTGTACGGGAGAACCCGGATATCGTAAAGCAGAATATTAAAAATAAGTTTCAGGATCAAAAGCTGGGCTTGGTAGACGAAGTGATAGCTATGGATGCAGAAAAGCGTGCGGCTCAGCAGGAGGCAGATAATTTACGTGGAACTCGAAATAAGCTGTCCAAGCAGATTGGTGCTCTTATGGCTCAAGGCAAGAGAGACGAGGCTGAGGAGATTAAGAAACAGGTAGCTTCTCAGGCAGATCGCCTTGCAGCTCTTTCGGAGAAGGAGAAGGAGCTGGATGAGAAAATCCTGAAAATAATGATGACTATACCCAATATCATTGATCCCAGCGTTCCCATTGGTAAGGATGACAGTGAGAATGTGGAGGTAGAGCGCTACGGGGAACCGGTTGTTCCTGATTTTGAGATTCCCTATCACACGGAAATTATGGAACGGTTTCACGGAATTGATCTGGACAGCGCCAGAAAAGTAGCCGGAAATGGCTTCTATTATCTGATGGGTGATATTGCAAGGCTTCATTCCGCTGTGATTGCCTATGCCCGTGATTTTATGATTAACAGGGGCTTTACCTACTGTGTGCCGCCCTTTATGATTCGAAGCAATGTAGTAACCGGTGTTATGAGCTTTGCAGAGATGGACGCTATGATGTATAAGATTGAGGGAGAGGATCTCTATCTTATTGGAACCAGTGAACATTCTATGATTGGAAAGTTCATTGATACCATCCTTCAGCCAGATACTCTGCCTCAAACCCTAACCAGCTATTCCCCTTGTTTCCGAAAGGAAAAAGGAGCGCACGGCCTGGAGGAAAGAGGCGTATACCGGATTCATCAGTTTGAGAAACAGGAAATGATTGTAGTATGTGAGCCGGAGGACAGCCCCATGTGGTTCGATAAGCTGTGGCAGAATACCGTAGACTTATTCCGCTCTCTGGATATTCCGGTTCGTACCCTGGAATGCTGCTCCGGTGATTTGGCGGATCTAAAGGTGAAGTCTGTGGATGTGGAGGCATGGTCTCCCCGCCAGAAGAAGTACTTTGAGGTGGGAAGCTGTTCCAACCTTGGGGATGCACAGGCACGTCGCTTAAAAATCAGAATCAATGGGGAAAAAGGAAAGTACTTTGCGCATACACTAAATAATACGGTAGTTGCACCGCCCAGAATGTTAATTGCGTTTTTGGAGAATAATCTGAATGCAGATGGAAGTGTCAGCATTCCGGAGGCACTTCAGCCTTACATGGGTGGTCAGAAGGTTATCAAATAGACAGTGGATAAGTATGTGATTATGTGGATAACTTAATTACAGGAAGTGATAACGGTGCATCATTGTGAAAAAGGAGGTGAAGTACGGTGCATGAGTATTTGAGAGCTGTAGGCTTTAGTGACATTAAGGAGAAGGAGGAGCTGAAGCATTTACTTCAGATGACAGAGGAAAGCTATCAGTGTGAACGGACCTCCGGAAATCGAAACGGAAAGGATTTTTCTGAGCGAAAAAAGGAATTTGCGCCCGGAATGGGAATTCTTCTTCGTGGCGAATATGATGAGAATGGAAATTATCAGAGAGACTACTATCTTCCCTATTTTCAGGGAAAGCAGGAGAAGCTGTACGATATGGTGACGGTGGAGCGCCATGCGGAGAAGGAATCCTATGCCGGTGTCTGTGATGATTTGTCTTTGGGTGTATCCATTATTTTCTATGTCCAGAATGTGGCGGATCTGTTGAATGAGCAGCGGCTGAACCAGCTTTCCTCCTGTACTGTAACACTGAGATTTTCCGGGCTTTCCACAGTTGGAAAAATTTTACTCCCCGTAATCAAGGGAATGACAGAGGAGGAGAATTCCGATGCCGTGCTTCAAAGGACAAAGCTGATTCAGGCTGCTAGGGATGGGGACGAGGAGGCTATTGAAAATCTAACCCTGGAGGATATGGATATCTATTCCATGATCTCCAGAAGAATTGCAGATGAAGATGTGTTTTCCATAGTGTCTACATACTTTATGCCTTATGGAGTAGAGTGTGACCATTACAGTATTTTGGGAGAAATTCTGGAATATGAGCTGGTGGAAAATAGCTTGACCAAAGAAAAGATTTATGTACTGACGGTGGAAAGTCATGACCTGATCTTTGAGGTCTGTATCAATCAGAGGGACCTGCTGGGAGAGCCCCAGGTTGGCCGGAGGTTTAAGGGTGTAATCTGGCTGCAGGGGGAGATGGTGTTTCATCCGTAGATGAAGGAAATAATAATAGAGGGTGGTAAATTCCTGATTTTGAATTTACCACCCTTTTTTAGTGTTCCCTGCGGGAATCGAACCCACAACTGGGGCTTAGGAGGCTCCTGTTATATCCATTTAACTAAGGGAACAACAATTCACAAAAATCAATCTTGACTGACTTCCAGTTAAGAGTGTACCATAAAATAAGTAAGTACACAAGTAAAAAGTATTAGAGTTTCCGTAAAGTCTCCACAAAGAAGTAATAAGAAGCACCAAAAACACGTTAATTCAAAAAAAGCATTACACAAGGAAAGGTGAAAAGGAAGCAATATGGATCGAGAAATAGATATGAAAGAGGTTTCAGACGGAAAACTATACGGACTGCGTGACATGGTAAAGGCAGACTGTGGCGGCTGTGAGGGCTGTTCCGACTGTTGCAGAGGTATGGGAACAAGTATTGTGCTGGATCCCTATGACATATATCGCCTGACCAGGGGGCTCAATCGCTCTTTTGAACAGCTTCTGGAAGAAGAAAAGATAGAGCTGAATCTGGTAGAGGGAATCGTCCTGCCAAATCTGAAAATGGCAGGTCCAAAGGAGCAGTGTGGCTTCCTGAATTCAGAGGGCCGTTGTGAAATCCATTCCTTCCGTCCGGGAATGTGCCGCATCTTTCCCTTAGGCCGTTACTATGAAAATGGGTGCTTTCAATACTTTCTTCAAGTCCATGAGTGCAAGAAAGAACCCAAGACAAAGGTAAAAGTGCAAAAATGGATTGACACACCAAATCCAAAACAAAATGAAAACTTTATCATAGAATGGCATTATTTTTTGAAAGCCCTGTCTAAACGATTGGAATACACAGAGGAGGGAAGTTTTCGAAAGAGCCTTAGCATGTATTTACTGAAAAGCTTTTATTTAAGACCCTATGAACCAGAAAGGGATTTTTATGAACAATTTCAGGAAAGATTCTTAGAGGCAAAGAAACTATAAGAAATACATAAAAAAGGAATGCTTCTCAAAAGTAATCTTGCTTTTGAAAGCACTCCTTTTCTCATCTTTAAATTAATCGCAGCTTTCTACATCAAACCCCTTACAAATCCAATTCGTGATAAGAATTATCCCTCTTTTTGGGTGTTCGCTTATATCTCTTCCGTGGTTTCATTCTCCTTTTCTTCCGAATCCTCTGACGACGGCGGAAGCGGCGCCGAAGTTGATCCAGATTCAACGATAGATTAAAAAACTTCATAAGCTGACGAAGAAGCAGATAGATAAGCAGGATGGCAGTAAGGATGATAACAACCATTGCAATGAGCCGAATATTAATCCGAATAAATTTTTTCGGTTCACTTGTACTGTCCTCCTCCGGATCCAGCGGATCTCCGGTCTCTCGATCAAAGGAAAATGCCTGTACACTAGACCTGGCAAGCTCAATGGAAGCAGAACCTATCGGCTGTCCCTGCCAGGTATAGGAAAGAGTGGCAATGATATCTGTGCCCTCTTCGCTTTGGAAAACAAGCTCCGGAGAAGCATCCGTAAAGGGTATATCATTAGGCAAAACAAGGTAATCATTTTTATTAATTTCAATCAGAGGCTCCATCTGGCCAAAAATTGCGCTTCCTGTATGGAAAAAGCCGGAACTGTTCACTGAGAAATTCGTTTCATTGGCAGCCACATTGACCTTGCTGAAATTTTCCGACGCATAATTGAGAAGCAGGGCTGTGTCTGGAAATAAGGGAACACCCAGTTCTCCGCTGGGATCTCTGCCAGTTCGCATAGTTACAACAATCAGCGTTAAGCCATTTCGCTCTGCGGCAGTGACGAGCGTATTCTTTGCAGCGGTGGTGCCTCCTGTTTTACCAGCAATTACTGTATCATCCAGATACTTTGTAATACCTTTATAAGGGCCAATCATGTAATGATGATTTTTCATGTAGGTAATTTCATCATGCTTATTGGTAGGATGCAATTCAAAATTCGGCGTTCCGGAGATACGGACAAAATTTTCATTTTGTAAGGCTGCCTGCATAATAAGCGCCATATCATGGGCAGAGGTATAATGATTCTCATCGTGGAGACCGTGAGGATTGACAAAATGTGTGTTGGTACAACCCAATTCCTCCGCTTTTTGATTCATCAAATCCGCAAAAGCTTCCACCGAACCGGCTACATGCTCCGCTAATGCATTACCGCATTCATTGGCAGATTCCAGCAGCAGCCCGTAGAGAGATTCCTCAACAGTGAGCTGTTCGTTGTCGGTTCGCCCAATACTGCTGCTGCCCGCCTCAATGGAATGGGTGGCATAATACGAATATGTGACTACTTCATCCAGAGAGCAGTGCTCCAATGTTATGAGTGCTGTCATAATTTTGGTAATACTGGCAGGATAATTACGCATATCCATGTCCTTATTATAAAGAATCGCCCCTGTATCTGCTTCCATAACAATAGCGGATTCCGCATAAATCTGCGGACCCTGGGGCCAGCTCTCTATCTGATTGGAATCAATGGCTTTGTTATACGCCTCCTGACGTTCTCTCTCCGCCTGCTCCGCAGCCGCAATCTCTGCAGCTGTGGGTCCCCGTTTTTTCTTGGCGGCATCCACATCTATGGGATGAAACAAAGCGGAACCAATCAAAGAAAGGCTTAAGGCGGCAGCCAGAAATCTATGTGAAAATTTCATCTTAAAAACTCCTTTAAAATACATGGGTAAATTTTAGCTGTTATATAGACTTTCATATTAAGAAAAATGCTTATTATAATCATAGATAGAAAAATAACACCTACAAGTATATGTTATTTTTTTTACCGGTGCAAGGTCTATTACAAAAAGTTTACATTTCTTTAAGAAAACCTGCAAGAAAAAAGGCTAAAACATTGACAAAATGAGCAAAATCAAGGTATACTAGTGGACGATAAGCAAAGACAGTGACGAAGAGAGTAGAAATTATCCAAACGGCCCAGAGAACCGGGGAGGGTGGGAGCCCGGTGCAAGTAGGATTCTTTCGAAGATCACTTCCGAGTTGCAGGCTGAAGGAAGGCATAGAGGGATGGTCCCATAGCCTTCATAGTAGGTCCTGACGGCTTTCCTCCGTTAAAGGGAAACGCATGTGGCAGCATGATGTAACAGGTGGTATAACAGAAGCAAGGCTTCCGTCCTTTTACAGGATGGGAGCTTTTTTTCAAAAAATGAAGATCAGTAATAACCTGTCAGTGCATAAATCCATTTACAGACACATATTTTTGTGGCTGTAAATAAAAGTGTACTGACAGGTTATTACGGAACTGGAATAGGAGGAGACAGAATGTACGAAAAAGTGTCACCCAATCTGAACTTCGTAGAGCGGGAGAAGAATGTGGAAGCCTTCTGGAAGGAAAACCACATTTTTGAAAAAAGTATGGAACAGCGCAAGGGGGGCGAGACCTACACCTTTTACGACGGCCCCCCAACAGCCAACGGAAAGCCCCATATTGGACACGTACTAACACGTGTCATCAAAGACATGATCCCCAGGTATCGCACCATGAAAGGGTACATGGTTCCCCGAAAGGCTGGCTGGGATACCCACGGACTTCCCGTGGAGCTGGAGGTAGAAAGGCTCTTAGGCCTTGACGGAAAGGAGCAAATCGAGGAGTACGGCCTTGATCCATTTATCACAAAATGTAAGGAGAGCGTCTGGAAGTACAAGGGAATGTGGGAGGATTTCTCCGGCACCGTAGGCTTCTGGGCAGACATGGATGACCCTTATGTAACTTACCATGACAATTACATTGAATCCGAGTGGTGGGCATTAAAGGAGATCTGGAAAAGGGGCCTTCTGTATAAGGGCTTTAAGATTGTGCCCTACTGCCCTCGCTGTGGAACCCCGCTCTCCTCTCACGAGGTAGCACAGGGCTACAAGGCAGTAAAGGAGCGCTCCGCAATTGTGCGCTTTAAGGTAGTGGGAGAGGATGCCTACTTCCTGGCATGGACCACCACACCCTGGACCCTGCCCTCCAACGTGGGTCTCTGTGTGAATCCCAACGACACCTATGTGAAGGTAAAGGCGGCAGATGGGTATACCTATTATATGGCAAAGGAGCTCCTTGACAAGGTTCTCGGTTCACTGGCAGAGGAGGGACAGCCCGCCTATGAGATTCTGGAGACATACTCTGGAAAGGATCTGGAATACAAGGAATATGAGCCCCTATTTGCCTGTGCAGGCGAGGCAGCCGCAAAGCAGCGGAAAAAGGGCCACTATGTAACCTGTGATACCTACGTAACCATGACTGATGGTACAGGAATCGTCCACATTGCACCGGCCTTCGGTGAGGATGATGCCCAGGTAGGCCGCAGATACGATCTGCCCTTTGTACAGTTTGTGGATGGCAAGGGCGATATGACAGAGGAAACTCCCTATGCGGGCATGTTTGTGAAGAAAGCCGACCCGGAGATCCTAAAGGATCTGGATAAGGAGGGTAAGCTCTTCTCAGCTCCCAAGTTTGAGCATGATTATCCTTTCTGCTGGCGCTGTGACACCCCGCTTATTTACTATGCGCGGGAATCTTGGTTTATCAAAATGACAGCGGTAAAGGAGGACCTTATCCGCAACAACAATACCATCAACTGGATTCCGGAAAGTATCGGCAAGGGACGCTTCGGAGACTGGCTTGAGAATATTCAGGACTGGGGCATCAGCCGGAACCGCTACTGGGGAACCCCCTTAAATGTATGGGAATGTGAGTGCGGCCACCAGCATGCCATTGGAAGCCGTCAGGAGCTGTTGGAAATGAGCGGTAATGAGAAAGCCCTCACCGTAGAGCTTCACCGCCCCTACATTGATGAGATCACCATCAAGTGTCCCCGGTGCGGCAAGGACATGCACCGTGTACCGGAGGTGATTGACTGCTGGTTTGATTCCGGGGCCATGCCCTTTGCACAGCATCACTATCCCTTTGAAAATCAGGACTTGTTTGAGCAGCAGTTCCCGGCACAGTTTATTTCTGAGGCGGTGGACCAGACCAGAGGATGGTTCTACTCCCTCCTTGCGGAATCTACATTGATTTTCAACAAGGCACCCTACGAAAATGTTATCGTGCTGGGCCATGTACAGGATGAGAACGGCCAGAAAATGAGCAAGTCCAAGGGAAATGCAGTAGATCCCTTTGACGCATTAGCCACCTACGGGGCAGACGCCATCCGCTGGTATTTCTATGTGAACAGCGCCCCCTGGCTTCCCAACCGCTTCCACGGAAAGGCCGTCATGGAGGGGCAGCGCAAATTCATGGGAACTCTTTGGAATACCTATGCGTTCTTTGTGCTGTACGCCAACATTGACAATTTTGATGCCACAAAATACGAGCTCAACTATGAGGCCTTAAATGTCATGGATAAATGGCTCCTTTCCAAGCTGAACACCGTTGTGGGCCAGGTGGACGATCATCTGGCAAATTACCGGATTCCGGAGACAGCCAGAGCACTCCAGGAGTTTGTGGACGGCATGAGCAACTGGTATGTGCGCCGCAGTCGTGAGCGCTTCTGGGCAAAGGGAATGGAGCAGGATAAGATCAATGCCTATATGACCCTCTATACAGCCTTGGTAACTATCTGTAAGGCAGCAGCACCTATGGTTCCGTTTATCACCGAGGACATTTACCGGAATCTGGTGTGCAGCATTGACAAGAGCGCCCCGGAGAGTATCCACCTGTGCGACTTCCCCAAGGTAAAGCAGGAGTGGATCGATAAAGAGCTTGAGAAGAATATGGGCGAGGTGCTTCGCATTGTAGTCATGGGTCGTGCTTGCAGAAATGCGGCAAATATTAAGAATCGCCAGCCCATTGCCGATATGTTTGTGAAAGCACCCTATGAGCTTAGCAGCTATTACCAGGAGATCATTCGGGATGAGCTGAATGTAAAGGCCGTATCCTTTACGGATGATGTGCGTTCCTTTACCACTTACAGCTTCAAGCCCCAGCTTAAGACCGTGGGACCAAAATACGGTAAGTTCCTGAACGGCATCCGCACCTATCTGGCAGAGGTGCACGGCAACGCAGCCATGGATGAGCTGAAGGAAAAGGGCAGCCTCACATTTGACGTAAACGGGGTTTCTGTGGTATTATCAGAAGAAGATCTGTTGATTGATATGGCCCAGACAGAGGGCTATGTATCCGACGGAGACAACGAGATCACTGTGGTTCTTGATACCAAGCTGACGCCGGAGCTCATTGAGGAGGGCTATATCCGGGAGATTATCAGCAAGATTCAGACTATGCGTAAGGAAGCAGACTTTGAGGTGATGGATAAGATCACAGTCTACTGTCAGGGAAGTGACAAAATTGCAGAGCTTCTCACAGCCCATAAGGATACCATTCAGTCAGAGGTTCTGGCTCTTGACATTAGAATTGGTGAGACAAAGGGATATGTAAAGGATTGGAGCATCAACGGGGAGGAAGTAACCCTTGGTGTGGAGAGAAATTAAGTCTGGCTTTGCAGATCAAGATCTCATAATAATCAGGTAAATAGTGGTTGAAAAAATCACAAAAATAAAAAACGGGAGGGATTTACCATGAGCAAGAGACCTTTTGATAAGGAACTCTTTAAGAGAAGCGTTGTCTATAATGTAAAGACGCTCTACCGAAAAAATATGGAGGAAGCCACACAGCAGCAGATTTTCCATGCCGTAGCGCTGGCAACCAAGGACGCAGTCATTGACGCTTGGCTGGCAACCCAGGAGGAGATGAAAAAGACAGATCCTAAGATTGTTTACTATATGTCCATGGAGTTTTTGATGGGTCGTGCCCTGGGAAATAATTTGATTAATCTGACCTTTTACGATGAGGTAAAGGAGGCTATGCAGGAGCTGGGCTGTGATCTGAACATCATTGAGGATCAGGAGCCGGATGCAGCTCTTGGAAACGGCGGTCTTGGAAGACTGGCAGCCTGCTTCCTGGATTCGCTGTCCACCCTGGGCTATGTAGCCTATGGCTGCGGAATCCGGTATCACTATGGAATGTTTAAGCAGAGAATCAAGGATGGATACCAGATCGAGGTGCCGGATGAGTGGCTCAAGAACGGCAATCCCTTTGAGCTTCGTCGTCCGGAGTACACGGAGATTGTAAAGTTCGGCGGTTATGTAGCTATTGAGACCGATGAAAAGGGAAGAAATCATTTTGTACAGAAAGGGTACCAGAGCGTTCGTGCGGTTCCCTGCGATCTGCCGATTGTAGGATATGGCAACAACGTAGTAAATACTCTGCGTATCTGGGATGCCGAGCCCATGAACTCCTTCCACCTGGATTCCTTTGACAAGGGCGAGTACCAGAAGGCTGTGGAGGAGGAGAATCTGGCGAAGCTGCTTGTTGAGGTTCTCTATCCCAACGATAACCATATGGCAGGAAAGGAGCTTCGTCTGAAACAGCAGTATTTCTTCATATCTGCCAGCGTTCAGAGAGCTGTTGCAAAGTATAAGGAGACTCATAAGGATGTTCGCAAGTTCTACGAGAAAGCCACCTTCCAGCTCAATGACACCCATCCTACGGTGGCAGTGGCAGAGCTGATGCGTGTGCTCATTGACGAGGAGCATCTGGAGTGGGATGAGGCATGGGAGGTAACCACAAAGACCTGTGCGTACACCAACCACACCATCATGTCCGAGGCACTGGAGAAATGGCCCATTGAGCTGTTTTCCAGACTGCTTCCCCGTGTATACCAGATCGTTGAGGAGATCAACCGCCGTTTTATCCTGGAGATCCAGAAGAAGTATCCGGGAGATCACGAGAAGATTCGCAAGATGGCAATTATCTATGACGGCCAGGTGAAGATGGCTCACCTTGCAATTGCCGCAGGCTACTCTGTGAACGGCGTGGCAAGACTTCACACGGAGATTCTGAAAAATCAGGAGCTCAAGGACTTCTACCAGATGATGCCGGAGAAGTTTAACAATAAGACTAACGGAATCACCCAGCGCCGGTTCCTGCTTCACGGCAATCCCCTGCTGGCTAATTGGGTGACGGATCACATTGGTGATGAGTGGATCACGGATCTGTCTCAGATCAGCAAGCTTAAGGTCTTTGCAGATGATGAGAAGGCTCAGCAGGAGTTTATGAATATCAAGTACCAGAACAAGGTTCGCCTTGCAAAATACATTCTGGAGCACAACGGCGTGGAGGTAGATCCCAGATCCATCTTTGACGTGCAGGTAAAACGTCTCCATGAGTATAAACGCCAGCTGATGAACATTCTCCATGTGATGTATCTGTACAACCAGATCAAGGAGCACCCGGAGGTGCCCTTCTATCCCAGAACCTTTATCTTCGGTGCTAAGGCGGCTGCCGGCTATCACCGCGCAAAGCTGACCATCAAGCTGATCAATGCTGTGGCTGATGTGGTGAACAATGATGCTTCCATTAACGGAAAGCTGAAGGTGGTATTTATCGAGGATTACCGGGTATCCAATGCGGAGCTTATCTTTGCGGCTACGGATGTGTCCGAGCAGATTTCTACGGCCAGCAAGGAGGCTTCTGGTACGGGTAACATGAAGTTCATGCTGAACGGCGCCATTACCATTGGAACCATGGATGGAGCCAATGTGGAGATGGTAGAGGAGATGGGCGAGGAGAATGCCATTATCTTCGGCTTAAGCTCCGACGAGGTCATCAACTATGAGCAGAAGGGCGGCTACAATCCCATGGATATCTTCAACACGGATCAGGATATCCGTCAGGTGCTGATGCAGCTTATCAACGGCTACTATGCCCCCAACGATCCGGAGCGGTTCCGGGATATCTACGATTCACTTCTCAACACTAAGAGCAGTGATCGTGCGGATACCTATTTTATCCTGAAGGATTTCCGCTCCTATGCGGAGGCTCACAAGCGTGTGGAGGAAGCCTACCAGGATGAAAAGGGCTGGGCGAAGAAGGCTATTATGAACACGGCCTCTTGCGGCAAGTTCTCCTCTGACCGCACCATCCAGGAGTATGTGGATGAGATTTGGCATTTGGATAAGATTACGGTGGCTCTATAAGAATCAGAGAGTGGAAAGAAATTTACACATATTAAGAGAATAGCGGAAAAAGAGGCTGTGCCAAACCTTTTGGGGAGGCAAAGCCTCTTTTCTATTATAAAAGGAAAGCAGCTTCAAGGTATGCAGGTGGTAAAAGCACTCTGGAAAACGTCTATTTTTTCAGCCTGTTCATAAAATGTAAAATGAGAGAAAAAATAAAGACTGGAATATCGATTTTCATTATTTTAATACTGCTTCCCTATGTGGCGGTGGTGTTCCGCACAGGAGCCATGGGAGGACAGCAGGCCATAGATGAGCCTGACATAGAGGATTATGTGGCGGGGATTCTGCCGGGACAGATACAGATTTCTTATGAGGAGGAAACCTTGAAGGCCCAGGCAGTGATTATACGGACCAATCTTTTGAAGCAGAGTATGGAATTTTACGGCACTGAGGATCCAAGGTCTGCTGCCGCCGCCATCCAGGAGGCGGATTTGGGGGCTATGGGCTTTACCTACACCTCCCCGGAGCATTTAGAGGAGCTGTGGGGATATGAGCAGTGGGAGGAATATGAGGAAAAGCTTTTAAGAGCAGTGCGATCTACAAGTGGACAGATATTAGCGCTTGAGGGAATGCCCGTAGAGCTGCCGTATCATGCGGTAAGTGCGGGAAAAACACGGGGCGGCGGAATTTTAGGAGAGGAGTATTCCTATCTGAAATCAGTGGACTGTCCCCAGGATGTGGAGGCTGCCAATTATCTGGAAATACGTTTATTGAAGCTTTCAGAGATCCCGGAAATAACCCTCCGTGATGAGGAAGGATATGTTACGGAGCTTCGCATGGGAGAAACGGTTTTGGCAGGAGAGGAGTTTCGCAGCCGCTATTCCTTAAATTCCAGCTGCTTTACACTGGATCATACGGAGGAAGGAATTCGGGTGGTTACGAAGGGGTTGGGGCATGGTCTTGGTTTAAGTCTCTATCAGGCCAATCGCTTTGCTGCGGAGGGCCAAACCTACCTGGAAATATTACACTATTTTTATAAAAATGTGGAATGTATAAGCTTTCATTAAAGTGGCTATGCTATGGTTAGCAGCACAAAGAAACGTGTGAAATCTAGTATAGAGGTGAAGCTTATGACAGTGAAAAGAAAGAAAAAGGGTACATTCATGGGAGGAAGAGCTGCTACGGTGGCGTTCAGTCTCTGCCTCCTTGCCGTGGTTGCCATGATTGGCATGTATACGGTGGGAAAAAGTGATCAGAAGGAAAAGGAACTGAAGCAGCAGGTTGCGGAGGCCCAGCAAAAACAGGCAGAGGAACAGGCAAAACGAGCAGAGGAGCAAAAGGCAAAGGAGGAGGAAGAGAGACAGGCGGCAGCATCTGCTGCGGCACAGCGTCAGAAGGAAACAGAGGACAAGGATAAGGAAGAAGAAAAAGAAGACTCCGTTACTTATGGAGCGGAGCTGGAAAGTGATTTTCAGGCTGAGCAGGCGGAGATTGCGGAAAATATTGTGATAGATGAGATGGAGGAGGCCTCCGGAACGGATATTATGGTGGAAGAGCCGACACTGTCCTTTTCACCTGACGCGGACAAGCTTTTCTGGCCCATAGCCGGAAATATTATTTTGGACTACAGCATGGACAAGTCCGTTTACTTTTCCACACTGGATCAGTACAAATATAATCCGTCAATCATGATTCAGGGAACGCTGGACGCCTCGGTTATGTGCGCGGCTCAGGGCAAGGTAACCTCCATTGAAACCCTGGAGGAGACAGGTACCACAGTTAAGATGGATATTGGAGATGGATATGAGCTGGTATATGGACAGCTTAAGGAGCTTACCGTGAAGGAAGGGGATTATCTGAAAGCAGGAGAAACCCTGGGATACCTCAGCGAGCCCACAAAATACTACTCAAAAGAGGGATGTAATTTGTATTTTGAGGTGCGCAAGGATGGCGAGAGTGTAGATCCTATGCCTCTTCTTCAATAATTGGGTTCAAGGCAATAAGCCGTTCCTTCTGGGAGCGGCTTAATTTTTTGATGGCAAATTCACGTGACATGGCTTCTTTTTTGGTTTCATAAACTTCAAAATAGACCAGGGTGACCGGCAGACGAGTGCGGGTATACTTTGCGCCTTTCCCCTGATTGTGAGCCCTTAGGCGCTTTTCCAGATTGGAGGTCCAGCCGGTGTATAATGTGTTGTCAGAGCATTTTAAAATGTAGGTGTAAGCGTTCATGAGGTGAATCCTTTACTAAATAGGCATTGGAGCCACAAACACATACATCATAATGAAGTGGCAGATGCTTCCTCCCATGACAAAGAGATGAAAGATTTCATGGGAACCGAAATTCTTGTGCCGGGAGTTGAAAATAGGTAGCTTCAATGCATAAATGATACCGCCTATGGTGTAAATGATACCTCCTGCCAGCAGCCATCCAAAGGCGGCGGGGGAGAGGGAGTTGAGGATCTGAGTAAAGGCCAGTACGCACACCCATCCCATGGCAATATATAATATGGAAGAAAACCATTTCGGGCAGGTAATCCAAAGGGCTTTGATCAGGATTCCCGCCAGAGCGATGCCCCATACCAGAGCACAAAGGCTGTAACCGCCCTTGCCTCCTAAAACAATCAGACATACGGGGGTGTAGGAGCCGGCAATCAGGACGAAGATCATCATATGGTCAATTTTTCTGAGTACCCGGTTGGAGCGCTCGGAAAGATTCAGGGTATGATAGGTGGTGCTGGCAGCATAGAGCAGTATCATGCTTCCGATGAAAATAGCCAGAGAAATCAGGTGAATGGTATCTGGCTGTCTGGCTGCCCGTATTAATAACGGAGTTGCGGCAAATGCGGCCATGAGCATGCCGATAAAGTGGGTGATGGCACTGCCCGGATCTTTGATTTCAAATTCAAATTTCATATAGATGTCTCCTTTTTAAACGATTATACTTCAGCATGTAGTTTTAAATACTATGTGTAGATGTTAATATATTATACCATAATAGTAGAAATGTCAACGTGTGAGCTTGGTTTTTTTAAATATTACATATTAGTAATGATACTGTTAATTTGAAAGATATTAGACAACAGGAAAAATATACGGACATCTGGCTTGTCAGAGGGGAAGGGTGTTATATTGGAAAAGGCATTGCGCATACAGATGCTTGGGGGCTTTGCCATCTATTATGGCGGGGAAGCGGTAGCACTGAAAAAGGTTGGAGGCTCTAAGTCCATTCGACTGCTTCAGATGCTTTTGTTATCCCTGCCGGGAGGAATTTTCAAAAGTGAGATTATGGATAATCTGTACGGATGGAATGAAAAGGCAGATATGGAAAATCGCAATAAAAATTTGAATAATCTCATTTATCGCTTGAAAAACAATTGACGGCAGGAGGACTTCCGGAGGAGGGGTATGTAGAGGTCCGGGAGGAAATGTGCTATTTTAAGAGCACATTTCCGCTGGAGCTGGATACACAGGAGTTTGAGGAGATCTTAAAGCAGGCTCAAAATGAAAAGGGAGCAAACAGGGTTTTTCTTCTATGGAAGGCCAATGAGCTGTACTGCGGGGAGCTGATTCCGGCGAATATGTCGGATATGTGGTTTTTTCGAAAGAGCAAATATTATAAAGCACTGTATATGCGCACGGTACAGGAGCTGTATCGTTACGATGAGGCTCTGGACATTTATAATAAAACAGTAGAGCTCTATGCATGGGAAATGGGTACGCCTCCGACAAAGGAGATGCAGGAATCCTTTGAAGTACTGGAGCTCATGGATGAGAACCACAGGAGAGATACCAGTGACTTGAACAGCTGGCAGAATATGGACAAGGTTTTTATGGGAAGGAAGGGGGACATCCGGCGGGCCAAGGAGCGAAATGAATTTCCGGCAGTGCTGATGTTTTTGACCTTAAGCCAAAAGAAAAAGGTTCAGCGGCCTATGGATCTGCAGGAGCAGCAGACAGATGGGACTTATTTCATAGGCGTCGCGGCCAAAAAGTTTACGGAGGATGTCCTGCAGTATCTCTTCGACAGAATAGCACCGGAAGAAAATTAATTTAGGGGGGAAGAAAGAAATGAAGAACAAGCTAGTGAACAAAAAGGTTGTAAACTCTATCGGAATCGGTATCATGGCATTTGTGACAGCCACATCGCCGGCATTGACGGTTTTGGCAGAGGAGAGTGATCCGAATGATGCTGTGCAGACTGCTGTTGGCGAGGCGGAAAAACTGTGCCTGCAACAGCTACAGATGAGCGAAAGGATGTTAGGGATAATCTAGAGAAAACAGATACAGAGCTGGATAAGGTTGCGACAGCTGTTGATAACCTGGATAGATTAAATCAAACCGCAGCGGATAAAAAAGCTGAGCTGAATGAGCAGACAGCAGATGACGAACATATGCAGAATGCCGTTACCAATGCTTCTAAGGCAGCAGGAAAGATAGAAGACATAGCCACAGATATTGAGACAAACAATGTAACAAAGGCAGAGGCAAAAGCTGCTGAGGATGCACCGAAGGGCAGCAGAAGGCAACTTTGCCTACAGGACTCCAACCACACCCACTACAGGCGGAACCACAGGTGGTGGTACAACCAGCGGAACGGGTGGCGGAGCAGCTCCGGCAGCAGCACCTACAGTTGTTATTCCGCCTGTGGCAGTACCGCTTGCAGCTCCGACGGTAGCAGATGCAGACGCAGCTGAGGAAGCGCCTGAAGGAGAGGGCCTTACAACCCTGGAGGATGAGGTAACACCTCTCGCTGGGCCGAAGGATACCACAAACACTGTGAGCCTGGAAGGCTTCCCAGTACCTCTTGCAGGACCAGTTGCACAGATGGAGCAGAGATGTCCTGGTGGTGGCTGCTGATTATAGCAGTGTTCGGCGCCGCAGGAACCGAGGCCTACAGAAGATACCAGAAAAAGCAGCGCACGGAGGCGGACATCGAGAACTAATAACGGAGAAGAAGTAATCAAGCAAGGACGGCTAATAAGCCGTCCTGCTTTGACAGTATTTTAATGGTTTATTATCATAGACATAGTAAACGGATCATGATATACTTTCTTTACCTGCATAAAACAAATATTTTGAGGAAAGGAGGGGTATCATGACGGATAGTGAAAGATTTGATCTAATCTTAGCAGAGCTTCAGGGAATGAAAACAGATATGCAAGGCATGAAAGCAGATATGCAGGACATGAAGGGTTCCATTCATAGACTGGAGCAAAGAGTTAAGACGATTGAAGTGAATCTTGAGAATGTGACAAACAGGAACATACAGATTATAGCAGAAGGACATCTTGATTTGGTTCGGAAGCTTGAGGAAGCGGTGCGAGTAAAGGAAGAGCGAGAGCTTTTGCTCACCCGTGTAAATGTACTGGAAGGTGACATGCGCCTGGTAAAACAACAGCTTGCCTTGGCATAGCGATGAATATATACAGCAGATAAAGGTCAAAGAAGACTTAAAGAACGCAAAAGTAAAGAATAAGTACATATAAAAACTTAAAACAAAAAATCAGGGTGCGTCGGGATATCTCCCACGCACCCTGATTTATGCCCTATAACTTAGCCAAAGTATCTCTTTAAAAGACCCTCAAATGCCTTGCCATGTCGAGCCTCGTCACGAGCCATCTCATGAACGGTATCATGAATTGCATCCAGGTTAGCAGCCTTAGCGCGCTTTGCCAGGTCAAACTTGCCAGCGGTAGCGCCGTTCTCAGCGGCAACTCTCATCTCCAGATTCTTCTTAGTGCTGTCAGTTACTACCTCACCCAGAAGCTCTGCAAATTTAGCAGCATGCTCAGCCTCCTCGTAAGCAGCCTTCTCCCAGTAAAGGCCAATCTCCGGATATCCCTCTCTGTGAGCAACTCTTGCCATTGCAAGATACATACCAACCTCGGAGCACTCGCCGTTGAAGTTAGCTCTTAAGTCCTCAAGAATATCCTCACTAACGCCCTTAGCTACGCCTACTACGTGCTCAGCTGCCCAGGACAGGCCCTCTGCCTGCTCGGTAAACTTGTCCGGACCAACACCACACTGAGGACATTTCTCGGGAGCGGAATCTCCTTCGTGAACATAACCACATACCTGACATACAAATTTCTTCATGCTTTTATTCTCCTTTTCTTAAATAAATTATTTTCTACTTCAAAAACAGTAACGATTACTGTTATTAACAACATAGCATATATTATAACAAGCGTCAAGAGATAATTTGAAAAAATTATAACTTTTTATATACTATTTTTCCCAAGGAATAAGCTGGACATAAGTACCGGCAGATATCTAAGCCTTCTTAGACAAGCAATCCTTGCAAAGACCAAAATACCGGACCGTATGCCCCTCAATCTGTCCGGAAAATTCCTTCTGTGCTTCTGTATTGATAAAATCTTCATTTTTCATATGAATATCCAAAACCGCGTGACATTCTCTACATATAAAATGAGAGTGAGGCTCCACATGAGCGTCAAAGCGATCTGCCCCCTCCGTCGTGATCTTTATGATCTTCCCCATATCTGTCAAAAGAGCAAGATTACGATAGACGGTTCCTAAGCTGATGTTTGGAAATTCCTTGCGTACATTCATATAAATGGTATCCGCTGTGGGATGATCGTATCTGGAAAGCAAAAAGCTTTTGATAGATTCCCGCTGGCGGCTGTATTTTAAAGCCGTCATAGAAACCTCCTTGTTAATTTGATAATAATAATGATTACTATTTCTTATATTTTAACAAAATGCATCCAAAAGTCAAGCCATCTATAATAGAAATTAATGGAAAATTCGTAGAAAATTGTAGAAACGGTTGACAACAGGAATTCATACTGTTATAATTCATTCATAAGTCTTAACAAATTTGTAATATTTGAGTTAAGAATGTTACGGAGGATAGTAAACCAATGGGAATTTATAAGATTACAAGCTTATGTCTCACCGGAGCTCTGTGCTTTAGCATGGGAGGTATCAAGGCAGAGGCAAGCAATTCCTTTTCCTTTGGGGAGGAAGGCATTGCATCGGTAATGACAGAGGCGCATACAGCAGATCCTACGGTAGAGGAGAAGATTGTGGAAGAGCTTACTCCTTCCGAGTACGACGGAATCTGCATTGCACAGGTAAATGATTATGTGAATGTAAGAAGTCTTCCCAGTGAGGAGGGCGAGATTCTTGGAAAGCTTTATGATGAATCCGCAGGAACCATTGAGGAGGATGTGGATGGCTGGTTCAAGATTACATCAGGCAATGTGACCGGATATGTGAAGAGCGATTATGTGGTAACCGGTGACGCTGCCGAGGAGCTGGCAAAAGAGGTAGGCAAGCGGGTTGCTACCGTTACAACAGAGACCCTTCGGGTGAGAAGCGAAGCCAGTACAGAAGCCAGTATCCTGGGTCTGATTGGAGAAGAGGAAGAGCTTACGGTAACGGATGAGACCGATGAGTGGGTACAGGTATCCATCGAGGAAGGTGACGGCTGGGTATCCAAGGAGTTTGTAGACCTTCGGACCGATTTCGTTCAGGCGGAATCCAAGGAGGAGGAAAAAGCCAGACTGGAGAAGGAAGAGGCAGCCAAGGCGGAAGGAAAGCGTAAGGCAGCGGCTGCGGCAGCTAAGACAGGAGCCAGCCAGAATGCGGTTCTTGGCAATGGCGGCGGAAGCAGCAGCGGAAATGCAGTGGCATCCTATGCAAGCCAGTTTGTGGGTAACCCCTATGTATATGGCGGAACAAGCCTGACTAACGGAACGGACTGCTCCGGATTTGTAATGAGTGTGTATGCACACTTCGGTGTGGGGCTTCCCCATTCCTCCAGCGCAATGCGCGGTATGGGATACGGTGTAAGCCTTGCGGAGGCGCAGCCGGGTGATATCATTTGCTACAGCGGTCACGTTGGAATCTACTGCGGCAACAACACCATCGTACACGCAAGTACGGCGGCCACGGGAATCAAGTATACATCCCCTGCCAATTACAAGCCGATTCTTGCGGTAAGAAGAATTTTCTAAGAATAGTTTGAAGACAGGAGCGAGGTTTCGCTCCTGTTTTTTTAAATCCAAGTAGCAATTGGGGACATTTTATAGTAAGATAAAGGCGGTTAAAAAATTCCGGACAGGAGATTTTATATGAGCTTGAACCAGACCCCATCCTCAGAGCGGATACACATTGGGATATTTGGAAAAAGGAATGCCGGCAAATCCAGCATCATCAATGCTATTACCGGGCAGGAGGCGGCCCTTGTATCAGAGATTAAGGGAACGACCACAGACCCGGTGTATAAAGCGATGGAGCTGCTGCCCTTAGGCCCCGTGGTTTTTATGGATACGCCAGGCCTGGACGATGAGGGAAGCTTAGGAAGGCTTCGTGTACAAAAAGGCCTGGAGCTGTTGGAAAAGGCAGATTTGGCGCTTCTGGTGGTGGATGGAACCATTGGAATGGAAGAGGAGGATCTACAGCTTGCAGAGAGCCTTCAAAAGCGGGAGCTTCCTTTTTTAGTTCTATATAATAAATGTGATTTGATGGGAGAGCCTTTCAGGGATACGAGATTTCCGTGTGTTTTCGTCAGCGCCCGCACGGGGGAGGGCATCCATGCGCTCAGGGAGCGTCTGGCCGGGCTCCTGCCTGAGAAGAGAATGTCAAAACAGCTGTTGGCCGATTTGCTAAAGCCTCTGGATCTGGTGGTGCTTGTGGTGCCGATTGACAAAAGCGCCCCAAAGGGACGGCTGATTTTGCCCCAGCAGCAGACGATAAGGGAGATTTTAGAGGCTGGGGCGGCTTCTGTGGTGGTGAGAGATTCGGAGCTTGCAGATACCTTAAGCCGCTTGGGGCGAAGGCCCAGGCTTGTGATCACTGACAGCCAGGTATTTGATAAGGTCAATCAGATCATCCCGGAGGATACGGCACTAACCTCCTTTTCCATACTGTTTGCCCGCTATAAGGGAAGTCTGTATCAGGCTGTGGAGGGAGCAAAGGCCCTGGAGGGGCTTAAGGACGGGGATCGGATTCTGATCTCAGAGGGCTGTACCCACCATCGCCAGTGCGAGGACATCGGAACCGTGAAGCTGCCGGGGTGGATTCGGGAGTATACGGGAAAGGAGCCGGAATTTGTCTTTTCCTCCGGGAGAGATTTTCCACGGGAGCTTGAGGAATATGGACTGGTTGTTCACTGTGGTGGCTGTATGCTTCAGGAGCGTGAAATGGGGAACCGGCTGGCTAAGGCGACAAGGGCCGGTGTCCCAATGACCAATTATGGAATTTTGATTGCCTATATGAAGGGAATATTAGAGAGAAGCCTGAAGCCGTTTCCGGAGATGAAGGGGCTGCTTTTGGAGCGTTCGGGCAGGGAGAAGCAATAGATGATGGAAGAAAATAAGACAGGGACTTCTCTGCAGAAACAGCTTGAGACTTACGCTGCCTCGGACTATTATGGATTTCATATGCCGGGGCATAAACGCCGTATGGGAGGGCTTTCCAACCCCTATGCGCTGGATATCACGGAGATCTACGGCTTTGATGATCTCCATCATCCCAAGGACCACGGCATTTTGGCAGAGGCTCAGAGACGGGGGGCCAGACTTTATGGAGCGGAGGAAACTCATTTTCTGGTAAATGGAAGCACAGGAGGAATTCTGAGTGCCATTTCCGCCTGCACCCGTCAGGGCGGTGAGCTTTTGATGGCCAGAAACAGCCATCGCAGTGCTTATCACGGCGCCGGACTTCGCAATCTGAGGCTTTGGTATCTTTATCCACAGATGGTTGAGAAATTGTGGATAAATGGTGGAATTTTATCCCTGGATGTTGAAAATGCATTGAGGGAGCATCCGGGAATAGAGGCAGTATTTCTTACCTCTCCTACCTATGAGGGGATTTGTTTGGATGTAAGAGCTGCGGCAGAGGCCTGCCACAAGCGGGGGGTGCCTTTGATTGTGGATCAGGCTCATGGGGCTCATTTTCCATTTTCCTCATATTTTCCGGAGGATGCTCTGAAGGCCGGGGCAGATGTGGTGATTCAAAGCCTGCATAAGACGCTGCCCGCATTGACACAGACAGCTCTTTTGCATATCCAGGGAGAGCTTGTGGATCGGGAGAAGCTGCGGTACTACCTTTCGGTGTATCAGACCAGCAGCCCTTCCTATGTGTTTATGGCATCCATTGACAGTTGCTTGGAACAGCTGGAACGGGAGGGAAGGACGCTGTTCCAGGAATATACGGCACGTTTGGAGGCATTCCGGCAGGGCTGCAGGGATTTGGAGTGTCTGCACCTTGTTGGAAGGGAGCTTGCAGGGAAAGCAGGCGTTTCTGATTTTGATCGTTCCAGGCTTGTGATTTCCACAGAGGGCACGGTTTTCACAGGGGAAGATCTTATGGAGTATCTGCGAAGCAGCCATCATCTGGAATTGGAAATGGCGGCAGGGCATTACGCCGTAGGCATTTCCAGTGTGGCGGATCAGGAGAAGGACTTTATGCGACTAAGCGACGGCCTTCGTACGCTGGACCGGCTTTTGCAGAAGCAGTCGGGCGGAAGACGGGCGATTGACTTTAACAGACAGCGGCTTCCAAAGGCCTGCACCCTCCTGACCATAGGGACCGCTCTGGAGCAGAAACGGGAATGGATAGAAGCTGGCAGCTGTCAGGGGCGAATCGCCGGAGCCTATCTATATCTCTACCCGCCGGGAATTCCTCTTGTGGTTCCCGGGGAGCAGCTTACGGAGGAGATTTGCTGTCAGATTGAGACGTATCTTGCGGCCGGACAGGAGCTCTACGGGCTGGGAGAGGATGGCCGTATCGGTGTGATAAAGGAGAAGTAAAAATGGGAAAGATCTTTTATGTATTCGGGAAAAGCTCTACCGGTAAGGACACCATTTACCGGAATTTGATGGAAAATAAAGCTCTTAGGCTTCGGCCCATTGTACCCTATACCACCCGGCCTGTCCGGGCGGGAGAGACACCGGGGGTGGAATATCATTTTACAGATGAGGCGGAGCTGGCCGTTATGGAGGCGGCGGGAAAGGTAATTGAGCTGAGGGCCTATGAGACGGTTCATGGGATCTGGAAGTATTTTACCGCAGATGGGGAGCATGTGGATTTGGCTCATTACCATTATGCCATGATAGGTGTTTTGGATTCCTTCCTTGCAATTCGGAAATACTATGGCGAGGATCGGGTGGTTCCCATTTACATTGAGGTTGAGGACGGAGAACGGCTTCAGCGGGCTTTGGACAGGGAACGAAGCCAGGAAAAGCCAAGGTATGCGGAGCTGTGCCGGAGGTTTCTCGCGGACAGCAATGACTTTGCGGAGGAAAAGCTTCTAAAGGCGGGAATCCGTCAGAGGTTTGAGAATCGGGAGCTTTTCGTATGTATCGGGGAAATCACAACCTATATTTTGGAGCAGATGGAAATGTAAAAGGGCTGTCTTTTCCCAAAAGAATGTGCTATAATGAGCGTTAGCAAGGAGGGGAGACAGATGCCGGATTTTAAAGATATTTTAGGTCATGAAGAAATAATCAGCCATTTACAAAATGCAATTCGTTTGCAAAAGATCTCCCACGCCTATATTTTTGATGGAGAGGAGGGCGCAGGGAAGAAGCTTTTGGCCCATACCTTTGCCCAGACCCTCCAGTGTGAAAAGCAGGGTATCACTCCCTGCAAGAGCTGCCGCTCCTGTAAGCAGACGGTCAGCGGCAATCAGCCGGATATTATCTTTGTGGAGCACCGCAGTCCAAGCTCGATTGGAGTGGAGGATATTCGTGAACAGCTCTGCGGTGACATTCAGATTCGGCCATACAGCAGTCCCTATAAGATTTATATTATTGATGAAGCGGAAAAGATGACGGTTCAGGCACAGAATGCCCTGTTAAAGACCATAGAGGAGCCCCCCTCCTATGGGGTGATTCTTCTTTTGACCACCAATTCGGAGAGCTTTCTGCCTACGATTTTGTCCCGGTGCGTAACACTGAAGCTGCGTCCGGTACAGGACAGCCTGATTCGAAAATATTTGATGGAGGAGCTTCGGGTGCCTGATTACCAGGCGGATTTATGTACTGCGTTTGCCAGAGGAAATGTGGGAAGAGCACGGATGCTGGCCCTGTCAGAGCATTTTGGGGAGCTTAAGGATCATGCGGTTCATCTGGTGCGCCATATAGGTGATATGGAGCTGTGGGAGATCACGGAGGCAATCCGCAAGGTTACGGATTACAAGGCGGATATCAATGATTACCTGGACCTTTTGGTTCTGTGGTATCGGGATGTTTTACTGTTCAAGGCTACAAGACAGGTGGACGGCCTTGTATTTTCGGAGGAGATCAATTATATCAGCTTCCAGGCCTCAAGAATATCCTATGAGGGTTTGGAGCAAATTATAGAAGCGATGGAGAAAGCAAAGGTGCGTCTGAGAGCAAATGTGAATTTTGAGCTGACCATGGAGCTTCTTCTGATGACGATAAAGGAGAATTGAGATGGAAAAGGTAATAGGAGTCAGGTTCCGGAATGCGGGAAAGGTGTACTACTTTTCTCCCGGAAGACTGAATATTCCAAAGGGAAAGCATGTAATTGTGGAGACGGCCAGAGGCGTGGAATATGGCTATGTGGTGGTGGGAACCAAGGAGGTAGAACATTCCAAGGTGGTTCAGCCTTTAAAGCCGGTTCTTCGGATTGCCACTGCGGAGGATGACGCCAAGGAGGCGGCTAACCGGCAGAAGGAGAAGGAGGCCTTCCAGATTTGCCTGGAAAAGATCCGGAAGCATAAGCTGGATATGAAGCTTATTCAGGCAGAATATACCTTTGACAATAATAAGGTACTGTTTTATTTTACTGCGGACGGACGCATTGATTTTCGGGAGCTGGTAAAGGATCTGGCAGCCGTATTTAAGACCAGGATTGAGCTGCGTCAGATAGGTGTCCGGGATGAGACGAAGATCATAGGAGGAATCGGCATCTGCGGAAGAAGCCTCTGCTGTCATACCCATCTGTCGGAGTTTATCCCGGTATCCATCAAGATGGCAAAGGAGCAGAACCTGTCCCTGAATCCCACCAAGATTTCCGGAGTGTGCGGAAGGCTTATGTGCTGCTTAAAGCACGAGCAGGAGACCTACGAGGAGCTGAACAGCCGTCTGCCCAATGTTGGGGATCATGTTTCCGCCAATGACGGATTAAAGGGAGAGGTACAGAGCGTCAATGTACTGCGCCAGAAGGTGAAGGTGATCGTAACCCTGGAGGGAGACGAGAAGGAGATACGGGAGTATAAGGTGGACGAGCTGAAGTTCCGCCCCAGGCGCAGGAAGGAAAAGAACGATGTTGCCGATAAGGAGCTGAAAAAGCTGGAGGCGCTGGAGCGCCAAGAAGGGAAATCAAAGTTAGATGATAATTAAGCTGAAGGAAGGGGAACGCCTGGATGAGCTTCACCGGAATGGCTATCAGATCATTCAGAATTCTCAGAAATTCTGCTTTGGCATGGACGCGGTTCTGCTGTCCGGCTTTGCGAGAGTAAAGCCAGGGGAACGGGTGCTGGATCTGGGAACCGGAACGGGAATTATCCCCATTCTGCTTCGGGGAAAAACCGAAGGACGGGATTTTACCGGACTGGAGATCCAGGAGGAAAGCGCAGACATGGCCAGGCGCAGTGTGGCATACAATTGCTTGGAGGAGTCGATTTCCATTGTGACCGGGGACATAAAAGAAGCGGCAGCTCTTTTTGGAGCTGCTTCTTTTGATGTAGTTACCTGCAATCCGCCCTATATGACGGGGAACCACGGCCTGATCAATCCAGAGCAGCCAAAGGCCATAGCCCGGCATGAGATCCTTTGCACCCTGGAGGATGTGGTAAGCCAGACGGCAAGGGTACTCCGGCCAGGGGGACGTTTTTATCTGGTTCATCGGCCCTTTCGACTGGCGGAGATTCTGACCCTTCTTACAGGGTATCGTCTGGAGCCAAAGCGGATGCGCCTGGTGTACCCCTTTGTGGACAAGGAGCCAAATATGGTTCTTATTGAGGCCCTGTCCGGAGGAAGATCCCGGATCACGGTGGAAAAGCCTCTGATTGTGTATCGGGAGCAGGGCGTTTACACAGATGAGATTTATGAGATTTATGGGTATTGAATGAATATGCAAAGATTATGGAAGAGAATGCCGGGGCTTTTCATCTTTTTGCTTGTTCTTATGGCAGGATGTATCAGGCAGCCTGAGGCAGAGGTGCCGGTGGTGCAGCAGGCAGCACCGGAGCCGGAGGAAACTGAAACCGAAGAAGAAGCTGCAACAGATGAGCAGACAGCGCCAGAAGAAACGGAACCGTCCGTATCGGAAGAACCGGACAGCGCCACGGATCAAAAGCCGGAGGAAGGGTCCATAGAGCCAGAGACGCCGCCTCAGAAGGAATTGCCAAAGGTGAAGGGCATCTATATTACCGGCCCCATGGCAGGCCACACAGGAATGGCGGACAGGGAGCAGCTTGTGGCGGACACAGAGCTCAATGCCATGGTCATTGATATTAAAAATGACGAGGGAATTGTCACTTATAAGATGAATCAGCCTCTGGTGGAGGAACTGGGAGCAGGTGTAGCTTATATCCGGGACCTGCCGGAGATGATGGAGCGCTTAAAGGAGCAGGACCTTTATCTCATAGCCAGGATTGTAGCATTTAAGGACCCGCTGCTGGCGGAAAAGCACCCGAAGCTTTGTATACACAGAAAGGATGGCAGTGTCTTTCGGGATAAAAACGGTCTGGCCTGGGTGAATCCTTATAAAAGAGAGGTATGGGACTATCTCATTGATTTGGGAAAACAGGCGGTCCAGGCAGGCTTTGATGAGGTTCAGTTTGACTACATCCGGTTTCCCACGGAGCTCTCTGATGAGGAGGCAGATTACGGAGTGGAGGCTTTGGAGAAATCCAAGACAGAGGTAATCACGGAGTTTACGGCATATGCCTATGAGCAGCTTTCACCTCTGGGGGTCCAGGTGTCGGCGGATGTCTTTGGAACGGTTATTGACAATGAAAATGACGCGGCCCTTGTGGGGCAGGATTACGGAGCCATGGCCAGACACCTGGACTATATCTGTCCCATGGTGTATCCCTCTCATTACAGGGATGGGGTGTACGGCATCGATCATCCGGATTTCAAGCCTTATGAGACGGTTTCGGCAGCGCTCCAGGCTTCGAATGAGATCTTGAGTGGGATTCCACAGGGAGAGCACAGAGCTGCTGTGCGGCCATGGCTTCAGGATTTTACGGCGGTCTGGATTTCCCATCACCAGAGCTACGGAGGGGAGCAGGTGCGCCAGCAGATACAGGCGGTCTACGACAGCGGCGGGGAGGAATGGCTGCTGTGGAATGCAAAATGCTCTTACACGGCGGAAGGGCTTTTGGGCGAGGAATAAACCATGCAGGGAAAATTGTATTTATGTGCAACGCCCATAGGAAATCTGGAGGACATTACCCTCCGGGTGCTCCGCACCTTAAAGGAGGCGGATCTGATTGCGGCGGAGGATACAAGAAACAGCATCAAGCTTTTGAATCATTTTGAAATTCATACTCCCATGACCAGCTACCATGAGTACAACAAGTATGACAAAGGCAGGGAGCTGATTGAAAAGCTCCGGCAGGGAAAAAATATCGCCTTGATTACGGACGCAGGAACGCCGGGAATCTCCGATCCGGGGGAGGAGCTGGTGAAAATGTGTGCAGAGGAGGGGATTGAGGTGACCTCTCTTCCGGGAGCCTCCGCCTGTATCACGGCGCTCACTCTTTCGGCTCTGAGCACCAGGCGGTTTGCCTTTGAGGCTTTTCTGCCAGCGGACAAAAAGGAGCGGCAGGCAGTGCTCAAAGAGCTGGCAGGGGAAACCAGAACCATGATTATCTACGAGGCGCCCCACCGGCTCAGAAAAACGCTGAAGGAGCTTTATGAGACCCTTGGCAACCGCAGGCTCACTGTCTGCAGGGAGCTGACAAAGAAATTTGAGACAGCCCTTCGGACTGATTTGCAGCAGGCAATTTCCCACTATGAGGCAGAGGAGCCCAAGGGGGAGTGTGTTCTGGTGATCGAGGGAAAAAGGGCGGAACAGATTCAGGAGGAGCAAAAAAAGATCTGGCAGGAGCTCTCCCTAAAGGAGCATATGGAGCTTTATGAGGAGCAGGGAATTTCCCATAAGGAGGCCATGCGGCTGGTGGCAAAGGACAGAGGAGTATCCCGGCGGGATGTGTACCAGGAGCTGTTAGAAGGGCAGTAAATAAAAGCGCAGAAGCAGCGTTTATTCCCGTGGGCAACGAGCCAAGCGGACATGGCCCAGGCTACCTTCTCGCCCGAAGGGCTCACCTTGTGCGGGCATGTCCATTTGGCGACTGCCGCGAGGGTCAAATACCCCGCAGCTTTCTGCGGGGGCTTTGACTTATCAGATGTCAGAATGGATAAGGGGCAGATATGGAAGCAAAAAAAACAGGAGCGGCTCGCCGCTCCTCCTGCTTCACTATAAAAAATTACTGTTATGTACGAATATTTAAATCAGTTCAGCGAGTTTTGCAAGGTCCTCAATGGTCTTCTTGGATACCATCTTTCCGCGGTATTCAATCAAATCCTCTCTCTCTCCTGTGAAAATATCCGTTGGTGCATACTTCTTTAAAATGATTTTATCGTCTTCAACGTAGATTTCGAGAGAATCACGTTCTTCAATGTTAAATACCTTTCTTAACTCCATTGGAAGCGTGATACGTCCCAGCTCGTCTAGTCTTCTGACTACACCGGTGTTCTTCATTCTGTCTCCTCCTTCTGTGATAGTAGCACGTTCTTGGTTGTAAGTATAACAAAAAGTTCGCAAGATTCCAAGAGTTATTTTGACAAATATCGCGTAATTTCGAAAAAAATTTCCGTGGAAAAATTCTCTAAAAAGTGCGAAAAATGTGGAAAATTAAGAAAAATATTGGGAAGTAACATGGCGCGAGACACAAGAGAATATATTGATCGTAAAAGGAGAAAGAATGGTGTAAAATGTTAAATTATTTGTGGGGAGCCATGCTGCTGGTGGGTGTGGTGTACGGCGCCTTTCAGGGGAGACTTCCGGAGCTGACTACGGCGGCGCTTGATTCCGCCAAGGATGCGGTGGGCCTTTGCATTACGATGACAGGGGTGATGTCTCTGTGGGTGGGGCTTATGGAGATTGCCCAGAAGAGCGGCATGATCCGTCAGGCAGCAGGAAAGCTGCAGCCCTTTATCAGCTTCATGTTTCCGGGAATTCCAAAAGGGCATAAGGCGAGGGAATACATAACGACCAATATTATTGCAAATATCTTCGGCCTGGGCTGGGCGGCGACGCCGGCGGGGTTGAAAGCCATGGAAGCCTTGGAGGAACTGGAGGAGGAGCGAAGGACAGGAGGAGGCTTACGGGCAGGCGCCAAAGCTATCCGGCCGCCTGTACCCAAGGGTACGGCCAGCAATGAGATGTGCACCTTTTTAATTATCAATATTTCGTCCCTGCAATTGATTCCGGTGAACATCATCGCCTACCGGAGTCAGTACGGCAGTGTAAATCCGGCTGCGATTGTGGGGCCGGCTATCGTAGCAACCATAGTGAGTACGGTGGTGGCGGTTGTGTATTGTAAGGTGATGGACGGGAAGCGGAGAGTGTGAGTGGACTCTTCGCTTTTTACAAATATTCCTTAAATCCATTATGCCTTTTCCGCAATCTGTCGATATAGTTAATATATAAAAATACACAAAAAAGAAATATATACCAAAAGGCATCCACAATATAAGGAGGCATCCCCATGATAAACTGTACCTGCTACCATTCCGCCCCGTCCCAGCCAATCCGCCCCTGGAGAGAACAGATTTCCCCGGAGCAGGATGCGAAGATAAGGGAGGAATTCCAATCCATAAAGCCCTTGAACGAAGAGCCTCTGGCCCTTCCCCAAAGCACCACCCCCAGCGCGCCTGTAAAGCGCGATCCCGTTGTGATAGAGACAGGGCCCGTCAGACCCTACTACACTGGCTATGCCCGGATCGACAACGCAATCACGGATGCACTGAAGGGAAAAGGCCAGGAATTAAAGGACAACGTGTATAACATCATCTGGAAGGACCTTCTCCCCCACAATGTCCACGGCATGGAGGAAGCAGACCGTTTGGCCCGGATCGGGCTTGGAGTGGAAAAGGCACAGTACTTAGCGGATCAATTTATGGATGACAAGACAAAATCCTCCTTTATGGAGGCTGTGCGCTCCATCGCCAAGATCGGCACAAAGGGAACCCGTGTGGGCGCCTGCGAGATGGATTACCAGGTAAAGCATGCCATACAGATAGATGGTGACGGCTATGTCCACGAAAACCGGTCGGATGAATATCTCTATGCCATGGAAAAGAAGGCGCCAAAGGAGTATGAGACCTACAAGAAAATCAAGGAAACCTCCGGCGAGGTGGAAGCAGCGCTTTTTTCTATTCGGTGGGCCATAAAAAATCTGAATCTCATAAACAGCAACCAAAAGGACTATAAAGAGAAGCAGGAGGAGCGGTACGAGAAGCTCAAGAAGGTAGAGCTGGACCAGACATTTGCCGGGGCGGATACCTCCAGCAAGGAGAGCTTTCTGGCATCCATTCAGGAGAAGCTTAAGGCAAACAAAAGCCTGCAGATGAATTTCTTTTTAGAGCAGATAGCAGGCATGGCAAAGACGCCGGGAAGCTATTTGTTTGGAAGAAGGCAGGTGTTCACAGCGCGGGCGTGACAGGGAAGAAACAGCCATAAAACGAGGCGGTAAGTATTTTTGCTTACCCTTTTCCCGCCTGCCCCAGCTTCCGGTATTCCGAAGGCGACATCCCCTTCTGCTTTCGAAAGATCCGGCTGAAATACAGGGGATTGTCATACCCCACAAGCTGTCCAATCTCCGTAATATTATAATTGGTAGTCTCCAAAAGCATCTGCGCGTTGGTAATGCGTCTTGATACAAGATACTGCATGGGAGTGGTGTGGGTATACTGCTTAAAGCTGCGGATAAACCAGCTTACGCTCATCCCTCTGGAAGCAGCGTATTCCTCAATATTCACCTCCGTATTGTAGTTGTCATTAAAAAACTGCATGGCGAGAGCCATCTCCTGGTCCAGATAGTCATTTTTTTTGGTATGCTCTCTGGTAAGCTGCCGGTGAATCAGAATAAAAAGCTGCTGAAGGAGCAGGGTCAGGAGCTCCGGGTAGTGGGTCTGGCACCGCTGCAGCTCATAGATCATCTGCTTAAAAATCCGGGCGTAATCCAGGGAGGTTCCGGTGGGAAGCACACGCATCTCATTTGTGATGCCATAGCTTCTAAGAATCTTTTTCACGCTGCTGCCGGTAAAGTGCACCCAGTACACCTCCGTCTGTTCATTTCCATAGTACACATACCGCTGGGGCTCCTTGGGGCGATAGAGGACCATGTGGCCGGCCGGTACAACGGTATCCTTCTCATCATGATCAAAATAAAAGTGTGCAATCCCCGAAGCAATATACAGCAATTGAAAATCCAGCCGTCCTTTGGGCCGGTAGGTTGGCAGCTTTGGCCTGGTATATAGATGGTACGTTCCACAGCTTCCCACAATCAGCGGTCTGCTCTTATCCTGAAAATCCACCAAAGAATTATTTAAATACCCGGAATTAATATACATACGTCACCCAGCTTTCTTTAGCCGCAGAATTATAAAATATCTAAATCAGCTTAAAAGGTTTATATTTATTTACGATTGTATCATTTTGTGCATGTTTTGTCTAATGCAGTCTATGGACCTTTCGTCCCATAATCTCTATAATAAGTATCAAGATAAGAAGAGCGGACAAAAAATTGGAACAAAGAGGAGAGTTTCCAAAAAGCAAAAAGGTAATAAAAAGAAATTTGCAAAGCTAAGACAGGAGGAGTTGCGATTTATGATTGTACCAAGACACTACGAAAACGTAAAGGTCCTGCACGAGAACACCATGCCGCCCCGGTCCTACTACATTCCGGCACCTCTGCGGATGGATAACCTTGTGGAGAACCGGGAGGCATCGGACCGGTTTCAGCTTTTAAACGGCGACTGGCGCTTTGCCTACTACGCAAGCATCTATGAGCTGAAGGATGCATTTTACGAGACAGACTATGACGCGTCAGCCTTTGATCGGATCAAGGTGCCGGCCACCTGGCAAATGGCAGGCTATGACAGCCACCAGTACACCAACATACGCTATCCCTTCCCCTTTGACCCGCCTTACGTTCCTCAGGATAATCCCTGCGGGGCCTATATACGGGAATTCAGTTACCAGAGGGATGAGGATGCCCCAAAGGTATATTTGAACTTCGAGGGTGTGGATTCCTGCTTCTATGTGTGGCTCAATGGAACCTACATTGGCTACAGCCAGGTATCCCACAGCACAAGTGAGTTTGACGTAAGCGGTGCCATTCTGGAGGGAACAAACCGCCTGGCCGTACTGGTGCTCAAATGGTGCGACGGAAGCTACTTAGAGGATCAGGATAAGTTTCGCATGAGCGGCATTTTCCGGGATGTATATCTTTTGAAACGGCCTGGGCAGGCAGTCCGTGACTACTTTGTAAAGACAGCTCTGGAAGATGCCACAGCTAAGGTGGAAGTGGAGCTCGCCTATTTCCGGGAGCAGCTTCCGGTGACGGTTTCCCTCTATGACAGGGAAAATCATCTCGTAGATTTCCGGAGCTTGCAGGGAGAGAAAAGGGCTGAATTGAATATTCCGGAACCGATTCTGTGGAATCCGGAGGAGCCCTATCTGTACACCCTGGTGATTGAGACGGAAAATGAGGTAATTACGGATCAGGTGGGCCTGCGCGAAATAAAAATACGGGAGAACACCGTCTACTTAAATGGAAAGCGTCTCATATTCCGAGGCGTCAACCGGCACGATTCCGATTCCATAACGGGCTTTGCCATCTCAAAGGAGCAGATGATCCGAGATTTGACCCTGATGAAGCAGCACAACTTCAACGCGGTCCGCACAAGCCACTACCCCAATGCCCCGATATTCTGCCAGCTATGCGACCGGTATGGCTTCCTGGTCATTGGAGAGGCGGACTTGGAGAGCCACGGCCCGTCGGAGATCTATTACCGGGACAGCTCCGATGCCAATAAATTTGACCGCTGGAATGAGCCCATTGCGGATGCGCCCCTGTGGGAGGAATCAATCGTGGATCGGGTGCGTCTCCTGGTGGAGCGTGACAAGAACCGTCCCTGCGTAGTGATCTGGTCCATGGGAAATGAGAGCGCCTACGGCTGTAATTTTGAAAAGGCCCTGAAGTGGACGAAGGAGTATGACCCCTCCCGGCTCACTCATTACGAGAGCGCCAGATACCGGAAAAGCGGCAGGGCTTATGACTATTCCAATCTGGACTTGTACAGCAGAATGTATCCCTCCTTTGAGGAGATAGAGGATTACCTGGCCCATAACCCCCAAAAGCCCATGATCCTCTGCGAGTACAGCCATGCTATGGGAAATGGCCCAGGGGACCTGGAGGACTACTTTGAGCTGTTCCACAGGGAGAAGGCCATGTGCGGCGGCTTTGTGTGGGAATGGTGCGACCACGCCATTTGCCATGGAAGGACAGCCGAGGGCAAGACCATTTACGCCTACGGAGGGGATCACGGAGAGGTTATCCACGATGGAAATTTCTGCATGGACGGCCTGGTTTATCCGGACCGCTGGCCCCACACAGGGCTTCTGGAATACCGGAATGTGTACCGGCCGGTAAGAATCGTTTCCTATGACCAGGATGCGGGAATACTTACGCTGAGAAGCTATCTGGATTTTACGGATTTGCAGGAGGCGGTGGAGATTCATTATGAGGTAAGCTGTGACGGAAAATGCCGGCAGACGGGTATCCTTCCGGCCTGCTCCATAGAGCCGGGACAGACAGGAAGTCTGGCGCTGCCCCTTGACGTGCCGGAATCAGGCAAGGTTTATCTAAAGCTCACCTATTACCAGAAGAATGAGATCCCCCTGGTGTCCCCGGGCCATCTGCTGGGCTATGAGGAGCTTCCCCTTGAGAACAGAGATGGCAGAAATCAGACCGCATGCAGGCTGATGAAATCCTGCCCGGTCTCCGGCCCGGAGAATTCGGTAGGCATTCGGGAAACGGATGAAGCCATTGTGCTGGAGGGAGCGCATTTTACCTATTGCCTTGATAAGCGGACGGGACTCTTTTCTCAGCTTACATATGAAAGCCGGGAATACCTGGACCGGCCCATGGAGCTGAATATCTGGCGGGCCCCTACGGATAATGACAGGTATATCAAGGAGGAGTGGAAGCGGGCGCAGTATGACAGAGCCTACGCCCGGGCCTACGATACAAAGGTCTGCCAGAAGGATTCCGGCGTGGAGATACGAAGCCGCCTGTCCATGGGAGCCGCCACCGTACAGCCCATGCTGTGGGCGGAGGCCGTGTGGCAGGTGGAGGCGGACGGGGGCCTTGGGGTCAGCCTTTTCGTAAAGCGGAACATGGAATTCCCGGAGCTTCCAAGATTTGGAATCCGCCTGTTTTTGAACAGGGAGCTTGACCAGGCTTCCTACTGCGGACTGGGACCCTACGAGAGCTATCGGGATAAGTGCCGGGCCTCTGTACACGGGCTTTATCAGTCCCCCGTTATAAAGCTTCACGAGGACTACCTTCGTCCCCAGGAAAACGGAAGCCATATGGACTGTGACTATGTGATTTTGTCGGGAGGCGTCTACAGCCTGGCGGCGGTATCGGAGAAGTCATTTTCATTTAACGCATCTATCTATACACAGGAGGAATTGGAGAAAAAAGCGCATAACTATGAGCTGGAGCCTTGTGGCAGCACCATTTTGTGCCTGGACTATGCCCAGAACGGAATCGGCTCCAATAGCTGTGGACCGAGGCTGAAGGAAATCTATCGGTTTGAGGAAGAAACATTTACATTTCAAATAAAGCTTGTGCCATTTCAAAAGAAGTAAGCTGCTGTTTACTTAAAATGTCGTTTTCACCCAGGTGTCTCAGCATGCAGAATCCGGAACCGGACGCCTGGGGGAAGCGAGACTGAAATTAAGAAAGGAGCATTTCATTTATGCAGGAAAAAACGTATTTAAAATGGTACAACAAGGTGGGATATGGTTCCGGAGATATCGCGGGAAATGTGGTATATGCATTCCTATCCTCCTTTGTTATGATTTACCTTACCAACACCGTAGGGCTTCATCCCGGTGTGGTTGGAACCCTGATCGCGGCTTCCAAGCTCTTTGACGGAGTGACGGACATCTTTTTCGGAGCCATGATTGACAAGACAAAAAGCAGGCTGGGAAAGGCAAGGCCCTGGATGCTTTACGGGTATATCGGCTGTGCCGTCACCTTGGCCGCCATCTTTGCCATCCCTGAAAGCCTGGGAAAGACCGCTCAGTATGCATGGTTTTTTATTGCCTACACACTGCTAAATGCGGTATTCTACACAGCCAACAACATTGCCTACTCCACGCTCACGGCCCTAGTGACAAAGAACAGCAAGGAGCGGGTGCAGATGGGTTCCTACCGGTTTATTTTTGCCTTCGGGACCAGCCTGCTGATTCAGTCTGTTACCATTTGGGCGGTGGCTGCCTGTGGTGGAGGAGCTGAATGAGGACACAAAGGAGAATACTCATAGGGAAGAGGAAAAATATGGGCTTGTGACAGCGGTAAAGCTGCTGGCCTCCAACCGCTTCTATACTGATGATCTGCGCGGTGTACATTCTTCAGCAGGTGTACGGAGCCATGCTGAACATGGGTATCTACTATATGACCTATGTTCTGCGAAATGAAAACCTGTACGGAGTATTTTCCTGGGCCATCAATATTCCGTTGATTGCGGCCCTTGTATTTACACCCACCCTGGTGGCTAGGTGGAAGGGCATGTATAAGCTGAACCTGAGAGGCTATATGCTGGGCACTCTGGGCAGGGCGATATGAATGCAGTGATTGCCTCCTGCTCCGAGTATACCTATCTCACAAAGGGAAAGCGGGTGGACGGCACCATGTACTCCTGCACCTCCCTGGGGGTAAAGCTGGGAGGCGGTCTGGGAACGGCCATTGCAGGCTGGATGCTTGCGGCAAGCGGATTTGACAAAGATCTTGCGGTCCAGCCGGAATCCTGTATGAATATGCTTTACTTCATGTATCTGTGGCTGCCCATGCTGATTAATCTGGTGATTACCATCGTGCTGTCCAGGATGAACGTGGAGGGTGCCAATGAAAGGCTTAAGGAGGAGCGAAGGGCACAGGAGGATAGTTACTGGATAAGATAGAAAATAGGCATTGTCCTGTAGAATGATTCTACGGGCGATGCCTTTCTTTTGGCAGTTCAACTCATGAAAGTTTGCAGATCTATTTTAACAGTATGGTATTTTCACAGAGTTTATGGTATTGTATGGTAGATGAGAATGAAATGCGGATTTGGAAGCAATGAGAATAAGGATAATAGATGGAAGAATTGAGAAGGCTGTTGGAAGGCTATTTGAATGAGCATCTGATCCGAATGGTGTTAAGCGGATCAAAGGGGGCTGCGGATATTACCAAGATCAGTATCCGCCCGGTGCTGCTGAAGGGGAAGCTTTTGTTCCAGGCGGAGCTGTTTCGGGGAACAAAGGTATTTCATGAGAACCTGGATAAGGAGGAGGCTGTCCGCCGGATTTTGGAATGGATGGACGGGACCTTTCGTCAGCTTCAGCTGACAGGGCAGCTTGGGACAGCCAGTGTTCTGGTAAGTAAAAAGGGAAGGGTCACGGTCAGGGAGAAGAAGCAGGAAGCAGGTGTAAAAGGACCGGAGCTTACACATAATAAAAAGAAGCGGTATCTATTGGAGGAAGGGCGTCCGGTGGATTTCCTTGTGGATCTGGGCGTCATGACGGCGGAGGGAAGGGTGGTTCGTGCCCGTTACGATAAGTTCCGGCAGATTAACCGCTTTCTGGAATTCATTGAGGATGTGCTGCCCGCTCTGCCAAGGGATCGGGAGGTGAGCATCCTTGACTTTGGGTGCGGCAAATCCTATCTGACCTTTGCCATGTATTATTATCTAAGGGTGTGCCGGGGACTGGACATTCGCATCACAGGACTGGATTTGAAAGAGGATGTGATCCGCCGCTGTAATGAGCTGGCACAGAAATATGGTTATGAAAAGCTGGAATTTTTAAAGGGTGATATTGCGGAGTATGAGGGCAGAGAGCAGGTAGATATGGTGGTAACCCTCCATGCCTGCGATACTGCTACGGATTATGCGCTCTATAAGGCCATACGGTGGAAGGCCGGAGTCATTCTGTCCGTGCCCTGCTGCCAGCATGAGCTCAATGGGCAGATCCGGAGCGAGCTTCTGGCCCCGGTCCTGAAATACGGACTGTTAAAGGAGCGCATTGCAGCCCTTATGACGGACGGTCTTCGGGCGGAGCTTCTGGAGCAGCAGGGCTATGATGCTCAGATTCTGGAATTTATTGATATGGAGCATACGCCGAAGAACATTCTGATCCGGGCGGTAAGGCGGCCGGATGGCAGTGGCAGAGGCAGAGAGGCTTATGCGGCCTGTACGGAGGGGCTGCAGGTGGAGCCGACCCTGGAGCGGCTCCTTGCAGCAGGGCATCTGCCCTCAGAGGCTTATAAGAATCGCAGAAAACAATCAAAGAAAGGAGCAGCCGGATGAAAAAGCTGATATTAAAATCCATATCTATTCTGGCAGCCTTTCTTCTGGGCATTGTCTTTATGAGTTATTTTCTGTCGGTGGGCAATCGGGATCTGACAGATTCCATGGCTTCGGCTACGCTCCCACTGGTTTATCTGGAGCAGAACGGGCGGCAGCTCAATCTGATGCATGGCTATACGCAGCCCATGAACGGAAGCCTGCTGAGGGAGGCGGTGCTTCCTCTTCCGGCAGACCGGAGAGTGGAGCTGGTGGTACAGTGTCCCAATGCCAAGGTGGAAAAGCTCTTTTATGAGGTTCGAAGCCTGGATACGGAGCGCCTGGTAGAGGACGCGCAGATAATGGACTATAGCCAGCAGGAGGAAGAGATCCGGGCGGAATTTCAACTGAAGGATCTTCTGGATGAGGGGGAGGAGTATCTTTTGGTGCTTCGACTGGAGCTGAATCATGGAGAAGAGGCTCTCTATTATACCCGGCTGTTAAATCTTCCGGAGCATCATCTTGAGGAATGTATGGTCTTTATTATGGAGCTTCATGAAGCCCTTTTTGACAAGGAAAATACCGTGAACATTACCTCCTATCTGGAGCCGGATACTTCTGCAGATAACGGAACCCTGGCCTATGTGAACATTCATTCCCGTTACCGGCAGATGATTTGGGATGAGATGGAGGTGCAGAAGGTCAGTCCGGTGCGGATCTGCCTGACGGAATTGGAGAATTCCATTGTATCCTTGCGGCTGGAATATGAGGTGATCCATGTAAATGACAAGAGAGAGACCGAGCGCTATCAGATTCAGGAATCCTATCGTGTCCGCTATACGGAGCAGAGGATGTACCTGCTGAACTATGAGCGGACGGCAGATCGTATTTTTGATCCGGATCTGGATATCTTTTCTGAGAAAGCCATTGACCTGGGGATTCTGAATACGGAGGTGGAGTATCAAAAAAATGAAGAAGAGAATATCATTGCATTTGTTCAAAACGGAGATCTCTGGTGCTATGATGTGGCTCAGAATAAGCTGTCCTATGTATTCGGGTTCCGGGATGGAGAGGATCTGAGATGCAGCTACCAGGAGCATGCCATTAAAATCATCAATGTAGAAGAATCGGGCAGCATGAACTTTCTCGTATATGGCTATATGAACCGGGGACGGCATGAGGGTGAGACCGGCGTTGCGGTTTATACCTATGATGCTATGACCAATTCCGTGGAGGAGCGCATTTTTATTGAGAGCAATAAGCCTTACCGGATTCTCAAGTCCGAGGTGGGAAGGCTGGCCTATGTGAATAAGAGGCAGAAGCTTTACCTCTATCTCTATGGGAATATTTGCAGCATTGATTTGAACACAAGAGGCTATGAGGAGCTTGTCACAGGTATTGGTGAGGAAAGCTGTATCATTTCCAGGGATGGCCACTTGGTGTCCTGGCAGAGAGAAAAAACGCTGAATGAGTCAGAGGCCATTGAGGTTTTGAACCTGGAGACAGGCGGCAGGCGGGTGATAGAGGCAAAAGAGGGCTTTTATATTCGCGTTCTTGGGTTTATGGGGACCGATTTAATCTACGGCGAGGCGAGAAAAGAGGATATCGTAAAGGATGTTACGGGAAATTACGTCTTCCCCATGGGACAGGTCACCATTCAGGATGAAAGAGGAAAAGTTATTCGGGAATTTCCTTATGAGCAGCAGAATAAATATGTGGTGTCCATCGCCATTGCGGACAATCGAATTTCCCTTGACTGCGTACAAAAGGCCGAGGACGGAAGCTATATGGAGGCGAATCCGGAGCCAATCACGAATAATACGGCGGAAACTGTGGAAAAAATAGCATTGGAAACCAGAAATTCAGGGGTAAAGAAGCGTGAATTTTATTTCAGCCTCACGGAGAATCGCGGAGAGGCACAGATGCAGCACCTAAGCCCCAGGCAGGTTCTTTTTGAGGGAAGCCGGAATCTAAAGCTTGAGGAAAATGGGCCGGATCCCCGCTACTTTGTGTACGCCTACGACGGAAGCTTTTCAGGGGCCTATGAATTGGTAAATGAGGCTGTGGAGGATGCCTTTGCCCGGATGGGCGTGGTGGTGGACAGTCGGCAGGACTATATCTGGAGGCGCGGCGCACGCCGAACGAGAATCGAGCTTCCCGCCTTGGAGAATCCCCAGCAAAGGCCGGAGGAGTCCAGTATGCAGGCGGCGGTGGAAATCCTTTTGAGCTTTGAAAATAATTATCTGGATACCACCCAGGAGTTGGCATCAGGGCGCACGCCCTATGAGATTTTGTCCGAGCATCTGGACGGGAAGGTGTTAGATCTGTCAGGCTGCTCTGTTACCATGGTGCTGTATTATGTCAGTCAGGGCTATCCGGTGCTGGCCTTGGAGGGCGGGGACACGGCGGAGCTGATCACAGGGTATGATCCGCAGAACGTAGTCTTTATGAATCCGCTTACCGGTGAGACCTACCGGAGAGGAATGAACGACAGCACCCAGCTGTTCGAGGAGCTGGGAAATCTGTTTGTGGTCTGCATACCGGCAAAAAATCAATGAGAAATGAGAAAAAATAAAAAAGGAGAATGATATTATGGACGAGAGAATTAAAACACTAGCAAAAAATCTTGTAGGCTATTCCTGTAAGGTGGGAAAGGGAGATAAGGTATACATTAATTATACCGGGGCGTCTACGGAGGATCTGGCAAGACAGCTGGTAAAAGAGGTGTATGAGGCCGGCGGAATTCCCTTTGTACATTATATCAATCCCAGGCTACAAAGAGAGGTGCTGATGAATTGCAGCGAGGAGCAGCTAAAGCTTATGGCAGATTTGGCCTGCCGGGAGATGGAGCAGATGGACTGCTACATTGGCGTCCGGGGAAGTGATAATGTTTCCGAGCTTTCTGATGTGCCTTCGGAAAAGATGCATTTGTATGACACGCTGTATTCCACGCCGGTTCATCACAATATTCGAGTACCCAAGACCCGCTGGGTGGTTCTGCGCTATCCAAACATGTCCATGGCACAGCTTTCCGGGACCAGTACGGAGGCCTTCGAGGACTTCTATTTCCAGGTATGTAATTTGGATTATTCCAAGATGGCCAAGGCTATGGAAGCGTTGGTGGACTTGATGAACCGCACGGACAAGGTGCGTTTGACAGGAAGAGGAACGGACTTGACCTTCTCAATCAAGGGAATCCCGGCTATTGCCTGCGCGGGAGAGCTGAATATTCCTGACGGGGAGGTTTACACGGCACCTGTAAGAGATTCCATCAACGGAAGGATTACCTACAATACACCCTCTCTCTATCAGGGAGTTACATTTGAGAATATTTGTCTGGAATTCAAGGATGGTAAGATTGTAAACGCAGTGTCCAATCATACGAAGCGTTTGAATCAGATATTCGATACGGATGAAGGGGCCCGCTATGTGGGAGAATTTGCCATTGGTGTGAATCCTTATGTTCTTTATCCCATGAAGGACACCCTCTTTGATGAAAAGATTATGGGCTCTATCCATTTTACGCCCGGTAACTGCTATGAGGATGCGCCAAATGGCAATTCCAGTGCCATTCACTGGGATTTGGTGATGATTCAGAGAGAGGAGTTTGGCGGGGGAGAGATCTATTTTGATGATAAGCTGATCCGAAAGGATGGCCGGTTTGTGATTCCGGAGCTTATGTGCCTGAATCCGGAAAACCTGGTTTAAGCATCCTCCTCCAGCATCTGAATTTCCAGATAATCAAAATCAATCTGCTCTATGAAGCTGTCACTGTAAAACCTGGCCTTTGCATGCTGTTGAAATTCCCGCACATTGGTATCCAGCCAAAGGGGTCTTTCCAGATCAAATTGGGAACAGACCTCATCCAGAGCACGGAAAACCTTGTGGGTCCGGGTGTCCTCACGGCTGTCGCAGATGACAGTATCTCGAAGCATGTGGTTATTTTTAAAAATTTTGGCCCATAGACGAAACATAAGCAGCCTCCTGTTCTGTGTGAAAGATGCATCTAAGTATAGCGGATTTGGAGCAGAAAGTAAAGGCTGAATGGAGCTTGCAAAAAGACATATTCCGGGTTATGATGAAGAAAATACCTGCGATAAAAGAAGGAGGATACGGCAAAGATGGAAACCAATGATAGTGTGGAAGTAAAATCAGAAGTAAAATCCGAGGAATATACACCCTTGGAGATGCCGGATGTAGTGCCGGGGGCAGCTTCCGTTGACTATCCGGAGATCAACGAATTTTTACAGAAAATGAAGATAAAAACAGGGCTGTTTGGATATCAGAAGGAAGATGTGCTGGAAAAAATGCAGCAGCTGAACAGTATGTATATGAGCCGTGCCCAACAGATGCGGGATCAGTCCAGAGGCCAGCTCAAGCAGATGAAAAAGCAGCAGCAGGAGGATATTGCTGAGATTCGCGGGCATTTGGAGAAGATGCAGGAAGAGGCTAAGCAGGAATGCCTGAAGGAAATGGAAGCACTGAGGGCGGAGCATAGAGAAGAGCTGGAGGGGCTTAAAGCCCAGCATAAAAAAGAGCTTGAAGAGCTTCGATCCAAGTGTTCAAGAGAGCTGGAATATAACAGAGAGGAATGCACGAAGAGGCTGGAGGAGGAACGGTCCAGATGTGCAAAGGAGCTGGAGCAGGAAAAGACCAGATGTGCAAAGGAGCTGGAGCGCGAGAAGACCAGGTATGTCCAGGGGCAGGAGGAGCAGAGACGGCAGATGACCATGCTCCAGGAGGAGTTGGAGAGGCTGATTGGCCGTCTTACGGTACTGAAGGATAAGGTGAACCTGGCTGTAGAGGAATAAGCAGGATACGTACACATGGATAAGGAAATCAAGCAAGGTCCGGAGGAGATTCTGGAGGAAAAGCTGATTAAGGTTCAGCAGCGGCAGGAATGGAAGCGGTTTTTTATAGAGTGCCTGGTGTTGATGTCAGCTGTTTATGTGATCTTTCACTTTATCATTGGTATTGCGTTTGTCAGCGGACATTCTATGGAGCCCACCCTGAAGGATGGGGAAATGGTTCTGTTTTACCGGCTGGATAAGGAATATCAAAAGAATGATATTGTGATAGTGAAAAGGGAAGAGGATGTACATTATATTAAGAGGGTAGCGGTCTGCGGCGGAGAAACGGTGAGCCTGAATGAAACAGGGGAGCTTGTGATTCAGGGGAATGTGCAACAGGGGACGCTGCCTACGGAGGGGGGGATTGCTTTCCCCTATGAGGTGCCGGAGAGTACCTACTTTGTGCTGGGGGATAATCGGATCGTGTCGAAGGATTCACGGATGTTTGGCGCGGTTTCTCAGGATGAGATTGAGGGGAGAGTGTTTTTACATTTGGGGATGGTGTGGTAGGATAGCATGGCAGGTCCGTAGGTCCGCAGGGCAGCCAGGAAAGCCAGGGGCTTTCCTGGCTCGCGGCATTCGCCGCATAATCAAAAAAGTAAGAAGCTTGCCTGGGGAGCAAGCTCCCCAGGCAAGCTTCTTACTTTTTTGTTGCCCTGCTCATTGCTAACGCGCACATGAGGAGTGCCCCGGTGTACCAGGTACACCGAGGCTATTATGAAAAAATTTATCTATATGTGTAATGAAAGCAACTTAGTAAAGGAAAAGTATCAGTTCTTTAACTTGAAATCAGTATATCAATCAATTATGAACAAAACATGAATAAAATGTGAACTTATTGTGAAAATACACAAAAGATCTGAAATGTGATTGTTATAATAGGGCAATTTATATAAAAGAAAACCAGCGCACACCAGGGGAAAGCGGTTGTAATGCCTATGGAGAAATGATAAAATAAGAAAAAATATGCACGATAGAGATGGGAAAGAAGAGGAGGAAGTATGGAAAAAGATCGTACAAGACCGGTATATATCATTGGACATAAAAACCCGGATACAGATTCTATTTGTTCTGCATTGGCATATGCTTATCTGAAAAATCACACGGAGGGCGGCGGTTACATTGCGGCGCGGGCAGGTCAGCTCAATCAGGAGACCCAGTATGTGCTGAACTATTTTCAGGCGGAGGCGCCTGTGTATGTTGCGGATGTGATGACACAGGTAAAGGATATTGAGATTCGCAAGACCGAGGGTGTCCGGGGGAATCTTTCCTTAAAGCAGGCCTGGAATCTTATGCGCCGCTTGGGAGTAGTGACCCTTCCGATTACCAAGGAACGCAAGATAGAGGGCTTAATTACCATCGGTGATATTGCCACCTCCTACATGGATGTTTATGACAGCAAGATTCTTTCCACAGCCAATACCCAATATCGGAATATTGTGGAGACGCTGGAAGGCAATATGCTGGTGGGTTCCCAGGATGAGTACTATAACCGAGGAAAGGTATTGATAGCGGCGGCCAATCCGGATCTGATGGAGGATTATATAGAGGAGGGGGACCTGGTGATTCTGGGGAATCGCTACGAGTCCCAGCTCTGTGCCATTGAGATGCGTGCAGGCTGCATCATCGTATGTGAAGGCGCCAAGGTTTCCATTACCATCAAGAAGCTGGCGGAGGAGCATAATTGCGTGGTAATCAGCACACCTCATGATACCTTTACGGCGGCAAGGCTCATTAACCAGAGCATGCCTATTCAGTACTTTATGAAATCAGAGAATCTGACCATCTTCAATGTCAATGAAAAGACCGAGGATATCAAGGAAATCATGGGCCAGAAGCGCTACCGTGACTTCCCCATTATTGATAAGGATGAGAACTATGTGGGAATGATTTCCAGGCGGAACCTGCTGAATCTGAAGAGAAAGCGGCTGATTCTGGTGGATCACAATGAGGAATCCCAGGCTGTGGACGGCATTGAGTTTGCTGAGATTCTGGAGATCATCGATCACCACAGAATCGGCTCTCTGGAAACGATGTCTCCCGTCTTTTTCCGAAATCAGCCTCTGGGCTGTACGGCAACCATTATGTATCAGATGTATCAGGAGCGGAATGTAAAAATACCCAAGAAAATTGCGGGACTTCTCTGCTCGGCCATTATCTCGGATACGCTGATGTTCCGGTCTCCCACCTGTACGGCAGTGGACAAGGCGGCAGCAGAGGCTCTTGCCCAGATTGCGGAGATTGAGATTGAGGAGCTGGCCATTGACATGTTCTCCGCAGGAAGCAACTTAGGCTCCCGAACGGCAAAGGAGATCTTTTATCAGGATTTCAAGCGGTTCAGTGTGAACGGTGTAGAATTTGCGGTAGGCCAGATCAATTCCATGAATACCATAGAGCTTGGGGAGATTCGGGAAAAGCTTCTGCCCTACCTTGAGGTGGCCTATAAGGAGATTGGCCTCAATATGATTTTCTTTATGTTAACCAATATTGTGAAGGAAACGACAGAGCTTTTGTGCTATGGCCCCAATTCTGACAGTCTGGTGCGAGAGGCATTCCAGCTTCCGGAGGATTCAGACAGCTATGAGCTTAAAGGTCTGGTATCCAGAAAGAAGCAGCTGATTCCCGCGTTGGTGAGTGTGATTCAGCAGTAAGGCATTAGGAGGCAAATAGTGAAAAAACAACAGTGGAAGCCTGGAAATATGCTCTATCCTCTCCCGGCAGTGATGGTGAGCTGCGCAAGAGAGGGAGAAAAGCCCAATATCATTACGCTGGCCTGGGTGGGAACGATCTGTTCCGATCCGGCCATGGTATCCATATCTGTCCGCCCGGAGCGGTATTCCTATGATATCATTCAGGAAACAGGAGAATTCGTCATCAATCTCACCACTCAGGAGCTGGCCTATGCCACTGATTACTGTGGGGTAAAATCCGGACGCAATGTGGATAAGTTTGCCGATCTTAAGCTCCACCCGGGAAAAGCAGGGAAGCTTAAAGCGGCTCCTCTGATAGAAGAAAGCCCGGTAAATATTGAGTGCCGGGTTACGGAGGTGAAGGAGCTGGGCAGTCATCACATGTTTTTGGCAGAGGTTTTGGCGGTGGATGTGGATGAAGCCTGCCTGGATGATAAAGGAAAGCTTCGGCTGAATGATACCGGACTTTTGGCCTATTCTCACGGGGAATATTTTTCCCTGGGAAAAAAATGCGGAAGCTTTGGGTATAGTGTGCGAAAGAAACGGAAAAATAAATGAGGAACAATATTGTATTGATTGGAATGCCGGGAGCGGGTAAAAGCACCATCGGCGTTATTTTGGCCAAGGTGCTGGGAAAGGATTTTATAGACGCGGATTTGGTCATTCAGAAGGAGGAAGGACGCCTTCTCAGCCAGATTATTGAGGAAGAGGGAACGGAGGAGTTTCTCCGGATTGAGGAGAGAGTGAATGAGGGCTTGAATCCCCGGGCGGCGGTCATAGCTACCGGGGGCAGTGTAGTCTATGGCAGTGCTGCCATGGAGCATTTGAGCAAAATTGGAACGGTAGTCTATCTGAAGCTCTCCTATGAGACGGTGGCCGGCCGGCTGCGGGACATTCATGGCCGTGGTGTAGTGCTTCGCCAGGGACAAACCTTAAAGGATCTGTATGAGGAGCGGCGAGTACTCTATGAAAAGTATGCTCATGTAACGGTAGAGGAGGATGGATTTACCGTAGAAGAAACCTTAGAAAAAACTTTACAAGCCTTGGATTTATTGATAGAATAGGAATTGTTACGAAATTATTACAGAAAAAAGTTCGGGCGAACCCGTAGTATTGGAAAACAAATGAATCGAAAAAAACTATTATTTGGCAAAAGATCTAAGCTTGTATTTATTCAGTCCGTAGTAACTGCCTGCGGATGTATGCTGATAGGAGTACCTCTTTTGGGATCTGGCTTTGGCAATGGCAACAGCTATTACGAGGTAACCCTGGAGGGAAATCTGGTTGGCTCTGTAAAGAATCCGGATGTGGTAGAAGACGCGTTTCTTGACGCAAGGGCAAGAATCTCCAGAGAGACCGATGGACTGGTCCTGGCTGATGTGGAATACAGCATGGAGAAGATTCCGAAGATTTTTGGAAGCACCATGGATACGGAGGCCTTGACAGAGGCCATTTATCAGGAGCTCTGTGAGGTAGTAGCCACGGCCAAGCACAAGGCATATCTCATGAAAATCAATGAGTTTACCGTAACCCTTGGCAGCTATCAGGACGTGATGGATGTGCTCTATGCTACCAAGAACCGCTATGATGAGGACAATGAATTCCAGATCAACATTGTTTCGGATGCGGATCGGGAGCTCAATGTGTACACAGTACAGGTTTCCAAGCAGGAACAGGAGGTAGTTGAAAAGCTTCCAGCCATGAGTGACAGTCTCGCGCGGGTGGGGAAGGCCACGGCGGGGATCGGAGATTTTGATGTAACACAGGCAGTGGAGAATGTCATTACCATGACGGTTACCGAGGAGGAGGTTCAAAATGGCACAGGCCAGGAGGATGATATTCGTCAGGTAACAGGGGATGGCTTAAAGGACATTGAGTTTACCGACCGGGTGGAGATTGTGGAGGCCTATGTGTCCAGCGACATGGTTACGCCTACGGAAGAAGCCATTGACATGGTCACCAAGGACACGGAAAAGAATCAGGTATATGAGGTTCAGTCCGGAGATACCCTTTCCGTTATTGCCAACAGCAACGGATTATTGGTAAAGGAAGTGCTGGCGCTGAATGAAGGATTGGAGGAGACTACCACCCTTCATCCTGGTGATGAGATTATCATTACCGTTCCGGAGCCGGAGCTGTCCGTAACCTCTGTGGAGGAATCCACCTATGAGGAGGATTACTATGCGGAGGTCCAGTATATAGACAACGATGACTGGTTCACAACAGAGACCGTAGAGCGCCAGGCAGCGGCCCCCGGCCATCATGAGGTGACAGTTCTGATCACCAAAAAGAATGGTACGGAGGAAGGGCGGGAGATGATTGCCGAGACAGTGATGGTGGAGCCGGTGCCCCAGATCATTGAGCGCGGAACCAAGATACCGCCTACTTACATTAAGCCCCTGTCAGGAGGACGCTTTAGCTCCGGCTTTAAGCGGAGATGGGGAAGAATGCACAAGGGAATTGACTGGGCATGTCCGGTAGGCACCTCCATTATGGCCTCCTGTGGCGGAACCGTGGTCCAGGCCGGCTGGTTCGGCGGCTATGGAAACTGTATCACTCTCCGCCATCCCGACGGGCGGCAGACACGCTACGGACATCTCAGCCGCATCTTGGTAAAGACGGGGCAGAGCGTGAAGCAGGGAGAAAAGATTGGATTGAGCGGCAATACGGGACGAAGTACGGGGCCTCATGTGCATTTTGAAATTATCATCAATGGTAGCCAGGTAAATCCGTTGAACTATTTGAATTAATCAAACAAAAAAGACAGATAGAAAGCCCGCGGAAAGTGAGAGTTTCCGCGGGTTTTTGCCGTCTTCCAAGATAAGGTATTTACAAATGAACAGATTGTGGTATACTAGATTGAGGATATTTCCTGTGTTTTCGGGAATAAATAAAGTAAACCAATAAGAGTATATTCGTAATGATAGATAGCTTGCTCGGTTAAATATATATGGATTGGGAGCAGTCAATAATGGATCAGTATGTGATAAAGGGTGGAAACCCACTTGTAGGCGAAGTTGAGATCGGCGGAGCGAAGAATGCGGCGTTGGCTATTCTTGCGGCGGCGATTATGACGGATGAGACTGTAATTGTAGAGAATCTTCCCAATGTGCGGGATACGAACGTTCTTTTACAGGCTATGGAGGAGATTGGCGCGCGGGTAGAGCGGCTGGATTACCATACGGTGAAGATCAATAGCTCCGGTATTGGGAGCTACAGTGTAGATTATGAGTATATTAAGCGGATTCGCGCCTCCTATTATTTGCTGGGAGCCATGCTTGGAAAGTATAAAAGGGCGGAGGTACCGCTGCCCGGCGGCTGTAATATCGGCAGCCGTCCCATCGATCAGCATTTGAAGGGTTTTAAGGCCCTGGGCGCAGATGTGAAGATCGAGTATGGTTTCATTGTGGCGGAGGCAGAGCACCTGCAGGGCAGTCACATTTATCTGGACGTTGTGTCCGTGGGCGCCACCATCAACATTATGATGGCGGCTGCTATGGCAGAGGGCAATACGGTGCTTGAGAACGCAGCCAAGGAGCCCCATGTGGTAGATGTGGCCAACTTCTTGAACAGTATGGGAGCCAACATCAAGGGGGCCGGTACGGATGTGATCCGTATCAAGGGCGTGGAGCGCTTGCATGCAACGGAGTATTCCATCATTCCGGATCAGATCGAGGCCGGGACCTTTATGTTTGCGGCAGCAGTCACAAAGGGCGATGTAACCGTTAAAAATGTGATCCCCAAGCATCTGGAGGCCACAACCTCCAAGCTTTTGGAAATTGGCTGTGAGATCGAGGAGCTGGACGATGCGGTCCGGGTGGTCTGTGCCAAGGGCCTGAAGCCTACCAATGTGAAGACACTCCCTTATCCGGGCTTTCCTACGGATATGCAGCCTCAGATTACGGTGGCTCTTGCATTGGCAAAGGGAACCAGCATTGTGACAGAGAGTATTTTCGAGAATCGATTCAAATATGTGGATGAGCTGGCCCGTATGGGGGCCAGCATTAAGGTCGAGGGCAACACGGCTATTATTGATGGTGTGGGCAAGTATACGGGAGCCCAGATTTCCAGCCCGGATCTGAGGGCAGGAGCAGCTCTGGTATTGGCCGGGCTGGCAGCGGACGGAATTACCCTGGTGGAGGATGTGCACTTTATTGAGCGGGGCTACGAGCGCTTTGAGGAAAAGCTAAAGAGCCTGGGAGCTATGATTGAAAAGGTCCGGGGTGAAAAGGAAATCCAGAAGTTCCGCCTAAAGGTGGGTTGACAAATAGCGTCAATCGGTGTATTTTATAGTAGATGGTAAGCAAATTGAATATTGTGAATTTCTCTTATTCAGAGTGATGGAGATACAAAGGATCTATGAAGTCACGGCAACCCCAGTTATGGAAGGTGCCAACCTGAGCGAGTAATCGAACAATAAGGGGATTTGGTTATCAGAATATATCAGGTCCGCCTTTGGCGGGCCTTTCATTATTTCTTACACAAAAGGAGAGAAGAATATGGAAAAATTACTATTCACCTCAGAATCCGTAACCGAAGGCCATCCGGACAAAATCTGTGATCAGATTTCCGATGCCATCCTGGATGCTCTTTTAGCCCAGGACCCCATGAGCCGGGTGGCTTGTGAAACAGCTACAACGACGGGGCTTGTGCTGGTTATGGGCGAGATTACCACCAAGGGCTATGTGGACATTCAGAAGATTGTCCGGGAGACCGTTCGTGAGATCGGCTATACCCGCGGAAAATACGGCTTTGATGCGGATAACTGCGCAGTCATTACCGCTATTGACGAGCAGTCCACCGACATTGCTATGGGTGTCAACAAGGCGCTGGAAGCAAAGGAAAACCAGATGTCCGACAGTGAGCTTGAGGCTATCGGTGCCGGCGATCAGGGAATGATGTTCGGCTATGCTACCAACGAGACACCGGAGCTGATGCCTTATCCCATTTCCCTGGCACACAAGCTGGTACTGCAGCTTACAAAGGTACGAAAGGACGGTACACTGCCTTACCTTCGCCCCGACGGAAAGAGCCAGGTAACCGTAGAGTATGATGAGGCCGGAAAGCCTGTCCGCCTGGACGCTGTGGTGCTTTCCACTCAGCACGGCGAGGATGTGACCCAGGAGCAGATTCATGCGGATATTAAGAAGTATGTGTTTGATGAGGTTCTGCCTGCGGATATGGTAGATGAGGATACCAAGTTCTTTATCAACCCCACCGGACGCTTTGTCATCGGTGGACCCAACGGTGACAGCGGCTTAACGGGAAGAAAGATTATTGTGGATACATACGGCGGCATGGCCCGCCACGGCGGCGGAGCCTTCTCCGGCAAGGACTGCACCAAGGTAGACCGTTCCGCAGCCTATGCAGCCCGCTATGTGGCAAAGAACATTGTGGCAGCCGGCCTGGCAGAGAAATGTGAGATTCAGCTCTCCTACGCAATCGGCGTGGCACAGCCTACCTCTGTGATGGTGGATACCTTTGGAACAGGAAAGCTTTCCGATCAGAAGCTGGTAGAGCTGATTCGCGAGAACTTTGATCTGCGCCCCGCAGGCATTATTAAAATGCTGGATCTGCGCCGGCCTATCTACAAGCAGACAGCGGCCTACGGCCACTTTGGACGGACCGATCTGGATCTGCCTTGGGAGAAGACGGATAAGGTGGAGCTGCTTAAAAAGTATTTATAAAATAAAGATATATTTTAAAGGGAGATGCGGTATGCATCTCCTTTTGAATGTAAAAAGGTGTTTGTACACAAGTAAGAGTGTTGCTTGTTGCATCACTTTATTCAATGCAGGAGTTTGGGCTTTACAATTCTTGTTCGAGAGTGATAGAATGAAGCTGTTAAGCAGGGAAAGTAAATTCCATCGGCTCTTAAGAAGAGAAGACTAAGAAAGGTATATTAGCTGTTATGAATCCTGTGGCATCAGAGGCAAAAAAAAATAACATGAAGAGAATCCTGCAGTATATAGTGGATCATGATGGAGCGACAAGAATTAATATTGCTCAGCAGCTGGGCTTAAGTGTTGGAACAGTTACAAATAATATCAATGATCTGATGGAATTAAGACTTGTATCCATGGGAAATAAGATAAGTGGAAACCTGGGGCGTAAAGCCACGGTTTTAGAGTTTGCAGGTGAAGGAAAATATATTGTAGTAGTTAGCATGTATATTCAATATCTATTGCTCACGGTTGTTGATTTCAATGGATGTATAATTCGGGAAACCCAAAAATGTCAGTTTGGAAGCAGCGAATGTGAGGAAGGGGAAACAATTCGACAGAAATTTACAGATATTATATCCGGATATATAGATAATTTAGAGGGAGAGATTAGGCGGCAAATTGAATATATGGCGATTGCTGTTACAGGTTTTGTCTCGAGGGATGATAAGGTGTATGCTTCTTGGTATCACTGGTATAATATACCTATTTTGGATGAACTGAAAGAACGGTATCATTTTCGCATCTATGGTGATAATGTTACAAAGTTTAAGGCCTGCCAAGAGTTTAGCATGGTGGGTGAGGATATGAAAAACGTGATTTATCTTTATATTGGTGTTGGTGTTGCCTGTGTGCAATTTTTTGACGGGAAAGTTATTGAAGGAAAAAACCGCGCCGGAGGCGAGATTGGCCACATATGTTTGGACCCCTGTGGAGAAAAGTGTCATTGCGGAAATAGTGGGTGTGTAGAACGTTTTTGTGGAGAAAATTATATTTTAGAAGATGCAAAAAGGTTTTTACGGGGGAAGGATAAGTGTGAGGTTCTAGAGCATTTGGTCACAGAGCTTGGTATGCCGCTTACGGTGGAGACGCTTTTGAAGGCAGAGGAACTTGGAAGCGCGAAGGTCCATAGTTTATTTATGCGGACTGCGCAGTATATTGGGAAAACCCTGGCGGTTATCTTCAATATTTTTGATCCGGATTGTGTTATTCTTAGTGGGAAGCTTGTTGAAAAGTCTGATTTTGTGTATGAGAAAGCTTTGAGGGAGATGAAAGCAAATATTGTAAATGTTGGAGCGAGAGATATCTATGTGAAGCAGGCAAAAGTGAGAGAAGAAGATTTGGTCAGTGCTATCTTTCACTATACACTTAAACGTTATATTAAAGAATTGGATTTTGAAGAGTTCTCCGTACGAAACCATTTCGCTAGAGATGGGGAATAGAGAAGAAAGAGGGAGATAATTAATATGAGGCGGCATTTTTTGCCGCCTCGTTAAAATCTTTTTATATTTAATAAAGTGAAAAAAGACTAATCCTTTGGAATGGATATGACCTTTCCAAGAGCTGCAGATTGATACACAGCTTCTGCGGCATAAGCCATATGAAGTCCCTGTTTTCCGGGAGTAATAAGTGGTTCTTCATTCAGGATGGAACGTGAAAAACTTTCTATCTCTTTGGCATAAAGATCTCCGTGCTCGCTTGCATAGACAGCAGGCTCGATTAGAGCTAGTTCTTGTTGTGCGGAATAGGATAAGTCTTTTTGAATTTTACGATAGTAGAGTGTACCAGTTTCATTCTGTCCAATGGTATGCTCAGCAATTAGACTTCCTTTTGTTCCGTAGAATTCCAGACAGCAGGTGGTCACGTGCTCAGGAACATTAAAATAAACATCAATATATCCCACAGATTTATTTGAAAATTTTACCATTACATTGGCACAGTCCTCTACTTCGTAAGAAAAGGTCATAGTGTCCGTTAGGGCATATACTTGTTGAATTTCCGAATTGCTTAAGTACTCGAGGAGATCCATACAATGAAGCCCCATATCCATAAAAGCACCTCCTCCACTTAATTTTTTGTTGAGGCGCCATACATTTTCCATTTCTGGATACCAGCAGGTAAGCTGAGCCCGGCAAGAAACAATTTGGCCTATACCTCCTTTTATTAAAATATCCCGCATTTTCTGGTGGAGGTTGTGGAAACGCATATTAAATCCTACAAATAATTTTACATTAGCCTTTTCGCAGACGGAGAGAATTTTTTGGCATTCATTGCTATTGAGTGCCATGGGTTTTTCGGAAAAAACATGCTTTCCAGCCTCTGCGGCTTTACAGATTTGATCTGCATGGAAAACAAGCGGGGAGGCTATATAGACAGCATCTACCTCCGGATCTGCAAGAAGCGCCTCTTCTGTAACATAACCTTTGGGAATATGAAAAACTTCACAGGTGTTTTTAACAATATCGGGATGGGGTGCCATGGCAGCTACTATCTCTGAATGTTCGGATTTTATCATTCCGGGAATCATTCGCCGGTCGGCGATTCCTCCAGCACCGATGATTCCATATCGTATTTTTTTCATTGATATTCTCCTATACGAAATGCTCATATGCTTTGAAAAGGAGGCAGCTCTGTTGAGCGAATCCTAGGCCAGGTGAGGCATTGGCGAAAGCCCTCTGCAAAAGCACAATTAGATTGAAGGCCTCTGTATTTAGAGCAAGTCTTTACAAAATCTAAAAAGTCAATGTGATCATGCTCCTTTAACCATTTGATTTGTGACTCGTGGCAGGAGAGAGCTTTGAGCTTTATTTCTATAGTTTCAGAAATATCTACATAAAGAGAAGGGATAAAGTTGATGCCTGCCAGTGTATCCATATAATAGATAGGAACAATCCCGTCATATGCCTCAGAAGAAGAAGCGTAATGAGTGACACTGGAGCCAAAACTTACATCAAAGGCAAAGGCACCTGCTTCACGGTGATCCTGCATGTAATCGTCTGGGGAATGTGAAATGATAAAAGCAGGTTTGGTGTAACGGATTACACGAGTTAATTCTTGACGTATTTTATCGTCATAATGATTAAGATAGAGATCAGAGACATTGAGACTGATGACCTCTTTGGCTCCCAGAATTTTCCCAGCATCCTCAGCCTCTTTTGTGCGAATCTTGTTTAACTCCTCTGGCATAATTTCCACATGCCCCATATCACCATTTGCTATGTGACACATAATGACAGTGTGCCCCTGCTTCGCATAACGGGCCAGAGTACCGCCGCAACCAATTTCCAGATCATCCGGGTGACATCCAATAGCTAAGATATTCATAATACGTACCTCCTTATAATAAGTTAATTATAATATGTATTAAATTATATCACCTAAATTCATGCAATACAAGAATTAATTAAATTAAATAAATATGCATATTGCCCATAAAGCACAAAGATATATAGTAAAAATATACAAAAATGCACAAAGATATTTAGAGGTATTTCACAAATATATTTTAACTATTAAAATAATGTTGCAAATATTAAAATTGTGTATTAAAATAAATACAAATAGAAAGTAAGGAAGGAGTAATACAATGGCAGAAATAGAACGTATGGCGATACCTCATGAGGAATATGAACAGAGGCTGAAAAAAATTCAAGAGGCAATGAAAAAGGAAGATTTGGATTTGCTGATTATGCATAGTTGCGAATGTGAATCAGCTAACATTCGTTATCTTGCAGGAATCTGGACCGTATTTGATTTTATTGGCGGAATCATTCCTAAAGAGGGAGATGCAATTTTATTGACGGGAGGACCGGAATCCTATGATTTAGTAAAGCAGATGTCGCATGTGAGGGATGTGAGAGTTCATCCTATTTATGTAGAAACAAATTCTCCGGAGTGGGATAAGCCTACGGATGCTTATAATTATAAAAAGATTTTTGATGAGTTACGGGAGAGGTTTCCCCTACGCAGAATTGGTATTGCCAATACCAATACGATTCCAAACGCAATAATCGAAGACATCCGCAAGGCGGCGCCGGATGCAGAGTATATCAATGGAGATGAATTAGTTATGCAGATACGATGGAGGAAATCTGATAACGAAATTCAATTGCTTCGTGAAGCTTATCGAATTACGGATGAAGCAGTGAGAAAAACTATACCATTAGTGAAATCGGGTGTACGCGAATGGGAGATTGAAGCACAATGGCGTGCTGAGGCCTATAAAATGGGGGCTGAGGGAGTGAGTTATCCGATATGGATTACTTCTGGACCCACAACGTTTCAGAGCCTTTGTAGATCCACGGAACGCATAATCGGACAAAATGAGATGGTTCAATTGACATTGGGAGCGAAATATGCAGGCTATTGCGGAAATGTCTGCCGTCCGGTAATTATCGGGAAATTACCTGAAAAACATAAGAACATGATTCGTGTTGCATCAGACTGTTTGACCGAAACCCTGGAAAATATGGGGCCAGGGGTACCGTTTGCAGACGTATATGACAAATTCCAAGCGCACCTGGCTAAGGAGGGATTTGCAGGGATGACGCTTTATGGACCGGCTCATGGAACAGGGATGCAGGAGTGCGAAGGGCCTTGGGTGGATAATCGTAATGGTATGGTCCTTGAACCCAATATGGCATTTAATATTGACATTTGGATTGCGGATCGTGAATATGGCGTACGGTTTGAGGATGGTGTTGTGATAACTAAGACAGGCGTAGAGAGACTTACTTCTTTTGGGCCGGAGGCAATTGTGTTGTAGAGATGAGGCATAAAACAGGAGCGGGTAAAAATGGATATAAGACAGCAGGTAATTCAATATACACAGAATCTGGTGAATATTCCTACAGAGAATAGACCACCAATAGGCTATGAGAAGAAGGGACAAGAATATATTAAAAGGGAGCTTATTTCTTTGGGATTAGAGGTGAAAGAAATTGGACCCTATGATGTACCGGATTTTTATGAAAACCCAGCGTTTTCTCATGAACGGGACTATACTGACAGGAAGGATGTTATTGGTATATGGCATGGAACAGGCGACGGGAAATCATTGTTGCTGACGGGACATATGGATGTGGCGCCAAAGGAGCCAATGAATTGGACAGTATGCGAGCCCTTTCAGAGTGTAGTAAAAGATAATCGTATTTATGGGCGGGGAAGTGCCGATATGAAGGGTGGCTTGGCCTGTGCACTGACTGCAATTAAAGATTTAAAGGAGAGCGGCTTTAAACCCAAGGGAGATATTATTTTTGAGACGGTGGTCGACGAGGAGTATTCCGGAGCAAATGGAACACTGGCGGCAAGAATATCAGGCATTAATGCAGATTTTGGCATTATTCTGGAGCCTACATGTCTTACAATTTGCCCCGGAAGCGTGGGAAGCTTGGTGTATCGGCTTACTATCCAGGGAAATGCGGGAATGCCATATACCGGTGAGGAAATTTCCAGCCCTATTTTTGAGATGATGGAGCTTTTGGAGGTGCTGAAAGCTTATGATGATACAAGAATGAGAATTCTCAAGAAGCCGGTTTTGTGGGAAAAGACTATACAAGATCCGCAGATGATTATGATGAAGTTGAAGGCAGGGGAGGTTGAACCAAGTGGTCAGCTGGCAGCGCCTGTTGATGCATGGACAGAGTTGGTGATTCAGACTTATCCGAATGAGACAGAGGAGGAGGCGGCGGGCTATTTTAAGAAGTATATTAAAGAGCACTATGCCCATATGGACAAGCTAAAGATTGAATCAATGTATCATTACTGTAAAGCGGCACAGTCAGATCTTAATGATCCAGGAATTGAAGTTCTTGAAAAGGCGGCAGCTAGACATATTAAGGAACCGGTGGTTTGCGGCGCAATGTTTTCCTGTGACCTCTACGCACTCAATGAGTATGGGCATATGCCGGGTGTGGTGTTTGGACCTGTAGGCGAGCGTCTGCATGGCCCGGATGAGTGGGTGGATATTGACAGCCAGATTAAGGTGATACAGACGTTGAAAGACTTTATAATGGATTGGTGTGGCTAGATGAGGATTATTGAAATACATAATAAGGAGAATACGATGCAGGCATCTATTCTACCTGATTATGGCGGGATGATGGCAAAGCTGACCTACCGGGGAAAGGAGATTATCTCCTTCAATCAGGATAAGGTGCATTTATCTGCACTTCTGTCCGGTGGGAATCCGATACTATTTCCTTTTGCTGGCCAGACAGCTGAGGATATTTATCAAGTGGGAGGGAAAAATTATTATATGCCTTTTCATGGCTTGGTAAAAGAGGCTGCATTCGGAGTTGGAGAGGTTTGCTTGGGAAAGGCTGTAATGTGGGTAGAAAGCAATGCGGTCAACTATAAGGAAAATTACCCTTTTCACTGGAGACTGGAGATTTGCTATGAATTATTTGATAAGCAGATTCGCTGTACGGCAAAGGTTATAAATTATTCGGATAAAAGACTATTTCATTCCTTTGGATGGCATCCGTTTTTTGTGGCAAGCAAGAAAGAGGAATTTGCTTTGACTGTGAATATGGCAAAGTATATAGACTGGGAAACAGGAAAATCTTATCAAAGTCCTAAAATTGTAGATTGTACCAAAGGCTCAGATCTTGTTTTTACAGAAAGAACGGAAGGAGAGCTTAAGATTCGTAATGAGGCGGATGGGTATGAGGCGCTTATCGAGACACCAAAAGCTTACAAAGCTTTGGTAATATGTTCGACATTTGATAAGAGAGTATGTGTGGAACCATGGATAGGCCCGCCTGATGCGGCTCATCAGGAAGAATATCTGGAATATGTAGATGTGGGAGATATCGGGGAATATCCAATGACTATCTCGCTGAAGGAGGTGTAGCTTTTGAGGATGAGATACCTGGTGGGGCGCAAAGACATGGAATTAGCATTTATGGAAAAAGAGATCCCGAAGCCGGGGTACAATGAGGTGCTTGTTAAGGTAATGGCCTGTGGTGTCTGTGGATCAGATCTTCATTTGCTTACGCATAGTGAAGAGTTTACGCCCCTTGGACATGAGATTTCAGGACAGGTAGTGGAAGTTGGAAAAGGAGTTACAAGGGTAAAGATCGGGGAAGGGGTGATTGTGGAAGATCTGACCGGATGTGGGGTCTGTAAAAATTGTAAGAATGGCAGATCTTATCTTTGTACAAATATGGTAGGTCTGAACGGACAGTCCGGAATGGGAGAATATGTTTGTGTAGATGAGCGTCTCCTGAATCTTTATGAGGGATTAGATTTTGTTACCGCAGCTCTAACAGAACCCTTGGCAGTGTGCGTCAACACTTATTTGACAGCAAAGCTTCCATTAGAGGGAAACATAATCATTTTTGGCTTGGGGCCTTTAGGCATTATGATTACGGCACTGGCCAGGCACTATGGGGCCGGACGAATCCTTTGTATAGGATCCCGAGAGGGAACTCTGCGGAATCGGAAGAGGGAAGCGCTTGCCAGGGCTTTTGGGGCAGATGATGTCTATTACATGTCAGATGAACATTGGAAAGAGGATCTTGGCAGTAATCATGCGGATGTAATTCACAGCATCATTGTGACATCTCCTCCGGAGACTCTTAGAATGGCTATGGATTTGGCAGACTATGGTACACGGATCGTTCCTATTGGCTTGGATATGGGGGAGCACACAGAAGCACTTATCAATGTGGATCATATGATTATGAATAAGAATCCGATTTTACCGTTTATTGCGGAACCGGCAAAAGGGTTTCCTTTAAGTCTGGACCTTCTGAGAAAAAAAGTGGTTGATGCAGAGCAGATATTTACCCATAAGGTTGCTTTTGATGAAGCAAAACGGCTGAAGGAGATATTTGTACAGGATCGGGAAGTTGTAAAGACCGTAATTACTATGAACAACTGACAGAGATAAAATTTGGATAAATAATTATAGAAAGGAAATATTTATGGGAAAAGAGGCTGATGTAAAGATTGCTCCGAATAGTTTTGGAGTTTATCTATCTAAATTTACAAAAGAATATATGTTGGTTTTTGCAATTCTGATTTTGGGATTGGTTTTTGCAGTGGTATCACCTTATTTCCTGACTGTTACAAATATTAGGAATATTCTGACACAAATGACAGCGTTAGCTATTGTGGCGATCGGACAGGCACTTGTTCTCATCTGCGGCGCCTTTGATATGTCTCTTGGACAGAATGTCTGCCTGACAAGCTGTCTCGCAGCTTTTTTGATGAAGATGTGCGGCTGGGGAACGCTTCCTTCTATTCTGGCAGCCTTGCTTTTGGGGGCGCTTATTGGCTGTGTAAATGGAGCACTGGTTGCCTATTTGGAGGTTGCGCCATTTGTGGCAACATTAGGAACACAGATGATATGTAAAGGTACTGCAAAATTGATTACAAATGCATCCCCGATTCCGGGTATGCCGGATAATATGGCTTGGCTTGGACGGGGAAACCTTGGCGGCTCCAATGGTCTGCCAATCTGTATTGTAATTATGCTGCTGTTGTTCCTGTTATTTGCCTTTATTCTAAAAAAGACCAGGTTTGGAAGAAACACCTATGCAGTAGGCGGCAATCGGGAAGCAGCTTATTTTGCAGGCATTAATGTGAAAAAACATTTGACCATGGTATTTACACTAACAGGCTTTCTCGCTTCCTTTGGGGGAATTGTGCTGCTCTCCAGACTAAATTCTGCCGCCATCACGAATGGTAACCTATATGAATTTGATACAATGATTTCCTGTGTAATTGGCGGTGTCAGTATGTCGGGAGGAAAGGGGAAAATTTGGCAGGCATTTCTTGGGGCTATGTTCCTGACTCTTTTTTTCAACGGAATGAGTATGCTAAATGTAAATTCTTTTATTCAGGATGTGCTAAAGGGCGTCATTTTAATTGGAGCTGTCTTGCTTGATATCTTCCGCAATAAGAAAAGGTAGGTGGCCCATATGGATAAGAAGATATTGGAAATACAACATATCTCAAAAAGTTTTCCAGGTGTTAAGGCGTTGGATGATGTTTCTTTTTCTGTCACAGCGGGGAGTATTCATGCGCTTGTTGGAGAGAATGGTGCGGGAAAGTCGACTCTGATAAAGGTATTGGCAGGGATTTACCATCCGGAGGAAGGAGAACTAATTCTTGATGGGGAGAAAAGGGTTTTTAAAACTCCCCATGCGTCTCAGGTGGCAGGTATTCGCGTAGTACATCAGGAATTAAAGCTTGTCAACACACTGACCGTAACAGAAAATATTTTTTTAGGTAATTTGAAATACAAAGGACACCTGGTAGACTGGCAGGCTATGGAGAAGGCGGCACAGGAAATGTTGGATTCTATGGGTGTAGTCATACGGGCGAATGAGATTGTAGAGAATCTCAGCGTAGCAAAGCAGCAGATTGTAGAAATATGTAAGGCCATTAATGGTGAGTGTAAACTTTTGATTATGGACGAGCCTTCTGCAACTATAACATTAAAAGAACAGGAGATTATGTTTGAGGTTGTACGTAAGCTGAAGTCTAGAGGGGTTAGTATCATATATATTTCACACCGTCTGGAAGAGGTTTTTGAACTGGCTGACGAAGTAACGGTTTTGCGCGACGGTAAGCATATTAAAACCCTTCCACTGGAAGAGGTAGACCGAAAAAAACTGATTGCGTTAATGGTTGGTCGTGAGTTGGTAAATGAATACCCCAAAATCAAAGTAGAGATTGGAGAAATGGCTCTGGAAGCGAGAAATATCTGCCGCAAAGGTGTGTTGAACAATGTTAGTATCAATGTCCATAAAGGTGAGATTGTAGGGATTGCAGGTCTTGTAGGAGCAGGGAGGACGGAGACAGTACGGGCCATTTTGGGAATTGACAAGATGGATTCAGGAGAAGTGTATCTCTATGGTAAGAAAATTGTTAATAATACTTTTGAAGAGGCCATTCACAGAGGGCTGGGGTTGATTCCGGAGAATAGAAAAGAACAGGGAATTTTGCCAATTATGTCCGTAAAGAACAATATTAGTATTGTAAATTTGGGAAAGATTCTTGAGAAAGGCATTATTCTTGAAAAACGGGAGACCCGCTATGCAGAAGAATATACTAAAAAATTAAATATAGCGACACCGAGCATTGAAACAGAGGTGCAATATTTGTCAGGAGGAAATCAGCAAAAGGTTATTATTGCTCGATGGATGCTACAGAACAGTGACATTATTATTATGGATGAGCCAACCAGAGGTGTTGATGTAGGTGCTAAAACTGAGATTTATGAGTTAATGAATGAGATGATCAAGGAAGGTAAGGCCGTCATCATGATTTCGTCAGAACTTCCGGAAATTTTGGGAATGAGTGATCGTATTTTTGTCATGCATGATGGAGACGTGGTGGGTGAGCTTGATGTATCGGAAGCTGATCAGGAGAAAATCCTGGCAATGTGTGTATAAACTGTTTTGAGGAAGCATAAAGACCCTAATTCCAAATAACACGTACAAAAATCATTTTTGAAAAGGAGGAACAAAATGAAAAAGGTAATTAGTTTATTTCTGATTCTGACGCTGGTAGTATCTGTAGTTGCCTGTGGTGGCAAAACTGAAACGCCTGCAGAAACACCGGAACCTGCAGAAACACCAGTGGTGGAAGAGGCAGAACCAGCTGATAATGAGGCTGCAAAACCAGCAGCTGATACTGGCAAGCCGCTTGAGGGAAAGCGGATAGCAGTTGCGCACATTTCTATGTATGATGAATGGTGTACAGGTGTTTATGATGAGCTGATGGCACAGATGGACGACTATGGTATTGCGGAAGTAAATGTGCAGGATGCGAACTTTAGTATCGAGACTCAACAGAAGAATGTGGAGGATTTTGTCAGTCAGGGTTATGATGCGATTCTGATTGATGTCACAGATTCAGAAGGCTTAAAACCTGCGCTGGATAAAGCTCATGAGGCGGGAATTCCGGTTGTGGCCTTTGATAGTGGTACTGATTGGGAGCATCTAATATCTCATATTGCCTGGGATCATGCGGAGACAGGAAGATTGACTGCTCAATGGGTTGCTAATTATGCAAAAGAGAAGCTGAATGGAAAGGTTAAAATAGGTTTAATCACATTTACAACGCTTCCTCATACCAAGGCCCGCAGTGATGCTTTTGTGGAGGAGCTGGAAAAGGAATTGGGTGCGGAAAACATAGAATATGTGTTTACTCAAGATTTCGATCAGTCCAGAGAGAGTGCGACCAATCTGGTTACTAACAATATAGCAAAGCCGATGGATGTAATTTGGGCTCCTGTGGATAATGGTGCTTTTGGAGCGAAGATTGCTTTGGAGAATGCCGGTATAGAGGGAACTATCGTAATCAGTGCCGGAGGCTGGGGAAAGGAAACTTTTACAACTATTAACGATAATGATCCATATTACAAAGCTGCTGTAGGAGTTCCGCCTTCAGGAATTGTACAATATTGTTATGATACTCTTGCTGACTATTTTTCAGGCAAAACTGATATTCCAGCAACGCAGAATATTGAACTTGTTGTAATGGATGGCACGAACATTGCAGATTATATGAAATATGTGAAGGCAGAGTAAATTTTCTTGGTAATCATAGGGAATTAGGGTCAGCTGTGTATTTTAGATAAGGCTTTTATAAAGCTTGAATAGTGAATACAAATAGCAACAGAGATGTTAGTAACCGGAAAAAGACAGTTGCGAAAGCACTGTCTTTTTCCATAGAGAGGAGCGTTGAAAATGAATTTGAATTTTATGTCGACTATGAAAGGATCTCTTTTGGAAGGTTTTTATCCGGAGGAGTGGGATTTTGACAAGATTGATGCCTGTTGTAATCACAGACCGGAGGAGGTGGGTGTTCCACAAAGCTTCTGGAATGAATGCTTTAAACCGGTGGCTTGCGATAATGTGGATGCGTTCAATATGATGCTGGGACATCAAATTGCGCATGAAATCCAAAAAGCGAGGAATGAGGGAAGAAAACTGGCCTTTATATTTCCGGTAGGACCTATGGGAATGTACCACTGGGTTGTTTATTTTCTGAAAGAGTGGAATGTTCGTTGTGATCATGTCTATGGTTTTAATATGGATGAGTGGGCGGATGGCGAGGGAAATACACTTGATAGAACAAATCCGGGTTCCTTTGAATATGCGATGCGGGGAGCACTTTATGATCCCTTGGGAGAACTTACAATTCCAGAGTCACAGAGAAATTTTGCTACAAAAGAAAATCTTCCTACCTATCCTGAGAAAATAAAAGCTTTAAAAAAAGAGGGAGCAAAACTAATTACAGTTTATGGAATAGGGAGAATGTGTCATATTGCATTTTGGGAGCCTCATTTCGGGAAAGAATTTGCTACAGTGGAGGAGTGGAAAGCACAACCTTACCGTCTTGGCGCACAGCTTCATCCTTTAACGATTGAACAGAATGCAATTACTAGTTTTAAGAGCAGAACGTCTTTGGTACCATGCCGTGCAAACACTATTGGGCCAGGTCTTTTTCTTCAGTCAGATTATATGATTGGAGGAGCCGATGGCACTTTTAATCGAGGGATGCAATGGCAGGGAATGTCTTTGTGGATGACATTGCGATATGGTCCGGATAAGGCGGTTACATCTTCTTTTGTTCCTACAATAGCAGGAAAGTTGTTTTTTCTGAAAGAATTGGCTGGTCCCATGGTTGCGGAATGCAATTGAATTAGTGGTATTAGAGTTTCTTCAACAAATAAAAAGATGAAAAGGGTTTGAAAAATGTCAGCACAAATGATGATAAGCAATGCGCAGATAGAGGGAATAGTGGTTCCGGCTTTTAATATTCCGCATCTTCCAATGTTAAAGCCGGTTGTAGAAGCATTGAGGGATGAGGATGCGGCGGCATTGATTCAAGTGGCAAGATTAGAGTGGGAAAAGATGCAGGCTAAGAGCCTGGAAGCGGTAGCAGAGGAGTATTCAAAGTATGGTGATCCAAGGCATACAGGTCTCCATCTCGACCACATTCCTGTAGTTGACGAGGACCATGAATGGGTAGATTATATGGAGATTATTGAACGTGGTCTGAGAGCAGGTTATGAGTCAGTCATGATCGACGGGTCTAGGCTTGCATTGGAAGAAAATATACGTACAACTCAAGAAGCTGCTGATTGTGCGCATGAACATGGAGCAGCCTGTGAAGCGGAGCTGGGGGCAGTTATTGGACATGAAAAAGGCGGAATTGAAATAACCTACGAAGAGCTTTTTTCAACTAAAAAGGGGTTCACAAGGCTTGATGAGGCTGAAAGATTTGCAGAAGAATCCCATTGTGATTGGTTGTCAGTAGCTGTCGGAAATATCCATGGAGCAATTGCAGAGACAACCAGAGCTCAAAAGAAACAGCAGGCACATCTGGATATTAAACATGTTAAAGCCTTATATGAAGCAGCAAAGGGGCTGCCGTTGGTGTTACATGGAGGTTCCGGAGTGAAACGGGAGGATCTTTTGAAGGCTGTTCAGGCAGGGATAGTGAAAATAAATATTGGAACGGAAATACGTCAGGCCTACGAATTCGCTTTGCAAGAAAAACGAGACAAAGAATATGCAAGACAGGCTGTATATGAAAAAGTAAGGTGGATACTTAGAGATTATTTAAGGATCTCTGGGACTGCATCTCTGATTGTTGATTTATAGGTCTGGGAAGGAGAGAAGAAGGTTGGCGGTGATCCATTGTAATTTCTATTCACAATTATTGTCCTATGACATAGGAGTAAATGTGATTCTGCCAGAGAACAGGACACCTTATGAGTTTGATGACGGTAAACCATATTGCTTCCAGGTGCTATACTTGCTGCATGGCCGTGGAGATAACTGTAATGGCTGGATACGTGGAACTTCTATTGAAAGATATGCGCTGGAGCATCGGATTGCAGTTATTATGCCTTCCGGAGAAGATAGTTTTTATGTAGATAGTGTTCATGGCAAAAGATATTTTTCCTATATGACAGAGGAGCTTCCGACAAGGATGAAGGAGTGGTTTCCGATTTCTGACAATCCGGCGGATACCTTTATTGCGGGTTTATCTATGGGGGGTTATGGAGCTCTAAAAATAGGGTTAACTTATCCGGAGCGTTATGGGGGAATTGGCATTTTTTCTGCGGTAACCATTCCGAAAGGGCTTTATGGGATTTTGAATAATTTTAAAGACTGCGAAATCCTAAAAGATAATTTAGATAGAGTATTTGGGAGAGGGCAGCTTCGGCCAGAAGATAATCCTATGTGGCTGCTTGAGTCATGTGTAAGGCAGCAGAAAAAACTTCCCCTTTTAGTTCAATATGAGGGAAAACAAGATATGTTATATGAAATGAATCGGGAATTCTATTGCTTTGCAGCCTCATTAGGACAGAAAATATTATATGAGGAGTGGGAGGGCGGACACGATTGGAAATTTTGGGATCAGGCCGTTGAAAAAGCACTTGAAACATTTCCGTTAAAAAACAATGTGGTATGGAGGTGATAGTAAGAATGAAAAAAGGAATTTGTTGTGCAGGTAATATGGTTGTGGATATCACCTATCCCATTGAGACGTGGCCTAGGCAAAATGAACTGACACATATTACAGAGGGGATTGAAATGTCTACAGGAGGGTCTGTTTGTAATACACTGTTGGATTTGGCCAGGTTGGATCCGGAGCTGCCTTTGGTGGCTTCAGGTTTTGCTGGGCATGATCCGGAAGGTGACTTTATCATGAAAGAAATGGAAAAGTATGAAAATATTGATCTATCGATGGTTCGACGAGATGGGCATACTTCCTTTACTGTGGTGATGAGTAATAATCAGACAAAAGAGCGCACATTTTTTCAATATGCGGGGGCAAGCAGTTTTTACAAAGAGGACCACATTGATTGGGAAAGACTAGATGTAGATATTTTTCATATCGGCTATATTCTATTACTGCCATATTTGGACAAGCCAGATCCGGAGTATGGCACACGGATGGCAAGGCTTCTTTGCAGGGCTCAAAAGCAAGGGCTAAAGACATCTATTGATGTGGTATCTGAGACTGGGGATAGGTTTAAGCACCTAGTTCCTCCGGCATTGAAATATGCAAATTATTGTATCATCAATGAGTTGGAAGCTCAGCAGACTACGGGTGTGTTGCTGAGGGATAAAGATGGGGGGTTATACAAGGAAAACATGAAACAAGCACTTCTAAAGCTCCGAAAACTGGGTGTTTCTAACTGGGCAGTAATCCATTGTCCGGAGTTTGGCTGTGGTATTGATGAGAATGGTGGATATTATGAGTTTCCAAGTCTTGTGTTGCCCAAGGAATATATTAAGGGAACGGTAGGTGCGGGAGATGCATTTTGTGCGGGAGTTTTGTATGCGGCGGAAATGGGAATGCCATTACAGGAAGGCTTAAAGCTTGGGGCATGCACTGCTGCAGCTTCTTTAAGCGAGAAAAACGCTTCTAATGGCGTCAGGAAAAAGAGTGAAGTTTTAAAACTTTATGATCAGTATTCAAAAGAGCATCTATTGTCTTAATTGTATAATAAATATGCCATATGCAGTGGCTGAATTAGCTATTGAAGCCAGAATGCTTAATTATCGATTTATTATACATAGAAGAGTTTAGCATAGAAATTATTTTCATGATATTTTGTACCTTGAGTGAAGTGAAAGGAATAGATAATAGATATGAAAGCAGTTATATACGGCGGCGGAAATATTGGCCGAGGTTTTATTGGCATGCTCTTTTCCAATTCCGGCTATGGGGTAACCTTTGTAGACGTGGCGGAGACGGTAGTCCAGGAATTGCAGGAAAAAGGAGAATATCCCCTGAGATATGTCACAAGCCAGGGATATGAGGATATATGGATAAAGCCTGTGACAGCAGTAAATGGAAACGATATGGACAGCGTGGCTCGGTCAATTGCAGAGTGTGATATTATGGCCACAGCTGTGGGGGTACGTGTCCTCAAATATATTATACCCAATCTGGTGGCAGGGCTTCGCAGACGCTGGGCAGAAAAGAAAGGTCCTTTAAATATTATCATCTGTGAGAATCTGATGGATGCAAACAAAGTGCTGGAGAGAATGCTCAGGGAGCAATTAACAAAAGCGGAATGTGAGATCCTTGATAAACAGGTGGGACTGGTGGAAGCGTCCATAGGGCGCATGGTTCCACTTCAGACAGAGGAGATGAAGGATGGGGAGCCTCTTCGTGTCTGCGTGGAGCAGTATGGTTTTCTTCCGGTGGATCAGTCAGCATTTAAAGGGGAGGTTCCACACATTAAAAATATGATTCCCTTTGAACCTTTTGATTTTTTTATCAAGCGGAAGCTTTATATTCATAATATGGGGCACGCAACCTGCGCTTATCTGGGGGATCTTTTGGGGCTTGATTATATTTACCAGGCCATTGATCAGAATGAGATTTACATTATTGTTCGGAATGCCATGGAGGAGAGCGCAATGGCGCTGTCAGCAAAGTATGATATGCCGTTAGAGGATATTATGAAGCATATTTCCGATTTGTTGTATCGATTTACAAATGTCGCTTTAAAGGATACCTGTAAACGTGTGGGGGGTGATCCCGGACGCAAGCTGTCCCCACAGGATCGCCTGATCGGATCGGCCAGTCTGGCGTTTCATCAGGGTATTACGCCTGCTTATATTGCAATCGGTGTGGCGGCGGCCGTACACCACTATATTGAAGAAACAGATGGAATGGAGCAAAGTCTGGAATGGGCGGGAAATGTTCTGGAGAGTGTTTCTATGCTTGAAAGAGGCGAGGAATTGGAATCTCTAATATTAAATATGTACCAAATGATTTTGGAAAAGAAGAATTTAGGAGAACTTCGCAGGACAGCTGATGCGATTAAGGCTGAAAGCTTTCAAGGTGTAGTTTGAAGTGCGTATCTATAGAAGCAACTCTTAGTTTTTCCAACCGATAGCTCTCCCATCATAGCAACCAGAACAATTCTACAGTGAAGGTTTTGTATGAGTTGTTGCGGATCGACAAAGAAGGTGTTATGATCAGTATGTACATGGGAGAGGAGAACATAAAACAGGTATGAGAATCGTAATAGCAATTGATTCATTAAAAGGAAGTCTTACTTCTCTGGAAGCGGGGGAAACCATGGGGGAAGGCGTCAGAAGAGTCTATCCGGATGCTGAAATTCAGGTCAGCCCCCTGGCAGACGGAGGCGAGGGGACAGCGGAGGCACTGACCACAGGCCTTAAGGGAGGCTGGCAGAATGTAACGGTGACGGGCCCGCTTGGGGAGCCTGTGTCTGCAAGCTACGGGATTCTTCCGGATGGGAAAACTGCTGTACTGGAGATGGCTGCGGCAGCAGGAATTATACTGGTGGAACCGGAAAAGCGCAATCCCATGAAAACTACAACCTACGGAGTGGGTGAGATGATTCGAGATGCCATTGGAAAGGGATGTCGTCATTTTATCGTGGGAATCGGCGGTAGTGCCACTAATGACGGCGGAATCGGAATGCTCCAGGCATTGGGCTTTGGAATGTTGGATGCCCGGGGGGAGCAGGTTCCCTTTGGCGGGGAGGGGCTCTCAAGGCTTCATAAGATAACTGCGGATCAGGCCATGGAGGAGCTACAGGACTGTAACTTCCGCATAGCCTGTGATGTGACGAACCCACTTTGCGGTCCAAGGGGGGCCAGCGCCGTATATGGTCCTCAGAAGGGGGCAGATTCGGAAATGGTTACAAGCATGGACGGCTGGCTGGGACGCTTTGCATTTTTGGCTAAAGGGATCAACGAGAAAGCTGATTCTGAAATACCCGGAACCGGAGCAGCCGGAGGCCTGGGCTTTGCATTTTTAAGCTTTACCAATGCGGTGCTGGAATCCGGGATTCAGATTGTTATAGAGGAAACGAAGCTGGAGGAAGCCATTCGGGAAGCGGATCTGGTGGTAACCGGTGAGGGCTGTCTGGACGGACAGACAGTACAGGGGAAAGCCCCGGTTGGTGTGGCAAGACTCGCAAAGAAGTATGAAAAACCGGTGATTGCGTTTTCCGGTATAGCCACAAGGGATGCGGCTGCCTGCAATCAGGCAGGAATTGATGCCTTCTTCCCGATTCTTCGCAGAGTAGTGACTCTTGAGGAGGCCATAAATCCGGAGTGCGCAAGAGAGAATCTCTTGGAGACCAGTGAGCAGGTATTCCGGCTGATTCGTGCGGTACAGGGAAAAGCCCTGTTATAAATGGTGAGCAAAGAGAATAGAATTTTGAGGTAGGAAAAGATATGATATCGATAAAGGCTTCGATATCATATTTTTTGTGGAAATGTTTTCAGAGTAAGCCTTTAAATTTTGACAATTACCATGCAAAAGAGGTAAGATATTTTCAGCTTTTTTATATTTTTTTAACTTGACACGGCCATGCGGGACTTTTATAATAGAGCAGAACCGACTGGTCGGTCGGAAAATAAGGAGACAGGAGACGTGACAAAATGATATCCAGGTACAGTGTAAAGAAGCCATATACGGTATTCGTGGCGGTGGTGCTTGTGATTGTATTGGGCGTGGTGTCCTTTACAAAGATGACTACAGATTTATTGCCGAGCATGAATCTGCCCTATGCCATTGTGATGACCACCTATGTAGGGGCCAGCCCGGAGACGGTAGAGAGTATCATCACAAGGCCGGTAGAACAGTCCATGGCAACCGTGAGCAATATTGAAAATGTAAGCTCCCTTTCTGCGGAGAATTACTCATTGGTGATTCTGGAATTTGCCCAGACTGCAAATATGGATTCCGTAACCATTGAGATGCGGGAGAATTTGGATCAGCTAAAGGCTATGTGGGATGATGATTCCATCGGAAGCCCCATCATCATGAAGCTGAATCCGGATATGATGCCGGTTATGGTGGCTGCTGTGGGCAAGGAAGGCCTGTCTCACACAGAGGTGACAAAACTGACGGAGGACACCATCATTCCGGAGCTGGAAAGTCTGGAGGGCGTAGCCTCTGTGAATGCTTCTGGCTTGATAGAGGAAAATGTACAGGTGGTCATTCGCCAGGAGAAGATTGATGCGGTTAATCAGCAGGTCTTTGGCTACATAGAAAGCGAATTTGAGGATGCGGAGAAGGAAATCGCAGATGGAAAAAAGGAGCTGGAGGACGGTCAGAAGGAGCTGAATGACGGCCAGAAGGAACTGAATGACAGTGTTGCCGAGCTTCAGGAAAATCAGGCGGATCTGGCGGAGAATAAAAGTGATCTGGAGGATGGCCTGGATGAAATAAAGGGCGGTATCAGTGCGCTGGATAACAAGAAAAAAGAGACGGCGGCGCAGCTGGCGGCAGCGCAGACTGCCATTACGAATGGAAAGGCAGAGATTGCAAAGAATTTAATTGAAATTGACAACCAGCTAAAGGAGACTGAATATGGACAGCTAAAAACAGACTTAACAGTCTTGCAGGAGTTATATAAGAGTATAAAAATATTAGAGGGAACATCAGAAGAAGAAGTAGGAGTTTTAGCAGCAGTCCGACTAATCAAAGATAGTATTAAAAATACTGCTTTAAAAACCGAGCTGGACACAATAAAAACAGTTGCGGAAGTAAATGAAAAAATTATAAGTGTACAGGAAAAGATAGAGTGGGCGGCGCGAGACCCTATGACGAAAAAGTTGGTTGATGCCAAGGCAGATTTAGAAACGGCAGATAACACATTAAGCCAAAAACTCACTGAAACCAACATGGGCGAAATGCTTGCCGCCATCGAAATGGGCAGCGCCTCCGCCACGCTAAACATTACAAAATCCCAGCTGGAATCCGCCAAGGATCAGCTGGAATCCGCCGAAGAACAGCTTGACGACGCCTGGGATCAAATCAGCGACGCCCAAGAGCAGCTGAACGATGCCAGAAAGCAGCTGAGTGAAGGCTGGGATTCCATCAGGGAAGGTGAGGAGGATTTGGCGGAGGCCAAGGCGGATGCCCTGGACAACGCTGATATGACCGATATCCTCACGGTAGAAATGGTAAAGAATCTTCTGGCAGCCCAGAACTTCTCCATGCCGGCAGGCTATGTGACGGAGGAAGGCATTGACTACCTGGTTCGTGTAGGCGACAAGGTAGATGATGTGGAAAGCCTCAAAAATATGGTATTAATCGATATGGAAATGGACGGTGTGGATACCATACACTTAAGCGATGTGGCGGATGTTTTTATGACCGATAATTCCGACGAGGTCTATGCCAGCATCAATGGCCAGGCAGGTGTGATGCTGACCATTCAGAAGCAGACGGGATACTCTACGGGAGACGTATCCGAGCGGATCAATAAGCAGATGGCAGAGCTTCAGGAGGAGGACCCGGATCTTTTGCTGCTTCCCCTGATGGATCAGGGAGTTTACATTGACTTGGTAACCGATTCCGTATTTAACAATATGATTTCGGGAGCAATCCTGGCAATCTTAATCCTCATTGTATTCCTGAAGGACTTAAGGCCGACCCTGGTTATCGCCTGCTCCATCCCCATCAGTGTGGTGGCGGCTGTGGTATGTATGTATTTCAGCGGTGTAACCTTGAACATAATTTCCCTGTCCGGTCTGGCCTTGGGAATTGGTATGCTGGTGGATAACTCCATCGTCGTAATAGAGAATATTTACCGCCTCAGAAATGAGGGTATGAGTGCTTCTGAGGCAGCTATCCAGGGAGCAAAGGAGGTGGCAGGAGCTATTGCGGCCTCTACCTTAACCACAGTCTGCGTATTCCTGCCCATTGTGTTTACGGAAGGAATCACCAGACAGCTCTTTGTGGATATGGGCCTCACCATTGCCTATTCGCTGGGAGCCAGCCTGGCCGTTGCCCTGACGCTGGTTCCGGCCATGGGATCCGGCCTTCTGAAAAATACCAAGGAAAAGAAACCCTCCAAGTTTTTTGAGCGGATGATGGATGCGTATGAAAGCATGATTCGTCTGGCTCTCAGGAGAAGAACCATTGTGCTAATCCTGGCTGTCGTCCTTCTGGTGCTGAGCGCGGTGCTGGAATTTGCCAAGGGAACCGCATTTATGCCGGAAATGGACAGCACACAGATGACCATGACCCTGACTATGCCGGAGGGAACACCGCTCAAGGAAACCGCAGAGCAGGCAGATGAGCTGGAACGCCGGCTGCTGACTTTAGAGGATGTGACAGAGGTGGGTGCTATGGCAGCCGCCGGAAGCGGTATGGGACTGGTAAGCGGCGATACTGCTACCAATGAGATTTCCCTCTATGCTCTTTTGAAAGAGGATAAGAAGCTGACCAATCAGGAGCTGAAGGATGAAATCCTGGAAATGACAAAGGATATGGAGGCCGAGATTGATATTGCTACCTCCAGCATGGATATGAGTGCCCTGGGAGGAAGCGGCATCAGCATTATGATCAAGGGCAGGGATCTGGACCGCCTCCAGGAGATTGCCAAGGATATCGCCAAGCTTGTGGAGGAGACAGAAGGAACCATCGAGGTATCTGATGGTGTGGAGGAGACCACGGGAGAGCTGCGCATCAAGGTAGATAAGGAAAAAGCTGCAAAGCAGGGACTTACTACGGCAGGCGTATTCTCTGAGATTATGGAAAAGCTGTCTGATCCCACCAGTGCCACAACCTTATCCACAGACACAGAGGACTTCGATGTCCTTGTGGTAAACGGGGAGGATGTGGAGCTGACCCGTGAAACAGTAAAGGATTTGGTGCTCACCGTCACAAAGAAGGATAATACAAAGGAGCATGTACCTTTGGCGGACATTGCGGAATTTTCGGAGGCGGAGGGCCTGGAAACCATTCAGAGAGATGCCCAGTCCCGGTATATCAGTGTAACGGCCTCCATTGATGATAATCACAATATCGGTCTTGTGTCCGGTGAGGTGCAAAAGAAGCTGAACGGCTATGAGACCCCGGAGGGCTACACCATTGAGATGCAGGGAGAAAATGAGACCATTAATGAGTCCATGATTGAGCTGGTGAAAATGCTTCTCCTGGCACTTCTGTTCATGTATTTGATTATGGTAGCCCAGTTCCAGTCACTTTTGTCGCCATTTATCATTATGTTTACGGTACCCTTAGCCTTTACGGGCGGTCTCTTCGGCCTGTTTTTTGCAGGAAGCGAATTCAGCGTCATTGCCATGATTGGCTTTGTCATGCTGTCCGGTATCATTGTAAATAACGGAATCGTGCTGATTGACTATACCAACCAGCTTATAGACCGGGGGATGAGCAAAACAGAGGCCTTGGTGGAGGCCGGTAAAACTCGTATGCGTCCCATTTTGATGACTGCTCTCACTACGGTGCTGGGCTTGTCTACCATGGGTGCCGGAGTAGGAATGGGTGCGGATATGGTTCAGCCCATGGCCATTGTAACCATCGGCGGTCTGCTGTACGGAACTCTGCTCACCCTATTTGTGATTCCCTGTATTTACTCCCTGCTGATCCGCAGGAAAACACGGGAGGAGGTAGAGTAGCATGAAAGAGACACGGCCAAAGGTCCTGGCACTGTACCGAGGCGTTCTGGAGCTGCTGGATGAAGGAGCGGATGTCAATACCATCAAGGTTTCCGATATTACCGCAAAGGCGGGAATTGGAAAGGGAACGGCCTACGATTACTTTAAAAGCCGGGAGGAAATCATTGCCTGCGCCCTCCTATATGATGTGGAGCAGAAGATAGAGGAGGAAAAGGAGGAGTTGGAACGTCATCAGGGCTTTTCGAAAAAGGTGATTTATGCCTTTGACTGGATGGAGCGCCGTTTTCGTGAGCAGAAGGTATTTGTGCGGATTCTGCGCTTGACGACGGAGGGAAGCGGTCTGAGCAGTACGATTCTGGAGGAGCTGCAGAAGCGCAAGCAGGCAGGCTGCGGCCCCATAAAGGTTCTTATGGAGATGTGTACGGAGGGAAAGGAGAGAGGAGAGATCCGTGAGGAGATCCCTGTCTCCGCCGCATGCATCGCGGCACTGGCCAATATGGCAGCGTTTGTTATGTACCTGGAAAAAAGCGAGGAGACACCGGAGATTGATGTGACTTGGATGAAGGAATTTCTCTGTAAAGGCTTATTAGAACAGCTGAGGTAATGTCCACATAGCCCTTAAGAATTCGGAAACATTCTTGTGTTTTTCTTAATAATCGGTGATTTTATTGATTTTTCAGGAATATAATGGTAAAGTGAACTTCTGAAAGGGATTGCTCTGCCTAAAGGGTGGACAAGCCCGCAGAATGAGGAGAACTATTATGAGGAAGAAAAACACAGGTATCCGGGCTGTCTTCACATCGGCTGTTTTGCTGATTTTAGTTGTGGCGGCGGCCTGGACGGTAAAGGCCAGAGGCCAGAAGGAAAAAGAACAGGAAATTGTGGAGGTAGAAGCACCTCAGCCTGTGGAGACACCCGCAGAGGAGCCAACAGTGGAACCAACACCGGCCACACCGGCAGAGGTGCCGAAGGAGGATCCGGCAGCGGAGGAAGAAGAGCAAAGAGCGGCCAGGGAGAGAGAGGGCTTTGTGACTGATTATACCAGTGCTCCCCTTTTGGAGACAACACCCATAAAATGCCTCAGTATGGAGGTGGGGGACAAGGCGGATGAGGTTCGCTTTAACTGGATGTCTCCGGGAAGCGGTGCCGGCCAGGTGGTGTGGAGAAATGTAGAAACGGGGGAAACGGCCACCTATACTGCGGAATGTATGGCGTCCTCTACCATGCCTGGATATTATGTGAACAAAGCGATTGTTTCGGACCTTCAGCCTGGGGGCAGCTATGCGTACCAGGTGGGAAGTGACGCCGGCGGCTGGTCCCCGGAATATCAATATGATGTGCCGGATACGGGCAATGATGTTACGTTTCTCGTAACCTCTGATGCCCAGATAGGACAAGCACAATACGACGATATGTCCGTGACCATCGATACTTGGGATAAGGTGGTGACACGCCTGGTAAACTATGTGCCGGAGGCGCAGTTCCTCTTTCATAACGGAGATCAGGTTGCCATTTACGGAGATGCGGAGCAATACGATGGCTTTTTAAACCATTTGGGACTGTATCGGATTCCTCTGGCTCCGGTGGTGGGAAATCATGACGTACCCAATGAGAATAGTATGGAGGAAACGGGCTATCCCGGATTGCCTTATTTTTACGAGCATTTTTATGTACCGAATCGATCCGGGGATGGCTGCAGTCAGTACGATAAGGATGGAGATTATTATTTTGTTCGGGGGGATGTGCTGTTTATCGTTCTGAACAGCAGTACCATTCAGCCCACAGACACACATGAGACCTATGTACGGGCGGTGGTGAACGAGCACAAGGACATCAAGTGGAAGATTGTGATTCAGCATTATCCGGCCTACAGCAGCGTGGAGCATTATCAGAAGAAGCTTGATCCATGGATTGCTGCCTCGTTAGCCTATCTTTCGGAGCCAAATGATATTGACTTGATACTGACAGGCCATGATCACGCCTATTCCCGTTCCAAATTTGTTGACGGGAGCTGTAAGGTCATTGAGGGCTATGATTATACATCAGGAGCTACGGCTGTGAATCCGGAGGGCACCATGTATGTGACCTGCGGCACAGCAAGCGGCTGTATCTATCAGGCTGTGACTCCGGAGGAGCATATTGTGTTCCAGGGCCAGCCAGAGGTACCTACCGCCTTGAAGGTGGATGTGACAGAGAATGATTTGCATATCACCACCTATCTGGTAGACAGCTGGACCGTATATGATGAATATACCATTCACAAGGAATAAACTGCCTTGACAAAAGGCCAAAAGCCTGCTATGTTAAAAACGATTAAAAGACAAAGGCAAAGAAAAAGAGGGTACACAGAACATGCGTCTGTCAGAGAGAGGGAGCCACAGGCTGAGAGCTCCTTTCAGAAAGCGTCTGTGGAGGTAGCTTTGGAGCCGGAGCGGTGAAGGAGGAGTAGCCGTTCACGCATAACCAGCGTTATCAGGTTTTAGAGATGTATGTGAGATATCACATATAAGACAGGTGGTACCGCGTTATTGACGCCCTTTCAGAAATCTGAAAGGGCGTTTTGCACGTTGGCAATGAGCGACTTTACCCTTTCGTGCTATCGTGCAGCGATTAAAAATAGGAGGAATGACACAAATGAAAGAATTAGCAAAGACCTACGATCCCAAGGGCATGGAGGATCGCATCTACGAAAAATGGCTGGAGAAAAAGTATTTTCATGCAGAGGTGGATAGAAGTAAGAAACCATTTACCATCGTAATTCCACCCCCCAACGTAACGGGACGGCTTCACATGGGCCATGCCCTGGATGAGACTTTGCAGGATATCTTGATTCGCTATAAAAGAATGCAGGGCTACAATGCCCTCTGGGTGCCGGGAACGGATCACGCCTCCATCTCCACGGAAGTAAAGGTGACCAACCAGCTTAAGGAGGAGGGCATCGACAAAAAGGAGCTGGGAAGAGAGGGCTTTCTGAAAAGAGCCTGGCAGTGGAAGGAGGAGTACGGCGGAGCCATTATCAACCAGCTGAAGAAGCTGGGGTCCTCCTGCGACTGGGACCGGGAGCGCTTTACCATGGACGAGGGCTGCTCCGAGGCTGTGCTGGAGGTATTTATCCGTCTCTATGAAAAAGGTTATATATACAAGGGCTCCCGAATCATCAACTGGTGCCCCGTATGTAAGACCTCCATCTCCGACGCGGAGGTAGAGCACGAGGAGCAGGCAGGCCATTTTTGGCATATCAATTACCCCATCAAGGACAGTGACCGGTTCGTGGAGATTGCCACCACACGTCCGGAAACCATGCTGGGAGATACGGCCCTGGCAGTGAACCCGGAGGATGAGCGGTATCAGGACATTATTGGAAAGACAGTCATTTTGCCTCTGGTTGGGCGGGAGATTCCGGTCATTGCAGATGCTTATGTAGACAAAGAATTCGGAACCGGCGTGGTAAAGATCACTCCGGCCCATGACCCCAATGACTTTGAGGTTGGAAGACGGCACAATCTGCCGGAGATCAATATATTGAATGATGATGCCACCATCAATGAGAACGGCGGCAAATATGCGGGTATGGATCGCTATGAGGCCCGGAAGCTGATGGTGGAGGAGCTGAAAGAGCAGGGACTTCTGGTCAAGGTGGCGGATCACTCTCACAATGTAGGAACCCATGACCGGTGCGGAACCACCGTAGAGCCCCTGATCAAGCAGCAGTGGTTTGTAAAGATGGAGGAGCTGGCAAAGCCCGCCATTGAGGCGGTAAAAAATGGCGAGCTGACCTTTGTACCGGAGCGCTTTGACAAGACCTATCTTCACTGGTTAGAGAATATTCGCGACTGGTGTATCTCCCGGCAGCTCTGGTGGGGGCACCGGATTCCTGCCTACTATTGTGATGACTGCGGAGAGCTTGTAGTAGCAAAGGAACAGCCGGCTGTCTGCCCGAAGTGCGGCGGTAAGCATTTTACACAGGACCCGGATACCCTGGATACCTGGTTTTCCTCCGCCCTGTGGCCCTTCTCCACATTGGGATGGCCAAAGGAGACCGAGGACCTGGACTACTTCTATCCCACGGACGTGCTGGTAACCGGCTATGACATTATCTTCTTCTGGGTTATCCGGATGGTATTCTCCGGCTATGAGCAGACAGGAAAATCCCCCTTCCATCACGTGCTGATCCACGGGCTGGTGCGGGATTCTCTGGGAAGGAAGATGAGCAAATCTCTGGGAAATGGCATCGATCCTCTGGAGATTATTGACAAATACGGTGCTGACGCCCTCCGTTTTACCCTGGTAACAGGCAATGCCCCTGGAAATGATATGCGTTTCTACATGGAGCGTGTGGAGGCCAGCCGAAATTTTGCCAATAAGGTATGGAATGCCTCCCGGTTCATTATGATGAATATGGAAAAGGCCCGGATTCCGGAGACCATGGATTTGGAGCAGCTGACCGGTGCGGATAAATGGATTCTCTCAAAAGTGAATACACTGGCAAAGGACGTAACGGCCAATATGGATAAGTTTGAGCTGGGCATAGCCGTACAGAAGCTCTATGACTTTATCTGGGAGGAATTCTGTGACTGGTATATTGAGATGGTGAAGCCCCGTCTCTACCAGGAGGAGGACGAAACCAAGGCGGCGGCTCTCTGGACCCTGCGGACGGTTCTTGTCAATGGACTGAAGCTACTGCATCCCTACATGCCATTTATTACGGAGGAGATCTTCTGCAATCTGACGGGAGAGGAATCCATCATGATTTCCTCCTGGCCGGAATATAAGGAGGAGTGGGCTTTTGAGACGGACGAGCTGGCAGTGGAACGGATCAAAGAGGCTGTCCGGGGAATTCGGAATGTGAGATCCGAGATGAATGTGCCCCCCAGCAGAAAGGCGTCCGTATTTGTAGTTTCCGAAAAGGAAGAGGTACGCAGCATTTTTGAAAAGGGACGAATCTTCTTTGCTACCTTGGCTTATGCAGGTGATGTAACCATTCAGGCAGATAAGGCAGGAATCAGCGAGGATGCGGTTTCCGCTCTGATTACAGACGGGGCCGTTTACATGCCGTTTGCGGATCTGGTGGATATGGAGAAGGAGCTGGAGCGTCTGAAGAAGGAGGAGGAACGGCTTACCAAGGAACTGGCCCGTGTCAATGGCATGCTGGGCAATGAGAAGTTCTTAAGCCGGGCGCCTCAGAGCAAGATTGATGAGGAAAAGGAAAAGCTGAAAAAATACAGCCAGATGATGGAGCAGGTAAAGGAGCGCCTTGAGGCTCTTACCAGATAGTATGAAGCAGGAGCTGCCTTATTTTACGGCAGCTCCCAAGAAAAAGGATGGAACCAGAAATGACATACAAAAGCATGACCTACGAGGAAGCAGCTGCATATATAGAAGAGACACCGAAATTTACAAAAAAGAATACCCTGGAAAATACAAAGGCCATTCTGCGTCACCTGGGTGATCCCCAGGAGCACATGAAGATCCTTCATGTGGCAGGAACCAATGGAAAGGGCTCAGTCTGCTCCTTTCTGGCCTCTATGCTGCATGCGGCAGGAAAGCACACGGGACTGTTTATCTCTCCCCATTTGGTGGAGGTAAATGAGCGCTTTGTCATTGATGAGGTACAGGTGGATAACGAACAGTTTCTTGAGGCCTTTCGGACTGTGATGGGCTGTGTGGAGCAGATACAACAGGAGGGCTATGCCCATCCCACCTATTTTGAAATCTTATTTCTCATAGGCATGGTGCTTTTTGAGCAGGCCGGTGTGGAATATCTGGTATTGGAGACAGGTCTGGGCGGCCGTCTGGATGCTACCAATTGTGTGGCTCATCCTCTGGTAACGGTCATTACCTCCATCAGTCTGGACCACACCGAGTACCTGGGAGACACGGTGGAGGCCATTGCAGGGGAAAAGGCGGGAATCATCAAGGAGGGCGTGCCGGTTGTTTACGACGGGGACTGCCCTGAGGCGGCAGCCGTGATTCAGGCACGCGCTAGGGAACTTCATGCACCTTCCTTTGAAATTCGCAGGGAAATGTATAAAATTTCCTCCATGACGAATAAACGTATTGATTTTTCCATAAATTCTGGGTATTATGATTATATTGAGCTATCTATATCCAGCGTGGCAGAATATCAGGCAAAGAATGCGGCACTGGCCGTGACAGCCTTAAAGGCGCTGGAGCAGGAGAGCACATTTACGGATGAAGTGATAAAGCAGGGGATTGCCCGTATGAGGTGGCAGGGAAGAATGGAGACCGTGCTGCCCCAGGTAATCATTGATGGTGCACACAATGAGGCAGGCGTGGAGGAGTTTGTAAAAACGGCAAAGCGCCTGGAGGCAGACTATCCGGTGACCCTGCTGTTTGCCGCGGTTGGGGATAAGGACTACTGCCATATGATAGAGACCATCTGCCGGGAGCTGCGCATAGAGCAGGTGATAGTTACCGAGGTGGGAGGTTACCGATCTGTGCCTGCAGAGGAGCCCGCCGCGCTTTTTGAGCAATTTGGGAGCGCAAGGGTTCTGGCCTGTCCGGATGTGGAGGAAGCCTTTTCTAAGGCACTTGAGGAAAAGGGCGAGGGAATTTTATTTTGTGTAGGATCTCTCTACCTGGTGGGTAGTATTAAGAGCATATTAAGGAGGACGGCACATGATTGATTTTGAAGAGGAATTGAAAAAATTTCATCCAAGCCTGGAGGTTGAGCAGGTGGAGGAGAATGTTTATAACAATAAGCCCAAGGATATGGCCGATCTTCTCCAGGAGATGATTCGGGAAATGAGAAGCAGCAGTCGATACTAGAAAGTGGGATTTAGAGAATGCTTTGTATAAAATGTGGAGCCACACTGAACGATCTCGAATATTGCAGTGCCTGCGGGACGGATATTAAGATATACAAAAGACTGATTCGGCTGTCCAATACCTATTATAATATGGGGCTGGAAAAGGCCAGGGTGAGGAACCTTACCGGAGCTGTACAGGATCTGCGGTCCAGCTTAAAATTAAATAAAGAGAATATTCAGGCAAGGAATCTTCTGGGACTGGTTTACTTTGAGACCGGAGAGGTGGTAGCCGCCCTCACGGAATGGATTATCAGCAAAAACCTGGAGCCCAATAAGAATATTGCAGATGAATATATCCGGGCCATTCAGAACAACCCGGCCCGCTTAGAGACCATCAATCAGACCATCAAGAAGTATAACCAATCCCTTCTATACTGCCAGCAGGGGAGTGAGGATCTGGCGGTCATTCAGCTCAAAAAGGTCCTTTCCCTGAATCCCAGATTGGTCAAGGCCCATCAGCTTTTGGCGCTTCTTTATATTCAGACAGAGGAGTACGAGCGGGCGGCGAGAGAGCTTCGCCGGGCTCTGGCGATTGACTGTACAGACAATATGTCTCTGCGCTATCTGGAGGAGCTGGGAGAGCTTACGGGCAAGCCGGTAAATAAAGGCAAGAAGTCAGAGAAAGAGGAGAAGGATAGAGGCAAGACGCCGGACGTGATTTCCTATACAAGCGGCAATGAGACAATTATTATGCCTTCTACCTACAAGGATAACACAGGAATGAACGTAGTGCTCAATCTGCTGATCGGACTTGTGGTGGGTATTGCGCTGATGTGGTTTTTGGTGGTGCCGGCGAAGATTCGTTCCGTTCGCAGTGAGACCAACCAGGAGATCACGGAGTACGGAGAGGAGATAGCTGCCAAGCAGGCAGAGATTAACAGCCTCCAAAAGGAGCTGGAGGGCCTGAAGGCAGAGCAGGAGAATCAGGAAGAGGAGCCGGATACGGGCAGCAATTATGAGAAGCTCATAGAGGCATACACAGCCTTCCGGGCAGAGGATTCGGAAGGGGCTCAGGCGGCACTGGATGAGGTGGATTCGGAGAGCCTGTCAGAACAGGCCAAGGCCATGTACCAGCAGGTTTACGGTTCCCTTCATGCAGAGGAGGTAAAGAGCTGGTTTGACACAGGATCTGCGGCTTACACATCCGGAAATTATGATGAGGCCATAGAAAAGCTTCGGCAGGTGGTTGCCGTGACAGAGGATTATGAGGACGGCTACGCACTGTACTACCTGGCCCGCGCTTATGAATCCAAGCAGGAGAAGGAAAATGCGCTGCCTCTGTTCCAGCGTTTTGCGGAGTTACATCCGGGAACAGAGAGGGCCAGATACGCGGCTCAGGCAATCAGCCGGATACAGCCGGGAACACAGGCGCCGACACAACAGCCCCAGGCACCGGTACAGCCACAGACACCGGAGCAGCCGCAGCAGTAAAGAAACGTAAGAGAAACCCTGAAGAAAGGGACATACCATTTGGTATGTCCCTTTTTGACGGCAAAATTTCTATCAATATAAATAACGAACCCCAAATATCATAAGGTGTTCGTACATGGAAGACAGGAGGCTATGAAGTGAGTGGAAATGTAAAGGCATGGAAGGAGCAAAGGATAAAGGACAAGGTCTTGTGGATACAGGTGCCGGGAGAGCTGGATCATCACAGTGCGGAGCGGATTTGCCGGGAGGCGGACGCCCTGGTAAGAGAGCGGGATATCCGGGAGATTGTCTTTGATTTTTCTGAGACAGTTTTTTGCGACAGCTCAGGAATTGGGATGCTGATGGGACGCTATAAGATGATGAAGGCCCTGGGGGGAACCGTTCGGGCAGTGCAGGTACAGGAGCGGGTCAGCAGGCTTTTGATGCTTTCAGGTGTGATGAAGCTGATACCGGTAGAAGCAAAACAGGGGGGGATGGAAAATGAACAGAAATGAGATGAAATTGGAATTTGACAGTATTTCGACCAATGAGGCCTTTGCCAGAGTGACAGTAGCGGCCTTTATGGCACAGATGAATCCCAGCATGGAGGAGGTGGCGGATGTGAAAACGGCAGTTTCAGAGGCTGTTACCAATGCTATTATTCATGGCTATGAGGGAGCGGTACATAAGATTATGATTTCCGGCAGGATAGAGGAGCAGCAGCTTTTTTTGGAGATTGCGGATCAGGGAGTGGGAATTGTAGACATAAAAAAAGCAATGGAGCCCATGTATACCTCCCGGCCGGAGCTGGAGCGATCCGGTATGGGCTTCCTCTTTATGGAGGCCTTTATGGATGAGGTACAGGTGATTTCGCAGCCGGGAAAGGGGACAACGGTTCGAATGAAAAAGCAGATAGGGCAGCATGGAGCGTGAGCTATGGAGCGCACGGAGGAGTTGATTCAGCGGTCACAGGAAGGAGATAAAGAAGCAAGAGAGATACTGATTGAAGAAAATATGGGTCTGATTCACCATGTGGTAAAACGCTTTCTGGGACGCGGCGTGGAGGCGGAGGATCTGTTTCAGATCGGAGCTATTGGTCTGGTGAAGGCCGTGGATCGATTTGATCTGAGCTTTGGCGTTCGCTTTTCTACCTATGCGGTTCCCATGATCGCCGGTGAAATCAAGCGGTTTTTGCGGGATGACAGTATGATCAAGATCAGCCGCTCCTTAAAGGAGCTGGCGATCAGGGCTTCCAGACTTCGGGAGCAGCTTTTGATGGAGCGGGGCGAGGAGCCGGGGCTCGAGGAGCTGGCAGCCTGCCTTAAGGTGGAGCCTGAGGAGCTGGCTCAGGCTATGGATGGAAGCGCAGAGGTGGAATCCCTTCAGAAGATTGTTTATCAGGGAGACGGGGAGGGTCTAAGCCTGATGGACAAGGTGGAGCAGGGAAAGGATGAGGAGGAGACCCTGTTGCGCCAGCTTCTTCTGGAGCAGCTTTTAAGCTCCTTGGAGCCTAAGGAGCGCCGCTTGATTGTACTGCGTTTTTTCCACGATCAGACTCAGACACAGGTGGCACAGCAGCTGGGCATGTCCCAGGTTCAGGTGTCCAGACTGGAAAAGAAAATTTTACAAGCTTTGAAAAAACGAATGTAGCAGGATGCATAATAAAAAATCCCAAGGACATAATAAAGCATTATGATATTCATACAGGTGTACTGAAAAAGATATTACGGAACTGGACACAGTAATATCTTTTACAGTGCACAAATCAATTTACAGACACGTATTTTTGTGGCTGGAAATTGATTTCATATAAGTGTAGTGAAAAAGATATTACGGAACTGGAATAGGAGGCAGATTTTATGGATCGTACAAAGTACAGGGTATGGCTGATCTCCGTTGTGCTTGCGGCAACAATCTTCGGAATTTTTTATTATGTATATACAGGGAACCAGGAAAAGACCATTACGGATGGAACCCTGGTTTACCGGCAGGAGTGGACACCACAGGAGGAAGCCGCCGCATGAGCGAGATTTTGTATGTGAAGTTTGAGAAGAATACCAAGACCTACAACCAGACCATAACACTGGGGGAAGCGGGCGAGATGCAGTGTGCTGACTCGGCTGTTGTGAACCGGTTGAAGACAGAAAAGCTTCACACCTTTCAGAATGTGAAGAAGGGCAAGCATGCCTGTGCGGACCGTAAGGTATTTTCCATTATGGAGGTAGTGGAGAAGGTCCACAAGGTATATCCTGCTTTGGAGATACAAAATCTGGGGGAACAGGATTTTATCGTGGAGTACTCCACAAAGCCTAAGGAGCAGCCGGCCCTGACTGCCCTTAAGATTGCGGTGGTATGCCTGATCTGCTTTTTCGGATCGGCATTTTCTATTATGGCCTTTAACAATGACGTGTCTACCGTGGATATGTTCGGGCAGTTTTACACGCTGATGACAGGACAGGAATCAGACGGCTTTACCATTCTGGAGCTGACCTATTCCCTGGGGCTCTCCGCAGGAATCATTGCCTTTTTCAACCATATCGGAGGAAGGCGTCTCAGCAAGGAGCCTACACCCATTGAGGTGGAAATGCGGCTTTATGAGGATGATGTGAATACGACCCTGATCAATACGGCCAGCCGCAATGGAATTCACAAAAAGGAACAGTAAGAGGTGACATGGCATGTGGCTAAAACAGATTTTTATGGCGGCGGTGGGGCTGAGCTGCGGCTTTGCGGTGGCGGGAGGACTGTTCGCCCTGATCATTGCCTTGGGCCTGGTGGCGGAATTCGCAGATCAGACCCACACGGCAAAGCATATTTTCTGGTATGAGGACGCGGTGGCAGCAGGAGGGATTCTGGGAAATCTCATGAGCGTGTATCAGCTCGTTCTGCCGGTGGGGCCGGTGGGTGTGGGGATTTTCGGCGCTTTCAGCGGCATTTTTGTGGGAGCCTGGGCCATGGCTCTGACAGAGATTGTGAACATTGTCCCTATTTTTACACGGCGGATAGATATGCGGAGAGGACTTGCCCTGGTGATTGCGGTTATGGCTCTGGGGCGGACCGTTGGGTCTCTGATCTTTTATTATTTCCGCTGGTAGGAAGGGCGGATGGGAAAGGAATCGGTACAAACTATGAAGGAATTTATTGAGGAAGAGCAAAAACAGCAGTACAACGAATATGTGAAGCAGGTGACGCCCACCCACAGTCTGCCCATGCAGATGGTGAAGGCCTTTGTGACAGGGGGGATCATCTGCTGTCTGGGACAGGCCATTTTGAATTATGCTGGCTCACTGGGACTGGAGAAGGATATTGCGGGAGCCTGGTGCTCTATGCTCCTGGTGCTTTTGAGCGTGATTCTCACAGGCTTTAATATTTTTCCGGGAATTGCAAAGTGGGGCGGTGCAGGAGCGCTGGTTCCCATTACCGGGTTTGCCAACAGTGTGGCGGCTCCGGCTATCGAGTACCAGAAGGAGGGACAAGTATTCGGCATTGGGTGTAAGATTTTTACCATTGCGGGGCCGGTGATTCTCTATGGAGTGTTTACAAGCTGGCTGCTGGGTCTGATTTACTGGGTCCTGATGATGACCGGCGTATTGTGACGAAGCGACTTTACCCTTTAGTGCTGTCGCGCAGCGACTTAAATAGGAGGAAAAGATGGAAACAATTGTAGGAAAGCAGAGCATTCAGTTTCAGAAGGCTCCATATATTGTAAGTGCGGCCTCAATTGTGGGAAAGAAGGAGGGGGAAGGACCTCTGGGTTCCCAGTTTGATGCCATTGAGGAGGACCCCATGGTGGGGCAGAATACCTGGGAGGAGGCGGAGAGCGCCCTGCAGAAGAAGGCGGCCACCATGGCTATGGAGAAAATGCCGGCCGGTCTTCCACCGGTACGCTATCTCTTTTCCGGGGATCTGTTGGGACAGCTCATTGCCACATCCTTTGGAGTTATGGATTTGCAGCTTCCCCTTTTCGGTCTCTACGGAGCATGCTCCACCATCGGGGAGGCGCTGATGCTGGCAGCCATGACAGTGCAGGGAGGATACTCGGAAACCGTTCTGGCTCTGACCTCCAGCCACTTTGGAAGCGCGGAGAAGCAGTTTCGATTTCCCCTGGAATACGGGGGACAGAGGCCCCTTGCAGCTACCTGGACCGTTACGGGAAGCGGCGCCTTTGTACTTGCCCCCCAGGGAGGAAAAGCCCGGATATCAGGCGTAACTCCCGGAAGAGTTGTGGATTTTGGACTGAAGGATTCTCTGAATATGGGGGCCTGTATGGCTCCGGCAGCCTGTGATACGATCTGCCAGCACCTGGAGGACTTTGGAAGGCAGCCCTCGGACTATGATTACATTATTACAGGAGATCTGGGAAGTGTGGGGCAGACCATTCTTCTGGACCTGGCAAAGGAACGGGGATACGATCTGTCGGAACGGCATCTGGACTGTGGGATGCTGATTTATGACAGTGAGAAGCAGGATACCCATGCAGGCGGCAGCGGCTGTGCCTGCTCCGCGGTGACATTGGCGGCCCATATTCTGCCGAAGATTGAGAAAAATCAGTGGAAGCGGGTGCTCTTTGTTCCCACAGGAGCCCTGCTGTCCACAGTCAGCTACAATGAAGGACAGAGTGTGCCGGGGATTGCCCATGGAGTTGTGATTGAGCATGGCTAGTGTGCAGAACGCTTCAAACAATGCACAGAAGGATAATAGGGGCGTATGTGATGAACCTTAAGGGAAATAGGAGATGATGAACAATGGATTATATTAACGCGTTTTGGGTTGGGGGACTGATCTGTGCGCTGGTACAGATTTTAATGGAAAAGACAAAGATGATGCCTGGAAGGATTATGGTTCTTTTAGTTTGTACAGGAGCCGTATTGGGTGCCATAGGAATCTATGGACCCTTCCAGGAATATGCCGGAGCCGGAGCTTCCGTACCGCTCCTTGGCTTTGGCAATACTCTCTGGAAAGGAGTCAAGGAAGCGGTGGAGGCAGAGGGCTTCCTGGGGATCTTCAAAGGGGGATTTCAGGCCAGCGCCGTAGGCATCTGCGCGGCCTTGGTATTTGCCTACCTTGCAAGCTTGATTTTCCAGCCTAAGATGAAGAAATAAGCTTGTGTTTTGAAATCTCAACTGTTATACTGTTACTGTTTGCAGATGTTGCGGACCAGGATAACAATTGAGGAGGAACAGGCATTGAGCAGAGTAGCGATTGTAACGGACAGCAACAGCGGTATTACACAGGAGACTGCCTGTGAGATGGGAATCCGTGTGCTGCCCATGCCATTTACCATTGATGGAAAAGAATATTTTGAGGGAATCAGCTTAACACAGGAGGAGTTCTATGAAAGGCTGACCCAGGATGCGGATATTGCAACCTCGCAGCCATCGCCGGAGTCTCTTTTGAAGCTCTGGAAGGAGCTGCTTCAGGAGTATGATGAGGTGCTTCATATTCCCATGTCCAGTGGTCTATCCGGATCCTGTCAGACGGCTATTGCCTTGGCAGATGATTTTGATGGGAAGGTCCAGGTAGTGAATAACCAGAGGATTTCCATTACCCAGCGCCAGTCCGTGGTAGATGCCATCCGTCTGGCCAAGGAGGGAAAGAGCGCGGAGGAGATTAAGGAGATTCTGGAGAGGGTAAAGCTGGAATCCAGCATTTATATTACGGTGGCTACCCTGAAGTATCTGAAAAAGGGAGGCCGTCTGACACCGGCAGTGGCAGCCATTGGCACCTTGCTGCGTGTAAAGCCGGTTTTGCAGATTCAGGGAGAGCGGCTTGATACTTTTTCCAAGGCGCGGACCATGCAGCAGGCTAAAAAGACTATGATCGATGCCATCCGCAATGATATTGAGACCCGGTTTGGCGGCTTGGACGCAAAGGATGTGCATCTGGATATTGCCCATACCAACAATGAGGAGGAGGCAATGAAGTTTAAGGCAGAGGTGGAGGCGGCATTTCCGGGGTATTCCGTGGAATTTGTAGATCCTTTGTCCCTAAGTGTGTCCTGCCATATCGGAGATGGATCTCTGGCAATTGCGGCTACCAGGATTTTGCATGATTGATTCATGGAAATTTGGAAAAAACAAACATGCACAAAAATAAATGAGGAAGACGTCAATATTTATTGAGAATTATTATCAATAAATATTGACGTTTTTTTTTCATAGTGCTATGGTAAAAGCAGCTTTTAAACTATGATAAGACAGAAATAAGGGAATAGACTATGACATTGCGAGAGGGAATTATCGGAAATAAATATCAAGTGAGGGAGATAGCGTTAGAGGACAAGGTAAAGCGCCGTCTTCAGATGCTGGGAATGACAAAGGGAACCGAGGTTTGTGTTTTGAACAATAAAAAAAGCGGTTCCATCATTATGAAGGTCCGGGGAACCAGATTTGCCATAGGAAGGCGGATCGCGGAGGGCATTCTGGTGGAGGAGGGTGCTTATGAGCAGTGAGATTCATGTTGCCTTTGTGGGCAATCCAAACTGTGGAAAAACTACATTGTTTAATGATTATACGGGGGCCAAGCTGAAGGTGGCCAACTGGCCGGGTGTGACAGTGGAAAAAAAGGAGGGCTCCTGCCGTTTTAAGGGAGAGGCTATGCGCCTGGTGGATCTGCCTGGGATTTACAGCCTGACCTCCTACACCATGGAGGAAAAGGTATCCAGGAGCTATATTCTCGGGGATGAAGTGGACGTGGTGGTGGATGTGGCGGATGCCTCATCCCTGGAGCGGAACCTTTATCTGACCCTTCAACTGATTGAGCTTGGCAAGCCGGTGGTGCTGGCCCTGAACATGATGGACATTGTGGAAGAGCGGGGTATGGATATGGACCTGCACCGCCTGCCGGAGATGCTGGGAATCCCCTGTATTCCCGTAAGCGCCAGGACCAAACAGGGGCTGGAGATTCTGATGCATGCGGTGATTCACCACAAGGATCGGGAGCTTGACAAGCTGGAGCATCACCATGAGGGGACAAGCCATCACAAGCACGATCACCACAAGGATATTGTGATGGTGTACAGTGATGAGCTGGAGGACAAGATTGATGCGGTGTCGGACCGCCTGCGGGACGCTTATGGGGAGCTGCCCAACATGCGTATGTATGCGATTAAGCATCTGGAGTGGGATGAGGAGGTCCGTAAAAAGTATCCCATTGATATGAGCGGAATCGCGGAGGAGAGCTGTGAGACGGAGATCATCAGCCAGAAATATGATTTTATTGAGGAAATTATTGAGGAATGTCTGGTGGGAAAGAGCCAGAAGGCGGAATTCACGGATAAGATTGATGGGGTGCTGACCAACCGCATCTGGGGCGTCCCTATTTTCCTGGGGATTATGGCTCTTGTGTTTTTCCTGACCTTTGCCATCGGAGACTGGCTGAAGGGCTTTATGGAGGAAGGCCTTGATCAGGTTACGGCGGTGATCTTGAACCTGATGGAGACGGTGGGGGTGAGCCCGGTGCTGCGCTCCCTGGTGGTGGACGGAATTATTGCCGGAGTAGGAGGAATTCTTACCTTTTTGCCCAATATTTTTATATTGTTTCTGGCCCTTGCGTTTCTGGAGGACAGCGGCTATATGGCGCGGGTGGCCTACGTGATGGACGGGATTATGGGAAAAATAGGCTTGTCCGGGCGGGCCTTCATCCCCATGCTTCTGGGCTTTGGGTGTACAGTTCCGGCGGTTATGGCTTCACGGGCCCTGGAGGATCCGAAGGATCGGTTGAAGACGATTCTGGTGACGCCCTTTATGTCCTGCAGTGCAAGGCTTCCCATTTATGTGCTCTTTTCCGGTATGTTTTTTCCCGGCTGCGCAATGCTGGTGGCTTATTCCATGTATGTGCTGGGGATTGTGGTGGCTATAGCAGCAGCTTTGGTGATGCATTTATTCACGAAGAAGAAGGAAATCAATACCCTGCTGATTGAGCTTCCGGAATATAAATCGCCCAATTTACATAGCATAGCCATTTACACCTGGGAGAAGGTGGAGGATTATCTGCGCAAGGCCGGGACAACGATCTTTGCCGCATCCATTGTGCTCTGGGTGATTTTGAACTTTGGACCGGGCGGAATGGTGACCGACATGTCCATGAGCTTTGGGGCAATGGCCGGCCGGATTGCGGCGCCTCTGATGAAGCCGGCCGGACTTGGCTATTGGCAGGTGGTGGTGGCTCTGATTGCAGGGCTGGCTGCCAAGGAGGTGGTAGTTTCCAGCATGAGTGTACTGTTTGGAATCACAAATGTGACCTCTCTGTCGGGAATGGCCGGAATGCGGACAGCCCTTGCCGGAATTGGCTTTACGGCGGTAAATGCTTATGCCTTAATGACCTTCTGCCTGCTGTATACTCCCTGCATGGCAGCAGTGGCCACTATTCGCAAGGAAACGAACTCCTGGAAATGGACGGCCTTTGGGGCAGTGCTTCAGTTGGTGATAGCCTGGATTGTGGCCATGGTGGTTTATCGGATTGGGATGCTGCTGTAGGCAGGGAAACAGGTATTGCTGTGAAATGAATTAAAATTTCCGACCGCATATGTGCGCGGCCGGAAATTTTTTTAAACTTTATCTTAAGAGAAAAGATTTTGACAAGGCATGTGCCCTGTGATACACTATGATTATCTACGGCATATTTTGACAAATGCGCTTGGAAGAGAACAAGATATGGTATTTTTAGTGCCAAATGCCTGAGTGGAGAGACTTGGATTTCCTGCCGTTTATGGAAATCAATTGAGGTGAAATCATTGGATAAATATGAATTTCAGATAAAAACAGAACAGATGGAAAAGCTGCTGAAAAAGAAAGAATATAAAGCGGCTGCCAAGATTGCGGATTCTATAGACTGGCGAAAGATTCGCAATGTGGGTCTCCTCATGAGTGTCAGTGAGATCTATGAGAATCTGGAGCGCTATGAAGATTGCAATGAGATCCTGAATATGGCTTATGACTGCTCTCCCATTGGCCGCATGATTGTCTATCGTATGGTGGAGGTGGCCGTAAAGCTGGGCAATTTTGAGGAGGCTATAGAATTATACAAGGAATTTATCAAGATTGCGCCCCACGATCTGGGCCGCTATGTGCTGAAATATAAGATTTATCAGGGAAGAGGCTCCTCGGTGGAGGATCAGATTGCCATTCTGGAGGAGTACAAGAGCCGTGAATATCAGGAGCAGTGGGCCTATGAGCTGGCTACCCTTTACTATAAGGAGGGGATGCTCTCCAAGTGTGTGGAGGAATGTGACGATCTGATTCTGTGGTTCAGCGAAGGCGAATATGTGGTAAAGGCCATGGAGCTGAAGATGCGGATACAGCCTTTGACAGCCTCCCAGGAGGAGAAGTACCGCCAGATGGTTACCACCACAAAGGCGGAGGAGATACAGGTGAAGCCTGTCAATATGGACGAGTTTAACACCGGCAATCTCCAGGCGGCTCTGGCGGAGAGCCTTCAGGATTTTATTCGGGAGGAGCATCAGGAGGAGATGAGTGCGGAGCCCGTTCCGGCACCCTGGGAGCAGGAGGAACAGGCGGCCGTTCAGGAGGAGCCTGTACCGGAAGAACCTATGGCAGAGCCGCCGGTGAGGGAGACAGAGCCCCCGCAGGACAAGCAGGTGCCCCAGGAGAAGAAAGTGGTTGAGGAAGAGATCTGGCCGGAGCCGGTAAAAACGCCTGTGGAGAAGGTTCCGGAGCCACCGGCAGCGGAGGAAAAGAGGGAAGCTGCGCCTGTGAGCTTTTCCAGGGATACCTTTAAGCTTCCCAAATTTTTGGGCCAGGATGAGAGCGGTCAGCTGACCTTTGATATGGAGGAGAACGTGCTGGAGCGGCAGATCACCGGCCAGCTTACCATAGAGGATATTTTAAACGGGTGGGAGGAGAAAAAGAAGGAGACCGAGGCAGCCATTGCTGAGGCAGCAAAGCGGGATGAGGAAAAGCGTAAGGAACGGGAGTATCTGCGGGCTATCGGCCAGCTTCCGGAGCTGAACACAGAGGTGGTTCCCACACTTCCGGAGGAGATTCAGAGGCTGATCGATGAGATCGAGGGTAAGCTTCCGGTACGTGTTCATGTAGAGCCCATAGAGAGAGGGGTAGGGGAACAAACCCATAAGGATGTCACGGAGCCGGAAAAAAAGACTGGTTACAACCGGCTGGAAGAGACCCAGGATATTGCAACCATATTGGAGCTTGCCCAGGAGGCGGAAGAGGCCGCTGAGGAGCAGGAGTTTTTCTGCGCGTTTGACGATATTTTAGATATTTTGGAGGCGGAAAGCCTTGAGGCTCCAAAGGAGCATCAGACGGAGGCTGCCGCACCTGCTCCTGATGTTGCCCAAGAGCCTGCCGAGGAGGAGCCTATGGCAGAGCCGGAGGAAGAGGAAGCAGAGCCGTCACCGATGATGAAACAGCTGGAGAAGGCTCTGGAGGAGGAGCTTGCGGATATTCCTCCCGGCCAGCTTTCGGAGGAGCAGAAGAAGCTGTTTGCGTACTTTACCTCTGTCCGCGGTATGAACCAGCAGCTTGCCGAGCTGCTGGAGGAGGACCGGATGCGAAAGGGGCAGCGGGAGGATTCTCTGGTTGGAAATATTGTGATTACAGGCGAGGGGGGAACCGGAAAGAGTACCCTGGCGTCGGATATTGTAAAAGCCCTCCAAAAGCAGCGCAAAATTTCAGGGTCCAAGATGGCCAGGGTGGAGGCCGACAGCTTGAATGGAAAAAATGTTTCCGCAGTGATCAAAAAGCTGGGAGGGGGCGCTCTGCTGATTGAGAGGGCCGGACGTCTGAAGACACAGACTGCGGTACAGCTCTCTCACGCCATGACTCGAAAGACCGGTGGCCTGCTGGTGATTTTGGAGGATGAGAAGGATGAGATTCGAGAGCTGTTCATCCGCTGTGAGAGTCTGGGGGCCAAATTTACCCGGACCATAGAGATCCCCACCTTTACCAATAAGGAGCTGGTGGCCTTCGGAGAATCCTATGCAAGAGAGCAGGAATGTGTTTTGGATGAGATGGCTATACTGGCCCTGTACAATCAGATTGGCAACCGGCAGACAAGCGATCATCTGGTCAATGTGGCGGAGGTGAAGGAGCTTATTGACGAGGCCATGGAACGAGGAGATAAGAAGGGACTCTTTGGAAAGCGTCGAAAGGGCCGTACAGATGAATTCGGCAATTTGATTTTACTGGAAAAGGATTTTGAATCGTAGAAAAATGAAAAAGCAGATATTTCATGTTCCGCAAAATAGCATGAGGATATGAAATATCTGCTTTTATGATTGATTTTTTACAGAAAAGGGTTACAGGATCGTCTCAAGCTCCACCAGTGGAAGCAGCTCATCCACGTCCTTCTGTTCTGCTAACAGAGTACCCTCCTGGCGAATAGACCCTCCGGCAGAAGCCATGGCATAGCGCAGCATATCCGCACTTCCCAGCCCCCTCCGGATGGCGTGGCACATACCAGCCACCATAGAGTCGCCGGCTCCGGTAAGACCCTTGGGAACCAGGGGAAGAGGCCTGGCCCGATAGACGTGCTCCCGGTCAATCAGCATGGCTCCGTCGGCGCCCATGGACAGACAAATATAGGGAATTCCATCCTTTACAACCCGGCGGGCAATTTCTAGTGTGCTCATTCCATCTGCCAGCTCCTTTTGAAAGGCCTGCTCAAATTCCAGCGTGTTGGGCTTGATGAGGTATGGCTTTTCCAAAAGCCCCAGAAACAGAGGCTCACCTGCGGCGTCCAGTACGGTTTTCACGTGCTTTTTATTGGCAAGGCGGATCAGGCGCCCGTAGATATCCGTGGGAACACCGGGAGGAATACTGCCGCTCATAACAAGAATGTCCGTGTGATCCAAGGCCGCTTCTACGGCAGTCAAAAGCTGGTCCACGGCCTCAGGGGGGACAAAGGGACCGGCCTCGTTGATCTCGGTCATTACCTGACAGGAGCGATCGAACAGCTTTATATTGGTACGGATCGCGCCGTCCAGAGAAATAAAAGCGTGCTTTACCTGATGGCTTTTTAGAAGCTGTTCCAGCAGATGGCCGTTGCTTTTAAAGTTGAATCCCATGCAGAGGGTCTCCTCCTTCAGATTGTTTAAAACAATACTGACATTCAGGCCCTTTCCGGCCGAATCCTCCCGCACATTTTTTACACGATTATAGGAGCCGACCTCCAGCTGATCCAAGTAAATGGTCTTGTCAATACAGGGATTGAGGGTAAGAGTTAAAATCATCTGTGAATCCTCCGTCTTTCTTGTGGAGCCCTACAGGTCTAAGCCTGTGTGAACCCGCTTACTTAAATTATAGAAGTGGCGGGAAGGAATGTCAAATGTAAAAATACCAGGAAAACAGGCCCTTGACACAATATACCGAACGGTATAGAATGAGGGTGGAGGGATAACGGATGGACAACCGGGAGATGATTCTGGAGACGGCGCTGGACCTTTTTTACGCGAGAGGGTATGATGCGGTGGGCGTTCAGGAGATTGTGGAGCGTTCCGGTGTCACCAAGCCGACACTCTATTATTATTTTAAAAGTAAATATGGTCTGCTGGAGCAATTATTGGAGAGCAGAGGAGAGCCCTTTATGGAGCGTTTGCATAAGGCGTGCGCGTATGAGGGAGACTTAAGGAATACCCTGAGTGCCGCAGCAGGCGAGCTGGCTTCCTTTGCAAAGCAGGAGCCGAAATTTTATACCTTATTTTTGGCCCTGTATCACTCGGCAAAGGAGAATGAAGCCTATCAGGCCGTAAGACCCCTGGTGATAAGGCTTCAACAGGAGATTGAACAGATCTTTGTGTCAGCAGCCGGCATTTTAGGGAATATGCATGGACGCCAGAGGCAGTTTTCCCTGGGGTTTATCGGTCTCATTCTCTACGATATCAAGATGAAGCTGGAGGTAAACGGGGGTCTTCGGATGACGATTTCCCAGGAGGAAATACATTCTCTGGTACATCAGTTTATGCATGGCATTTACTCCTGACAGACAGGAGCCCTTAAGAATCGGGGCGGCCGTGGGAATTGCCGCGGCAGAGATAAGCTTTAAAGAAGGACAGAAGGGAAGGAAAGTAAGACATGTCGAAATGGTATGAGGAAGCAATATTTTATCACATATATCCGTTGGGACTCACAGGAGCACCCAAATACAATACGGAGGAAGCGGTCGTGCACCGTCTGCGGGAGCTGGACCCATGGATTGCACACATGAAGGAGTATGGTGTGACAGCCGTCTATATTGGTCCTCTGTTTGAATCCACCAGTCATGGATATGATACAAGAGACTACAAGCTGGTAGACCGGAGGCTTGGAGATAATGAGGACTTTAAGCACTTTGTGGAGCTCTGCCATGAGAGCGGAATCCGGGTGGTGGTGGATGGTGTGTTCAACCACACAGGCCGGGAGTTTTTCGCCTTCCAGGATCTGAAGGAGAAGAGGGAGCAGTCCCAGTACCGCTGGTGGTATCAGGATGTAAGCTTTGAGGGCAATACCCACTACAACGATGGCTTTTACTACAAGGCATGGAGGAACTGCTTTGAGCTGGCCAATCTGAATCTCTACGACGAGGGCGTGCGCCAGTATCTCTTTGATGTGGTGCGGTTCTGGATTGATGAATTTGACATTGACGGCATCCGTTTAGACTGTGCGGACTGCCTGGAATTTAATTTTATGCGTGATCTCCGCAGGGTGGCGGAGGCAAAAAAAGAGGACTTCTGGCTTATGGGAGAGGTCATACACGGGGATTATTCCCGTTGGACCGGAGAGGATATGCTGCATTCCGTAACCAACTATGAGCTTCACAAGGGCCTCTACTCCGGCCATAACGATCACAATTATTTTGAGATTGCCCACACCATCCGGCGGCAGTTTGATGCCAATGGAGGAATTTATCGGGGACGGAGACTGTACTCCTTTGTGGAGAACCATGATGTGGATCGGCTGGTGAATAAGCTGAATCATAAGGAGCATCTGATTCCGGTGTATACCCTTCTCTATACCCTTCCCGGTATTCCGTCTATCTATTACGGCGGTGAATGGGGCGTGGAGGGAAAAAAGGAGGGAGCCAATGACGACCTTCTTCGGCCCTGCCTGGACCTTGAGCAGATGGAGGCACAGCCGCCTCATCCGGAATTAAAAGAACTTTTGATCAAGCTTGCCAAGCTTCGCAAGGAGGCACCGGCCCTTGTGGACGGTGTGTACCGGGAGCTGCTTCTTACGAACCGGCAGTATGCCTTTGCCCGGATTCTGGGAGAGGAGGCTGTTGTGGTTGCGGTGAATAACGATGAGGCTCCGGCGCGGATGGAGATCCCCTGTCCGGTGGCGGGAAGCAGTGCCCTTGAGATTCTCACAGATGAGACATTTCCGATTCAGAACGGAAAGCTTCAGTTGGAAATACCCGCAGGTGGAAGTGCGGTATTTAATATGATACAGGAGTGAGTATTATGGGAGAAACGAAGAAACCAAAAAAGAAAGCACAGACGAAAAGAAAACAGAAGCCGGAGCTGCCAGCCTGCTTTGTGACGGATATGGACCAATATCTGTTTGGCCAGGGAAATCATTATGACATTTTCCGGAAGCTGGGAGCTCATCCGGTGAAGTATGAGGGAAAGAAGGGCGTCCACTTTGCGGTGTGGGCTCCTCATGCTCATCGGGTACATGTGATCGGGGAGTTCAACGGGTGGAATCAGGACAGCCATGAGATGAAGCGCCTGGAGCCTCTGGGAATTTATGAGCTGTTTATTCCGGGAGTGGAGATGGGAACCCTCTATAAATTCCTCATTGAGACAGGGGATCACCGGCTGCTCTACAAGGCGGATCCATTTGCCCTGGAGGCGGAGCAGCGTCCCGGAACCGCATCGAGAATTGCAGATATCAGCGGCTTTCGCTGGGGTGACAGTGCCTGGATGGAGAAGCGCAAGGGCCGGAACACAAAAGAAGAGCCCATGTCTATCTACGAGGTGCATCCGGGCTCCTGGAAGAAGCATCCCCATGGCCCTGACGAGGACGGCTTTTATAACTATCGGGAGCTGGCCCACAGCCTGACGGACTATGTAAAGGAAATGGGATATACCCATGTGGAGCTGATGGGTATTGCGGAGCATCCCTTTGACGGCTCCTGGGGCTACCAGGTGACGGGTTATTATGCGCCCACCTCTCGTTATGGAAGCCCCCAGGATTTTATGTACCTCATCAATTACCTTCATAAAAATAAAATCGGTGTGATCCTTGACTGGGTGCCGGCCCATTTTCCAAGGGATGCCCATGGCCTTGCGGACTTTGACGGCCAGGCCCTCTATGAGTATCCGGACCCCAGAAAGGGAGAGCATCCGGATTGGGGCACCAAGATCTTTAACTACGAGATGAACGAGGTAAAGAACTTCCTCATTGCCAATGCCCTCTTCTGGGTGGAGCAGTACCATGTGGACGGTCTGCGGGTGGACGCAGTGGCTTCTATGCTGTACTTGGATTACGGCAAGCAGGACGGTCAGTGGGTGGCCAATAAATACGGCGGCAACAAGAATTTGGAGGCTATTGAATTCTTCAAGCATTTGAATTCCTGCCTGTTGGGAAGGAATCCCGGTGTGATGATGATCGCCGAGGAATCCACCGCATGGCCCAAGGTGACGGATATCGCGGAGAATGACGGTCTGGGCTTCTCCTTCAAGTGGAATATGGGCTGGATGAATGATTTCCTGGAATATATGAAGCTGGATCCCTATTTCCGGAACGGCGCTCACAATCTGATGACCTTTGCCATGACCTACGCTTACAGCGAGAATTATATTCTGGTGCTGTCCCACGATGAGGTGGTGCATTTGAAATGCTCCATGATCAATAAGATGCCGGGTCTCTATGACGATAAGTTTGCCAATCTGAAGGTGGGATACTCCTTTATGATAGGCCATCCGGGTAAGAAGCTACTCTTTATGGGGCAGGATTTTGCCCAGTTCCAGGAGTGGAGCGAGGCCAGGGAGCTTGATTGGTATCTGCTGGGCGAGGAGAAGCATCAGCAGCTGCAGAATTATGTGAAGGCGCTTTTGCACCTGTACCGGAAGACGCCGGCTCTCTATGAGCAGGATACGGTTCCGGCCGGTTTTCAGTGGGTAAATGCAAATGATAATTTCCGCAGTATCTTCTCCTTCATGCGTTTTAGCAAAAAGGGGACGAAGAATCTGCTCTTTGTGTGCAACTTTACGCCTATGGAGCGGGAGGACTATCGGGTAGGCGTGCCCAGGAGAAAGCAGTATAAGCTGATCCTTGACAGTGACGCGGCGGAATTCGGCGGAAGCGGACGGGAGAAGGCGCTTGTTTATAAGGCGGAGAAGAGCGAGTGTGACGGACTGCCTTATTCCTTTGCTTATCCGCTGCCGGCTTATGGGGTGGCTGTGTTTGAGTTCTAAAAGGATAGTGGAAGCATTGACTGTAGAGTTTGTTTTCATAAGATATATGTAACAGAAAAGAGAAACAAGCCGCAGGCTGACATGAAAAAGTGTCAGCCTGCGGCTTGTTTTCTTTTGGAAAATATCATTGAAAAATATGGCATAATGCACAAAAAATCTGGAATAAATAAGAAAAAATAAAACATTTTATGAAAAAATTTACCGAAGTATGTAACAAAAATCATTTTGAGGTGGATTCATTGACTTCTAATTTTCTATGGGATAACATCGGATCAGACACAGGGAGTGATACATTTTTCAGAAATTAGAATTGGGGGTTGCATATGAGCTGTGGGTATCATGGAAGATTGTTGCAATCGGGCAGACGCGGTTTTAGTTGCTGAGCCTACAGGACTTAGGCCCGCGGGAGCGCATATGGGATCTTATGCAGCTCGCATTACGGCGGAGGGCAGAAGTGTTCATGGAAACTTAAAGCAGGAAGGAGTAAATGCTATCGAAAAAATGCTTCCTATTATAAATGCATGCTACAAGCTGGGGGAAAAATGGGAACAAAGATCCTTTGGCCTCTTGCCAGCTCCGGTGTTTAGCGTGGTGTCTCTAAGCGCGGGGGATGTGTCTATTACACTTCCGGGAGTCTGTACAGCAGTGATTAATTTTACATATCTGCCGGACGGATACGAGTATGAGGAAGAGTTTTCAGATATACTGCATTCCTGTGAGAAGGCAGAGGAATTACTGTTTAAGGAGTTTCAAAAGATTTCATCTGATGCGTACAAGCTGGAATTTACTTTTGAGGGCTGGGGTGTGACAGAGACTTCCTCCTGGCTCAGGATGACTGCGCCAAGGGAGCTGGACTTAGACACATATTTGTTTTTGGGGAGCGGCAACGGAGCGTTTTCCGGAGAGCTTCGCCTGATCGGATATAATATAGTTTGGAATATGTATTATTGGGATCGCTACGGTGTGTTCAGGGACGGAAAGCTTGTAGCGTATGTATCCGGAAGACCAAAGGGAAGGCTGATTTCTCAGACGCTTATTGAGGGTAACAGTGAGCTTCCTCATTTAATTGTGGACGAGAAAACGAACCATATGATAAAGGAGCTTTTGGAAAAGGGTGAGAAGGTAATCGTAGAAGGTGAGACAGGAACTTATACAAAGAAGAATATGAGAGGCTGTGATTTGGTGCTCCCTCTTCGCGCAGAAGCTCCTGAGGCGGGGAAAATTATCATTTGCGCACACTATGATACGATGTACAATACAAAGGGAGCCTTTGACAATGGCTCCGGAGCGGTGATCATCACAGAAATTGCGAAGCTTTTGTCAAAAGGAAGGCTGCGCAAGGATATTGATTTTATTCTTATGGACGCAGAGGAATGTCGGTTGGAGGGAGCAAAAGCATACGCTTCCTGTAAGGATTTAAGTGATGTAGATTATCTGATTAATGTAGATGGTGCAGGACGCTGAGATGTTTTAGAGGTATGGTGCGGCTATGAGGCATTTGAGCGTGAATTAATTGACTATCTTCAGGAGGATGAGATCTTTCCACAAAAGGTATATAAGAATCCGCCACCTCCAGGAAGTGATCATGTTCCATTTTATGAGAGAGGAATTGATTGCTGCGAGCTGACAGTAAATGATCAGGATTTACTTCATATGCCTGAGGATGATTATCGGGAGGAGGTACTTGAAAATATGAAGCGGAGCTTTCAGGCTCTGGATGTTTTCTCAAAAATACCGCTGAACGGAATTATCCTTACACCGGTTATGGATACTATCACTTTAAAATTTGAATATTTAGGAATGCTGGAAAAGCTCAAGGTGCCTTTGGTGCTGGTGGATCGAGACCTGCAATATTCTCATTTTGACGGGGTATTTTTGGATAACGTCTATGGCGGCTTTGATGCAACCATGGCTTTGATAAAGGCGGGACACACAAAGATTGCAACGATAACAGGGACGCATTCTTCCTTGACAGGGCATGATCGGCTGACCGGATATAAAAAGGCAATGCAGATTCAGAGGCTGAATCTGAGAAAAGAGTATATCAAGTCAGGGGAATTTACAATAGAGGGCGGATATCGAGGAATTAAAGAGCTTATGGATATGCCGGATCCCCCAACTGCGATTTTTGTGGCAAATTCTGTTATGATGAAAGGAGTTTTGAGGCTGATCCAGGAACGGAATATGAGAATCCCGGAAGACATTGCCACGCTTACCTTTGACGATTTCTTTCGTTCAAGCGACAGCCCCATCTTTAAGATCCCGAAATCAATCCCCTGCAATCTCCACCCGAATCTGATGCGACCGCAGTGCCTCCACATATTCAGGGGCGAGCTGAGAATCGGTTACAATCGTGTGCACCTCCTCAGAGGAGAGCATCTTAGCCACACTGCGCTTTCCGAACTTATCCGAGGTGGTGAGAACAATGACCTTGTCTGCCTGCTTTGCCAGAGCCCGAACAGTGCTGCAGCGGGTGTGATTGATATTAGTAAAGCCGTTTTCCTCCGTATAGCCGTCGATGCCTACAAAAATCTTATCTACATAATACTCCTGGGCACAGAGCTCCGTCACCGGCCCGGTGGTGACCTCGGCTACCGTGTCGTAATCACCGCCCAACAAAATCACCTTGACTCCCGGAGCAGCTCCCAGAGATCGGGCAATATAGGTGGAGTTGGTAATAATTGTCACATCATTTACAGCCGCCAGCTCCGCCGCAAAGAGGGCACAGGTAGAGCCGGATTCTATCATAATGGTTTCCATTGGCTCCACCAGAGAGACTGCCTTTTTGGCAATCTTTTTTTTCTCTAAATAACGGAAGGACATTCGTGAATTGATGGCATCCGGAGAAGCCTTAGCAGCATAGCCGTGCATCCGGCGCAGAAGCCCTTCGGCTTCCAATTCCTCCAGATCCTTTCGTATCGTAACAACGGAAAGGCCAAGCTCCTCGGACAGCTCCTGTACGCTGACACGCTCCTTTTCATTGACAATGTCCAATATTTTAAGATGACGTTCCTTCATGGGGATATCCCTTTCTTTTTAGTACTTTTGCATACAGTATATCACAGCTATAAGCCTCCACACAATAAGAATTTTCAAATGAAATAATATATATTACGAATAAAATATAATTGACAAACAGTCAAAAGAATGGTAGCATTGTTTTACAAACGAAAATAATTAAATTACGAACGAAATAAATTTGGAGGGCGATATGGAAAATAAAAATCATTTTGGCTCATTAACAGAGCGTATGCAGGCTTTTCGGGAAGAGGTTCTGGATGAGAAGCCATATGTAGATGCGGAGCGGGCGATTCTGGCCACCGAAGCCTACAAAAAGAGCTTAAACCAGCCCAGGGTCATGGTAAGGGCACTGATGCTGAAAAATATTTTGGAGAAAATGACCATTTATCTGGAGGATAAATCCCTGATTGCCGGTAACCAGGCTACCAAGAACAGAAACGCTCCTGTTTTCCCGGAATATACCCTGGAATTTGTTCTAAATGAATTGGATCTGTTTGAAAAGCGGGACGGGGATGTCTTCTATATTACGGAGGAGACAAAGGAGCAGATACGTGAGCTTGCCCCCTTCTGGGAGAATAACAACCTGCGTGCAAGAGGGGAAGCTCTTCTGCCGGAGGAGGTCAGTGTATTTATGGAGACCGGTGTATTCGGCATGGAGGGAAAGCTGAATGCCGGTGACGCTCATCTGGCAGTGAATTATGAGCGCCTTTTAGCGGAAGGTCTGAAGGGATACGAAAAGAGGACCAGGGAGTGCCGGGCGGCTTTGGATCTGACAGATCCGGAGAGCATTGACAAGAACGTATTTTACCATGCGGTGCTGATTGTGATTGAAGCGGTCCGCACATTTGCCCGGCGCTACAGCGTGCTCACCAGAGAGCTGGCGGAAAAAGAGACGGATGCCCGCAGAAAAAAGGAGCTTCTGGAAATCAGCCGGATTTGTGAAAAGGTTCCCTACGAGCCGGCAGCCTCCTTCCGGGAAGCAGTGCAGTCCGTGTGGTTCATCCAACTGATTCTGCAGATCGAATCCAACGGTCACTCCTTAAGCTATGGCCGCTTTGACCAGTATATGTACGCCTATTACAAGAAGGACTTGGAGGAAGGCAGAATTACCAGGGAGGAAGCTCTGGAGCTTCTCACCTGTCTGTGGATCAAGACGCTGACCATCAATAAGGTGCGTTCCCAAGCTCATACCTTAAGTTCTGCGGGTTCACCTATGTATCAGAACGTAACCATAGGCGGACAGACTGCGGACAAAAAGGATGCGGTCAATGAGCTAAGCTTCCTTGTACTGCAATCCGTTGCCCAGACAAGGCTGACACAGCCAAACCTGACGGTCCGCTACCATGCCAACCTTGACAAGCATTTCTTTGACGAGTGTATCGAAGTCATGAAGCTGGGCTTTGGCATGCCTGCTCTGAATAATGATGAAGTTATCATTCCATCCTTTATGGGGTGGGGAGTAAAAGAAGAGGACGCTTATAATTACAGTGCGATTGGCTGCGTGGAAACAGCAGTTCCCGGCAAATGGGGCTACCGCTGTACGGGTATGTCCTACATCAACTTCCCCAGACTGCTTCTGTGCGTGATGAACAACGGCGTAGATCTCACAAGCGGAAAGCGGTTTACAAAGGGATATGGATACTTCAAAGACATGGAGACCTATGAGGACCTGATGCGTGCATGGGACAAATCTCTTCGGGAGATGACCCGCTACAGCGTAATTGTGGAAAATGCCATCGACAAGGCTTCGGAGCGGGATGTACCGGATATCCTTTGCTCCGCCCTCACAGATGACTGTATTGGCCGCGGAAAGACCATCAAGGAGGGCGGCGCGGTTTACGATTTTATTTCCGGTCTCCAGGTGGGCATTGCAAATATGGCGGATTCTCTGGCAGCTATCAAGAAGCTTGTCTATGAGGAGAAAAAGCTTACAAGAGAACAGCTTTGGGATGCAATTCTCGACGATTTCCAATCCCCGGAGAACAAGAAGATTCAGGAAATGCTGATTCATGACGCGCCCAAGTACGGAAATGATGATGACAACGTAGACCTTCTGGTGGTGGAAGCCTACGACACCTATCTGGATGAAATTGCAAAATATCCCAGCACCCGTTATAAGAGAGGACCCATTGGCGGAATCCGCTATGCGGGAACCTCCTCCATCAGTGCAAATGTAGGTCAGGGAATGGGGACCATGGCAACGCCGGACGGCAGAAACGCATTTGAACCTCTGGCAGAGGGCTGCAGCCCAGCCCACAATGCGGATAAGAACGGCCCCACCGCCGTGTTCAAATCCATTTCCAAGCTTCGGACGGAAAAGATTACCGGAGGTGTTCTTCTGAACCAGAAAATGACGCCCCAGATGCTGTCCAAGGAAGAAAACAAGCAGAAGCTGGAGATGCTGCTTCGGGCATTTTTCAATCGGCTTCATGGCTACCATGTGCAGTATAACATTGTATCCAGAGAGACGCTTCTGGATGCCCAAGAGCACCCGGAAAAGCACAGGGATCTGATTGTCCGGGTGGCAGGCTACAGTGCGTTCTTCAATGTATTGTCCAGAAAAACACAGGATGACATCATCGAGAGAACGGAGCAGACCTTATAAAAATGGATACAGGCTCAAAGAAAGACGTTCCAGGAAGAAAGGCTCCGAAGGAACGTCTTTTTTACGCTGTGGGAGAGAAGAAAGCTGTTTTAAAATCATAAAAAATGTTTACCGGAAGGATACATTCAGACCTTCCCTTGAAAACACTTCGAAATAAGATTGTAAATGCTCCGGATGAAGCTGCTTTACATTGGCCATCTCATAGGGAATGCCCAATTGCTCATATTTCTTTTCGCCAAACTGGTGAAAGGGGAGAAGGTGAACCTCAGAGATCCCCATATCCTTGAGAAGAGCGGCCATTCCTGCGGCGGCCTTTCTGTTGGCATTGAATCTGGGAATGACGGGTATCCGGGCGATAACCGGAACCTTTTGCTCCAGGGCATAGCGCATATTTTTCAAAATGATATCGTTATAGACGCCGGTTCTCTCCTTATGAAGCTCTCGATCACAATGCTTCATGTCAAAAAGCAGCAGGTCAATGTGCTTAATAAATTCCGAGAAAACCTCATGGGAGGCAAAGCCCGTTGTCTCTGCCGCACAGTGGAGGGAGCGCTTATGGGCCTCCTGTAAAAGTGCTATGGCAAAGCTGTGCTGCTGCAGGACCTCCCCGCCGGAGAGCGTAATACCGCCGCCGGATTCTTCATAGAAGCAGCGGTCCTTTTCCACCTCCGCAAGAACTTCCTCGATGGTCCAGGCCCTTCCGGTGAGCTTTGGATCTTTGCAGGCAAGGGCGGCTTCCCGATTGCGGTTTTGAGATTCCGGGTTGGAGCACCACAGGCAGCTTAGGGGACAGCCGGCAAAGAAGATGGTGGAGCGGATGCCGGGGCCGTCGTTGATACTGAACTTTTGTATATTGAAAATAAGACCTATTTCGGTATTGGCTATAGCTTGCAACATAAAAAATCTCCTATTCCAGTCCCGTAATATCCTACCAGTACACTTACCCTGAAATCAATTTACAGTCACAGTGACATGTGCCAGCAAATTGATTTGTGCACTGGAAGGATATTACTGTTTCCAGTTCCGCAGTACTTAAATAACTGATGATAGTGTACCATGAAACATGGTCGTTGTAAATAAAAAGAAAGAATTTTTATTTCTTATGAAAATAAAATAATTAATTTTAGAAAGAACGAAGACGTTCTAGAGAACAACTGTAAAGGTAGTCCCTCCGCCTAGCGTATCGCCCACCAGGATCTGCCCCTGGTGGGCCTTTATAATCTCCCAGGCAATGGCGAGGCCAAGCCCAAAATGCCCCTTGCTGCTGCGGGAGGGATCTGCCCGATAAAAACGCTGGAAAATATGAGCCTTTTCTTCCTCCGGAATACCAATACCGTTATCTGCCACCTGAACACGAAAGGATTTTCCCTGATAAGCCAGGGACAGACATATCTGCCCCTGCTCATGGGTATAGCTGACCGCATTATGCAGCAGGATGGAAAGCACCTGCCGTATGCGTCCCGGATCACAGCTGCAGGGAGGAAGAGATTCCTCTGGCAGCTCAATGGAGAGATGAATGGATTTCTCAGCAGCCACGGGCTCAAAGGCTTCAAAGGTCTCAAGCAGAAGTGTATCCAGCTCCACAGGGCGCAGATCTATAGTCCAGGCGTGGGCCTCCATACCAGACAGAAGAAGCATATCATCAATCAGTCCGGACATGCGCAGTCCCTCCGACTGAATGGAATCCAGAAAGTGGGCCCGCTCCTCCTCATTTCCGCACCGGGAAGCGGAGGCACAGGAGAGAATCACAGCCAGAGGCGTGCGAAGCTCATGGGAGGCTGCGGCAATAAACTGCGTCTGCCGCTGCTGGCTTTCCTCCAAGGGACGAAGAAGCCTCCGGGTAAAATACCAGGAGAACAGAAACAAAGCTATGGCCGCCAGTCCGGTGAGGAGGGCAAAAAGAATCCGCTGAGTGCGTATCTGCTGATACAGTGCGGTAAGAGGCTTTAAAAGCATAATTTTGAGAGCACCTCCGTTACGGTTCAGGATCATAGCACAGCCATAATAATCGGAGGCCCCAAAGCCTTTAGAGGAAAAGTCAAATTCCCCCTGATAAAGAGGATTATCCTCAAAGGATAAAATTTCAAAATGGCTTTCAAAATAATCCCATGCGGCGTCGAAAAGCTGCTCCTGCTTCCAAGAGGGCTGGCGGTTAAAAAGCAGAGGCACCCCATTGTCCAAAATCTGAATGGAATACGTCCCCTGGTCCTCGATCCGGGAAAGCTGCTCCCAGGTGAGGACATTACTTTCCGTAAGGCTCTCCGCAATCTCCTCCATTTCCTTTTGAAAGGAAGCAAAGCTATTATCCTTCAGGCTTTTCTCGGAAATCGACAGATACCCCAGGGACATGACAGCTAATATAAAAAATGTAATACTGGCACAAAGCAGGGCCAGGCGAAAATGTACCTTGCGAAACATAAGAGCTCCTTATTCTATGCGATAACCAATACCTCGAACCGTCTTGACAGCCACTGAGCTTCCAACAGATTTCAACCTCCGCCTAAGAAAATGAATGTAATTATCCAGATTTCCTTCCTCCACGTCACTGTCCATACCCCAGACCCGTGTAAGAAGAAGCGGGCGGGAGAGCGTCTGGCCGGAATTGCGCAAAAAGGCTTCTAAAAGTGTTCCCTCCCGCTTGGATAAGCTGCAGGAGCCCTTAGGACCTGCAAGGGTATTTTCACTCATATGATAAACCAGATCTCCCAGCGTAAGCTGATCGTCCTGAGCCATTCGCCGGGGGCGGCGGGCAATACAGCGAATCCGGGCCATCAGCTCCTCAAAGGCAAAAGGTTTCACCAGATAGTCGTCCGCGCCGGAATCCAGCCCCATGACCTTATCATCCAGGGTCCCAAGAGCCGTAATGAGAATCACTGGCGTCTCATTGCGACTCTGGCGCATTTTGGAGAGAACCTCCGTACCGCTTAAGCCGGGAAGCATTCGGTCCAGAAGAATCAGATCGTGAATTTTTTCTTCTATAAAATAAAGAGCCTCCTCCCCATCCTGGCAGGTATCCACCAGAAAGCCCTCCTTCTTTAGCTGAAAGGCTAAGGATTCATTTAATTTTTCGTCGTCCTCTACTAATAAAATCCGCATAACAGCTCCTGTATCGTTTTCCTATATTGTCCGCTTGGTAACCGGACAGCATAGGAAGATAATTTATGATAACCATATTATCATAATAGTAGCAAGGAAATCTTTAAGAATTCTCTAAATTTGAAATACTACGTTTTCCTTGCGAAAACATGTGAGAACAGATAGAATAAAAGAATAGTAAATCAATAGAGAATAAAACCAAGACCATGATAAACTGGCAATTATCGCAAGGCAAGGAGGAGCAGCATGGGAATTTATTTAAATCCGGACAATGAGGGATTTCGGGAAGCGGTTGATTCGGAAATTTATGTGGATAAAAGCGAATTGCTGGTATATACGAATAAAGTGCTGGGGACAGAACAAAAGAATCTATGCGTCAGCCGTCCGAGACGGTTTGGGAAGTCTATGGCGGCAAAGATGCTAAGCGCTTATTATAGCAAAGGCTGTGATTCAAAAAAGCTTTTTGATAACAAAAAGATAGCCTCAGCCCTTTCTTATCAGGAGCATTTAAATAAGTATAATGTTATTTTTCTGAATATGCAGAATTTTTTAAGCAATACACATAATATACACAATATGATACAGAGCATAAGCTTAAAAGTCAGAACAGAGCTTTTAGAGGAATACGGAGATGTTGCGGAAGAAAAGGAAGAACTGCTTTCGGAGCTTTTGAGCCATATTTATAGCAAAAGGAAAGAAAAATTTGTATTTATCATTGATGAATGGGACTGTATTTTTCGAGAAAAAAAGGTAACAGAGGAGGGATATGCGGAATATCTGGATTTTCTTCGTAATCTTTTGAAAGACAGAACTTATGTGTCACTTGCATATATGACAGGGATTCTTCCGATTAAGAAGTATGGGACACATTCTGCTTTGAATATGTTCACAGAATTTTCTATGACCAATCCCCGCATCCTGGCAGATTATGTAGGGTTCACGGAAGAAGAGGTTATGGATTTGTGTGAGCGATATGGAATGGATTTTGATGAGGCTGCCCGGTGGTATGATGGGTATACTTTCAAGAGAAATGCCCACATTTACAGCCCTAAGTCCGTGGTTGATGCCATGCTGAATGAGGAATATGACAGTTACTGGTCTCAGACAGAGACCTATGAGGCATTGAAGATTTATATAGAAATGAATTTTGACGGGCTGAAGGATTCCGTGATTGAAATGCTTTCCGGCGGCGGGGTTCGGATAAATACAGCAACCTTTCACAACGACATGACCACATTTCACAGTAAGGATGATGTGCTGACACTTTTGGTTCATTTGGGTTATCTTGCATATGATTTTGCCAGTCAGGAGGTATTTATTCCCAATTATGAGATATCCGGAGAGTTTAAAACCGCACTTCAGGGGGCGGGCTGGGATGCTGTAGTGAAAGCGGTGGATGAATCGGAACAATTGCTGAGAAATACTTGGAATAAGCGGGCAGATTTGGTGGCAGAGGCGCTGGAACAGATGCACTTGGTAACCTCAATTCTGACCTACAATGATGAAAACTCACTTTCCTGTGTTGTGGCATTGGCTTATTACAGTGCACGCATATATTACACAGAGATTCGTGAATTACCTACGGGCGAGGGCTATGCAGACATTGTTTATTTGCCAAGGAAAAATCATCTCGATAAGCCTGCCATAATCGTAGAGTTGAAATGGGATAAATCGAAAAAAGGTGCTATTAGGCAAATAAAAGAGCGAAAATATGGAAAGGCATTGGAAGATTATTCCGGAAACCTGCTCCTTGTGGGGATTAACTATGACAGAAAGACGAAAAAGCACGAGTGTGTCATTGAAGAATATGAGAAACAGGAGGATTGAAGTACAAGGGTAAAGGCACTTCCTCCGCTGGGGATAGCATCTATCCATATTAGTCAAAGGAGTTTGGTTCATGGAGGAAAGGCCAAACTCCTTTAACTTTGTTCTAAATTTAAAGCCGTATAATCAACACAGGAACCGGCGGATTTTTCGGCCGGTTATAGTATTGGGAGACAATTACAAGAAACTGCCTTGGATCAAGCCCTTTCAGATATTCAAGTACCGCATCCCGCTCCTCAAAGCCACTGTCTCCACCGCTATAAATGCAAACAGTCATCAATCCGCCTGGCTTCAGGAGGGAAAGTCCCTGCCGAATCCCGATCAGGGTAGAGGCGGGCTTGGTAGCAAGGGTGTGATCACCAGCAGGCAGATAACCCAGATTGAACACAATACAGCTAACGCTTTCTGGCTGAGCATATGTGCGGATACTCTCGTGACTTTTAAGGAGCAGAGTATAGGAAGAGTCAGGGATTCCTTTGGCGTCTAGAAGGGATTTGGTATGTGAAAGAGCCGTCTCTTGAATATCAAAGGCGGTACAATGCCCCGACGGACCTGCTAACTGGCAGAGAAGGAGGGTATCATTTCCGTTTCCCATAGTGGCGTCTATGCAGAGATCGCCGGGCTTTACCTGTTGTTGTATGAAAGAGCGGTACCAGTCAGTGACCTGAATATTATTCATGAGGATTTCCTCCTGAGCTGTTTGTCCCATTTTACTATAGAGCATCCGCCAAGTGCAAGGGGAATAGCTCTGCATATAATGATATCTTTATTTGAAAAAATCTGAATATGATTATCTTCTATTGAAAGTGGTAATACTATGATTAATATAATTGACATTAATACCATTTTTATTTATTATATTAAACATAAGAGGTGAGAACATGAGCAAAAAATCAGCAGTAATTATGCCGGATACACAAAAGGCTTTAGAGACTATGGGGGAACAAATCAAGAAGGCCAGACTGCGCCGCAATCTTTCTACGGAATTAGTTGCGGAAAGAGCCGGTATCAGCCGGGCAACTCTATGGGCTGTAGAAAAAGGAGCTCCAACTGTGGCAATCGGAGCTTATGCCGCAGTATTACATGCGCTGGGCGGAATGGACAAGGATCTGGAACAGATCGCCAGAGATGATGAGTTCGGAAGGAAGCTCCAGGAGTTAAATATCCCTTTAAGAGCCAGAGCAAAAAGGAGTAGATAGTACATGGCAGATGTAAATAAGGTGTATGTATATGAAAATTGGACAGGAACAACTCCGAAAAAAATAGGAATTTTATATATAGACGGTGGAAAAGGAAGGGAGGTCATTTCTTTTGAGTATGATGAAGAGTGGTTTGCCGATAAAAAGGCAAGCTTTGTTTTCGATCCTGATTTGTCATTCTATAGAGGCAGGCAATATGTTCCCTTAGATAAGACAATGTTCGGAATATTCGCGGATTCCTGCCCGGACAGATGGGGACGCTTGCTTATGAAACGCAGGGAGGCAATTCTTGCGAAGAAGGAGGAAAGAAAACCCAGGCGTTTGACAGATGTGGATTTTTTGCTGGGAGTTTATGATGAAACGAGAATGGGAGCTCTTCGGTTTGCTTTGTCTGAGAATGGGCCATTCATATCATATGACAAAGATTTAGCAACGCCGCCCTGGACGACACTGCGAAAGCTGGAATCTGCATCCCTGGCATTTGAAAAAAATGAGGATGGCATGGAGGAAAAATGGTTAAAACAGCTCCTGGCTCCCGGCTCCTCCTTGGGAGGAGCAAGGCCAAAGGCGTCAGTAAGTGCTCCGGATGGTTCATTATGGATAGCAAAGTTCCCTTCAAAAAATGATGACATCAATGTTGGGGCTTGGGAAATGGTGGTTCACGAGCTTGCAGTATTATGCGGGCTTGATGCTCCGGAGGCAAGACTGGAAAATTTTTCGAAGAGCGGAAGCACATTTTTGACAAAAAGGTTCGATAGAAAAGGAACCCAGAGAATACATTTTGCATCAGCAATGACACTGCTAGGAAAGAACGATGGAGCAAATGCGGCAGACGGCTCCAGTTATCTTGATCTTGCTTCCCTGATAAGAAAATACGGCGCCGCGCCAAAAAAAGATTTGCAGGAGCTGTGGCGGAGAATAGTTTTTAATATGGCAGTGTCAAATACGGATGATCATTTGAGAAACCATGGCTTTCTATTATCAAAGGAGGGATGGAGGCTGTCGCCGGTATATGATGTAAATCCAAATCCGGATGGTGATGTCTTGTGTTTGAATGTTGATACAAACAATAATCTAATAGACTTTGAGCTGGCTTTGTCCGTAGCAAAATTGTATGAAATGCCAGAGAAACAGGCTATGAAAGAATTAGAAAAAATCAAAAATATTGTGGAAGCCTCCTGGAAAAGATTAGCGCGGGACTATGGCTTAAGCAGAGGCGCAATAGAAAACATGTCCCCCGCCTTCCAAATGGCATTTAAATAACACAAAAATAACGTGCCGCAAAAGCAATCCTAACGCTTTTGCGGCACCGTTGAAGAAGAAAAGTAAAATGATATAAATAAGCTTAAATACGCGCAACCCCCGAAGTCCTGGCCGCCTCAGCCACTGCGGAGGCAACCGTAAGGCCAACTCTTGGGTCAAATGCCGCCGGGATAATATAATCCTCTGACAGCTCCTCGTCAGAAATCAAACCAGCCAGCGCCCTGGCAGCGGCCAGCTTCATCTCGTCGTTGATATCCCTGGCCCGCACATCAAAGGCACCCCGGAAAATACCGGGAAAGGCCAGTACATTGTTGATCTGGTTGGGATAATCGCTCCTTCCGGTGGCAATCACCCTGGCGCCGCCGGCCTTGGCATCATCCGGAAAGATCTCCGGAGTTGGATTGGCACAGGCGAAAATAATCGCATCCCTTGCCATGGTTTTCACCATATCCGTGGTCAAAATACCAGGTGCGCTGACCCCGATAAAGGCATCTGCGCCCTTCACCGCATCCGCCAGAGTGCCGGTAAGATGTTCGGGATTGGTAAGCTTGGCGATCTCTTCCTTAACCGGATTCATACCCTTTTCCCTGCCCTCATAAATAGCTCCTGTCCGATCACACAGAGTAATATTGCGGATACCTGCAGTTAAAAGCAGCCGGGTAATAGAGATGGCCGCAGCTCCGGCTCCGTTGATAACCAGCCGAATCTCCTCTTTTTTCTTTCCCACCAGCCGTAGCGCGTTGGTCAGGCCGGCCAGAGTAATCACTGCGGTTCCGTGCTGATCGTCATGGAAAATGGGAATATCGCATTTTTCCTTCAGCCGCTTTTCGATCTCAAAACACCGGGGGGCTGAGATATCCTCCAAATTCACCCCGCCAAAGCTGCCGGAGATCAAGTAAATGGTGTTAACAATATCATCCACCTCTTTGCTCTTTATGCAGAGAGGAAAAGCATCTACATCCCCAAACTCTTTAAAAAGGACACATTTTCCCTCCATAACCGGCATTCCGGCCTCCGGTCCGATATCGCCCAGACCCAGTACGGCAGTTCCGTCGGTGACAACCAGACAGCTATTCCAGCGGTTGGTATACTCATAGGATTTGTCAATGTCCTTCTGAATTTCCAAACAGGGCTGAGCTACCCCCGGCGTATAGGCCAAGGACAGATCCTCGCTGGTTTTAACGGAAACTCTTGATGCGATCTCAATTTTTCCCCTCCACTGCTTATGCAGCTTTAGGCTTTGTTCCCCAATCGACTTCGTTTCTCCCATAGAGCGATTTCCTCCTAAATCTTCCCTTCCGCTTTCAGATCCAGCAGAATATCAATAATATGCTGGGTACTGTCCGCACAGTAAACACCTGCGTCGCGAAGGGCTCTTTCCTTATGCTCTGCGCTGCCTGTTCCGTCTGCGGATACGATAGCACCTGCATGGCCCATGCTGCGGCCCTTGGGAGCATTTTTTCCGGCAATCAGAGCAACCACCGGTTTGGAGAAGTGCTCCTTGATATAGGCAGCAGCCAGCTCCTCCTCGCTTCCGCCGATCTCCCCGATGATAACTACGGCCTTGGTATCCGGATCTGCCTCAAAATCAGGAAGCAGCTCCACAAAGGTAGTGCCTGGAATCATATCGCCGCCTACGCCTACGCAGGTTGACTGGCCGATTCCATTGTCCGTCATCATCTTAACGGTCTCATAGCAGTTGGTGGCGCTTCGGCTCATGACACCTACACTTCCCTGGGAGAAGAAATAGCCAGCCATAAATCCGGCCTTGGTCTTGCCGGGAGAGATCACGCCAAAGGAGTTGGGCCCAAAGAGCTTCACACCCCTGGCCTTGGCCAAATGATAGCAGTACATCATATCGTGTACCGGAACATGCTCCGCAATGGTAAATACCATCTTCATGCCGGCATCAATAGCCTCCATAACGGAATCCTTCATAAACTTTGCAGGGACAAAGATAACGGTAGCGTCCGCTCCGGTGGCGGCCATAGCCTCTTTTACCGAGTTGAATACGGGAACACCGCAGACCTCCTGTCCGCCCTTGCCGGGAGTTACACCCCCCACAACCTTCGTTCCGTATTTAATCATCTGCTCCGTGTGATAGGAGCCCTCGCGTCCCGTAATACCCTGTACAATTAATCTTGTGCTTTCGTCAATTAAAATACTCATAGTCTGTCCCTCCTGTCCGCCAGTGCTTTTACACATTCCCGCAAGCCGGGTACAGATACGATATCCACATCCTTGATGCTGTCAATGGTTGCCAGGCCGATTTCCTTGTTGGTGCCCTCCATGCGGACTACCACGATCTTGTCCTGGTGTGCCTCCTCCAGAGCCATCTTTACACCGCCGGCCACCTCGTCGCATCGGGTGATTCCACCAAAAATGTTGATGAGCAGGGCTTTTGCCCCGGGAGTGGAGAGCAGAATCCGGATTGCTTCCTTGATTCGATCGGAGGTTGCACCGCCGCCCAGGTCCAGAACTGCGCTGACCTTCATGCCCTCCTTGGAAATCAGATCAATACAGCTCATCAGCATACCGGAGCCATTGGAAACAACCGTAATGGTTCCCTCCTCGTCCACCGGAATGTAAAGGAAATTATATTCTGCGGCCTCCTTGATGAGCGGGTTATCCGGCTGCAGCTTTGCGGCAAACTCCTGAATATCCGGAAGACGGAACATTGCGCTGTCATCAATATCAATCTTTCCGTCCAGAGCTACCAGCTGATCCTCCGCATTGATGACCAGCGGATTGATCTCCACCAGCATACAGCTGTAATCCATAAAGGCAGCGTACAGCTTGGTGAGCATGGCAGTGAGCTGCTTTTTGTAGGACAGATCCATTCCGGATTTGGAAAGGAGATAGGTTGCCATATAGTCCTTAATACCCACAAAGGGATCTACAACAATCTTTATGATTTTGTCCGGATCCTCCTTAGCCGTTTGCTCGATCTCCATGCCGCCGTTGGCGGAGAAAATGATGATCGGGCATTTGGTCAGGCGATCCAGCATAATGGACAGGTAAAGCTCGGTTTTATTATTCTCAGATTTTTCTACAATGAGAAGCTGATTTACCTTGTAGCCCCGAAGCTCCGTAAAGAGCAGATCCTCACAGTGCTTTTTCGCTTCTTGTGGTGTGTCAGCAAAGCGGATACCGCCGGCCTTGCCTCTGCCGCCGATCTGAACCTGAGCCTTTACCACCACAGGATAGGTAAGACCGGCCTTTTCGATCTCACCCTCCATATTTTCAGAAGAATCAATGACACAGCCGTTCATCGTGGGAACGCCGTATTTGTCAAAGAGCTCTTTTGCTTTATATTCTAATAATTTCAAGTTTTCTTACCCCCAGATTTCTTCGTCAGTGGGCGCAACGGCTCCCGGTCTTACGGTGGCGATGCGGCTTACATTGAACAGATGCTTCCAGCTTAAGTTTTCGCTGATGGTATTTCCTCCCCAGCTTCCACAGCCGAGGGTCGTTGTTGCGGACAAGCTGTTAAATAAGCTTCCGCCATTGTTGGTGGCACATACCTGGTTGATCAGGAATCTGGATACGGGAAGCACCTGTGCCGCTGCTTCGATATGCTCCTGATTGTTAGAATGAATGGCAACACTGTGGCCGCGGCCCTCTACTGCCAGGTTCGCATCCGCAATAGCAATTGCCTCCTCCCAGGTATTGTAGGTGTACAGAGACATAACGGGACACATTTTTTCTTTGGAGAAATAATCCTCCTTTCCGTAAGCAGGGGCCTTTACCAGAAGCACACGGGTGTCGGCGGGAACCTCAATGCCGGCAGCCTCAGCTACCTTAAGAGCGGACTGGCCAACCAGATCCTTATTCATAACGCCGCCTGGGAACATAGCATTCCGGAGAGCGTCAACCTGAGCGGGATCGTCTACCAGCACGCCGCCGTTTTTCTTATACTCAGCAATGAGCTCATCCACCTTGGAGGCGGGAGTAATAGCGTTCTGCTCGCCGGAGCAGATGATACCATTGTCAAAAATACGTCCCTCAATAATCATGGGAACTGTCTTTGCGTAATCTACGTCGTCATCCAGAATACACTGTACATTGCCGGCACCTACACCGTAGGAGGGCTTTCCGGAGGAATAAGCGGCCTTTACCACACCAGGTCCGCCGGTGGCCAGGACTACGTCACAGGTTTTCATCAGAAGGCCGGAGATCTCCATCGTAGGCTCCGGTACACACTGAATCAGATTTTCCGGTGCGCCAAGCTTTGCCAGACGCTCGTTGATGAGCTCTACGGTCTTGGTGCTGCAAGCCTTGGAACGGGGATGAGGTCCTACGATAATCGCGTTGCGTCCCTTTATGGCAAACATAGCATTGCACATAGGGGTTACAATGGGGTTGGTGGTAGGAGTAATAGCGGCAACCACGCCCATGGGCTTGGCAACCTCAATGATGCCCTGCTCCGGATAGCGGTTGATGATACCTACACTCTTCTTGCCCTTCAGATCATTCCAGATCACGCGAGCCTTTCCTTTATTCTTGGCTACCTTGTTTTCGTAAACACCCATGCGGGTTTCCTCTACTGCCATTTTTGCCAGCATTTCCGAATTGTCATATACGGTCTTGGCGATCTCACGGCAGAGAGCATCTACCTGCTCCTGGGTATAATTCTCAATCTGTTTCTGAGCTACACGGGCCTTCTCCACAAGACCTTCTACATATTCTTTTGCTTCCATAGTAAAAAACATCCTTTCTTTTAAATGAGTAGTTTAAAGTAAAATAACGGGTTGTCGGGTTGCCATAAGCTCCGGGGGAACGGAATTTATGTTATTGCGGAAGAAATCGCAATTCTATGTACAGGGGAGTGTGGATCCGCCATATGGCATGACGATCACGGCAGCGTCCTTGCCGTATCGCTCCAGAGCAGCGTTAAGCTCTGTCTGTGGATCCGCTCCAGGGGTCAAATGGATGCTGCGGACAAAGTCCGGTTCCAGATCACTGCACAGAACAATCTGTGCTTTTTCCAAAACCATGGCGATAGCGGCAGCCTTGTGACCGCCCAACTGGAAGTCCTGAGAAATGTGCTCAATCATGTCATGAGCCTTCTCATGTCCGGTCATCCATTTTTCAAAGATGCCCTCTCCCAAACCTTCATAAGCGGAGGCGACCCAGATGATGCAGCCGCCGTCCCTTACGGCATGTTTAGAATTATCCAAAGCCTTTTGGGCCTGATAAAGATTGATATCCTTGGGGTATCCGCCAGCGGACACCACCACAATATCAGCCTTCTTTGGAATCTGAACCTTGTAGAGCTGATCTAGAAAACGGCAGCCCTCCCGGTGGGCCTCAATAAAATGCCCGGACACACAGCGACGGATGCGTTTCTTTTCATCCAGAACTACATTTACAATAAAATCAATGGGTACAAAGCGCTCGCAGACCTCATCAATGTCCTCACGGATAGGATTGCCTGCCATGGCACCGGCCCTGGCTTCCTCCTGAACCATCCGGGAGTGGTTGCACTGAATGGCATCACGGGTGGAGACACCCGGCATAATCGCCTTGGAGCCTCCGCTGTAGCCGGCAAAATAATGGAACTCAATATTGCCCAGGCAAATGCGGATATCTGCCTCCGCCACAGGCTTAAAGATATCTACGGGAGTGCCCCGGCTGGTAGTACCCATATGGGTAAAATCACCCTTCGAATCTATGCAGGACACCCGGCTGTAGACAGCCTCTCCCACCAGCTTTTGCTTTTCCTCCTCTGTGTGGGCCCGATGGCTTCCAAGAGCAAAGACCACTGTAATATCGGAATCCGGAATCCCGCCATCGTTCAACTCCTTTAATACATGAGGGAGAATAACGTAGGAGGGCATAGGCCTTGTAATATCGCTGGTAACAATCACTACCTTCTGCCCGGTAGTCACCAGATCCTTTAAGCGCTTAGAATGAATAGGATTCTCAAGGCTTCGGATGACCTCGTCATCACCCATCAGTCCCTCCTCTACAGCATTGGGCATCAGGGTTTTCAGAAAATTGTGATCCGGAATAGAAAGCTCTATCTGTTCCTTTCCAAAGGGTAGTTGTATATTCATTTAAAATCATCCTCAACTTCCTGATAAGCAGCTACAAACTGAGTGTAAAAGGCTACAAACGGCGGATACTCATGGAGGCTTTCCCAGGTAAGAAGTCCCTCCTCCGGTGTGCAGACTGCCTTGTTGAACACGTCGCTGGTTTCCAAAACCTTCAGATACTGCTCATCCACAGGCTGATCCATGATAGGAGCAATGGGAGCCGGATTGGCATCAAATTCATCCATTTTACTGGTTAAGGTAGTGATGAGAGCGGGGGCGCCGTCCACGGGGGCCATGGAGTTCTGGATGTGCCAGGGACCACGGACAGCAGCGGTCATGATGAAAAGATTGGTGTAGCCTTTTTCAGCCAGCAGACGGTAGGACTTTCTCATCACAGCTTCCGAACCGTGCCTTGCAATAAGCTTGGCGTCAGCTATGCCTTTGGACTCCAGCTCCTTGGCAATCTGATCGTCCAGCTGTCCTGCCATCAAAACCAGATAACCGGGCTTATTGCCCTTGCTGAGAACCTCCGCGAAGCTCAGATGCTGACTTACGGTAAAGTTCAAGGTCATGCACAGCTTGAAACCTTTTTGTAAAAGTGCTTCGGCTGCGGGCAGGGCCTCCTTGACTGCGGGAAGCTTGAATACCACATTAGGCTCTGAGACGTCCAACTCTTTTTTCATAGCGTCATACCAGAATTCGGCCTGCTGGATCATAGCATCCGTATCATGGATATCTCTGGGGTCTACCTGCATGCATACAAAGCCATACTGTTTGTTGGTAGCTTCATAGATAGGATAGAGAGCCCTTGCGCTGACGGCGCATACCTTTGTGAACATCTGAGCTGCCATAACTGCGGTGGAAGCGCCTGGATTCTCCCGCTTAATTTCAGCAACCAGCTCCTGATAATAAGCTGGGTAATCCTTTTTGAAAAGCTGAATCTTACAGGGGTTGCTGGTCACCCAGCGGGCGCCCTTGCGAAGAGAGGCTGTGAGACCGGAGGCATAGTCGTGACCCCATACGGTGTTGGCTTCGCCGGCCTTTGTCATATCACACATCTTCTTGATAGAGCTTGCCGCGATAGCTGCTATCTCTTTTTTTGCATCTGCGGCCAGTGTCTCGCCACCCAGCTCTTTTACAAAGGTGAGCAGATCCTCAGAGACTGCGTTCACGGCATCATTCCCTACAAGAGAGGTCAGAACCCACTCGCTCAGATAAGAACGAAGATCAACCGCTACATCCGCGGCTGTCTTCAGATAAAAATTTCTGCCTTCCGGATTGTCAGCAATCAGGGCCTTCAGCTCTGCCTTCAAAGAGGCCACATTCGCATGGAAATCGGCGGCCGTCTTTGGGAATAAGATCGGGTTGCGTTTGGCTGTTAGAAACTGGTCCATAAGGTAAAACCTCCTTATTTATTGTAAAATTGGCATTGAAAAGTGAAGCAAATTATCCTTCTTTACTTTGGATTGTATTACTGAAAATGCGGGCTGTCAATAGAAAATATGCAAATAAAAAGTGGTTTTTTTTGAACCAAATGGAATGGCGGATTTTTGCATTTAATATATGAGAAGGAGCAATAAAAATGCAATATAATCTAATAAAATGAGGATGCGGCACATAAAAATCCAAAGGGCATTTTTCTGGTTTTTTTGAAAAACAAAAAGTATAAATATGCAATAAAAATGAATAAACATGCTATTTATAAGTTGCAAATAGGTAAAATATTGTTGAATATACACAAATATAGAGGTAAAAAATTGTGAAATAGAAACAAAAAATTGGAAATAATAGAATAAATAAAATTAATTGTTAAAAAAATATACAAAATAACGAGGAAAATATGGTTTATTTTAAACCATTTGACATCCCAAAATGGGAGCCCTATAATTCAAACTATAAAGCTTGTGAAAAGTAATTAAAGGAGGAAGATTTTTATGAAACTGAAGAAAGTAATTGCGCTTGCAACGATGTCCGTGCTTCTGATCAGCAGCCTGGCAGGATGTGGTTCCAAGGGCGGCAGCTACCCCAGCAAAAACGTAAACGTCATTGTACCCTTCGGTGCAGGCGGCAATACGGATATGTCAATCCGCGCGTTGCTGAATACCGCTACGGAGCAGGTGGACGATGCGTACACCTTCGTGGTTGAGAACAAGACCGGTGACGGCGGACTGATTGGTATGGAAGCCCTGGCTAACTCTGACGCAGACGGCTATACCTTAGGTGCAACCTGTATCGACCTGATGCTTCATATCTGCTTTGGACGTACGGAAAAGACCATGGATGACTTTATTCCGATTGCTGCTACGATGGCAGACCCTTATGCATTGGTGGTAAGCGCTTCCAGCCCCAACTATTCCACATTGGAGGAGTTTGTGGAGTATGCAAAGGCTAATCCGGGTACTGTTAAGGTTGGCGATTCCGGCGCCGGTGCAGCTCCCAATATTGCAGCCAAGGCATTTGAGATGTACTTCGGAGTAACCTTTGACATCTATACATACGATGGATCCGCAGATTGTATTACGGCTATTGAGAGCGGTGAGATCGACGCAACCTTTACACAGCCTTCACCGGCAGTTGCATCCCTGAAGGCGGGAACCCTGTCCATGCTTGGTGTTCTCAGCAACGACCGTCTCAGCGGCTTCCCGGATTGCCCCACCGTGATTGAGACCTTTGGTGAGGAGTACGGCCTGGTTATGATGGGCTGGGTAGCCCTGACAGCACCGGCCGGAACTCCGGATGATGTGGTAAAGACCTTAAATGAGCTGATGGGCAAGGCTCTGGAGACAGATGAATACAAGGAACAGATCGAGTCTCTTGGTATGGAGTATATGGTTCTGTATGGTGATGAGCTGAATACCTTCCTGGATGAGCAGATGAAGTTCTATGAGGAAGTTTGCGCAACCATCGAGCTGTAAATAATTGGACGAATCTGACAGATACAGTGCCTGTGCACGTAATGTAGAGGAGAAGCAGCCGGGCATCGTGGCCAATACCTCGATGTCCGGCTGTTTTCAGTATTATTTGGAGGTTGATGACTGCATGAAGAAGTATAACTACATTGTTTCGATACTCATGATGGTGTTGAGCGGTTATATTTTATTTGAAACCGGCACCTATGAGATCGGGCAGAGCGCACAGAAGAATCCGGCCGTATGGCCCAGATTTTTGGCTGTGGCCCTGATTATTTTATCCGTTGTGCTGATCGTACAGACTATTTTTAGCCACAACCCGGAGATGGAGAGCTTCTCTATCGATTGGAAGGGGACAGGCATGAGGAAGGTCTACATCATGTTTGGACTGACCATTGGGTTTGTGGTTGTTCTGAAGGTTTTGGGTATGCTGATTGCTCTGCTACTTCTGATTCCGGCCATTGAGTGGCTGTTGGGATGTCGAAGCAAGGTGATGATGATTGCTCTGCCGGTAGGACTTGTTGTGTTCGTGTATGTATTCTTTGGAATTATTATGAAGCTGACGCTTCCCGGACCCTTCTGGGCGTAGAGAAAGGAGGAATAGAAACCATGAATGTTGATGCTTTAATGATGGCGTTTTCCGCGGTATTCACTCCTTACAATGTGCTGGTGATCTGCGGAGGCACAATTCTTGGTATTTTTATCGGAGCTATGCCGGGTATGTCCTCGGTTATGGGCCTCTCGATTATGCTGCCCTTTACCTTCCAGCTGAAGGGCTATGCCAGTATTATGATGCTGCTGGGAATTTTTTGCGGCTCTATTTATGGTGGTTCTATCTCAGCCACATTGATGAACACGCCTGGAACGGCAGCCTCCGCGGCTACCTGTATGGATGCCTATCCCATGGCAGTAATTAAACGCCAGCCTGGGCGGGCCCTGGCGATTTCTACCTTTTCTTCCTTGTGCGGCGGATTGTTCAGTTGTGTGGTTCTTGTGTTTGGAGCTACAGCTCTTGCGAAGGTGGCCTTGAACTTTACCTCTCCGGAATATTTTGCTTTGGCCTTTTTTGGGATCAGTATTATTACAGGCGTCTCAGGAAAGTCTATTGTCAAGGGATTGATGGGAGGAATTCTGGGCCTTTTGTTTGCGACGGTGGGTGTGGATAACTTTACAGGTACGGCACGCTTTACCTTTGGCAGCTCGTTTATGAGAGGCGGCTTGGCAATGGTGCCGATTCTCATTGGTGTCTTTGCTTTTGCGCAGGCGTTGAAAACCATTGAGGAAAAATATAATGAAAAGCCGTTTAAAGAGAAGGTTGTAATTGAGCGTGTGCTTCCTATGAAGGAGGATTTAAAGCGAATAGGACCAACTGTTTTGCGCTCGGCGATTTTGGGAACCTTTATCGGGGCTGTACCCGGAACAGGCGGAGATATTGCTTCCTGGGTAGGCTACAACGAAGCAAAGCGCTGGTCAAAGCATAAAGAGGAGTTTGGACATGGAGCGCCTGAAGGAATTGCAGGCTCAGAGGCAGCTAATAATGCCATTGCAGGAGGCGCATTTGTACCTTTGCTGGCCCTTGGAATTCCTGGGGATGCCGGTACGGCGGTTATGCTGGGGGCCTTGACTATGATGGGAATTGTAAGTGGTCCTCTGTTGTTTGTGGAGAGCCCGGAACAGGCATATACGATCTTTATTGGTTTGTTTGTGGCAAATGTTCTGATGGGAGTTTTCGGATTCCTGATGATTCGTATATTTGGAAAGGTTATCAATATTCCCAATAAATATCTGGTTCCGGTGATTGTGACCTTCTGCATCACAGGTACATTTGCGCTCAACCGATATCTGGAAGAGGTTTTCCTGATGCTGATTATGGGTGTCATAGGCTACTTCCTGATTAAGCTGGAATTTTCCATGCCTCCGATTATCCTGGGACTGGTTTTGGGAACCCTGGCAGAGAAGAATGCCAGACGAGGTCTCGATATCCTGGCTGGTACGGATTCCGTTTGGGATCATCCCATTGCCATTATCTTTGTAATTTTGGGAATTATTTCTCTGGTGTCACCGGCGATCAGTGCTATGATGAAGAAGCGCAAGGAAGCAAAGGCCGGCGGATCAGAGGGCTGATTGCTACTTGCTGCAGAGTTCATAGCAGCACTTGAGCGGAGGAGCTATGGAAGAGAAATGTATGTATTGTCAGGCGGAGGATGAACGCCGCCTGGAGCTGATGACCAAAGTCGCCAAGCTTCAGGTTTCCACACTGCACTTCTATCGGGAGCAGTCGTATCCTGGAAGGTGCGTTTTGGTACATGGGGAGCATGTTCAGAAGCTGACAGATTTGACACCGGAGGCTTATGCCGTGTTTTTTGCAGATGTGGCAAGGGCGGCCCAGGCATTGACAGAGCTGTATCACCCGGACAAAATCAATTATTTGGTGCTGGGTGATCTGTGCCCTCATCTTCATATCCATCTGGTGCCCAAGTATGAGGGCAGGACTGACTGGGGAGGAATCTTTCAGATGATGCCAGAGCCCCGGAGGTATCTGGAGGAGGCGCAGGAACAAGTGGAGATTCAAAGAATTCGCGAGAAATTGGAGGAGATGGCAAATGGATTTTAAGAGAAGAGCAGAGATCGGAGAGAACCGCCTGCCCGGTCGTGTGGTGCAGAATGCAGTAGGACGCAACAGTGCAGTTGCAAGTGAGAAGATGACAGTGAGCTACTGTACCTATTCTGTAGAGAGTGGCCCTATGGCTCCTCACAACCATGCGGAGGAGACGGTGGTGGTTTTGGACTGTAAGGATGCCTACGTGAAGCATGGCTCCGGTCCGGATAGCCTGGAGCATACGGTCAGGTTGGAAAAGGGCGATCTGATGCATTTTCCGGAGCTGGAATGGCATGTATTTGGATATGACGAGGGAGGATTTTTGGATGCCCTGTGCATTTACGGACAGGTGACCAATATTCGTCCGGAGGAGATCCAGGGAGACAACTAAGCTAAAAAACAAATATGGCGCCGGAGCTTTCACATCCGGCGCCATGCTTTTGCTGTGCGTCATGTGACGCGCTTTTTTTATTTCACCATTCCGTTTTTAAATAGCTGAATTTTACCCTTTACCAGATCGTAAACCTCTGCCTTTCCGGCGTTGGCTATGGGGTAGAAGTCGCCGCATTCCACGGCGCCGGTGATCCCCTTTACATAAGCCAGGCGGATCTCGGTGGCTACATTGATCTTGCGAATACCGAGAGAGATAGCCTTTTGAATCATGTCCGCAGGAATTCCGGAGCCTCCATGAAGCACCAGGGGAACCTTTGAGATGTCATTGACCTCAGACAACCGCTCAAAGTCCAGGTTGGGAAGACCCTTGTAAATGCCATGGGCGTTCCCGATCCCTACTGCAAGCGCGTCCACCGTCACTGCCTCATTGAAGGCTTTTACATCCTCCGTGCGTACCAGGAAGGGCTTGTTGTCATCATGGCTGATGTCATCCTCTACGCCCAGGATGCAGCCCAGCTCAGCTTCCACGCTTGCGCCTGCAGCCTTGGCCAGCTTCAGGGTTTCTTCCGAGATCCTTACATTTTTCCCAAAGGGAAGCTTGGATCCATCAATCATCACGGAAGTAAAGCCGCAGTCTAAAGCCATACGTACCTGCTCCAGACTCTGACCGTGATCCAGATGAATGACAACAGGGATGGGGGACTTCTCGGCAAAGGCCCGCGCAGCGGCAGCCAAAAGCGCCATGCGGCCATCTCGGATAGCGGCCTGTCCCACAGCCAGGATTACAGGATATTCTTCCTCCTCAGAGGCTTTGAAGATGCTCTGAATGATTTCCATATTGTCGATGTTGAAGGCTGGAATGGCAGCCTTTTTGTCCTTGGCATATGAAAGGACTTCTTTTAAGGTACACAGTGACATATTATGATTCCTCCATTCTTTTTAATACGGTTTCCAGAGATGGGGCAGCGACGCGCCCCCCCAGCCCTTCACAGGAAAGGCTGGCAAATACATTGGCAAAAAACAGTCTTCGGTTCATATCGAAGTCCTGGCTCATGGCGTACAGAAATGCTCCATGGAAATTGTCGCCGGCCCCCAGGGTGTCCAAAAGCTTGACGGAGATAGCCGGTGCGTGATACCAGCTGCTGCCGTCATAGCCTATGGTGCCATCCTCCGCGGCGGTGACTGCGGCAAAGCCGGCGCCGTGATCCACATAATACTGACAGGCATCCCTTGGAGAAAGGCCCAGGGTTTTCATAGCCGTTTTATTATCCGGGATAAAGATATCCGTGTAGGGCAAGAGCTGATCCGCCAGCTCCTTGGGAAGATTGCCGCCGTCTATGGATAGCTGTGCCTGGGTCTCCTCCTTGCAGTAGCGGGCAAGCCGCAGCATCAGATCCGGGTTCATCATGCCAAGGTGCAGATATCGGGCATGAGAAAGAGGAGACAAATCAAGACGCTCAAAGGTCATTTCTCGAATACAACCGCCATAATGGGTGATACAGCGTTTTCCGTTCTTCTCCACCTGTATCATACTGAGGGAGGAGGGGGCCTGACCCGTATGGAGAAGCTGCAGATGAGCAAAGCCCTGAGCCCTCAGATCAGCGCCGATGTATTCCCCGGTCTCATCCTCTCCGATGATGGAGATCATTGCGGTAGATCCCCCCAGCTTTTGATGGGCCGCCGCTGCTGTGCTGGCAACTCCTCCAAGGGATACCACAAATTGACTGGCTGAGATACGCTGGTCACTTTCCGGCGGAGCGTCCACAAGCATAATCAAATCCTTGGTACTGGAGCCGATAAAGAGTGCATTGTATTTCATAGGAAAGCTCTCCTTTAGAAACCATTTTTTTTATTAGATCATGAATCAGAGATTCATGATCGTCATTCGCCGTTCGCCGAATATGCAAGCATATTCTTCTTGCTAACACTCATTATATCATGAACCCTGTCAAAGCGGAAGTGGATTAAAAAGAACCATAATTCTTTGACTTGATTGCCTTGACGTAAGGGGAAATTCCGCTATAATTATTATTATTATCAGAAAACGATAGGGAGCAGGCGTATGGCGGCAAAAGAGAAGCCCATTAAAAAGGGAAAGCTATCAGATATTGTAGTAGAGCGCTTAAATGCCAGAATTCGTTCCGGAGAATTGAAATCAGGAGAACGACTTCCCACAGAAAGGACTCTGGCGGAAAGCATGGGAGTAAGTCGGACCGTGATTCGTGAGGCGATCCGCATCATGGTGGACAACAACGTACTGGAGCTGCGGGATGGGTGCAGCTATGTGCGGCAGCTCTCCTTTGATGAAATTATGAGTAATATCTCCAAAACAATTATTCCGGATGAGGTTTCCATGATGGAGATCTTGGAGGTGCGTGCTGTTCTGGAGGGATATATCGTAAAAAAGGCGGTAGATAATATTACGGAGGAGCAGATTGCCATTCTGCAGGAGGGAATTGACAAGATGGCCCAGGTAATGGCAGAGGGCGGCAACGGCTCCATTCAGGAAAGCGATTTCCACAGAGGACTGGCGGAGGCTACAGGCAACAGTGCTCTGAAAAGTATCTATATGCTGTGCGAGGAGCTTCTCAGCAGTACCCAACACAATGCCTGGAGGGTGGCAAAGGCTATTGGAGCGCCCATCACGGCGGTGGAGGAGCACCAGGCCATACTGGATGCCATTCGGGACCGGGATAAGAATCGGGCGGAGAGCTTTATACAGGCTCATATGGATTATGCCCGTGAAAATATGCGGCGAATGTACGAACAGGAAAAAGCAGAATAAAGCAGGAACAGCCGGGGCTGCCGCAAAAACCTTTGTGGCAGCCCCTTATTGTGAAAAATGGAGGAAAATTATGTTATAAAAGATTTGTTATAAACTTTAAAAGTATTTTCAACAGGATGATACGTTAAATCAACAGTCCGGGAGCTTCCAGAAGCTGCTTGATGCGGCGCAGGAAGAGGGCGGCGGGCGCACCGTCCACAATGCGGTGATCGTAGGTCAGGGAGAGCTGCATCAGGGGACGAATGACAATCTCATCATCCTGTACCACAGGCTTCTTTTCCATCTTACCTACTGCCAGTATGCCGGCCTCCGGCTTGTTGATAATAGCCGTAAAGCTCTCGATATCAAACATACCCAGATTGCTGATGGTGAAGGTTCCGCCGGACAGCTCGTCGGGGCTTAGCTTATTTTCCTTTGTCCTTGAAGCCAGATCCTTGCTGACAGAGGCGATCTCCGGAAGGGTCATAAGATCGGCATTCCGGATCACGGGTACAAGGAGACCGTTGTCGGTGGCTACGGCCATTCCGATATTTACATAATCCTTTGTAGTGATAAATTGCTCATCCATGGTGGAATTCATCATGGGGAATTCGGTCAGTGCTTTCGCGGTGCAGCGGATCACAATATCATTGTAGCTTACCTTGATATCTGCGGCCTGAAGCTGCTTGCGCAGAGCTACGGCGGCGGTCATATCAACGGTTAATCGATGATTGGCCTGAGCCAGTGTGTTCAGGCTTTCCAGCATTCTCTGGGCAATGATGCGGCGCATACCACTGATTGGGATCTGATGCTCCTCTGCCGCGGCAGCTTTTGCGTTCAGCACATCCCGCTCAACGACCATACCAAGAGGGCCGCTTCCCGGAACACGGCGATAGTCAATTCCACGCTCTGCGGCGCGGGTTTTGGCACGGGGAGAGGCAAAGACACGGGCTGCCTCCGGAGGCGCTGCGGCAGGTGCCGCTGACGGGGCAGGAGCAGCAGATGGTGCATCCTCAGCCGCCGGAACAGGAGCCGGAGCTTCGGCAGGAAGAGCCTGGGTTCCTCCCCCAGCGAGAATGGCTTCATAATCCTCTCCCGGATCGCCAATGACAGCGATGGGATCTGCTACCGGGATGATATCGCCCTCCTCAGCTAATATTTTCAAAAGAGTGCCGCTTACGGTGGCATCAATGGTAATAGCCAGTTTATCAGTTTCCATTTCAAAGAGAGGCTCGCCCTCCTTTACAGGCTGTCCCTCTTCGATCAGCCAAGTGCTGATCATTCCTTCGGTCATCTGAAGCCCCTGCTTGGGCATGATGATAATTTCACCCATAGAAAAAATCCTCCTTTATTCTCTGTAGAGTACGGTTTTTGCGGCTTTGATAATATCTGCCACCTGAGGTGTGGCGGCATTCTCCAATTCCAGATTGAAGGGAAGCGGGCAGGCTGCCGTACCGAGACGAAGAGGAGCTGCGTCCAGATAAGGGAATGCCTCCTCCGTCACCTGGGAAGCGATCTCCGCGCCCCATCCGGCATTTCGATGCGCCTCATGCACCACTACAAGACGACCTGTTTTTTTCACAGATTCGGTTATGGTACTCATGTCAAGGGGAACCAGAGTGCGGGGATCAATGACCTCGGCGCTGATTCCTTCCTTAGCCAGCTCGTCGGCGGCCTCCAGAGCACGGCCCACGTAGAGCAGATTGGCAACAATCGTAACGTCCGTTCCCTCACGCTTGACATCGGCCTTTCCAAAGGGGATGGTGAAGTCAGGATCATCCGGCACCTCACCCTTTCCGGCATAGAGAGCCTTATGCTCAAAGAACATGACCGGGTTGTCATCCCGAATAGCAGTCCGCAACAGGCCGGCTGCGTCTGCCGGCGTGGAGGGGCATGCTACCTTGAGCCCCGGAATATGCATGAAGAAGGTCTCCACGCTCTGGGAATGGGTGGCGGCGTTCCCTCGTCCAATGCCCTGCTGTCCTCGAATAACCAGAGGAATCCGGGCGTTTCCGCCAAAGATATAACGTGTTTTTGCGGCCTGGTTCAGAAGCTGATCCATAGCCACAAAGGTAAAATCCATATACATAAGCTCCACAATCGGGCGCATTCCTGCACAGGCCGCGCCGATTCCGGCTCCAACAAAGCCGGCTTCGGAGATGGGGGTGTTGCGCACCCGCTCTGTTCCAAATTCCTTATAGAGATCTCTGGTACAGCCAAATACGCCGCCCAGGGTTTCTACGTCTTCTCCCATGATAAATACACGCTTGTCCCGGCGCATCTCCTCTGCCATTACATCATGAATGGCCATGGCATACGTTTTTATACTCATTGTGCGTCACCTCCCTCGTAGAATACGTCATCCAACAGGCTGGCCGGATCGGGATCCGGACTGCTCAGAGCAAATTCCGCAGCCCTGTCCGCTTCCTCCTGGGCAGATTTCTCTATTTGCTCCAGCTCCTCTGCCGTGAATAAGCCCTCCTCCAAAAGCTTGGAGCGATAACGCTTGATGGGACACTTCTGCTTCCATTCCTCTACCTCCTCACGGGTGCGGTAGGGCTGGGGATCTCCGGTCCAGTGTCCCAGCCAGCGGTAGGTCTTACATTCAATCAGGGTGGGGCCTTCTCCGGACCTGGCCCGTTCATACGCAGTGTGAAAGGCTTCATCAATCGCCTCCACATCATTTCCGTCCACGGTAACACCTGGGATTCCATAGGCAGCGCCCCGGACACTGATATCCTTCACAGAGGTGGACTGCCAGGCCGGAACTGAAATACCATAAAGGTTATTCTCACATACAAAGATAATAGGCAGCTTCCATACGGCCGCAAGGTTCAGAGATTCATGGAAGGTTCCCTCGTTGGAGGCGCCGTCTCCAAAGAAGGAGACACTTACCCGCCCATTATTCTGCATCTTGGAGGCCAGAGCAGCACCGGTGGCAATGGGAATTCCGCCCCCCACAATAGCATTGGCGCCGAGATTTCCCTTGGAAAGATCTGCGATGTGCATGGAGCCGCTGCGCCCCTTGCAGTAGCCGGTGGCCTTGCCCATCAGCTCTGCCATGGCGCCGTCCAAGGTAGCTCCCTTGGCGATACAGTGGCCATGACCCCGATGGGTGCTGGCAATATAGTCCTCATCACTAAGATGAGAGCATACGGTAGCGGCAACCGCCTCTTCCCCCACATAAAGATGTACGGAGCCGCGCAGCTTGTTGGATTCAAATAATGAGACGGCCTTCATCTCAAAACAGCGGATTCGATTCATGTTTTGATAAATTCGTCTTGCTCGTTCTTTCTCAATCATAGAACTGGTTCCTCCTTCTGAAAAAAAGTAAAGCGCTTACGATTTGATGTAAATATTTGTAACTTTTCAATAGTTTACCGGGGAGTAAACCTTTAAAATCGAGAGAAAATTGTTAAAATTGCACAAATGAAAAAAATATTACAAAAAATAGTATTGCATAATATCTAATATGGTGCTATAATGAATCCATCAAAAAGTGGTCAGACCAATTTTGATAAGTCAATAGTATCACCTGTTTTGAAAGTTGGCAAGTACTTTTCTTAAAAATATTTTTAAAGTTCTTCATAAAAGACTTGCCAATCAGATTTATTCTAAAGTAAACTGAAATCATATGCGGCTTGATGAAAAAAGAGGAGATGCCTTTTGGCATTGAATCGAAGAAGGACAGGTGAAAAAGTATGGGCGATAAGACTCAGAAACGGTATGAGGAGCTTGCAGAGAAGCTGATGCAGAAGATCCATGAGGGGGAGCTTCAGTCAGGAGACAGACTTCCCTCCGAGCGTTATCTGGCGAAGGAATATGGCGTCAGCCGTTCCGTGGTCAGAGAGGCACTCCGGTCTATGGAACGGATAGGCTGTGTGGAGGCGCGGATGGGAGGAGGAACCTTTGTAAAATCTCCGGAGATATCAGATGTGATTGATCCGCTAACCTTGATTGTATCTCAGGACAGTCAATTTGCCTTGGAGGTTACGGAAGCACGTTTGATTCTTGAGACAGAGATCGTAAAGCTGGCGGCCGAGCGGCGTACAGAGCATCATGTGAAGGAGATGCATTGCACACTGGATCAGATGCAGAGAGAGATTCTGAAGGGTGGCAAGGGTATCGAGGAGGATGCCAGGTTTCACACACAGCTTGCCAGGGCAGCGGAGAATCGAGTGCTGCAGCTTTTGGTTTCTACCTGCGCAGAGGTTTTGAATCATTCCATGAAGGTGACCCAATATATGGAAGGTGTTCCTCAAAAGGCTTTGATTGATCATGAGAAGATTTTAAAAGCAGTGGAGGAGCAGGATGGGGATAGGGCTGAGCATTATATGAGGAAACATCTGCTCAGTGCACATGAGAATTTAAAGAAGGCTTGGAATAAGGAAGCATCAATTCCGGCAGAGGATTCTTAAAAAGCAGAGGGATAGGATCCATAGGGGAGAGTTTTTTACTATTTTCCGTAAGCGCTTACGGAACGAAAGCCGGTATATACATTATAATCTAGAAACAGCATATTTAAAGGTCTCATGCTGAGCGAGGAACGAACTACTGCAATGGAAGTGATAAAAAATACAAAGCTTACAATCTACGATATTGCACAAGAGCTTGGGATTTCAATTGCTACGGTAAGCCGTGCCCTGAATGGCAAAGAGGATGTAAGCGAGAAAACTAGAAAAAGAATTCTGGAGACTGCAAAGCAGATGGGCTATAAGGCCAGTAAAACAGCAGCCAGCCTTTCCCGAAAGGAAAAGAGATTTGCCGCAGTGTTTCCGGAGCTGATACATGATTACGATAATGAAGTCCGCAGAGGAATCGAAAAGGCGGTACAGGACCTGCAGGATTATCATGTAAGTGTGGATATGATTACCATAGAAAGAGATCCGGTTCTGTTTGCGGACAAGCTGGAGGATTTATCCCTGTAGGGATATGACGGGGTGCTGATGATTCCATCCGTAGGAGAGGAACAGCTTTCCGCATTGCTGCGTGAAAAGAATTTGGGAAGAATGGCCATTGCCACCATGACGACAGATTTGGCCAGAGATACCCGTGTATTCCTGGTACAGAGCAACGGACGGGTAGCAGGCCGGATGGCAGGGGAGCTTTTGGGAACCTTTTTGGGGCCGGGCAGGAAGGTGGCTCTGGTAACAGGTCAGATGACCTCACAGGTCCATCAGAAGACTGCAGAGGGCTTTTTGAAGGAGATTGAGGCTCAGGGCCTGAGCTTTGCAGGAATTTATGAGCACTATGATAAGCCCTCCAGAGCGTATGTTCTGGCGGAGAAGCTGGTGCAGGAGCATCCGGATATTGATGGGCTCTATCTGGCAACCGCCAATTCCGTAACCTTCTGCAACCGCCTGACAGAGATGGGCTATGGAGGGAAAATCAGGCTGATAGCCTCCGATATCTTTCCCAAAATGGTGGAGTTTATCAAATCCGGCCTGGTGTTTGCCACGATTTTTCAGAATCCGTTTAATCAGGGAAGACTGGCGACCAGATATCTGTTTGAGTATCTGGTGGAGGGACGGGAATTTGAGGAGGATGAGGTTCTTTTGGACCCGCAGATCGTATTAAAAAGTAATTTGGAGCTTTATGAAACAAAGCTTCTTGATGCAATGAGTGAAGATATTTTGTTTTGATCTTAATGATTCAATGATTAATGCATGAAAGCAGAATATTTTTACATAGAAGTACTGGGGGAAACAAAAATGACAGAGAACAGGAAGGGGGAGTATTGGAAGGTTTGTAAGAAAAAAGGTAAGAAGCTAGGGGTAAAGAAAAACTATTTTATGATTAAATTTTTAGGAGGTTAGGTATGAAAAAGACTACACTTAAGAAACTGATGGCATTGACACTATCTATGGCTATGATTTTTGGAATGGCAGCATGTGGATCCAAGGAGGCACCGGCAGAGACACCGACAGAAGCACCCGCGGAGGCACCGGCAGAAGAGCCCGCAGAGGCACCGGCAGCAGAGCCCGCAGGCGATGACTTCAATCCGGCAGATTATTCCGTAGCTATTTGTATGGACAGCATGAATCATCCGGTTCACCGTATCGTTCAGCTTGGATTCCTGAAAGCGGCTGAGGCCCTTGGCTATGAGAATGCTAAGGTAATCGGAACAGAGGGTGGAGACACCAGCGAGGCATTTGCGGCAGCGGAAGCATTTGCGGCAGAGGGCGGCAAGGGACTGCTTTTGTGGGCAGGCGATTCCAGCAGCTACAATACAATTGCTAGTGTAGCAAGCCAGGGCGTTACTGTAGGTATTCCGCATTTCCGCCATACACAGGATGACGGAAGTTATCCGGAAGGCCTGGCATTCAATATGGCATGTGATCCCGTTCTCTATGGTAAGCAGGTAGCAGAGCTGATGGCAGAGAAGTTGGATGGCAAGGAAGGGTCCATTGCATTGACTCAGAATACCAAGAATGTAACAGAGAACGCAGCAACGGATTCCTTTACAGAGACCTTCAAGTCCCTGGATGGAACTTATGATTTAAGCAAGATTAAGATTTTGGATGTACAGCTGGAAGGTGCAGTAGTTGACCAGGCAACAGCGATCAACTTGGCAATTATTCAGGCAAATCCGGATCTGATCGGTGCATTTGGAACCACCGGCAACTCTCCGGTAACCTGGGCAGACGCAGCATCTAAGGCAGGCAAGGCAGACGGCGAAATCTTTATCGTAGGTATGGATGCAACCGAAGGCAACCTGGATTATCTGGAGCAGGGTAAGGTTCAGGCTGTTGTAGCACAGCCATTGTACGATGAGGCTTACAAAACTATGGAATATCTGGACAAGATCTTCCGTGGTGAGACTGTACCGGAGTGGACCGATCTTGAGGCTCCTGTAGTTACAAAAGACGGCGAGGGCAAGAACGGACTGGCATTTCATCGCGATATCGCAGCACAGGTAGAGGAATTCTTCAAGTAAAACCAAAATGCAACAATACTTATGGGGAGGGTGTTACATAGGTGTTCCTGGTAACACCCTCCTTCACTTAATCAAATGGTATGGACATAGGAAGGGATTATATGGAGAGAGGATATGTACTGGAGGCCATAGATATTACGAAGAGATTTCCCGGTGTGCTGGCCAATGACGCGGTGTGTCTGAATGTACAATATGGAGAGGTCCTGGGCCTTATCGGAGAGAACGGAGCGGGAAAGTCCACACTGCTTAAGATCCTGAATGGAATTTACCCTCACGGATCTTACGAGGGAAAGCTGCTTCTTGAGGGGAGAGAGGTTACACCCACCTGCACCATGGATGCCATGAAGGAAGGAGTCGGGTATGTACCCCAGGAAACCAATGTGCTGAAAAATTTCAGCGTGGCCGAGAATATTTATATGTCTGATCTGCGTCTGGAAAAACTTCATGGAGACAAGCAGAGTAAGACCCCTTTTGTAAACTTTAAAGAAATGTATCAAGCGTGCGAAACGCTGTTAAAGGAAAACAAGATTGATTTGAACCCAAGAGCAGATGTGCGTAAGCTTTCGGTAGGACAGCAGCAGATGCTGATGATTGCAAGAGCCTTGGCAACCAAGCCCAAGGTTTTGATTCTGGATGAGCCGACAACCTCCCTGTCCTCCAGCGATGTGGAGAGATTGTTTGAGGTAGTGCGGAATTTGAAGGAGAATGGGACAAGTGTTATCTTTGTAACTCATAAGCTGGATGAGATTCTGGAGCTGACAGACCGGGTAACGATCCTGAGAGATGGAAAAAATATCAGTACATTTGAAAAGAAAGAGTACGATACTGCGAAAATTATTGCGGATATGATAGGCCGCGAGATTTCCGACATGTATCCTGAGCGGGAAAATAAAATCGGGGAAGAGGTATTCCGGGTGGAAGACCTGACCGTAGAGCATCCATATATTGCAAATCGTGATTTGATACATAAGGTATCCTTCTCGGTAAGGGCCGGAGAGGTGGTAGGACTTGGAGGCTTAGTAGGAGCGGGACGTTCGGAGGTCTGCTCCGCAATCTATGGGATGATGCCTGTAAAATCCGGAAAGATATTCCTGAACGGAAAAGAAATACAAATTAAGAGCTCTGAGGATGCGGTTCGCAATGGAATTAGTATGGTAAGCGAGGATCGGAAGCGCTATGGACTGAATTTCAGATGGGATATTCAGAAAAATATCGCCATATCCAACCTGAAAGCCATCAGCAAGGCAAATTTTGTGTCGGATAAAAGCATTGCTGACAGAGCGAAGTCCTATTTTGATGATCTGCGGGTGAAGGCTCCCAGCCTGAACACCAGAGTGGCGACACTTTCCGGTGGAAACCAGCAGAAGGTGGTAATTGCCAGGGCGCTCAATACGGAGCCGAAGGTAATTATTCTGGATGAGCCCACCAAAGGAATTGATGTGGGATCAAAGAATGAGATTTATCAGCTGATTAACGATCTGGCAGCAAAGGGAGTGGCAATTATTATGATCTCCTCCGAGCTTCCGGAGCTGATGGCTATGAGCGATCGTTTCGTGATTATGGCAGAGGGCCATGTGGCTGGCGAGCTTACCAAGGAAGAGGCCAGAGAGGCAAGCATTATGCATCTGGCTACCAAGACCTTTAAAAATGTGTCAAAGTCGGGAAAGGAGGAGACGAAAGATGAATGAGAAGCAAAAAAGCAAAAAGTCTGACGTTTTGCTGAAGGTTTTTCTGAATCCGGAGATTGGAATTATGATTCCAATTTTGCTTGTGTGCGTGATTACAACGATTTTAAAACCGAATTTTCTGACCTGGAGCTATATTTCCTCCATCCTGGTAGGAAGCGTTTTTATTGGAGCAGCCACTCTTGGAGAATGCCTGATTATCATGTCAGGTGAGATCGACTTGTCCGTAGGCATGAATGGATGTCTGGCAGGTATTATGATGGCTACGGCAGCCAGTGAATGGAAGCTGCCTCTTGTTCCGTGTATTTTAATCTGCCTGCTGTCAGGGGCACTGGTGGGTCTGCTGAACGGGTTCTGTGTATGTCATTTGGGACTAAGCAGCTGGATCACCACATTAGCCACACAATTTATCTGTCAGGGATTGGCAGTTACGGTGAGCCAAGGAGCACCCATTTCCATTATGTCTTTGAATACGGGAGCCTTTGTAAGGGCAAAGCCTTTAGGCTTAAGCTGGCTGTTCTTTATCTTTATTGCACTTATTATACTTTTGGACATTTTAATTCGCAGAACCAGATACGGCTTTTATCTTCGCTCTGTGGGAGGCAATCAGGACGCATCTATGATGGCGGGCTTGAATGCAAAGCGCATCAAGCTGACCGCCTTTGTTTTGGCCGGGCTGTTTGCAGCTGTGAGTGGTATGTTTGACACCCTGAACGCAGGCGCCATGAATGCAGCCTTTGGCGGCGGCCGGGAGTTCCGGGCGATTATCTGCTGTGCTGTCGGAGGAATCTCTATGGCAGGAGGCGCAGGGTCAGCCTTTGGGGTTGCTCTGGGAGTTCTGCTGTTCCACACACTCTGGTATTGTCTGAGAATATTGGATGTAAATACGAACCTGCAGTTGGTGCTTATCGGTCTGATTCTGGTGCTCTCCGTTATTATGGATACTCAGAGAAAGAGGCTGGAAGCACGCAAAATGGTTTAGTCTGACAGGAAAGGAGTGAAAGGAATGAATGAACAAGCTGTAAAAGGAGCAGGTTTTTCAAGGCTTCGATCTGTTTTCGGGACTGACGAGTTTGGCGTATTTCTGCCTTTGGTGGGGATCATGGTGGTTACCACATTGATTCGGCCGGATTTCTTATCCGTGGGAAACTTTTCCGCCATGTTTACCCAGCTGACCTTTATCGCTTTAACGGCTCTTGGAGCCAGCTTCCCCCTTATGGTGGGCCAAGTGGATATCTCCACCGGACGAGTGGCCGGCTTTGCGGGAATTATCATGTCCGCACTGGTGGTAGACGGCGGAATGAATCAATGGCTGGCAATTCTGATTGCTATAGCGGCCTGCCTGGTTGTGGGCGTGATTAATGGAATTTTGGTAGTATATTTTGATATTCCCGATTTTGTGGCTACTATGGGAACGCTGTATATGGTAGGAGGCGCCAGATATCTGTTTATTAAGGGGTATCAGTTTTCCTTAACCACACAGGAGGGCTTTACCCTGGTAGCACTGTTTGATAACCGCTATTTTGGAATGCCGATTTATTTCTGGCTGATGATTGTCATATTTGCCATTGTATTTGTGGTGATTAAGAAGACCCTTTGGGGAAGAAGGCTGCTGGCAGTAGGCGACAACCGGGAGGTGGCGTCTCTGGCAGGAATCAATACCAATAAGGTACGTATGGAAGCCTATATCATATCATCATTTTTTGCAGCCATAGCAGGAATTTTGCTGACCCTAGATATAGGCCTGGGTCTTCCGGAGACAGGAGACGGCTGGGAATTCCGGGCAATCGCGGGCTGTGTGGTAGGAGGCGTCAGCCTGGCAGGAGGCAAGGGCTCTCCCCTGGGAGTATTGATAGGCGTAACCTTAGTATTCGTGGCAGAGAATGCTATTATTTTCCTGGGCTGTCCGGCAACCATGAAGGTGGCGGTGCAGGGACTTTTGATGGCAGGAGCCGTATTATTTGACTTATACAGGCAGAAGAGGAAAATTCCGGCCTGATGAGATAAGGATTTATAAATGCAGAGAGGAGAAGGAACATGCAAGTAGATTTGAAAGACAGAGTAGTAATTGTAACAGGGGGAGGCGGCGCCATCGGAGGTGCTATGGCTGAGGCTTTCGCAGAGAACGGGGCAAAGGTTGTTGTGGCTGGCCGGACCATAAAGACGCTGCAGGCTACGGTGGATGCCATCAAAGCAAAGGGAGGAGAGGCCGCAGCCGTTGTGACAGACGTAGGAAACAAGGAAAGTGCAGCCAATATGATTGCGGAAACTGTCAAGATCTTTGGCCGGCTGGACGTACTGGTAAACAATGCCGGGATTAACGGCGGACCGGAGGAGAGAAAGCCCATTCATGAATATTCCGATGAGTTGTGGGAGCGAATCATCAACGTGGATTTGAACGGTGTATACTATTGCTCCAAGCCTGCTATCCAGCAGATGGTAAAGCAGGGAGAGGGTGGTAATATCATCAATATCGGCTCTATCGTGGGAGTTACGCCTCTTCGTCTTCAGTGTGCGTTTACAGCTGCGAAGGCGGGCGTGTTTAATCTGACTAAGGCTATGGCTCTGGAGCTGGCCCCATTAAATATTCGCGTTAACGGAATTGCACCTGGCTCCATTATGTTTGAGGGTACAAGAAAGCTGTTCTATGCGGACCCGGTAAAGGCGGAGGCTATGATGTCTCATATCCCGCAGAATCGTCCCGGCGAGCCAAAGGATATTGCAGGAATGGCCTGCTTTTTGGCCTCTGATGATTCCTCCTATATGACAGGAACCATCAACGTAGTGGACGGCGGATGGATCTGCGGATACACAAGGGACTTTTAAATACAGTAGAACCACAGAATAAAGGAGGGTATATGAAGGTTTTAGTAGCAGATAAGCCAGGAGGACTGCGCTTTGTGGAAATGGAAAAACCGGTGCCCGGACCTCATGATATAGTTGCTAAGGTGGCTCATTGCGGTATCTGTGCCACGGATGTAGCCATTGCGGACGGAACCCTGAATTTGGGAGAGGGAATGGACCCGATCTACCCGGTTCGGATTGGACATGAGTGGTCCGGCGTGGTGATAGAGGTCGGATCTGAGACCCGAAGGATCAAACCAGGGGATAGAGTCATCAGTGATACGGGCTATTCCTGCGGAGAGTGTGAATACTGTCTGCGGGGTGAGTACCAGTGCTGTGTGAACGGGCGAGCCATCGGAACTATCGGAAACTGCTGGCCCGGCGGCTTTGCAGAATATATGATGATGCCGGAGCGGCTGACCTATCTTGTTCCGGATAACGTGCCTTTGGATGTGGCGGCTGCCATTGAGCCTGCCAGTATCGGGCTGTACGGCTTAACCCGTGTTCCCATAGGACCGGGACAGAACCTCCTGGTTGTGGGGACAGGTCCCATTGGCTTAGGAGGCATGGCCTGTGCCAGAGGAATGGGTGTGGGCAAGATTATTTTGGCCGGCCGCAAGGATAAGAAGCTGGCTATCGGAAAGGAGATGGGGGCATCCATTCTTGTGAATACCACAAAGGAAAGTCTTAAGGATGTGGTAATGCGGGAGACAGACGGACGCGGTATGGATGTTGTGCTGGATACCACAGGAAATGCTTCTATCTTTAATGAGCTTCTGGATCTGGTTCGTCCAAGCGGATACATCGTAATTCCCGGCTTTTATGAGCAGGAGCTCTCCAATGTAAAACTAGATAAGATTATTGCCAAGGATTGTACCTTGATTGGGGCGGCAGGAACGCCGAATATGGGAAGAAAGATTCTGGATATGCTGGAGAACGGCTTGATAGAGCTGGCCCCCATGATCACGGAGCATTATCCCTTTGAGCAGGCCATTGAGGGCTTCGAGGCAGTGAAGAAACATAATGACAGCAGAGTTAAGATTATGATTGATTTTGATACATAAGGAGGCTCCCATGGAGAACTGGATACCTGAAACAGACAGAAAATCTTGTATCGCCTGTTATGGGAACATGTCTCAGCTTGCGGGAATTCGGCGCTGTGTCCTCTCTGACGGCAAGGCCGCGGGGGTGGAGGCTGCTGATTTATATACCGGCGGGGGACTGGAGCTTACGGTCCTTCCCGGAAGAGGAATGGACATCGCCGGGTGCCGCTATCGCGGCATCCCGGTGTCTTACATATCCAAGACGGGCATAACAGCGCCGGCATACCATGATCCCAGGCAGAGCCAATGGCTGAAAAGCTTTTTTGCAGGTATGCTGACCACCTGTGGAATCTCCAATGCGGGTCCGGACTGTGTGGATACACATCCCGTTCTGGGAGAGGTGCTCTATGGGCTGCATGGGGATATTTCCAATACGGCGGCCGACCAGGTGGGGACCTGGGAGGACTGGACACCGGAGGGGTATCAGATGAAGGTGACCGGACGGGTCAGCGAGGGACGTCTTCATGGAGAGCATTTGAGTCTTCGAAGAACCGTGACCGCCAGACTTGGCGAAAAATGCTTTCGGATTCGTGATGAGTACCACAATGAGGGAAGTACGCCGGACCCGCTGATGTTTTTCTACCATATTAATATAGGCCATCCCATTTTGGATGAGGGCTCCTGCTTTGTGTCAGCCAGCAAGCGGGTATGGGCCGAGACGCAGGTGGCAAAGGAAGGAATGGAGCGCTTTCGGATCTGTGATAAGCCGAAGGCAGATGTGCTGGAGCAGCAGTTTTTCCATGAATTCCATACGGATGAGGAGGGCAGGACCACGGTGGCCCTGGTGAATGATCACCTGAAGCTGGGCTTTTATCTGACCTATTGTCCCAGGCAGCTTCCCTGCTTTGCCCAGTGGAAGGTGGGACGGGAGGGCGAGTATGCCTTTGCCTTTGAGCCGGGAAACTGTCATCCCATTGGAAGAAGTGAACAGAGAAAACAGGGACAGCTGGAATACCTGGAGCCTATGGAGACGCATTTGGTAGAGATGGAGCTGGGAATCGTAGATGGAGAAGACGAGATCGCGCATCTTAGGGAGCGGATCGACCAATATGGCGTTGGAGGGAAATAGAGATGAAGAAGAAGGTAGTAGTATTTGGAAGCTTTGTAGTGGATCTGACGGGACGTACCCCCCGCCTTCCGGTACCGGGGGAGACCGTAATGGGAACCTCCTTTGCCATGGGGCCTGGCGGAAAAGGGTCCAATCAGGCGGTGGCGGCTCACCGGGCAGGGGCGGATATGACGCTGGTGACCAAGGTGGGTAAGGATGTATTCGGAACAGTTGCTACTGATTTTTACAAAGAGGAAGGCATGGATACCTCCTACATATTTGAGGATGAGAGCAAGGAAACAGGCTGTGCGCTGATTTCCGTAGATGAGAATACGGCCCAGAATGAGATTGTGGTGATCAGCGGAGCCTGCGGCAATATTACGCCGGAGGATGTGGAAAAAAGCCGTTCTCTCATTGAATCGGCAGGGATTCTGCTTCTTCAGCTTGAGATTAATTTGGACGCCCTTTATAAGGTAATTGACATTGCCCATGAAGCGGGGGTGACCATTGTTTTAAATCCGGCTCCGGCAGCCGAGCTTTCGGATGAGGTGCTCCGCAAGATTGACATTGTAACACCAAATGAGACAGAGGCCCAGGTGTTGACAGGTGTGAAGATCGAGAATGAGGCGGATGCAAAGAAGGCAGCGAAGGTCTTTATGGACAAGGGCGTGAAGGAGGTTGTGATTACACTGGGCTCCCTGGGGGCTTTTGCGATGGATCAGGAAAAGAGCGAGCTGGTAGAGCGGCTGAACGTGGATGCTATTGACACCACAGGAGCCGGAGATGCCTTTAACGGTGGTTTTGTTATGGCGCTGGCAGAGGGAAAGGATCTATTTACGGCGCTTCGCTATGGGAATGTAACGGGAGCCTTGTCCGTGACAAAATTGGGGACGGCACCATCCATGCCCTCGCGGGAAGAAATCAATGCTTTGTATGAAAAGACATATTCTTAAAAAAGGAGGAACAGCTTATGGAAACATATCCATTGGGGGTAAGACGGGATGGTTCTTATTATACCCGGATTGAATGGGCAACTCATACGGAATCAGATCCTACCTTCTGGGTAGTGAATTTGATTCGGGACGATCTGGAGCGCAACGGAGGAACCTGGGGGGCGAATACACCAGGACCGGCTTCCGTGGTCTTAAGCTTTTTCGGAGAGACACAGAAGATCAGCAAAATCCGGATTTTCCGCAATGTGGGACTGGATATCAGCATCCTGGAGGAGCTGGCAAAGGCAATCGATATTTATATCAGCGATACGGACGAGCCCAGGAAGCTTCGCCGCCAGGAGGACAAGATTGACGATGTACCCTGGATCCTGGTAAAGCACGTAGAGATGGAAAAGGCAGAGGGCTGGCAGGAGATTCTGCTGGACGAGCCGGTGGAGGCCAGATTTGTCCGCTTTGATCTTTTGGAGAATCATGGGACCCCTATTCCGTGGACAGAGACAAGCGAGATTAAGATGTATCCTTAATATTATGGAACTTTACTTTTAGTGCTGTCGCGCAGCGACATTTAATAGGAGAAAAACGATGGAAAAGAAGAAATGGTCATTTGTAAATGCAGAAAATGTAGTTCCCTTTGTGTGTGATGAAACCTACAGCTCCAAGCAGCTGACAGGTGATGAGCTGGCGGGCTTTCCGGTGATCAATATCAACGAGGGAACCTTGAAGGGTGGCTGCAGAACCAGCGGCGGGGCTCATGAGGAGACTGAGATTTATTATATTGTGGCAGGAAGCGGCTATGTGTGGCTGGACGAGGATCGGATTCCCGTAAAGCCGGGAGATATCATTATTATCCCGCCCCATGTATTCCACTGGATAGACAATACCATGAATGAGGCGGAATTTAAGCTCTTCACCCTCTGGCCAAAGCAGGAGCAGAATGATGTGTACTTTGTCCGCAAGGAAGCCTGGGGAACCTCTATGAAATATCACGATGAGGACTACCTGAAAAAAAGGATGGAGCAGGAATCATGAAGATTGCAGTATTGGGCGATTTGCTGTATGATTGTTTTATATGGGCAGATCGGCTTCCCCGTAAGGGCGAGACTGTAACCGGCTTTAAGAACGGATTTTTTGCAGGAGGAAAGGGCGGTAATCAGGCTGTGCAGGCCGCAAGGCTTGGGGCAGAGGTCCATATGATCGGCAAGGTAGGCCAGGATGACCGGGGGCGTTTCCTTGTGGAGAGCCTGGAACGGGAGGGGATTCATACGGAGTATGTATTCCGGGACCCGGCGGTGGATACAGGGACAGATTGTGTGATGATTGATGGCAAAGGCGACAATCTGATCATAGTAGCTCCCTTGGCAAATGATAAGATTACGGCGGAGGAGATCCGCAGGGCAGCCCCCTTGATAGAGAGTGCAGACATTTTATTAAGCCAGCTTCAGATCAATGAGGAAGCCATTACGGAAGCCCTTAAGATAGCCAAGGCAGCAGGCGTGTGCACGGTTCTCAATCCTGCCCCCGCCAGAGAGATGCCCGGGGAGTATTACCAGCTGGCAGATTATTTGACACCCAATGAGACGGAGGCAGAATTTTTCACCGGATGCTATCAGGCGGACTATGAGCCGGAGATCTGGAAGCAGAAGGTCATAGAGACTTTCCGGAAAAAGGGTGTGAGGAATCTGATTGTAACCCTGGGAGCGGAGGGCGCTCTGTATGCGGGAGAAAAGGAAAGCTATCAGATACCGCCCTTTCAGGTGGAGGCTGTGGACACCACAGCAGCAGGAGATGCCTTTAATGCCGCCTTCTGTATTCGTCTTGCCCAGGGAGCATCTGTGGACGAGGCGGCCCGCTATGGAAACGCAGCAGGAGCTATGACTGCGGCGGCCTACGGTTCCCTGCCATCTATGCCGACAAAGGAAGCGTTAGAATTATTTTTAGTGCAGTCGCGCAGCGACTTATAATAGGAGGAAGAGCAATGAAAATCAATCGTTATTTTGACCACGCGGTGTTAAAGCCGAACATGACAGAGCAGGAGGTAAAGGACGCAATTCAGCTGGGAATTGACTACGATGTGTATTCCGTATGTGTAAGACCCTGCGACATTGATCTGGCCGTTTCCATGTGCAAGGGAACAAATACCCTGGTCAGCTGTGTTCTGGATTTCCCTCATGGGGATAGTTCTGCGGAGGGAAAGGCAGCACTTGCCGAGCTCTATGCAGCCAAGGGAGTGGCTGAGATTGATATGGTTATGAATTACGGCTTTGCCCGTTCCGGAAAATGGGATGAGGTGAAGAAAGGAATCGAGGGCGTGGTGCAGGCGGCCAAGAAGCACGGCGTAGGTGTAAAGGTGATCTTTGAGAGCTGTGAGCTGACCGTAGAGGAGATTAAGAAGGGAACCGAGATTGCTATTGAGGCAGGGGCCGACTTTGTAAAGACCTCCACCGGCTTTGCAGCTTCCGGCGCCAGCGAGGAGGCGGTTCAGGCGATGCTGGATGCTTCCAAGGGACGCATCAAGGTAAAGCCCTCCGGAGGAATTCGGAATTTTGAGACAGCTAAGAAATATGTGGATATGGGGGCTGCCCGTCTGGGTGTAGGCTTTGGTTCTACCCCGGCTATCTGTAAGGGCGAGGAATCCACAGAAGCCTATTAAATTGTTGGAAGGAAGAAGCGTATGAGATTTATGGAGCGTGTGGGGCGCACAGAGGTAAAGCAGGGGGAGGCTGCCATATTCTGGCTGGGCCAGGCGGGGTTTTTGATTAAGACCGCCAAGGGACGACAGATAGCCATTGATCCCTATTTCTCGGATTGTGTGCAGCGATTGATTCCGGAGAAGGGGCTTGGGTTCAAGCGCCTGATGCCGCCGGTGTGCGAGGCTGGGGAGTTTGATTTGGATGTGCTGATCATTTCCCATGAGCATAACGATCACTTTGATGTGGATGCGGTACGAGATCTGGTAAAGGGAAAGACAGCCGTTTATACCAACTGCCTTGTTGCTGAGGAAATGGAACGCATGGGCTTTGACAAAGCACAGCTTCATGTGATGAAAAAGGGACAGTGGGAGGAACTGGAGGAATTCCGGATGCTTCCTGTGGACTGTGATCACGGTGAGCTGGCGCCGGAGGCGCTGGGCTTTGTTCTGGACTTTGGATTTTCCAGACTTTACTATGCGGGAGATACGGCCCTGACAGTGGACCGGCTGAAGGTGCCGGTGGAGATGAAGCCGGAGGTGGCGATTCTTCCCATTAACGGAGCCTTTGGCAACCTGGACGGAGCAGAGGCGGCGAAGTATGCCGGGATGTTGGGATGCCGGGTGTGCATTCCCTGCCATTTCTGGACATTCCCGCTGCATCATGGAGATCCCCAGCAGATCATTGACTGCATCGGCAAGGAGGCGCCGGAGTGTGAGCTGGTTTTGCTTTGCCAGGGGGAGGCGTACCGGATGGGGGCATTTTCCTGAACATGAATGTTTATTTTTGGTGAAGGAATTCATTGAAAACGTATATCAATGAACAGGTTTTTTGAAAGCAATTAAAAAACAGGAGGAAATCCACGGAGTATCGGATTTTTTCCTGTTTTTTATGCTTTTGAAATAGAATGCCCAAATTGTACCGTAAAAGATATTTTGGTTAAAAGTTGCCGAAATATCTTTTGGAAATCTTGAAAATATGAGAGCTATAGGGTATACTAAAAGAAATTTTGGTTAAAACTAACCGAAATATCTTTTAGGAGAACTGGCCATGGAAAATGAAATTAAGAGAGATTACTATCTGGAACAGCTGATAAAACGAAAAAATAACGGACTGATTAAAATTGTAACCGGAATCAGGCGGTGCGGAAAATCTTTTTTGCTTCGTACGCTGTTTAAAAAGCATTTGCTGGAGAGTGGAGTGGACGAAAGCCATATAATTGAAATGGCCTTTGATTTGTTTGATAATATAGAATACCGAAACCCAAAGATATTCTATCCATGGGCAAAGGAACAGCTTAAAGATGAAGAAAAATACTTTTTTTTATTGGATGAAGTTCAGATGCTGGATGAATTTGTAAGTGTCCTGAATGGATTGGCGGACAAGAAGAATTGTGATGTTTACGTAACCGGAAGCAATGCAAAGTTTCTTTCCAGGGATATTGCAACGGAATTTGGAGGCAGAGGCGACGAGGTTCATATGTACCCTTTGAGTTTCTCGGAATTTATGACCATTTACAAGGGAAACCGTTATGATGGCTGGAATGAGTATATTACTTATGGCGGTATTCCCCTTGTAGTATTGGCCGAGACGGAAGAACAGAAAATAGCATTGCTGGATCAGCTGCTCAGAGAAACTTACATTTGTGACATTGTAAATCGATACAAAATCAGAAACATAGGAGAGATGGAAGCTCTGCTGGATGTGCTTTCGTCTGCAATAGGAGCGCTAACGAATCCCAATAAGCTTCAGAAAACCTTTAAGAGCGTGAGCAAATCCAAGATTACAGCTACAACGATAACCAAGTATATTGAGTATCTTGAGGATGTGTTTCTGATTGAGGAGGCAAGGCGTTATGATATTAAGGGGAAATCATATATTGGCACACCGCTGAAATACTACTTTATGGATATGGGACTTAGGAATTCACGAATTAATTTCAGGCAGATAGAAGTAACACATTCTATGGAAAATGTAATCTATAATGAACTCAGGATGCGGGGATTTCGTGTGGATGTGGGAAATATCACCATTGTAGAAAAGGGCAAGGACCAAAAACCGGTAAAGAAGCAGCTGGAGGTTGACTTTATTTGCAATAAAGGGTCTAAAAAGTATTATATTCAATCGGCATATATGATTGGTACAAAGGAAAAGCTGGCCCAGGAAATCAGACCGTTTTTAAAAATCAACGATTCGTTTAAGAAAATTGTTATTACATCAGATACGCCTAAGCCCTTTTATAGTGAGGAGGGCATCTTGATAATGAACATATATGATTTTCTGTTAAATGCAGATTCTTTGGAATTGTAGGGAGAAAGCAGTAAATGTTCCATAAATGCTATGAAAATTAAGCTTGCCAAAAGAATATTGAAAAAAGTTTTTGCATATGCTATAATGCCGATAGGCAAAAAGATATGACAGTTCCATGTGAACGTAGAATGAATCCCCAAACTGTAGTAGCGTACAGTTTGGGGATTCTTCTTTTCTTTTATAGTGGCAAAGTACCCACTAGGCTATTTGTTGTCCTTTCGGTCGCTGTCAAGCCATTTGATGATGTAGTGGCAGGCTACACCAGCCGCAACAGCGACTATAAAAGATATGACAAACTCCATGTAAACACCTCCTCCCGTTGCCGGGTGTAGGTTGGACAACACAAGAATTATAACATATCAATTAATACTCTTCTATCCTTTCCGTAAAAGGCTTTAGAAAAAAATTTTATATTTTACCCTTATCTGGTATCCAGCTTAGAGAAAACTTAGAGACACCTCTGCTACCATACAGTTACAATACAAAAGAAAGATGAGGAGAAGACTATGAAAAGGAACGTATGGAACCAGATAAAGCTGTTGGCCCTGGCGGGGGTTATAAGCCTGACGCTTCTAGGCTGTGGCGGCACAGATGACGCAGAGGATAAAGCCCCTGTACAGGAAGAGCAGCAGGAGCCCTTAAGCACCGGAGACAAGGAGGGAGAACCAGATGCCTCCCAGGACAATACGGACGCCGGGAAGCAGGTGGACAACACAGGCTCGCAAGACGAGGAAGAGCCCGTTGGGGAGATTACGGAGCTGGGAGACGGCCAGTTTACCATGAAGAAGTTTTATCAGGAAACAGGCGAGGATGGAAGCATGATTATGGCTTCTCCTGCAGAGGGAGCAGATGGCGAGGAAGAGATGGAGAAGCTGGAAACACTGAAAGTGCTCTGCGATGAAAATACCCGTGTCTATAAGCGAACCATCCGAGACGGAGGAGCCAGCTACGAGGATTCCGAGAGCTCCTTTGAAAAGTTGGAAAAGGGTATGCAGGTAAACCTCAAAGGAAGCCATGAGGGAGATGCATATCGGGCGACAGAGGTACAGATTGTAGAAGTGGTATTGTAGGAATTGTATAGTTGTACAAAATCCAAAGGGATGTGAAGAGTGAAGAGAAACACTCTGCGAGTATCCCTTTATGCACAAAAGCATGTGCAGATCAAAAGTAGAAAGGAGAAGGGAAATCCATGATAAAAAAGACAAGATTCAAACAGATAACAGCATGGCTGTTGCTGATGCTTCTGGTATTTGCCGGCGGGTGCGGCAAAGGGGGTGATACCACACCCGGAGCCTCATCCCCCTCCGGGAATTCCGGCAAAGCAAATGCAGAAGAAGAGGAAAAGGAGCAGAGCATGGGTCGTTATCTGGAATACCAGATCGAGCTTCTGGAGGAATTTGAATACGCCGATTCCTGGGGAGGGGCGGCGGTTCAGTATTTAGACACCGGAGAGCTGGCTCTGCTGGAAGAAAGCCAGGGACTATATGTGTCCGCAGATAAAGGCGAAACCTGGGAGAAAAGACCGTCCTCCTGGATCACGGACCTGTCGGCAAAGGAAGCCTATATTCCCCACATTGCCCTTGCCCCGGACGGTTCGGCAGCCGCCATCTATTCCGGCGGAGAGGATAAAGCGGAGGGCGAGGAGAGCGGTTACCATCCAAAATACATCTATGCGGACCCGGAGGGAAGAACCCAAGCCATCCAGTATACGGACGAGAATGATAGCCTGCAGAATCTCTGGTTTGGAAAGGACAGCAGTCTTTATGGCTTTAGCATACAGGGAACGGTATATGCGATCAGCCGTGAGGACGGTTCCGTACAGGAGCTGTGCAAGGTGGACGGAATGCCCGACTATGTATGCTTCACGGATCGCTACATGGTAATCCTTACAAGCAGAACCATAGAGCTATACGACCTGGAAGCAAAGAGCCTGGCCGAAAAGGATGAGGTACTGCAAAGCTTTATTTCAGAGCAGGCAGGGGATGCGATCGGCACCAATTCGGACAGCCACAGTGTAGTAATGGCTTCCGGGGAAGAGGATATCATTTATCTGGCTCTGGAATCAGGACTGTACCGGCATGTGGCCGGGGGCGCTGTGGTAGAGCAGATAGCAGACGGGGCGCTGAATTCCCTTGGCGATCCCCAAATGTACCTGAAGGGAATAGCGGCCCTTCCGGAGGATGAATTTGTCATTTTGTATAATGGACCGCAGCTTTGCCGCTATGCCTACGATGCCACCGTACCGGCGGTGCCGGAGGAACAGCTCACCATCTACAGTTTGGAGGACGATTATACCATCCGGCAAGCCGTGAGCCTGTATCAGAAAAAGAATCCGGGCGTTTACATCCGCTATGAGGTGGGAATGACCGGTGAGGACGGAGTGGTTCGTGAGGACGCCATCAAGAACCTCAATACAAAAATCATGTCCGGCAGCGCCCCGGATCTCATAGTGCTGAACGGGCTCCCGGAGCAGTCCTACAAGGAAAAAGGTATCCTTGCGGATCTGACCGAGCTGGAAAAGGGACTGACAGGAGAAAATGCCCTGTTTCCCAATCTGGTAAACGCATTCCGTGAGGATGGAAAGCTCTACTCCCTGCCTGTGCGCTTCCGGATTCCGCTGGTAGTCGGAGATCCTGACACCATCAAGGGCATCACCAGCCTGACTGCCATGGCAGATGCCGTGGAAAAACTGCGTGAGGAGCATCCGCAGGGCTCTATTATCCGGCAGATTACGGAGGAACAGGTATTGTACACCCTAGGTCTTGCCTCCTCAGGTGCATGGCTTGGTGAGGACGGAGCGCTGGACGAGGCGAAGCTCACGGAATTTCTCACCCAGGCAAAGCGTATCTATGAGGTGGAAGCCTCAGGCTGGAACGAGATGGAGCTTAAAGAAATGCAGGATCGGGTGACCTACCTGTGGAACGAAATAGACGGACTGACCTGGGAAGATTTCAGCGCAAGCGCTTCCTCTGCGTCCATTGATATTGCTACGGAAAATAGCTACCTGGGAATCGGCACAGTCAAGGGAATGAACGCAGACTTTAACATGATAGCTACACTGACAGATCAGGAGAACAACATAGATTATGCCCCCTATCCGGGCCAGGTGCCAAATAGCTTTGTACCCGATACCTGCATCGGCATCTATGCCAATTCCATTGAAAATGAGCTCGCTCTGGATTTCTACCGGTTCCTGTTTGGACCGGAGCTGCAGGACATGGATCTGCCCGGCGGACTGCCCATGAATATGGCATCCTTTGAGAAGCAGAAGATCAATCCCAATGAGGGCAAGGCCAACAGCAGCCTTTCCATCGGAAGCAGCGGAGAAAACGGAAAAGATTTTCATCTGGAGATTTTGTGGGTGACCGAGGAGCATTTTCAGCGCATCCTTGATATGGTAAATGCGGCAGAAACCGCCAGCCGCAGCGATTCCGTCATCCAGCAGACCGTCTTGGAGATCGGCCCCAAGGCATTGAACGGCAGCCTGACTGTAGAAGAAACAGTGAAAGAAATTGTAAAAAAGGCGGCCATATATTTAGCGGAGTAAATATTACGGAACTGGAATCAGTAATCTCTTTTCAGTGCACAGATCGATTTACAGACGCATGTATTAAGCGGCTGGAAATTGATCTATACCAAGGTGTACTGAAAGGAGATTACGGAACTGGAATAAGGAGTGAGGGCAACGAAGAATAGGCAAAGGCTTTTTGGCAGCAGAAACGCCTGGATTTGGTTTTTGCTGCCAAGCGGAATCGGCGTTCTGATCTTTGTGTGCCTGCCATTTCTGGATGTAATCCGGCGGTCATTTCTGACCGTCGTGACCCAGGAATGGGTAGGCATTCACAATTATCAGCTTATATTTAAAAACCAGGCATTTCTTCTGGCTGTGAAAAACACCCTGCGCTTTACGGCGGTCTGCCTCCCGGTCCTCATCGGCTTGGGCCTGTTCCTGGCAGTACAGCTCAGCAGGCTTCAAAAGATTCAGTTCCTGAAATCCTGCTTCCTGTTTCCCATGGCCATGCCCGCGGCGGCAATTGTCCTAGTCTGGCGCATGGTATTTTCCAAACAGGGCTTTTTAAATCTTCTGTTAAACAGCCTCCATCTGATTCCGGAGAGCGGCCCTGTGGATTACATGAGCACAAATGCAGCCTTTTGGGTGCTGGTATTCAGCTACGTGTGGAAAAATCTCGGCTACACCATTGTACTCTGGCTGGCAGGAATCTTCTCCATCCCCACAGACATTCTGGACGCAGCCCGGGTGGACGGGGCAAGCGAACAGCAATGCTTCTGGCAGGTCATATTTCCAAACCTGAAAGGCACCCTTTACACAATCACAGTACTGTCCTTTCTGAATTCCTTTAAGGTATTTCGAGAGGCATACCTGGTGGCAGGATCCTATCCCCACGAGAGCATGTACCTTTTACAGCACCTGTTCAACAACTGGTTCGTAAACCTGGAGCTGGATAAAATGGCAGCCGCAGCAGTCTGCGTGGGAACGGTGCTGTTTCTATTCATTTTACTGCTGCAGAGGTTCTGGGATCAGGACGGAAAGGAGGCGTAGGCAGATGCGGATAAAAGCCAATACAAATCATAGTACGATTATCTCCCGGACCGGCGGACTTCGTCCGGCAAGGCAAATCCAAACAAATATAAGAAAAATCTGCTTATTCTCACTGGCGATCTTCTTTTTCCTTCCGGCCATCCTGGTACTGTCCGGAACCATCATCAGCCGCTACGAGCTGGCTGAGTGCCTGACTCCCTTAACTACGGGAGCTGAAGAATTTATTGCCTGGAAATTCTTTCCCAGGTATCCAACCTTTGAACATTATGCCCGTGTGCTGTTCTACACACCTCAGTTTTTTGTAGTATTCTGGAACTCCATGAAAATCGTAGTCCTGGTACTGGCAGGCCAGCTCTTTCTGGCAGTTCCGGCGGCATGGGCCTTTGCGGTGTACCGGTTCCGCTTTCGGAACATACTGTTCACCCTGTATGTAGTACTGATGCTGATGCCTTTCCAGGTAACCATGCTCTCAAACTACCTGGTGCTGGACGGCCTGCATCTTGTCAACACCCATGGGGCCATTATTCTTCCGGCAATCTTTTCCACCTTTCCGGTATTCTTGATTTACCGGGGCTTCTGTGCCCTGCCGGAGAGCATTATCGACGCAGCCAGAGTGGACGGAGCCGGAGAGTGGACCATTTTCTGGCGGATCGGCCTGCCCCTGGCTTCCAACGGAATCCTGTCAGCCATGGTGCTGGGCTTTCTGGAATACTGGAACCTCATGGAGCAGCCCCTGGCATTTCTGGAGGACAAAAGCCTGTGGCCCCTGTCCCTGTATCTGCCGGAAATACATCTTGACCAGGCCGGCTATTCCTTTGTGGCCTCCGTCATCACACTGATACCGCCCGTGTTCGTATTTTTAATCGGCCAGGAATACCTGGAACGTGGAATAGTAGCCTCAGCCCTAAAGGAGTGATTTCAAAATGGAAATGTGGAAAAAACAGAAAAAAATCGGAATCGCCTTTGGCATTTTTCTAAGCCTCATGTTTCTCTGCACCTTAGTTTCCCGTGCGATATACGCCTCCAGGCTTCCCCAGATCACAACAAAAAAGCCGGAGCGAACTGCCCTCATTCACAAGGTAGAGGCAGAGGGACTGGTGCAGCAGGGCATGGAATACGCCGTCAACACCCTAAGCGGCCTGCGCTGCCAGACCGTCCATGCCCACGTAGGCGACCGGGTCACCACAGAAACCCTCCTGTTTGAAATCGACATGGCCGATTTAGAAGAGCAGATCCGAGAGCAGGAAATGAACATCAAAAAGCTGTCCTTAACCATCCAGGAGCAGGAACAGAACAGCAGCCTGGCCGCAAACGAGAAAAAGACCGACCAGGACCGGGCAAGAGAAGACTACGACCGCACAGCAGAAAGCGCACAAGACAAAGTAGACCAGGCAAAAGAAGATCTAAAAGGAGCCCAGGACGCCCTGGAAAGCCTAAAACAGAACCCGGTTACCGGAGGGACCTCAGAGGAAGAACGAAAAAAAGCCCAGGCAGAGTATGATGCATGGGCAAAAAAAGAGAAAGAACTCAAACGGGCATTGGCAGAAGCAGAAAAAGAAAAAAATGAAGCAGACAAAAAAGTGGAAGAGTTAAAAGCAAAGCTGGATTCTGCTCCGGATAAAGATCTGGCCCTGTCCCAGGAGCTTCTGCAAGCCGAAGAAAAAGCGCAAGAAGCAAAGGACAAATTGACAGCAGCAAAAGCAAAATATGAAGAGCACATTGCTTCCCCAGTGCCTAAGCCCGACTACAGCACAGAAGATGCGGAAAAAGCTGCCTGGGAAGAAAAAAAGAGCTCCCTGGAAGCCGGCGTAGGAGCTGCCGAGCGCAGCCTGTCAGACGCCAGAAAAAACCGTGATGACGCACTGCTGGACGCAAAACGCCACCTGGACGATACCCAGAAAGCCTCCGCCATAGACAACAGTCTGGCCATCAACCGCTTGGAGCTGTCCGTCCTCAAAGAAAAGCTGGAAAAATACCAGGAAATCCTCCGCACAGGCGGAGGCATATACCCCAAATCCGACGGAATCGTCACCCGAATCCAGGTAAGCCCCGGCGAGCGTATCCCCGACGGCGCAGCCATCGTATACGCCGACCTGGAAAGCCCCCTGGAATTCCACCTGACCCTCACAAGAGACCAGAAAAAATACGTAAACCAGGGCGACACGGCCACCCTGTCCATGGGAAAATCCAGCGAATCCGTAACCGTAGACTACGTAGCAGCAAGCGAAGCCAACCCAGAGCTCTTCGAAGCCATCATCTTTCTCCCCCAAGGAGTAGGCACCCTGGGCCAAAGCGGAGAATTCTACACCGAAACCCAAACCGACATCTTCAAATGCTGCATCCCTCTGGAGGCCCTCTACACCGACCAAAACGGAAGAACCTTCGTATACATCCTAAAAGAAAGATCCGGAATCCTGGGCCCCGAGCTGGCCGCCGAGCTAGTCTACGTAAACGTCCTAGACCAAAACGACAAATACGCAGCCCTAGAAGAAGGCATCATAGACAACGAAACCGAAGTAATCACAAGCACCACAGAAGCCTTGGCAGATCGAACCATCGTCCGCTACAAAGAATAAAAGCAAGCCATCTACCGGCAACAATATCAGGGACAGCCAGGAGCTTTGGCAGCCGGAGTGTACGTGAACCATGCGAACACAGATATGGAAATGTCGGCTGCCAAAGCTCCTTGCTGTCCCGTCCGTATTATTATCAATTATTCTTCAACAAGCTTAGAAGAACCCTCACTTTTCTTCCCATTTGTATCCTCCGATTCTTTCCGAACCTCCGTTTCATCCTCAGGCACCCCCGCCTTCTCAAGCGCCCTCTCCACCGCATCCAAAATCACAAGCGAAGTATATTGATTTTCCTCCGGATATGTAATATGATCAAGAGACTGAGAAGCAATAATCTGCTCCGCCAGATTGTCAAGAGCCGGCTCCATAAGAGGATACATCGTCGTAACCACCTCGCTCATATTCACCATCTGAATAGAAGTAATCGTATTCTTATCCACCGTAACAGCAATATCCACAGCGTTGCCATTCAGCATAATCGAAGAAGTATACACACCAGGCACATATTTATCAGAAGTATCAGTGGAAGCCGGTTTGCTGTCCTTAGGAGCAAACATAAACACCAGAAGAAGGATCAAAATAATACCCAAAGCAACAAAGATACCGGTATAGATCAATTCCTTCATACGGAGAACCACAATTTTCGTTTTTGAGCTCAAGAGAAGCCCCTCCCATACAATTCGATTGCTATAACCTATGCAAAAAAAGACAGGAATATACCCACATTGAATAATACAAATACAACCATAAAAAATAATAGTAAACAAAAAAACGAAAGGAATAGACAACCATGGGAAAGAAAAGCCAGACAATCATAAAAGAATATTTAATGATAGCGGCAGGAACCGCCCTCATAGCCTTCGCCGTAGCCTCCATCTACGACCCTTCCGGCTTTGTTACAGGAGGCTTTTCCGGCCTAGCCATCATTGTAAAACAGCTCACAGAGGATATGGTTCCGGGAGGTATTCCCCTGGCCGTAACCAACCTGCTTCTCAACATTCCCGTATTCCTCATAGCCATCCGCTTAAAAGGCTGGAACTACATTGTAAAAACCCTGTTTGGAACAGTCATGCTTTCCTTCTGGCTGGGTATTCTTCCGGTCATCCCCTTGGCAGAGGGTGATTTACTGCTGACCGCTCTCTACGGAGGCGTAGTAATGGGAGTGGGCATCGGCCTCGTATTCCTGAGCCAGGCCACCACAGGCGGAACCGATCTTATAGCAGCCATCGTCCAGCATTTTTGGCGGCACTACAGCATCGCCGATATCATGCAGGTCATAGATGCCGTCATCGTCCTGGCCGGAGCTTACCTCTTCAGTATTCAGATGGCGCTTTACGCAGTCATCTCCATCTACCTGGTATCTAAGGTATCCGACGGCATCATCGAGGGTTTAAAGTTTTCCAAGGCTGCATTTATCATCACCCAAAGGCCCGACGAGCTGGCTCAGATACTGATGGACGATTTGAGCCGCGGCGTCACCGGCCTCTCCGCAAGAGGTATGTATTCCGGACAGGAGAAAAACATGCTTTTTTGTGTCGTGTCCCGAAAAGAGATCGTCCGTCTCAAGGAGCTGACCCTGGCCTTAGACCCGGATGCCTTTGTGATTGTCTCCGATGTGCGGGAAGTTCTGGGAGAAGGGTTTATCGAGACGAAATAGGAAATAATTTCTTTTGTGAACAATGTATAGGAGATTTTTTTGAAAAAATTCCCAAAAAGTCGAGGAAATGCATAAATTTTTTTGTATTTCCTCTTTTCTTTTTTGTAATTTTGCATTAGTATATAAATCAGGTATTTTTATTTTTACATAATAAGGGGTAATTCTATAGGCGATATTGCCAGAAAAATCAAAAGCAAAAATCTGGCGATATGCACAAAAAGACGAGCAAAAAGGAGCAGGTAAGACTATGATTTCAAACCAGATACTACAGAATACCATTGAGGGTTTAAAGGGCATCACCCGGATAGACCTCTGCATCATTGACACGGAGGGAAAGGTACTTGCTTCCACATTCCCGGAGGCGGAGACCTACACGGGCTCGGTCCTTGCATTTATCGATTCCCCGGCGGACAGCCAGGTGATACAGGGCTTTCAGTTTTTTAAGGTCTTTGACGAGAATCAGCTGGAATACATTCTTCTGATCAACGGAGGCAGCGAGGATGCCTACATGATCGGCAAGATTGCGGTGTTCCAGATTCAGAATTTGCTGATTGCCTACAAGGAGCGCTTTGATAAGGATAACTTTATCAAGAATCTGCTTCTTGACAATCTGCTTTTGGTGGATATCTATAACAGGGCAAAGAAGCTTCATATTCAGGCGGAGGTCCGCCGTGCGGTTTATGTAATAGAGACCGGGCGGGAAAAGGATACGGCGTCCTTAGAGAGCCTTCGCGCTCTGTTCGGCACCAAATCCAAGGATTTTATTACTGCAGTAGATGAGAAGAACATCATCGTGGTCAAGGAGCTGGGAGAAAATGAGGGATACCCCGAGCTTGCAAAGACAGCTAAGGTGATCAAGGATCTGCTGGCAGGCGAGGGAGAGGAACAGGTTCATATTGCTTACGGAACCATTGTAGGCGAGATCAAGGAGGTATCACGTTCCTACAAGGAAGCCAGAATGGCGCTGGATGTAGGAAAGATCTTCTTTGGCGAGAGGGACATTGTGGCATATAGTACCTTGGGAATCGGGCGCCTCATTTATCAGCTGCCCATCCCCCTGTGCAAAATGTTTATCCGGGAAATATTCGACGGAAAGTCTCCGGATGACTTTGATGAAGAAACACTGACCACGATTAACAAATTTTTTGAAAATAGCCTGAATGTCTCCGAGACTTCCAGACAGCTTTACATTCACCGGAACACCTTGGTATACCGCCTGGATAAGCTCCAGAAGAGCACCGGTCTGGATCTGCGCGTGTTCGAGGATGCCATCACCTTTAAGATTGCGCTGATGGTTGTGAAGTATATGAAGTACATGGAGACCATAGACTATTAAAAGTCAGAGGAAGCTTACTGAGGAGAGAAAAAATGATCGATTTGGAGAATGTGACAAAAGCCTATTCTACGGGTATTCATGCCCTGAATGGCGTTAGTCTTCACATTGATAAGGGCGAGTTTGTCTTTATCGTAGGAGATAGCGGCTCCGGAAAGTCCACATTAATCAAGCTTCTGTTAAAGGAGCTGGACCCAACCTCCGGAACCATCAAAGTAAATGGAATCAATCTGAATAAAATGAAGCAGCGGGCGATTCCCAAATATCGTCGGAAAATAGGGGTTGTATTTCAGGATTTCCGTCTCTTAAAGGATCGGAACGTGTATGAGAACATTGCCTTTGCCCAGAGAGTGGTGATTACACCCTCTAAGAACATCCGCAAAAATGTACCTGCCATGCTGTCGCTGGTGGGCCTGGCGGAGAAGTATAAATCCTACCCAAAGCAGCTCTCAGGTGGTGAGCAGCAAAGAGTTGCCCTTGCCAGAGCCTTGGTGAACCGTCCAAATATTCTTTTGGCGGACGAGCCTACGGGAAATCTGGACCCCAAGAACTCCAAGGAGATTATGAAGCTCCTGGAGACGATTAACGAAAGAGGAACCACCGTAGTGGTAGTAACTCATAACCAGGAGATCGTGGATCAGATGAAAAAACGGGTCATTGCAATGCATAGAGGCGTCATTATCAGTGACGAGCGTAAGGCTGGGTACATACAGCATGCGAATTAGCACCATCGGCTACTGCTTAAAGCAGGGCTTTAAAAATATTTGGAGAAATAAGATGTTTTCGCTGGCCTCCGTAGCCACCATGTCCATCTGTATTTTTCTGTTTGGCCTCTTCTTCTGTGTGGTGAAGAACTTTCAGTTTATGGTGAAGGAAGTGGAGAGCGGCGTATCCGTCAGCGTCTTCTTTGACGAGGAGGTTTCCCAGGACCAGGCGGCCATGGATGAAATTGGGGCAAAGATTCGAGCCAGAGATGAGGTGGAGGAAGCGAATTTTGTCTCTGCCGAGGAAACCTGGGAATCATACAAATATATTTATTTTGCAGAAGCACCCGAACTGGCAGATGGCTTTGCCAATGACAATCCCCTGGCTAAGCAGGCTCACTATGAGATTTATCTGAAGGATGTGGAGGGGCAGAGCAGTCTGGTAGAATATTTGGAATCCATGGAGGGAATTCGAAGGGTTAATAAGTCTGTTGAGGTGGCGGACATTCTCACCAGCTTCAATCTTTTGGTAGGCTATGTGTCAGTAGCTATTATCATTCTGCTTCTGTGTGTTTCCGTATTCTTGATCAGCAATACGGTCACCATTGGAATTGCGGTCCGGAAGGAAGAGATTGCCATTATGAAGCTCATAGGTGCCACCAACTCCTTTGTGAAGGCGCCCTTTGTAGTGGAGGGTATTCTGATTGGAGTGATTGGAGGAGCTATTCCTTTAACCATATTGTATTTCCTTTATACCAAGCTGATGGGCTATATGTCAGGCCAGTTTGACAGCCTCAGCGGATTCATCCGCTTTATGCCGGTAGATACCCTGTTTCAGACCTTGCTGCCGGTAGGTCTTGCGCTGGGTGTGGGAATAGGCTTTTTTGGCAGCTTTTTGACCATTCGGAAGCATTTGAGAGTCTGAGAACCAAGATAGAAAAAGGAATGTAAAAAATGAGAAAAAAGCGATATATAAGTATCTTGCTTTTGACGGCGCTCTTTTTAACATCGGTTCTGCGATTGGATGGAATGTCAGTCTGGGCTTCGGAGGCAGAGATTACCACAGGCTCATCCTCAGAGGAGGAAGCTAAGGAGGATTCAAAAGAGGAATCCAAGGAAGAGGAAGATTCTAAGGAGGAGCCCTCTCAGAAGGTGGATACGGACGAGCTGGAGCAGCAGAAGAAGGATACTTTAAATAAAATTAATGATATCAAATCGGACTTAAATCAAGTTAAGAAAAATATTGAACAGCTGGAGATCAGCAAAAGCAATCTCAAAAGCTACATTGCCAAGCTGGACCAGGAGGCAGCCTCCCTTGCGACACAGATTGAGAAGCTGAATGAGGACATTGAGGCGAAAAAGGAAGAGATTGTTCAGGCGGAGGCAGAGCTTGATGAGGCGGAGCGGATAGCAGAACAGCAGTATGAGGACATGAAGCTTCGGATTCAGTATTTATATGAGAACGGAACACCGTCCTATCTGGAAATGCTTTTGACGGCTGACAGCATTGCGGATTTTATCAATAAATCTACCTATGTAAAGGCCATGTCTGAATACGATCGAAAGATGCTGGATGAATACATTGCCCAAAAGGAGGCAGTGGCGGAAGCCAAGGCTGTTCTGGAATCGGAGGAAGAGGAGCTAAACCTGATGGCGGAGGCCGCTAAGGAGCAAAAGGATACGGTAGACGCACTGATTAAGAAGAAGACCTCGGAGATTCAGAGCTACCAGGCCCAAATAGACAGCCAGAACAGTGATGCTGCGGAATTTAAGGAGGACTTGGAGGAGCAGGAGAGGCTGCTCAATCAGATTGAGGAGCAGATCGCGGCCGCGGCCTTTGCCAATGCCAATGCTGACGATGGTGATGGCGGCGCCTCCGGCTTCGTGTGGCCCTGTCCCAGCAGCCGAAGAATTACCAGCGGATTTGGCCCAAGGCCACAACCGATTCCGGGAGCATCCACCAACCACAAGGGCATTGATATTGGGGCTTCCCATGGGGCATCCATTGTGGCGGCAGCGGGGGGAAGAGTGACCACGTCAACCTACAGTGGTTCCGCGGGCAACTATGTAGTAATCTCCCATGGAAATGGCCTTTCCACCGTATATATGCATTGCTCGGCACTCTATGTCTCCGTGGGAGATGTGGTCAGCGCAGGACAGAGCATTGCCGCAGTAGGCTCCACAGGCTTTTCTACGGGGCCGCACCTGCATTTTGGTGTGATTAAGAACGGAGCTTATGTAAATCCCCGCAATTATGTGGGATAGAAGATAAAAAAATAGCGTATAGTTAAAAGAGAAAAAACATAGGGGATGCCGCAAAATAACAGAGCTGTGGAAACGCTTGTTTTGCGTCAGCCCCTTTCGGCTGTCAGAGATGAGGAACAATATGGACGAGAAAAAACAACTGTGGAAGGGCATCGCGATTGGATTTGCAGCGACCTTGATTGTGATTCAGGCAGTGATGCTTGGCAACAGGCTTTTAACGGGAGCCTTTGGGAAGGAAAAAACGGAAGAAATCAATCTGACGAACCAGGAGGTACAGGAAAAGCTCACGGAGATTGAGGAGCTTATGAACAACTATTACCTGGATGAGCTGGATTCCGATCAGATAGAAACATGGCTTTACAAGGGAGCCGTGGCAGGGCTGGGTGACCCTTATGCGGCCTATTATACACAGGAGGAATATCAGAGCCTGCGGGATTCCACCAATGGCAGCTACTGCGGAATCGGGGTGGAGATCTCTCAGAATATCAACACCGGCATTATTACCATAGCCCGCGTGTTCGAGGAGGGGCCAGCCATGGAAGCCGGACTTCTGCCCGGAGATATTCTCTATAAGGTTGGGGATACGGAAGTGACAGGGATGGATTTGACTATGGTAGTCTCTCAGATCAAGGGGAAGGAGAATACGAAGGTTGTCATCAGTGTCGTTCGGGAGGGAGAGGAGGATTATCTGGATTTCCAGGTGGAGCGGAGAACCATAGAAATTCAGACAGTGAGCTCTGCCATGCTGGAGGATCAGATTGGATATATTGCCATCACTTCCTTTGACGACGTAACCACAGATCAGTTTACAAAGGCGCTGGATGAGCTGGAAAAACAGGGAATCAAGGGACTGGTTGTGGATCTGCGTGGCAACGGCGGCGGCCTGGTATCCAGTGTGTGCGCGATTTTGGATCGCCTGCTCCCGGAGGGACTGATCGTCTACACGGAGGATAAGTATGGAAACCGGGAGGAGAATACCTCCGATGCCGAGCACTATTTTGATAAGCCTCTGGCTGTGCTCATCAACGGAAACAGCGCCAGTGCCTCGGAGATCTTTGCGGGGGCCATTAAGGACTATGGGATTGGAACCCTTGTGGGGACCACGACCTATGGAAAGGGGATAGTGCAGAAAATATACCCTCTTCATGATGGGACGGCAGTAAAGCTGACTGTGTCAAAATATTACACACCAAAGGGAAATAACATCCATGGGATCGGTATTGAGCCGGATGTGGAGATTGATTTGGATGAAGAATTAAAAAAAGAAGTGCTTGTTCCCTTGGAGGAGGATAATCAGCTGCAGAGAGCCAGAGAATTGCTTTTGAAGTAAGAAAAAAATCAAAGAAAATAAAGGAAGCTTGTGCACAAAAAGGGCTGCCATAAAATGAGGTCATGGGTGATAGAATGTGAGACTGAATTTTTTGGCAGTCTTTTTTTAAATTTTTTGAATGAAATCAAAAATAAAAAGTTCAAATAAATCATATAATATAGAAAAAGTTGTAAGAATTGCATAAAAATGGGAGTTTATATGGCTTAAATAAGGCGTATAGATGGTGAAAAGCAACAAAATATTCAAAAAGCAACCGAAATGAACATAAATAGATAAAAACAATCATATAAATAGTTGAAAAAAAGAAAGCCTTTCCGTACAATAATAAACATAAGGAAACCCAAAAAATTTAATCAATCTAAGAAAGGGAGTTGAGTAAAATGTCCAAAGTGGATGAAATCACAAGGGAAAGCTGGATTATGAGCACCTTCCCTGAGTGGGGAACCTGGCTTGTGGAAGACATCGAAAACGAAGTGGTAGCCCCCGGCAATGTTGCAATGTGGTGGCTGGGATGTACCGGTGTCTGGTTCAAGACCCCGGAAAACACCAACATCACCATTGACCTGTGGTGCGGAAACGGAAAGAGAACTCACGGCAACAATCAGATGAAGCCCGGCCATCAGATGGCAAACATGTGCGGAGGCCGTCTGATGCAGCCCAACCTGAGAAATGTTCCGTTTGTAATTGACCCCTTCGCCTTCAAGCATGTGGACGCGGTACTGGCGACACACTATCATCAGGACCATATGTCCGCTGAGTGGGCTGCCCATGTAATTCAGAGCGGTATGACCACAACGGATGAGAATGGCAAGGAGATCCCAGTGCCCTTTATCGGACCAAAGAAATCTGTGGAAACCTGGATGAAATGGGGCGTACCCGAAGACCGCTGCATCACCGTAAAGCCGGGAGATGTGATCAAAATCAAGGACCTGGAGATTGTGGCCTTAGACAGCTTTGACCGCACCTGTATCGTAACTACCGATGACACCAGCGAGAACAGAGAGGAGCTTACAGGCGTATGCCCCACAGATATGGATGATAAGGCAGTGAACTACCTGGTAAAGACCTCTGGCGGAAATATCTACCATTCCGGCGATTCACACTTCTCTATCTATTTTGCAAAGCATGGCAAGGATTATGACATTGATGTGGCCTTCGGCTCCTTTGGCGAGAATCCCATTGGAATGCAGGATAAGATGACCTCCATAGACATTCTGCGGATGGCTGAGAACCTTCGGTGCAAGGTGGTTGTTCCCATTCACTGGGACGTATGGACCAACTTCCAGGCCGACTGTGAGGAGATCAAGGTTCTGTACGACTTTAAGAAGGACCGCAACGAGTATAAGTTCCATCCCTTCTTCTGGCAGGTGGGCGGCAAGTATACCTATCCCCAGGATAAGGATAAGCTGTACTATCACCACAGAAGAGGCTTTGAGGACTGCTTCGAGCATCCCCAGAACATTCCGTTCCGCTCCTGCCTGTAAAGAAAAGCCGCTGAAGAGTACAAAAAATAACAGAGATCCTCATATGAAAACGAAATTAGGAGAAGCAAGATGTTAAGAGAATTTGTAGAAAAAAAGCATTACTTTTTCGCGGAGGAGGCGCCGGACTGGAAGGAAGCCATCCGCATGAGCTGCAAGAGCCTTGAGGCGGACGGAACCGTAGAGGCCAACTATAAAGAGGATATCATTGCCTGCGTGGAGAAGCATGGTCCCTACATTGTCATCATGCCAAATGTAGCCATGCCCCATTCTCAGGAAAATGCGGTTGGCGTCAATAAGACAGCCATCGGCTTTATGAAGTTGGATAAACCAGTGAGCTTTGACCCGGAGGATCCGGAGAAGGACGCTCAGCTGTTCTTTACGCTGGCCTCCTGCAATCCCGAGCAGCACCTGGATAACATGATGAAGCTGTCAGAGATGCTCATGAATGAGGATGTGGTAAAGGCTCTGGCAGAGGCCAAGACACCTGAGGACCTGCTGAAGATACAGGAACAGTATCTGGATTAGAAAAGAGAACTGACAAACGGCAGGACCTATACAGAGCATAGAAGGAATTACAGAAGCATGTTTTTGCGGCTGGAAGTCCCTCTGTGAAGGGATGTACTGAATAGGTGCTGCGGAACTGTAAATGAAGGAAGGAGTAAGTGTATGGATATTTTAATGAAAGCGTGGTCGTATTTTGCTACAAACATTTTACAGCAGCCGGCATGGATGATCGGATTGATGGTTTTGCTGGGCTACATTTTGTTAAAAAAGCCTTGGTATGATGTACTGGGAGGTACGATTAAGGCTGTAGTAGGTTATATGATTTTAGCAGTTGGTTCCGGCGGACTGGTAAGCAACTTCCGTCCGGTACTGGTAGGCTTAAAGGAACGTTTTAATTTGGATGCAATGGTGATTGACCCCTACTTTGGGCAAAATGCGGTAACAGCCGGAGTAAAGGAGGTATTTAATAAATCCTTTTCACAGGTTATGATGCTTCTTCTCATTGCATTTATTGTAAATATTATATTGGTACGTCTGCGTAAGATAACAAAGCTGCGTTCCCTGTTTACTACCGGTCATGTGCAGGTACAGCAGGCATCAACAGCCTTCTGGCTGATTCTCTTTGCATTACCGGCATTGAAGGACAATAATACGGCGCTTCTGATTGTTATGGCTATTGTACTTGGCCTTTACTGGGCCGTAGGCTCCAATCTGACCATTGAGCCCACCCAGGAGCTGACCGACGGTGCGGGCTTCTGCCTTGGACATCAGCAGATTATGGGTGTAGCCCTGTTCTCCTGGATTGCAGGCAAAATGCATGAGAGAGATGAGAAGAAGGGTAAGAAGGCATCCAGAAGAATTGAGGATATCGAGCTTCCGGGATTCATGTCCATGTTTAACGAGAATATGGTATGTACCGCGCTCTTAATGACCATCTTCTTTGGTGTAATCCTGCTGATTCTGGGCCGCGATTATCTGATTGAGGCCGGATTCTTGGGAGAGAATGCAAGCTTTTTGTTCTACATTTTGACCCTCTGCCTGAACTTTGCCGTATATCTGGCAATCCTGCAGTTAGGTGTAAGAACCTTCGTAACCGAGCTGACCCAGTCCTTCCAGGGTATTGCCAATAAGCTTCTCCCTGGCTCCGTACCGGCAGTAGACTGTGCCGTAACCTACGGCTTTGGTTCTCCCAACGCGGTGCCTATCGGCTTCCTGTGCGGCGCTGTGGGACAGTTCCTTGCTATCGGTATTCTGATTCTGCTACAGAGCCCGGTACTGGTAATTGCCGGATTCGTGCCCGTATTCTTTGATAATGCAACCATTGCGGTGTATGCAAACAATAAGGGCGGTATGAAGGCAGCCATGATCCTTCCCTTTATCTCCGGCTTGTGCCAGGTATTCGGCTCTGCGTTCATTGCAGGCTGGGTAGGCATGGCAGCTTACGGTGGATATTTAGGCATGTGGGACTGGGCGGTCGTATGGCCGGTGTTCACTTTGCTGATGCAGTATTTAAGCTACGCAGGGCTTGCTATTGTGGTGATTGCCCTTCTGGTGATTCCGCAGCTTCAGTATCGTGCCAATAAGGAGGGCTACTTCCTGATTACCGAGGACTACGAGGCATACAAGGAGCTGAAGGCAAAAAAGGCGGCAAAATAAAAGGAATAAATTTCCATTAGAACGTTGACTTTTATGAAAAGTTTTATTATCATAGTGATAGAATAATCTTAAAATCTTGCTAAAAAAGGAGAATGTGGTTATGGCAAAGGATAACATGAGCTTTATGGTATGCTGTGCAAATGGGGCAGGTTCCAGTCTGATGATGAAGATGACGCTGGAAAAGACATTGAAGAAGATGAACATTAAGCCGGGAAAGATTCATCACTGTGCTCTTTCTGAGGGAAAAAGCGCGGCAACCCAATATGACGTAGTGCTCTGTGCTCAGAACTTCCTTAACATGTTCAAGGATGCCGAGAAGAAAGGCACCACTGTAGTAGGACTGCGCAACATCATGTCCATGCAGGAGATGGAGGAAAAGATGACAGAGGCCGGCATAACGGCAAACTAGACGGAACAGACATACCTGTTTTGGGTAAGAGGCATTTAGAAATATAAAACTGGTATGAAGACAGCCGAGAAGAGAGCGTCTTCCGGGTAAATCAGCCGGAAGGCAGCTCTCTTTTTACCCTTTAGTTCCGTTGCGCAGCGACTTTACCCTTTAGAGCTATCGCGCAGCGATTTAAAATAGGAGGGAGAACACCATGAAAATGAGCCGCAGCATTGTAAACAGCCGAAGAGAAAAGGTCTTAGAGCTTGTGCGTGAGAATGGCGATGTGACAGTGAACCATCTGGCGGAGCAGTTTCAGGTGTCGCCTCTGACCATTCGCAGAGATTTGCAATACCTGGAGGATCACAAGCTGCTGGAGCGCTTCTACGGAGGTGCCAGAAACAGCGCGGAGACCGGCAAGGATCTAGGAGAGAATAAAAAGCAATTTCGCAGGGAGCAGATAGCCCGGTATGCGGCAAGCCTGGTGGAGGATGGGGACAGTATTTTTATCAATACCAGCTCCACAGCTCTGGCCATGGTAAAGTACATTACCAGCAGAAATGTAACCATCATCACCAACAATGGAAATATCATCAATGAAAAAAATCCCTCTCATGCCACTATTATTTTGCTGGGGGGAGAGCTGCGTTACAAAAAGGGCGCTATGGTGGGAGATTTGGCCATGAATAATTTGACCCAGGTGACGGCTAAGAAAAGCTTTATAGGCTGTGGTGGAGTCTGCCCCGATGTGGGGATGACTACAGAACTGCTCAATGAGGTAAATTTGAATCAAACAATGTTTGAGAGGGTAACCAGAGCTTCCTATATTCTGGCAGATTCCACGAAGCTTGGAAAGCGGAGCAGCTTTGTAAGCTGCCCGCCGGAGCGGATTGAGAATATCATTACGGATACAGATGCCCCTGGGGATGTGGTTCGGGAATTTCGGGAGAAGGGAACCTGGGTCCATCAAGTAGATTAGAATGAAAACAGGAACAGAGGAGTATGAAAATGAAAATCAGTAAAATCAATACACATGAATTAGAAAAATGCTATTCGATCTGCCCGTTGACCTACAATGGGAAGGAGCACATGCTTGTTGCGGCGGAGAAGGTGAACAAATGCCTGTTGTTTGACCTTGACGGCAATCTTGAGGAGACCGTATGGGAGGGACCGGGAGGAACCATGACCATGGTACAGGTTCCGGGAAGCAACGGAGAATTTTTAGCAACCCATAAGTTCTACTCTCCCAATGATTCCAAGGAAGCAAAGATTATCCTTGCGTCCCCAAAAGGGAAGAATGACTGGGCCATTAAGACAGTGGTGGATCTGCCCTTTGTACACCGCTTTGACATTCTCACAAGAGGCGGTGTGAATTATCTCATTGCCTGTGCCTTAAAGTCGGGCCATGAATATAAGGAGGACTGGAGCAGTCCGGGAAAGATCTGGGTATGTGAGCTTCCGGAGGATTTAAGCGGGATCAATGAGGAGAATCAGCTTCCGATCCGCGTTTTAAAGGAGGGACTTCTGAGGAACCATGGATATTGCCGTGTGGAGGAGGCTGAGGGTGTATGGGCTGCCGTAGCTGCGGACAACGGCATTTTCAAGGTGGCTCCGCCTAAGGAGCGCGGCGGAGAATGGACCATCGAGACATTGACCGAGGATGCGGCCAGTGACATGACCTTCGCGGACTTTGACGGGGACGGGGAGAAGGAGATGCTGGTTATGACACCCTTCCATGGAGATACCATCAAGATCTATAAAAAGGCAGGCGTCGCTTATACCTGCATCAAGACCTTTGAGGAGAAATTTGAATTTGCCCATGGAATTTGGAGCACGGAGATTGACAGAAAGGGTGTCTCCATCATTGGACACAGAAAAGGAAAACGAAATCTTCTTGCATGCATTTACGACGGAAGCGACTATGTGATGGAGGTGCTGGACGAGGATGTAGGACCTGCCAACGTGCGCTGCTATAGCAAGGGAGATAAGATCGGGCTTGTGTCTACCAACCGGGAGATTGATGAAATTGCATTCTATGAGATTGAGGGACTGTAAAAAAGAGGCTTGGGTGAAGACGCAGTAAGCGCGCAAGGAGGAAAAGATGAAGGCTTATACTATAGGACTGTATGAGAAGGCAATGCCAAAGGAGCTGACCTGGAAGGAAAAGCTGGAGGCGGCAAAGCAAGCGGGCTATGACTTTGTGGAAATCAGCATTGACGAGACGGACGAAAAGCTGGCCCGGCTGGAGTGGACGAAGGAAGAGCGCCTGGAGCTGGTAAAGACCATGTATGAGGTGGGTATTCCCGTTCGCACTATGTGTCTGTCCGGCCATCGGAAGTATCCCATAGGAAGCAGCGACCCTGAGATCTGCAAAAGGGGGATGGAGATCATGGAAAAGGCCATTGAGCTGGCGGATGACCTGGGTGTGCGCATTATTCAGCTTGCCGGTTACGATGTATATTACGATCCCTCCACACCTGAGACAGTGGCTCGATTTGGGGAGAATTTAAAGAAGTGCACGCTGATGGCGGCCAGGGCAGGGGTCCTCATGGGCTTTGAAACCATGGAGACAGAGTTTATGAACACCTGCAAAAAGGCTATGAAATATGTGGAAAAAGTCAACTCCACCTATTTGAACGTTTACCCGGATTGTGGTAATATTAATAATGCGGCAATCACCTATGGCATTGACGTGCTGGGGGACTTGAGAAGCTGTAACGGTCATGTTACCTCCATGCACTTAAAGGAGACGGAGCCCGGCAGGTTCCGGGATATGATGTATGGGGACGGCCAGGTAGATTTCCCGGCGATGATTGATACGGCCTGGGCCATGGGTGTGCGCAAGTTTGTAACAGAGTTCTGGTATCTTGGTAACGAAGCATGGAGAGAGGATCTGGCCTTTGCCAATAAGACTATGAGGGCCTTATTGGATCAAAAAGAGAACTAGAGCGTATCTGAAGGCTGTTTTTATCAGATGAGCTTTAAGGACAAGGAAGGAGAAAGAAAATGTTAGAAGCACTGAAAAAGCAGGTTTACGAAGCCAATATGGAGCTTCCCAGAAGAGGTCTGATTACCTATACCTGGGGAAATGTCAGCGGCATCGACCGGGCAAGCGGCTTATTTGTGATTAAGCCCAGCGGAGTAGACTACGATGAGCTCAAACCGGAGGATATGGTTGTCATGGATCTGGATGGCAATAAGGTGGAGGGCGATTACAATCCTTCCTCCGATACGCCTACTCATCTGGAGCTCTATAAGGCATTTACGGAGGTGGGCGGTATTGTGCATACCCATTCCCCCTGGGCAACCTCTTGGGCGCAGGCGGGGAGAAGTATTCCTTGCTACGGAACCACCCATGCGGATTACTTTTATGGGGAGATCCCCTGCGCGCGCAGCCTGACGGCGGAGGAGATTAACGGTGAGTATGAGAAGAATACAGGGCTGGTGATCATTGAGACCTTTGAGGGGAAGAACCCCATGCATATTCCCGGCGTGCTCTGCACCAACCACGGTCCCTTTACTTGGGGTACGGATGCGGATAATGCGGTGCACAATGCGGTGGTTCTCGAGGAAGTGGCCAAGATGGCCTGCCGTACGGAGTTGCTGATGCCAAGCGTGGCACCGGCGCCTCAGGTGATTCAGGATAAGCATTTCCTGAGAAAGCATGGAGCCAATGCTTATTACGGACAGATCAAGAGATCCTAAGAGCAAATATATGCAGACAAAAAGAGCCGTTTTCCGAGAGGGGACGGCTCTTCTTTTGATCCTTATTTATGGCTGCTCTTGAAAAATGGCCTTTATGGAAGGCTGGGTGCCATCCTTTAGCTGTACCTGAAGGCTTGGAGCGGAGACATCGGAGAGAGCTTCACAGTTCTTTACTTCCCAGCCTGTGAAGGTATAGCCTTCATAGGGAGAAGCAGTGAGAGTGACGGGGAAATCCGTATAGTAGCTTCCGGTCCAGGGTTGGTCCGAGAGATCGGGGGTCAAGGTGTTCAGAGTGACAATGCCGCCCTGGGAAGTGTTTACGGACAAGGTCAATGGAACCAGATCCCCTTCCAGAGAAAAATGTGCGGCAAGGCAGGGAACGATTGCGTCATAGCGGTTGGAAAAAAAGCTGCGGAGCTCCTCTACCTGTTCCGGGAAGGGAGTGTCCAGGGGGTTTGTATTCCAGCGCTCATAGCTTTTGATGGCCGCATTTTTATATTCAGCCTCTATCTGGTCGAGCAGCGGTAATACCTGGGAGGGATGGAAGCAGTCATTGGCCATATCCATGAAGGTTAGGACAAACTGCTGGCAAAAATCCTCATTTTTCATAAGAGTGGGCATGGGCTCATCCTCCAGAAAGCCACTGGGGGCATAGCCGGCATGTTCCACAAAGGAATCGATGGCATAGGCCGGCACACCGATGTCAATGCCCACACCCAAGGAATCGTCCAGATCGTAGAGCATCCAGCGCCATTTCCCGTCCTGGAATTCTCCTTCGCCGGAGACGGCCGACTTCCAGGTAAATACATTTCCGCCAAGAGGCTTTGTGTCTGTGTTAGCAATGTAGATATTGGTGCACATCCAGTCAATAAAGCTCTGCATATCCATCTGGGTGAGAAGCTCCTGGTATAGCTGCGGATCAGACATGTCCTGCTTCAAAAGCTCCTTCAGGTCTTTAAAGCGAGAGGCATCCTCATAGTTACCCTCTTGAACCTCCCAGCTGTTTTTGACCAGGAGAGCCTGTTCAGCCTCTATGCCATAATAGCTTTCCAGGTATTCTGAAGAGTATTTTTCCATCAGATAATACATTCCCCAATATTCCCCGTTGAGAAACACCTGACAGGGCGTGTACTGCTGGGAGGCGGTATTGCGCCCTTCCGCCAGGGAGGCGAAAAATACCTTTTTCAGCTGGCTTCCGTTGCTTAGGATCAGGCTGGGATAGGAAAAGCCCGTATCGAAAAAAACGGGAGCAAAGGTCTTTGTCTCATAACGATTTCTGGAAAAAAGCGTAAGGCTCTTTTGGGGAAAATCCCGTGATGCATTGCCGCGGACGCGGATTCCACATTCCTGCTGGGCGAGAAGGGTATGTTCACGGTCAAAAAAGGTAAGGTGTGCAGGGCGCTCGGCTTCTGAGCCCTCCAAATAGTAATTCAAGTAATCCGTTAATTCGGACCAGGGCAGATCCGGGCTGATTTCCACATGCTCCAGGCCCTCATCATAGCGAGAGCCCCGAATATAGATTCCCTTCTCGTCATCAAAAAGATTCTCAGGGTCTGTGACCAGGGACAGGATGGGAATATCTTCGCAGCCGGCCTTCTCTTCAAAGTCCAGGAAGTAGACGGATGTAATGGTTCTGCTGTAATTCCCCTTATCATCATACGCGGCGGCCCGCAGGACTATCCCTTTGTCCACAGGACCTTCGGGAGCGGCATAACCGGTAAGCTCAGTGGTAATGTCCTCACGGTCAGAATATACATTGCTTTGAGAGCTGGGATCAGCAAGCGTCAATGGCTCCGTATAGAGAGGGGAGTCAGGGGTGGGCTCGCTTCCATCTAATGTATAGTAAATGGACTGCTCATGGGCAGCTTGAAGCTCCAGGGTAAGGGGGCCTTTATAAAAGCCGCTTTCCACGGAGAAGGAAGGGGCTTCCAGGAAAAGGGTGGCTGTCTGGTTGGAACGGCCGGGGGAAGGACACATGGGAACCGGGTCCTCCTTTCCATCCTCCGGGCGTGCATATACGGCACCGCGTTCCAGGGAGGGAATAAAAAGGGAATCAATAGGAGAAAAGCTTTTAGAGCCGTCCTCATTTTCTGTGCAGTAGCTTAGCGTCAGGGTTTCATTTTCCGACAGACCAAAGGGAAGGTCCTCCACACCATCAGTATAGACCACATAATATCCACCGGCCCCGATGATATCGGCGGGTAAGGGGCCAAGAGAAAAATCCTTAGTGCTGTCTGACAGGAAGACATGCTCCAGAGAGATGTCCCGATCTGAGGGATTGTATAATTCTACATAGTCCTTGTATATAATTCCTTCACCGTCAGCCGTTCCGGGATTTACCGTGCAAACCTCATTGATTTGAAGAAGAAAGGCGGGGTTGGCGGGATGGGCGCGATAATAGGAAGAGAGGAGAAAAAAGATTCCAAAAAGGAAAGAGCCTGTGATAAAAAGGCTCAACAGCAGCAGATTACGTCGGTGTAAGGGCTTCATTTGCCTTCCTCCTAGTCTAAAGTAATGCCCCCTCACCGCCGGTTCGGCGGCGAGTCGTCGGAAGGCATTCAGAGAAATGCTTCGCATTTGCCTTCCTCCTCAAATAAAAGAATCTCACTCTCCAAAAGTGCATATTGGCAGCGATCCCCTGGAGTCAATACAGCCTGTCCACTGGTTCCCTCCGTAATCGCGGAAATGGTGGAGGACAGGATAGAATCGGGAACGAGAGCCTCTAAGAAAACGGAGTCCGTATACTCGGAATGAAGAATGGGGATATGGGCATGGTTCAAAAGATACTGTATTTTTCCGATTCCATTGTAATCTGTTTCAATGGACAAGCGTATTCCCGGATGCTTTTCCAGGATTACGGCATTGCGGAGGCCTTCCCGAACAGCGGAGCCATAGGCGCGTACCAGGCCGCCGGTACCCAGCAGGGTGCCTCCAAAGTAGCGTGTAACCACTACGGCAGTATCGTGCAGATCCTCACCAAGCAGCACATCCAGCATAGGCCTCCCGGCAGTTCCGGCAGGCTCCCGATCGTCACTGCAGCGGGTGAGCTGATGGTTCTGACCAACGGTAAAGGCCGTACAGTTGTGGGAGGCGTCCCAATATTGCTTTCGGATACGTTCTATGAAGGCCAGGGCCTCCTCCTCAGACTTTACCGGCTCTACGGTGGCAATGAAACGGGATTTCTTTTCCACAATCTCTCCGGTTCCGCCTATGTAGGTAAACTTATAGGATTCTGACATAAAGGCTCCTTTCCGTTAGGAAGCCTGTCCACTCTCTCCCGTCATCATATCGTCCACAATCTCCAGCAGGCATACAGGTGTCACCGCGTTTGTGATAAGCTGCCGGAGCATCTGCCGGGCAAAAATTTCCGAATGAGAGACGGGCGGGGTACTCTCTGCTTCCTCCACACCTGGCTTTTCCGCCATAGATTTTTTGATGCAGATTCGGTAGAGGGGGGCCATGGACTTTGGCTGTTCTTCCTCGATCAGATAGTATTTCAGGTTCAATAAATGCCCCTTTTCATCCGCCACAGCACGGGTTTCGATTAAAAATTCCTTTTGCATGATACTCTCCTTTTTACATTGATTTTCACATGGGTGACTTCGAAGAGTATTATACAGGTCCCGGGCCGCAAAGCCTGTCGAAAGCTGTCAGGGGACAAAAAAGATGTGACAAGGTGCCTTAAGGCTTAAAGGCTTACGTTTAGATTATTATAAAGAAACCTTATAAAAAACGCAAGAAAATGTGAATTTTTATTTTATGCTTTATTCCGGCGGAAATATTTGTTATAATGATTGGATGTAGAGGAGGCTATAGCATGAATTATGGAAAAAAAGGGACTTCTAAAAAGCAGAAGTCTATGAACTCCAAAACTGCAAAAGTCGGTAAGAAAGCAAGTGTTGTATTCATAAAAGCGTTTCTCATCTGCCTGCTGGCCGTAGGTGTTGCGGGACTGTGTGCCGGGGTTGGCGTTGTAAAGGGCGTGATTGATAATGCCCCGGATATTGACAGTACCAGTGTCATTCCCCGTGGATATAAATCGGTGATGGTGGACTCACAGGGCAATCAAATGGCAGAGCTGGTGGCCGCAGGCTCAAACCGTGTATGGGTGGATATTGAAAATGTTCCCAAGCATGTGCAGGATGCTTTTGTAGCCATTGAGGATGAGCGATTTTACGAGCATAATGGTATTGACCTGAAGGGAATTGTCCGTGCAGGCGTGCGTGGTGTGGCCAGTGGCTTTAAAAAGACTGAGGGAGCAAGTACGATTACTCAGCAGCTGTTAAAAAACAGCGTGTTTGATTTTATGAGTGAGAGTACCTTGGCGGAGAAGGTAGAGCGTAAGCTTCAAGAGCAGTATCTGGCGGTGGAGCTGGAAAAGAATATGACAAAGGAAGAGATTCTGGAGGCATATCTCAATACCATCAATCTGGGACAAAATGCCCTTGGAATCCAGGCAGCAGCAAATCGCTATTTTAACAAGGATGTGAAGGATCTGACTATTTCCGAGGCTGCCGTCATTGCAGGGACTACCAAGAGCCCTACGGGCTATAATCCTATCAGCAATCAGGAAAAGAATAGGGAACGCCGTGACTTGGTTCTGAATCATATGCTGGAGCAGGAGTACATTTCTCAGAGCGAGTATGATGAGGCAATGGCAGATGATGTGTATGCCCGTATTCAGACAACCAATCAGGTGAAGAACTCCGCAGAGGTATTTTCTTACTATGTAGATGCCGCCATTGAACAGGTGATCAATGATCTGCAGGAGATGAAGGGCTATACCTCTCAGCAGGTATACAATCTGGTCTATATGGGCGGTTTGACCATAGAGACGGCGCAGGACCCGGCGATTCAGGCCATTATGGATGAGGAGATGAGCAATGAGGAGAATTATCCGGCCAATGTCCGCATCGGGCTGGACTATGCGTTGACGGTTGTCAAGCCGGACGGAGAGCAGAAAAATTACAGTAAGGAAATGATGGAGGAATATTTCAAACAGAACGAATCCTCCAAATTCGAGCTGCTGTTTGATACAAAGGAGGATGCCCAGGCCCACATTGACGCCTATAAGGCGTCCTTAGTGGAGGAAGGGGATACGGTATATGAGCGGGTGGAGATGACCGTGCAGCCCCAGGTCTCTATGGTAGTGATGGATCAGGCAACCGGCTATGTAAAAGGCATTGTAGGCGGCCGGGGGGAAAAGACAGCAAATCTGACCCTGAACCGTGCGGTGGATACGGTGCGTCAGCCGGGTTCTACCTTTAAGCCCGTATCTACGTATGCGCCGGCCCTGGATTCCGCCGGTATGAGCCTTGCAACCACTCAGTATGATGCTCCTTACAATTATCAGAATCCGGTCCGCCCGGTTCGAAACTGGAATGGAGAGGCATATCAGGGCTGGACTTCCCTGCGCAAAGGTATCGAGCAGTCCATGAATATTGTGGCGGTTAAGACTCTGACGGATATTACGCCGGCTCTTGGAATTACGTATCTGGAAAATATGGGTATCACAAGTCTTCAAAAAGAACCGGATGCAGGCGGACGTAATGATTATACCCAGTCCATGGCTCTGGGAGGTCTTACAAAGGGTGTAAGTAATCTGGAGCTGACAGCGGCGTATGCCACCATTGCCAATGGCGGTGTCTACACAAAGCCCGTATTCTATACCCGGATTTTGGATCACGATGGCAATGTATTGATTGACAATACGGTATCCTATACCCGGACCGTATTAAAGGACAGCACGGCGTGGCTTTTGACAAGCGCCATGAAGGATGTGGTTAATCAGGGTACCGGCGGTGCGGTGCGGTTCAACGGAATGACGATTGCCGGAAAAACCGGTACAACCTCTCAGAATAATGATGTGTGGTTTGTGGGTTATACACCTTACTACACAGCGGGCATATGGGCAGGTTTTGACAACAACCACAAGCTGGGCAAGGGTGAGACCACTTATCACAAGGTAATCTGGAAAAAGGTAATGTCCCGAATTCACGAGAATCTGGAAAATAAGGACTTCCCGAAGCCGGACAGCGTGACCAGTGCAACCGTCTGTGCGGCCTCAGGAAAGCTGCCGATTCCCGGTGTCTGTGATGGCATGGTGAAGTCGGAATATTTTGCCGTGGGTACGGAGCCTACGGAGTTTTGCAATGTACATGTGACCGGGGAGGCGTGTGTGGAGAGTGGCGGTCTGGCGACGGATACTTGTCCGGTTCATGAGTATCGGATTCTTACTTTGGTGCCGGAGAATAATGATGTATCCGGTTCCCCGCTGGTAGCAATGCCCTGTCCGCTGCATCCGGGTAACCTCATCGGCGGAATCGTGCAGCCCGGTGCGGAAACCGGCATGATGCCCGAGGGCGTGGTACAGCCAGAGGGCCAGCCTCAGCCCGAGCAAGGGGTACCGGAGGGAGAGATAGCAGCGCCTCAATAAAGGCTTTAGCAGAAATCTGAATACGGCTGCCGTCGTACCAAGATAAAGTGATAAAAAAGTAAATCATTAGGAGGAAGCAAGATGAAAGCAATAGCAACAACAAAGGCTCCTGCAGCCATTGGTCCTTATTCCCAGGGAATGGAGGTAAACGGATTCGTTTTTTCATCCGGACAGATTCCTGTGAATCCGGAAACCGGTGAAATCCCGGAGGGGATTGAGGCGCAGGCCCGCCAGAGCTGCAAGAATGTGGGAGAGATTTTGAAAGCCGCAGGAATCGGCTATGAGAATGTAATCAAGACTACTTGCTTTTTGGCTGATATGGCGGATTTTGGAACCTTTAACCAGGTTTATGAGGAATTCTTCGTATCCAAACCCGCAAGGAGCTGTGTGGCAGTAAAGGAGCTTCCCAAGGGAGTGCTCTGTGAGGTGGAAGCGATTGCAGTAAAAGAGCTTTAGGCGTGGTTGAAAGAAGTGCTTATTCAAACACAGAATTATCATAAAATACTCACACAAATTACACAGATTTAACAAAAACTCTACACAAAGCCATGGTATACTCCAAGTCAAAGCGAGCCAAATGGAAAGAATTGTAATATCTGGTTCGCGTCATGGAAACAGAGGACGAGGAGGAAAGCCCGTGAAGCTTTGGAGCAAAGAAAAAACAGAAAAGCAATAGTCCCAGGAGAAGGCCGGGGGAGAAAAGAGAAGTATCAGAATGGTATTAAAAAGCGTGACTGGCTTTATAAAGAGCAGGAAACGTTTGATAATTCTTCTGATACTCTTTTTGTGTGCGCTGACAGGATATCTGGCGCTCAGGCACAGGAAGAATAGGAAGCCTCAGATAGAACCGCAAAAAATAATTGAAACCACGGAAATAGAACGCATGGATCTGACCAATTCCATTAGCGTAACCGGAACGGTAGCATCCTTAGAAATAAAAACCGGGACAACAGCCCTGAGTAATCTGGAGGTTACGGAAGTCTGCGTTCAGGTGGGCGACGTGGTACAGGAGGGCGATATTATCTGTCGCTTTAATTCCTCTGATATTGAGGAGGCTTTGTCTGTGGCAAAAAATAACTACGGCACAAATCAAAAGCTTGATTCTATAGGCAATGACTACACAACCCAATATCAGGACAGCGTGAAGCAGGCGGAGGATACCCTGCAAAATTCCAGAGACAAGCGTGACGAGGCGAAAAGCGCTTACGGCAGAGCCTCAGAGCAGGAAAGCGTTGCTCAAAATGCTTATGAACAGGCCAGAGTAAATACGGAAGATAAAAAGGCAGCCTATGAGCAAGCCAAAAGTACGGCAGAAGCTGCGGCAAAGGCATATGAGGGAACAAGCGGGATCCAGATTCATGATTTGGATGCATATTTGGGAAATCTTAACGAAAATCCAACAGAGGATGAAATTAAGGATGTAAAGGATGAATTTGAGGCACTGTTGAGCGCAAAGAGAGCATATGAGACTGCAAAGAAAGAGTACGAATCCGCACAAAATGCGGAGAATCAGACTAAATCCGCCTATGAGCAGGCAAAGACAGCCAGCAGTCAGGCATACAGCTCTTATGAACAGGCACAGTCGGCCCGTGAGGATGCCCAAAAGGTTTATGAGGAAAACCTGGAAAAGGCAAGTGAAACCTATGAAAAGGCAAAATTGAATGCTCAACTTATTACAGACAATGATGAAAAGCGGAAAATAGAGGACTATGAGGAGCAGTTTCAGGATTGTACAGTGCGGGCGGCCATGTCCGGAGTTATCACCTCCCTGTCTGTGGAGGAGGGAGAGAGCTTTGCGGGAGGGGAGATTTATCAGGTACAGGATCAGAGCCATTTTTTTGTTGAGGCATTCGTAGACGAATATGATATCTGTGATATTTCCAAGGGAATGACAGCCTACGTAAAAACGGATTCCATGGGTGATACGGAGATGGAGGCAGAGGTTACCTATGTGGCGCCTGTTGGAACAAGCGGCAGCCAGATGGGATCAGCCAGCGGAACCGCTTCCTATGCGGTGGAAATTACAATAAAAGAAAGTCAGGAGAGGCTGCGCCCTGGAATGACGGCAAAGGTCAGTATTTCTCTGGAGGAAAGCAGGAATACGCTGGCAGTCCCCTATGACTGCATACAAACCAATGAAAAGGGTGAGAGCGTTCTTTACATAGACGACAATGGGGAGAAGAAAGAAGTAGTCGTAGAGACAGGAATTGAGACGGATTATTACACGGAAGTGAAAGGCGAAGAATTGAAGGAGGGAATGAAGGTTTACCTGTCCACTGCCATGGTGCAGGGATCAGACAGTATAGAGGGCTTTCCGGAAATGAATATGGAGGAGGAAGGGAGCTTTATAACCTTTGGACCTGCAGGAAATCCCGGAGGAGGAAGTCCGGGAGGCGGCGGAATGCCTGGAGGAGGACCGGGCGGTTTTTAGGGGAGATCAGTCAATGGAGAAAATAATTGAGTTAAAAGGAATTATCAAGCGCTTTTATATCAATCAGCCCAATGAGCTGGAAATTCTGCATGGGATAGACTTGACAGTAGAAAAAGGGGAGTTTGTCTCCATCGTAGGAGCCTCCGGATCAGGCAAGACAACATTAATGAACATTATCGGGGTGCTGGATCGGCCCACCGAGGGGGTGTATTATCTGGACGGCATCAATGTGGCGGGGGCAAGGGACAGGGAGCTGTCAGGAATCCGGAATCAGAAAATAGGCTTTGTATTCCAGACCTATAATCTGATCAGCCGTACCTCTGCCCTGCGAAATGTGGAGCTTCCTATGATGTACGCAGGTGTGGGAAAAAAGGAACGGCTGGAACGTGCAAAGCACTATCTGGAAATGGTGGAAATGGAGGATCGGATGAGCCATAAGCCGGATGAACTGTCCGGTGGACAAAAGCAGAGGGTGGCCATTGCCCGTGCCATGTCAAATAATCCCTCTATTATCTTAGCTGACGAGCCCACGGGAGCCTTGGATTCCCACACAGGGAGGAGGATTATGGACATTTTTCACCGGTTGAATCAGGAGGAGGGGAAAACCATTGTCCTGATTACCCATTCCAAGGAACTGGCAGAGGAAACAGGGAGGATTGTCACCTTGAGAGATGGAGAAATTATTGGAGAAAGGATGGGGAAGGGATGTTGATCCTGGAAAATATTATGCTGGCTTTCCATGGGCTGAAGGCTAATAAAATGCGTGCGCTCCTGACCATGCTAGGCATCATTATCGGTATCGCCTCTGTCATTGCAATTATGAGTGTGGGTCATTCCATCAGTACCTCCGTTACATCCTCCATGGAGGATATGGGAGTGAACAATATCACTTTGGGATTGAAACAAAAAAGCAGCCAGGAGGAGGTAACCAGCGACGGGCGCCGGTTTGCAGGAATTTCCATGGGGGAACAGATGTCAGAGGAGGACTATTTGACCGAAGAAATGCTGGACACATTTCGGGAAAGCTTTGGGGATCGGATTGCAGGAATCCTGCTAAACGAAGTTGCCGGAAGCGGAACAGCGAGAAAAAGTAATCTTACGGCAAATGTAATGGTAACAGGGGTGAATGACGCCTATTTGCAAAATGAGAATTTAGCACTTTTAGGCGGCAGAACATTCACAAAACGGGATCAGGCAGATAAAAGGAGGGTAGTGCTTGTCTCAGACAGGCTTGTGAGCAGCCTGCTTGATGGAAAAACGGATCAGGCCATAGGAAAGGAGATAGAGGTTTATATCAATAACCGATATTATACCTACACAATTGTCGGCGTTTATGAGTATGATGATTCCGTTTTTTCTATGGAATCGGAAGAGGATGTTGCCACAACCGTTTATCTGCCTTTGGAGGCTGCAAGGGAACAAAATCATTCTACAACAGGTTATTCCCAGCTTACCCTGGTCACTGCGGGAGTGGAGGACACCAGCGCATTTTGTGAGGAACTGGAGAGCTGGTTCAACAGCCGATATTATGGAAATAATAAAAGCTATGAGGTGAGTGCAGTCAGCCTGGAGGCCATGGTGTCCTCCATGACGGAGATGCTGTCCACTATTTCCATTGCCATTTCTGTCATTGCGGGTATCTCTCTCCTGGTGGGAGGTATTGGCGTGATGAATATTATGCTGGTTTCCATTACGGAACGCACCCGTGAGATTGGAACCAGAAAGGCGTTGGGAGCCACCAATGGTTCCATCCGCTTACAGTTTATCATGGAATCTATTGTAATCTGTCTACTGGGCGGTTTTATCGGAATTGTGTCAGGATTGGCCTTGTCGGTGGCGGCTACGAATTTCTTGGGATACGCAGCATCCCCGTCCACAACCGGAATTGTCTTTTCTGTAATCTTTTCGATTCTTATAGGCGTCTTTTTTGGGTATTATCCGGCAAATAAGGCGGCAAAAATGAATCCCATTGAGGCGCTGCGGTATGAATAATCAGGAATCCCATGGCTGTAGACAATAAAAATTTCTTTCTTACCTTATTGGACTATGTTATACTTTATTTCAGGAAAGGGTGTGAAGGGGCTCAAATAGCAGCGTTGTGAATTTGTTATTGGAAGCTCCCTTTGGAGGTGGAAATTATGCTGTATCATTACACGGACTTTGCAGCCTTTGATGGCATTATCCGGTGTGCGGAGCTGAGGCTGAATAATATTTTGAATATGAATGATGCCTCTGAAATGAGATTTTTTATGAACGGCTTATGCCGCGCTGTCATGGAACGACTGCAGTCGGACGGCGAGGAGGAGAAGAGCCGTGTGATAGAGAAGCTTTTTCGCGGGGAGCTGGAGGAAGAATTCCGCTATTCAGCGTATGCGGCCTGCTTTTCCAAGTACAGAGATGACGCGGCTCAGTGGGAGCGGTACGGGCATTTGGGACAGGGCGTCTGCATTGCTTTTCATGAAAATCTGCTGCAGAAAATGACAGGCGGAGCCGTATCACTGCAAACGGTGTATTACCAGAAGGATATGCGGGAGCACCGGCTTGTGGAAGAGTTTTATCAGTTAATGATGGAAAAAAGGGAATTTGCAGAAATACAGCAGGAGCTGCGGGAGCTTATGAACGATGCGTGGATCCAGTCGGCAGCCTTTAAGCATCCCTCCTTTGCAAGAGAGAAGGAGCGCCGGCTGGTGATTTCTCCCTTTATATTAAATGAATTTGCGGTGGAGCCAAGATACCATGTGTCAGCGGGGAGGATTAAGAAATATTATCCCCTTGACTTGAACCGAATGTGCGGAAGGCTGGGGCTTCATATGTCGGAATTGTTCGGAGAGATCATTATCGGCCCCACATCCTCTCAGTCGATACCGATTCTGCAGGATTATTTGGTTGACTGTGGGCTGAATTCCCTAAAGAACAAGATCAGTATGTCGGATTGTCCGCTACGGAAGCCGATCTCTTAGAGGTTTGTGGAAACTATATCGATAAGCGGCAGTACAAAGGATAAGCCCATATGGGAATTAACAGGAAAACGGATTGGAATTTTTGGGGTGTCAAAGTTGTGGCTAGCGGGGATGGAAATGCTAGGCTTTAACATGATTTAACTGAATATATACAGAAAAGGAACAAATGAAAAAAATCGAATATTTGTTCCTTTTTCTATGTACTTTTAAAAGTATTTTTGCTATAATAAGCCTTGCTATATAATGTGTGAACAAATACGAGCCATTACCATTTGAAAGCTATTATTGCGGTAGGAAATAAAGCTGATTCGGAACGGGCAGTGCAGTTTGGGAAATGGGCATATGGAATTATAGAAGAGTTCACCATTAAGGGATTTGCAATGGATGATGAACGGCTTAATTATGCAAAAGTCCAAAACAGCTACACTGGGCGATTCATGGGGAAACTGCAGCAGAGGTGATTTACCAGAGAGCAGATAATGAGAAGGAGCATATGGGACTTCAGACATGGAAAGATTCACCGAACGGTAAAATACAGAGATTTGAAAGACTGGGCGGAACAGTTTGAAGGGATTTTGACCGTATGTTATTGGAAATGGAGGAAGAAAATAGATAAAAGCTATATATAGCAATTTTTTGCAAAAATTTATATGAAATTATTTTTAATTGCATGAATTTTATGGCTTATAGTAGTCGAAGTAATTCCGTGAAAGAGAGGCTTTTTATGTCGAAATTTAAACTTCACAGTGAATACCAACCCACCGGCGACCAGCCCCAGGCGATAGAAGCGCTCGTAAAAGGCTTCAAAGAGGGCAACCAATTCCAGACGTTACTAGGTGTTACAGGCTCAGGAAAGACCTTTACAATGGCAAATGTCATCCAGCAGCTTAATAAACCCACTTTGGTAATAGCGCACAATAAAACCCTCGCTGCTCAGTTGTACGGCGAATTCAAAGAATTTTTCCCGGAGAATGCAGTGGAGTATTTTGTCTCCTACTACGACTACTACCAACCGGAAGCCTACGTCCCCTCCAGCGATACCTACATCGCCAAGGATTCCTCCGTCAACGACGAGATCGACAAGCTGCGCCTCTCCGCCACAGCCGCGCTGATAGAACGAAGAGACGTGATCATCGTATCCTCCGTCTCCTGCATCTACGGCCTGGGAGAGCCGGAGAACTTCGAGAAGATGATGGTATCCCTCCGCCCGGGCATGCAAAAGGATCGGGACGAAGTTCTGCGCCAGCTGGTAGATATCCAGTATGACCGAAACGACATGGACTTCAAACGGGGAACCTTCCGGGTAAGAGGGGATGTTCTGGAGATCATACCGGCAAGTGAGATGGACACCGCCATCCGGGTAGAATTTTTCGGAGACGAGATTGACCGTATCTCCGAGATTGACGTACTGACCGGAGAGATCAAAGGCTCCCGGGAGCACGTGGCAATCTTTCCGGCCTCCCATTATGTAGTTCCGGCAGAGCAGATCCGCAGAGCGGCCAAAAATATTGAAGAGGAGCTTGAGGAACGCATCCGCTACTTCAAAGGCGAGGACAAGCTTCTGGAGGCCCAGAGAATCTCCGAGCGGACCAACTTTGACATTGAGATGCTTAAGGAAACGGGATTCTGCTCCGGCATTGAGAACTATTCCCGGCATCTGTCGGGTCTGGATCCGGGCGTGCCCCCAAGCACTCTCATGGACTATTTCCCGGATGATTTTTTGATTATCATAGATGAGTCTCACAAAACTATTCCGCAGATTCGGGGTATGCATGCAGGGGACCAGTCCAGAAAATCAACCCTGGTGGACTACGGCTTCCGCCTGCCCTCGGCAAAGGACAACCGACCCTTAAACTTTGGGGAATTTGAAAGTAAAATAGATCAGATGCTCTTTGTATCTGCAACTCCCGGAGCCTATGAGGAGGATCACGAGCTCCTTCGGGCGGAGCAGATCATCCGCCCCACGGGACTTCTGGACCCGAAGGTAGAAGTGCGGCCGGTGGAGGGACAGATTGACGATCTGGTGGGCGAGGTAAACAAAGAGACGGCGGCCGGACATAAGATACTGATTACCACACTGACAAAGCGGATGGCCGAGGACCTCACCGATTACATGCGCGAGCTGGGCATTCGAGTAAAATACCTTCACTCCGATATCGATACTCTGGAGCGAACACAGATTATCCGGGATATGCGTCTGGACGTCTTTGACGTATTGGTAGGAATTAATCTGCTTCGCGAGGGTCTTGACATCCCGGAGATTACTCTGGTAGCCATCTTGGATGCGGATAAGGAAGGCTTTCTGCGTTCCGAGGTATCGCTGATTCAAACCATCGGGCGCGCGGCCCGCAATTCCGAGGGGCGCGTGATTATGTATGCGGACGTCATCACGGACTCCATGCGCCTTGCCATAGACGAGACGGAACGGCGCCGGGAGATTCAGGAAAAGTACAACCAGGAGCATGGCATTACGCCTCAGACCATCCAAAAGTCCGTCCGGGATCTGATCAGCATTTCCAAAGAAATTGCGCGGAAGGATCTGCAGTTCGAGAAGGACCCGGAATCCATGAGCAAAAAGGAACTGGAAAAGCTGGTGGCGGACATCGAAAAGAAGATGAAAAAGGCAGCGGCCGAATTGGACTTCGAGGCGGCGGCCGAGCTGCGTGACCGCATGATAGAGCTGAAAAAACAGATTCATGATATGTGACTGTAAAAAATATGCTTCTATTATTGCAGTCACGACACCGGCATTAGCGTAATGATTCAAAATCAGATAAATCAGCTGTCGGACAGGCGGAAACCTTCTGCGGTTTGAGATAAACAGGGTATCAGAAAACAAAAGAAAAGTCATACTGAACTATATACGAAAAAAGTAAAAGAGGAGCAATATGAAAAATTACATTCGCATTCGAGGCGCAAACGAGCATAACCTGCAGGACTTAAGTATCGATATCCCAAGAGAAGAATTTGTAGTGCTGACGGGCCTGAGCGGTTCGGGAAAATCCTCCCTGGCCTTTGACACCATTTATGCTGAAGGGCAGCGCCGGTATATGGAGTCCCTTTCCTCCTACGCCAGACAGTTTCTGGGGCAGATGGAGAAACCCGACGTGGAAAGTATTGAGGGCCTGTCTCCGGCTATTTCCATTGATCAGAAGTCCACAAACCGCAACCCGCGTTCCACGGTGGGAACTGTGACGGAGATTTACGACTATTTTCGTCTGCTGTTCGCAAGAGTGGGAATCCCCCACTGTCCAAAATGCGGCAAGGAGATCAAAAAGCAGAGCGTGGATCAGATGGTGGATCAGATTACGGCTCTGCCGGAGAGAACCCGTATTCAGCTTCTTGCCCCGGTGGTCAAGGGACGAAAGGGCGAGCATGTAAAGGTTCTGGAGCAGGCTCGGAAAAGCGGTTTTGTTCGAGTGAAGATTGACGGAAATCTCTACGAGCTTTCAGAGGAAATCAAGCTGGACAAAAACGTCAAGCACCTGATAGAGATCGTGGTGGATCGTCTTGTGGTGAAGGAAGGTATTGAACGCCGCCTGGCAGATTCCATTGAGACGGTTATGAATCTCTCGGACGGACTTTTGGTGGTGGATGTGGTAGACGGGGAGCTGTTGACTTTCAGTTCAAGCTATGCCTGCCCGGACTGCGGCATCAGTATGGAGGAGGTGGAGCCGAGAAGCTTTTCCTTCAACAATCCCTTTGGTGCCTGCCCGGACTGCTTTGGTCTGGGGTATAAGATGGAATTTGATGAAGATCTGATGATCCCGGACAAGTCTTTGAGCATTGCAGGGGGCGCTATTGTGGTAACCGGCTGGCAGTCCTGTACGGACCCCTCCAGTTTTACCTATGCCATTTTAAAAGGACTGACCGAGGAATACCATTTTGACCTGAATACGCCTTATGAGGAGCTTGATCCGAAGATTCAGCAGGTGCTGATACACGGCATGGGCGGCAAGCATATGAAGGTCCGCTACAAGGGACAGCGGGGCGAGGGCGTCTATGACGTGACCTTTGAGGGATTGGTTAAAAATGTGGAGCGCCGTTACCGGGAAACTGGTTCTGAAATTATGCGGCAGGAGTATGAGAGCTTTATGCGTATTACGCCCTGCAAGAGCTGCGGCGGACAGAGGCTTAAAAAGACGTCCCTGGCCGTAACCATTGCGGACAAAAATATTTATGAGCTGACGGCCATGTCCATTTTGAAGCTCCATGAATTTTTGCAGGATTTAAAGCTGACACCCCAGCAGGAGCTTATCGGCGCTCAGATCCTCAAGGAGATTCGGGCACGCATTGGCTTTCTCATTGACGTGGGCTTGGAGTATCTGACCCTGGCGAGAGCTACCGGAAGCCTATCGGGAGGCGAGGCACAGCGAATCCGTCTGGCTACTCAGATTGGCTCCGGTCTGGTGGGAGTTGCCTACATTCTGGACGAGCCCAGCATCGGCCTCCATCAGCGGGACAACGACAAGCTTTTGGCTACCTTAAAGCGCCTTAGGGATCTGGGAAATACCCTGGTGGTGGTGGAGCATGACGAGGATACCATGTATGCGGCAGATTACATTGTGGATATTGGTCCGGGTGCAGGAGAGCATGGTGGAAAGGTGGTGGCAGCCGGAACTGCGGAGGAGATTATGGCCTGTCCGGAATCCATTACGGGAGCGTACCTTAGCGGCAGACTTCGGATCCCTGTGCCGGAAAACCGCCGTACACCCACGGGCTGGCTCACAGTAAAGGGTGCTCAGGAAAATAATCTGAAAAAGATAGATGTGGAATTCCCCCTGGGTGTCATGACCTGTGTCACAGGCGTGTCCGGTTCGGGAAAGAGCTCCCTGGTAAATGAGATTTTGTATAAAACCCTGGCGAAAAAGCTGAATCGGGCCAGAACCATTCCCGGCAGAAACAAGGGGATTCTGGGCGTGGAGCAGCTAGACAAGGTGATTGCCATTGACCAGTCGCCCATCGGACGGACGCCCCGTTCCAATCCGGCCACCTATACGGGGGTATTCGACCAGATTCGGGATCTCTTTGCGGCTACGGCCGACGCCAAGAGCAAGGGATATAAGAAGGGCCGTTTCAGCTTCAATGTAAAAGGCGGCCGTTGCGAGGCGTGCTCCGGCGACGGAATTATCAAGATTGAGATGCATTTCCTTCCGGACGTGTATGTGCCCTGCGAGGTCTGCCAGGGAAAGCGTTATAACCGGGAGACACTGGACGTAAAGTATAAGGGAAAGAGCATTTTTGACGTACTGGACATGACGGTAGAGGAGGCTCTGAGCTTTTTCGAGCACGTTCCCTCCATTAAGCGGAAGATAGAGACGCTTTATGACGTGGGCTTGTCCTATATTAAACTGGGACAGCCCTCCACAACGCTTTCCGGAGGAGAGGCGCAGCGTATCAAGCTGGCAACGGAGCTGAGCCGCCGGAGTACGGGAAAGACCATTTATATTCTGGATGAGCCTACCACGGGTCTGCACTTTGCGGATGTGCATAAGCTGACGGAGATTCTGCAGCGTCTGGCAGAGGGCGGAAATACGGTTGTGGTGATTGAACACAATCTGGATGTGATTAAGACGGCGGATTATATTATTGATATGGGACCGGAAGGAGGCGACCGGGGCGGAACCGTCATTGCCGCGGGAACGCCGGAGGAGGTGGCGGATCAGCCCGTCTCCTATACAGGACAATATCTGAAGAGATATTTGGGCAAAGATAAAAAGTAAATAGTACTGCGCCCCAAACCACAATGCAGTTTTTTACTATACCAGGGCTTGGGGCGCAGCACTTTAGAAAGAACATTCTCTGCAAACAGTAAAGTATTTTATGTGAGTTATACCTGATAGCGCTGTTCTTTAGCTGTAAGCTCCAGGCGATCAAATCTTTTATTCGGAGGCAAATGCACGTCTGCCGGAGAAGCGGTTGCTTTGTTACTTTGCATTGGAGTGCTTACATTTCCAGGCGCTTCCTGGGAGGGCTTTTGCCTGTTGGTTTTTAACTCAAGGGTGATTTCTTTCAGCTTCTGTTCCAGAAATTCAATGGTTTTTTCCGAAGCCTTTGTATCACCGGAGGTTCCCTTCATGAGCAGCAGTGAATTTTGAATGGATTGCTTTTGGGCCTCTAAGGAGCTTTGTCTTTTTTCGACCTTTTTTGATACTCTTGGAAGGAGAGAATTTGTCTGTCCGTTTTTACTGCTTTTTGTAATGGTTAATGGGTTTACATAGCCCGGTTTTACATGATTTACCATAATCACTTACCTCCTTTTCTTATGAACGACAAGCTAAAGATATATTGGCGTATTGCCATCACACGAGTTTTCATAGAGTATATCGGCCCACCCTTTGTCTTCGCTAGCCGGCTTTCGCAGACGGCGGCTCTTTGTGCGCAGACGGTTTTATGCATAGCAGTATCGCCAGAAGAAACGTGTTTCTGTCAACTGTAATTTCCATGGTTCCCTCATATTTTTCAACGGTATGCTTGATATTTTTCAGCCCTGTTCCATACTGAAAGCCTTGGTATGTGTCAGGGAGGGGATTTTTGACTTCAAAAATAAGAAAATCGTGCCGTCTGTGGACGGAAACGGAGATTTCAGGCTGCTCGATTTTTTCACGGATACACGCCCAAATTGCATTGTCCATTGCATTTGCCAGAATGATGCACAAATCCATATCTGCCACAGAGGTATCGGGTGGAAGGCAGACATCCCATAGAATCTTGATCCCGTTTGAGCTTGCATAGCTGATCTTCTCCTTTAAAAGAATATCTATGACAGGATTTCCGCTTTCCAGTCCAAGGAGCAGTTCCCTGGAAGCACCGCAAAGATTTTCAAAATACGCCTCTGCCTCCTGATATTTCCTTTCATGGAGCAGGCCGGATAAAACTAAAAAATGGTTATCAATATCATGCTGGAACATGCGGTATTTTTCGTTCCTTTTCTTTGCCTCCTCTAGATAGATGTATTGTTTTTTTATCTGATCCTCCAACCTTTTTTGCTCCGTTTCCTGCATAGAAATTACGGTGATCCTGTTTACCAGTCTTAAAATAATAAAAAAGATGATACATGCGCCCAGAACCCATGCCAACGCCCACAGATTGGATGGATCTCCAAGAAATGCATTTGGTGCAGGTGCAGGCCGTGTCCACACATCCAGACCCAGGCCGCTGCGGATGACCCACACAATGAAGGCGCATGGAAATAGTAAGGAATATAAATAGGAAGAAGCTTTTTGCTGCCCCCTATCGGCGTAGGCTCTTGAAATGAAATTCAGTGTTATGATCAGCAGAATGACTAGTATTCCTGAGACTAAAAGTTGTATGGAGACGGCAGTAAAGGAATTCATTTGACATTTTGAAAGCCAGCGCATCAGAATGGTCTGAAAGCCTTCCATAAAGGTGAAAAGTGTCAGAACAATCGTGGCCGGAGCAACAGCGTCCGTCCACTTGATTCCTAATATTAATAGGGAAAAGCAAAAGAGAATGCCTGTATGCAGAAGCAGTCTGAGGATACCAGAGCTCTGACAGTACATCATCAGAAGGGTAAGGAGGTCACTCAACAGTACATAGGGCACAACAGCCCTTTTTCTGTGAATTCCGGTAAAATTTTGTATAAAGCGAAATTCAGAAAAATAGAGGCAGCTATTGATACCTAACCACCAGAGGCAGAATCCCACGAAAAGAATTTTTGTATGGGTCATGATATCACCTCATTTTTCAGGAAATTCAGCAGCTTTTGCATAAAGTCCGACTGCTTTCGCCTTGATATGAATACGTGTTCTCCATTTTTCAAAATCGCCATTCCCTTTTCCTGACCTGTGACACTGCTCATATTTACAAGAAAGCTTCTGTGACAGCGAAAGAAACGCCCGTCCAGCTTTGCCTCCAGGGCATCCAGGGTGCCGGAATAAGGATGAGTGCCGTGGACGGTATGAATGCAGACTTGATGGTTAAATACCTCGCAGTATAAAATATCGCGGATAAAGATGATCTGCGTTTTCCCGTTTTTCATAAGAGGCAGTGCCTGGTTGTCTGCCTGTACTGTGCGGCTTAGAGCCCGGTCCAGTGCCAGAAAAAGATGCTGTTCTGTAACCGGCTTTATGAGATAGTGTACCGCGTTCAGGTGAAATGCCTCCACTGCGTATTCTCGATATGAGGTAATGAAAATGACACAGCTTCTGTGAGAAAATTGCTTTGCTGCTTCAAGTCCGTTAATGCCTGGAAGCATGCAGTCCAACAAGATAATATCAAAGGCGAACCTTTCCTTTAACAGCTCCTCACCGGAGGTAAAGGCTTTTATACTTGCGGATAATTGCTTGTCCTTCACATATTTTTCCGTTTTTTTGTACAATTCTCGCAGCATATATGTTTCATCTTCGCATATGGCGATGGTAAGCATTTCGGTTCTCCTTCCTGCTGTATATCTTGTGAAATCACAAAGGTATTTCATAATTTTAAAGGGACTTATTTTAGAAAGCTTCAAATCCATATGAATATTATATCGGCAAATCCATCTAATATATTTATTGGCAGAGCGCAAATGGACGTGTATACTGCGTGAAAGGTGAGCCGGAAAAATCGGGCAATCATTGTTGAGAGTAAGCTCCCAAAAGGGGAGAACGCCGGAAAGGGGTTGTACTTTCCGGTGTTTTGGCATATACTTAGATCAAAACAGAGCTGTATTTGTATGACCACTCGAGAGAGTGCTGAGAATTACTTAGAGCAGGAGAGCCGCATGAAGCAGGAGTTTTATGAGAGATTACGTGAGATCCTTGGGGAAGAAGGCCAGGTACTGACAGAGGAGCCATTGAAAAAGCATACCACCTTTCGGATCGGAGGACCCGCCAAGTACTTCTGTCTTCCAAGGACACCGGAGCAGCTTGCGGCGGTACTGAAAGCCTGCCATGCATTGAAAGAGAGCTATTATATTCTTGGAAATGGAAGCAATGTTTTAGTCAGCGACAAGGGCTATGACGGTGTGGTTATCCAGCTATTTCAGAATTGGAATGAGATTCGCATAGAGGACAGGACCCTGTATGCCCAAGCCGGCGCTCTTTTGGTGAGGGCAGCCCATATGGCGGCGAAGGAAGGGCTTACCGGGCTTGAATTTGCCTCCGGAATCCCTGGAACGGTGGGCGGCGCCTTGGTGATGAATGCCGGTGCCTATGGCGGAGAGATGAAGGATGTAGTGAGAGAGGCCCTTGTTTTAACGGAGCAGGGGGAACAGCTGCGCCTTACAAAGGAAGAGCTGGAGCTGGGATACCGAACCAGCAGTGTAGCCAGGGAGCATTACATTGTGCTGGAGGCGGTCCTGGACCTGGAGGAAGGAGATCAGGAAGCAATTGAGGCCAGGATGCAGGAGCTCAAGGAGGCCCGGACGGGAAAGCAGCCCCTGGAGTACCCCAGCGCCGGCAGTACCTTTAAACGGCCGGAGGGATATTTTGCCGGAAAGCTGATTATGGACGCAGGACTTCGGGGCTTCCGTGTGGGAGATGCCCAGGTGTCGGAGAAGCATTGCGGCTTTGTGATTAACAGGGGCGAGGCCACGGCTCAGAATGTACTGGAACTGGTGTCTCATGTACAGCAGGAGGTTCAGCGCCGGTTCGGAGTGGAGCTAGAGCTGGAAATGAAATTGTTGGGATTTTAAAATAGATTGGTATTATGGAACTGGAATCAGTAATACCTCGACAGCGCCAGAACAATTTACAGACTTATGTATTTATGGCTGGAAATTGTTCTAGCTGAAGGGTGCTGGAAGAGGTGTTACGGAACTGGAATAGGAGGGATGGTGTGCGCTTTGTAATTGTAACAGGCATGTCCGGAGCTGGAAGGGGAACATCCCTGCGGATGCTGGAGGATGCCGGCTATTTTTGCGTGGATAATCTCCCGATCTCTCTCATGGGAAAGTTCTCGGAGCTTGTCTATTCGGGAACCAGCGAGATCACAAAGGTTGCCCTGGGCATTGATGTGCGCAACGGACAGGCGTTAAGTGATCTGCAGCATGCCCTGGAGGAGCTGGCCATGGCCGGCTACACCTATGAGATTCTGTTTCTGGATGCCGCCGACCATGTGCTGATCAAGCGATATAAGGAAACACGAAGGAACCACCCCCTGGCTGGGGACGGGCGCATTGCAGAGGGAATTGAGAAGGAGCGGGAGCGTCTGACCTTTTTGAAAAAGCAGGCGGATTACATAATAGATACCAGCAGCCTTCTCACAAGAGAGCTTCGGGTGGAGCTTGATAAAATATTTGTACAGAACCGAGAATTCCGAAATCTTGTTATTTCCGTTCTTTCCTTTGGCTTTAAATTCGGAATTCCCAATGATGCGGATCTGGTCTTTGACGTGCGCTTCCTGCCCAACCCTTATTATTACGAAGAGCTTCGCAGGTTGAATGGAAATGATAAGGAGATACAGGATTTTGTCATGGGCTTTGAGGCGGCGCACTGCTTTCTGGATAAGCTGGAGGATATGGTTCGCTTTCTGCTTCCCAACTATGTACAGGAGGGAAAAAATCAGCTTGTCATTGCCGTGGGCTGTACAGGAGGAAAGCATCGTTCCGTGACTCTGGCAAACCGTCTTTATGAGCGCCTAAAGGAAAATGGAGACTATGTGGTGCGGTGTGAGCACCGGGATATTGAAAAAGATGCCATTGTAAAAGCTCATTAAACAGCAGATGATAATAGCAGCTTCGTTTTTTGAGCTGTGACAGAGAGCGCTTATTTATATGAGGTAACAAATGTCTTTTTCCAGTGAAATTAAGGAAGAATTGTCCAGGCAGATCCCTGGGGCCAGACATTGCCAGCTTGCAGAAATCGCAGCAATTTTAGACTTTTGCAGCCGGGTGACAGAGGAACAGGCGGGCGCTTCGGTGCTTCGGATGCACACGGAAAATCTGGCAGTTGCAAGAAAGTACTTTACATTGTTGAAAAAAACCTTTAATATAAGACTGGACGTATCCGTGAGGCAGAATAAGAGTCTTAAGGGAGGACGCAGCTTTGAGATCGTTTCTTATGGGGACCTTTCTGCCGTAAAGCATGTGCTGATTCAGAATCTTTGCTGTAAGCGGGCATTTATCCGTGGTGCTTTTCTGGCGTCCGGGTCGGTCAGTGATCCGGAGAAGGGCTATCACTTTGAGATTGTCTGTAACAGTCCTGAGAAGGCATATAAGCTCTGTGATATGATTGGAAGCTTTGGCATTGAGGCCAGGGTGACCAATCGTAAGAAGAACCAGATCGTATACATCAAGGAGGGCGCCCAGATTGTGGATGCTCTGAATGTCATGGAGGCTCATGTGGCCCTTATGAACTTTGAGAATATCCGCATTTTAAAGGATATGCGCAACTCCGTGAACAGGCAGGTAAATTGTGAGACTGCCAACTTAAATAAGACCGTTTCTGCAGCGGTAAAGCAGATTGAAGATATACAATATATCAAAGCAACAATTGGGTTTGACCAGCTTCCGGAGGGATTAACCGAGATAGCGGAGCTTCGCCTGGAGCAGCCGGAGGCCACATTGAAGGAGTTGGGGCAGATGCTGACCCCTTCTGTGGGCAAGTCAGGTGTGAATCACAGGCTGAGGAAACTGAGTCTCATTGCAGAGGAGCTAAGGGAGCACAAGGAGGAAAGGTTATTATGATTAAGCAAGAAATCACGATTCAGATTCCAAATGGTCTGGAAGCGAGACCGGTGGCGCTGCTGGTACAGGTGGCAAGTCAGTATGGCAGTGAGATTTATGTGGAAAGTGATAACAAGAAGGTAAATGCCAAAAGCATTATGGGGATGATGACCCTCGGACTTTACGCAGGGGAGACGGTAACCGTCTCAGCCAGCGGCGAGGATGAGGAGGAAGCCATGGCCAATATAGAGAAGTTTTTGAGCAGTAAGTAAAAAGTGGGGAACAGACAGCCTTTGATTTCGGTTAGAGGCTGTCTTGTTTTTTGAAAAAAATTTGATATAATAAAAACAATCGGGTAAGGATGCATAAAAATAGCGGTAGAGCTATCAACAGCAGTCCGAAAGAAGCCCTATGAGAAACCGGGAGAGAAAGGAACCACATGAGCACCAGAAGAAGCGTTGTGAATAAATATGCCGGCTTTGCAGAGGTCTATGATTTGTTCATGGACAATGTTCCTTATGAAAAATGGCGGGATCGGATTGTGGAGCTGTTAAGGGAATACAAGGTAGAAGATGGCCTGGTGCTGGACTTGGGCTGCGGAACCGGAACCTTGACAGAGCTTTTGGCGGAGGCCGGCTATGACATGATCGGGGTGGATGCCTCGGAGGAGATGCTGGAGCTGGCAGTGGAAAAGCGGACTCTTTCCGGTCATGATATTTTATATCTTCTCCAGGATATGCGCGCATTTGAGCTTTACGGTACGGTAAGAGCGGTGGTAAGCGTCTGCGATTCCATCAATTATATTGCGGAGGAGGAAGAGCTTCTGCAGGTGTTTTCCCTGGTAAATAATTATTTGGATCCAGGTGGAATCTTCCTTTTTGACATAAATTCCGTTTATAAATATGAGAACCTTTTAGGAGAGAACACCATTGCAGAGAATCGGGAGGAAGGAAGCTTCATCTGGGAGAATTATTACGACCCGGAGGAAATGCTGAACCAGTATGATTTAACCCTGTTTATCCGGCAGGAGGACGGGCGATACCGGAAATATGAGGAAACCCATTTTCAACGGGCTTATTCTGTGGAGCAGATCCAGCGTCTTTTGAGGGAGGCGGGCATGGAGCTTTTGCGGATCTGTGATGCCGATACGGGGCAGGAGCCTTCGGAGTTTACAGAGAGAATCCATGTGATTGCAAGGGAGCATGGGAAAGAGATGGCAGGAAAATAATGTAAATTATGTAGTGAAAAAGACAATGGACAGAATGGAGATAAAAGGAGTGACAATGCAATGTCAGATTATATTGTAAGGGCAACGGCGGCGGACAATCAGATCCGGGCCTTTGCCATCACCTCCAGGGAGATGGTGGAGAGGGCCAGGCAGATTCACAATACCAGCCCGGTGGCAACGGCGGCCCTGGGGCGGTCTTTAAGCGCAGGGGCCATGATGGGCTCTATGATGAAGGGAGAGGAGGACCTTCTGACCCTTCAGATCCGGGGTGACGGGCCCTTGGGAGGAATCACCGTTACAGCCGATTCCAAGGCACAGGTCAAGGGCTATGTAAATGAGCCGGCTGTTCTGATTCCCGCCAACGCCAAGGGAAAGCTGGATGTGTCGGGAGCTATCGGAAAGGGAATGCTCCAGGTCATTCGAGATCTGGGCATGAAGGAGCCCTATGTAGGACAGACAGAGCTTCAGACGGGAGAGATTGCAGAGGATTTAACCTATTATTTTGCAACCTCCGAGCAGATTCCCTCCTCTGTGGGACTTGGGGTGCTTCTGAACCGTGACAATACCGTGTGCCAGGCCGGAGGTTTTATACTACAGCTCATGCCCTACACGGAGGAAAAGGTAATTGACGCACTGGAAAAACGTCTGGCTGGTATGACCTCCGTAACGGAGCTGTTAAATCGGGGGCTGACGCCGGAGGGCATTTTGGAGGAGCTGCTGGGGGAATTTGGACTTACCGTCAATGATACAATTCCCACCGCATTTTCCTGCAATTGTTCCAAGGAGCGGGTGGAGAAAGCCATTATCAGCATTGGCAGCAAGGAAATCCGAGAGATGATTCGGGATGGAAAGCCTATTGAGGTAAAGTGCCATTTTTGTAACGAGGCGTATACCTTCAATATAGAAGAGCTAAAGAAAATATTAGATAAGGCAAAGCGGTAGAATGACTGCGGGACTGGAATAGGAGACATATTATGAAGCATGGATTTGTAAAAACAGCGGCGATTACGCCGAAGATTCGGGTAGCTCAGCCGGAATTTAACGGAGCAGAGATTATTCGTCTGGCAAAGGAGGCGGCGGGAAACGGAGCAAAACTGATTGTCTTTCCGGAGCTTTGCATTACCGGCTACACCTGCGGAGATTTATTTTTGCAGGAGACGCTTATCAGACAGGCAAGAGAGACCTTATTTACCATAGCGGATGCTACAAAGGAGCTGGATGCGCTGATCTTTGTGGGCCTGCCCTGGGAGAAACAGGGGAAGCTTTACAATGTGGCGGCGGTACTCAATCAGGGTGAGATTCTGGGGATGGTGCCCAAAACAAACCTGCCCAATTACGGGGAATTCTACGAGCTGCGCCACTTTGCACCTGGAAACCGTGAGGTGGAATATGTATGGCTTGGCCGGAAAACCAAGGGGGAGGAATACGTACTTTTTGGCACTGACATAGTATTTTCCTGTGCGGAGCTGCCGGAATTGGTAGTTGCTGCAGAGATCTGCGAGGACCTGTGGGTTCCTGAGCCCCCCAGTGTACGCCACGCCCTGACCGGAGCTACGGTGATCGTCAACTGCTCTGCCAGTGATGAGACCATTGGAAAGAGCCGTTACCGGAGGGAGCTGATCGGAGGTCAGTCTGCAAGGCTGGTATGCGGTTATGTGTATGCCAACGCAGGGGAGGGGGAATCCACCCAGGATCTGGTCTTTGGGGGGGAGAACCTCATTGCGGAGAACGGAGTGATTCTTGGCTGCTCCCAGCGCTTTCAAAACGGGATTACCTATGGTGATGTGGATGTGTGCCGCCTTGCAGGTGAGCGCAGGCGGATGAATACTTTTTTTGTGGAAAATGATGACACCTATACGGAGGTGGGCTTTCACCTGGCATTGGGCGAGACGAAGCTGGAACGCAAGGTGGATCCCCATCCCTTTGTTCCGGATGATAAGTCGGATCGGGAGCGCCGCTGTGAAGAGATTCTTTCCATACAGGCTATGGGGCTTAAAAAACGTATGGAGCATACGGGATGCTGGTCAGCCGTTGTGGGAATTTCCGGCGGTCTGGATTCCACGCTGGCTCTGCTGGTGACGGCAAAAGCCTTTGATCTGCTGTCTCTTCCCAGAGAGCAGATTATGGGTATCACTATGCCTTGCTTTGGCACTACAGGCCGCACCTATGACAATGCCTGCAAGCTCACAAGAAAATTGGGAGCCACTCTCAGGGAAGTGGACATCCGAGAATCCGTGAACGCTCATTTCTGGGATATCGGACAGGACCCGGAGAACCACGATATTACTTATGAGAATGCCCAGGCCAGAGAGCGGACCCAGGTGCTCATGGGGATTGCCAATCAGACCGGCGGACTGGTAGTGGGAACCGGCGATATGTCGGAGCTTGCCCTTGGGTGGGCTACCTACAACGGGGACCACATGTCCATGTACGGCGTGAACGGCGGTGTTCCCAAGACATTGGTGCGCCATCTGGTGCGCTACTATGCGGACACCTGTGGGGATCCGGAGCTCTCAGAGGTGCTCCTGGACGTGCTGGATACACCGGTTAGCCCGGAGCTGCTTCCGCCTAAGGACGGAGGAATTTCCCAGAAGACCGAGGACTTGGTTGGGCCCTATGAGCTTCATGATTTCTTCCTATACTACGTGCTTCGGTTTGGCTTCTCACCCTCCAAGATTTACCGGCTGGCAAGGCTGGCATTTTCAGGGGCTTATGAGGATACGGAGATTTTAAAATGGCTCCGCACCTTTTACAAGCGGTTTTTCGCACAGCAGTTTAAGCGCTCCTGCCTGCCGGACGGACCAAAGGTTGGCTCCGTGGCCGTTTCACCCAGAGGCGATCTGCGGATGCCCAGTGATGCCTGCAGTGATATTTGGTTAAAAGAGCTAGAGGAATTATAAGGATTATCGCATTACAATACTGGAATAAAGGGGATAAAGACGGATGGCCTTTAAAATTATTACGGATTCGGCAACGGATTTGCCGAAAGAGATTATTGACAAATATGAGCTTCATGTGATCCCGACACCGGTCACTATTAATGGAACGGACTACTTTGACGGAAAGACGATCTTTCCGAAGGATTTCTACCGAATCCAGGCAGAGGGTGCGGATATCAAAACCTACCACATCAATCAGTACATGTTTCGGGAGAACTTTGAGCCCTACGCAAAGGCCGGGGATGAGGTGCTTTATCTGTGCTTTTCCACAGGAATTGCAGGGACCTTCAATGCGGCAAATCTTGCCCGTGAGGAGCTCTTAGAGGAATACCCGGACTTTCAGATTACCATAGTAGATTCCAAATGCGCCTCCATGGGCTTTGGGCTTGGCGTGATAAAGCTGCTGCGTATGCAGGAAAATGGCGCCCCAAAGGAGCTGATTGTGGAGGCGGCCCGCTATTTCTTTGACAACATGGAGCACATTGTAACGGTGGACACTTTGGAATATCTTTATAAGGGCGGGCGCTTAAGCAGAACCTCTGCTGTGGTGGGAGGTGTTCTGGATATCAAGCCGATCATTGAGGTTAATGATGAGGGCGCTCTGGTAGCCTTTGAAAAGGTAAGGGGCCGTATGAAGTCTCTCAAGCGCTGTGTGGAGCTTGTGGGCGAGCGGGGCGTGGATCTGGACAAGCAGCAGATCGGTATCGTTCACGGCAACGATCCGGAAACCTGTGCAAAGGTGAAGGAGATGCTGGAGGAGAAATATCAATGCAGGGATATCATAGAATCCCAGGTGGGCTGTGCCATCGGAGCCCATACGGGGCCGGGGATCATTGGGATTGTTTTCCTTAGTGCAAGTGAAGAGAAGTATGCGGAGTATCTGAAATAAAAGACTCTGTGATAGACCAAGTGAAATATATCGGGGGCAGGAACTAAGGCATCAGAAAAGTCTTTTGCCTTAATTCCTGTCTCTGGACAGTAAAAAGCAGTTGTAGAATGAATCAATAAATAAATTTGTAAATTGGAAAAATTTTCTATCAATATATCTCAGGACAAATCAGTTCTTGGCAGTTCATTTCTTACTTTAGCTTTATACTGTAAGGATAGTAACAAATTCTTAAGAATTCCCCACTTCAAAATTAAAAAACCCTTGTTATAATCAAGAGGAAACGGTAAAATGGGAGCAGAGGTGATGAAGATGAATACAAATACCATTTTAGTATGTGATGATGACAAGGAAATTGTAGATGCTATTGAGATCTATCTATCTCAGGAGGGCTACCAGATTTTAAAAGCCTACGATGGTCTGCAGGCGGTGAGCATGATGGAGAAGCATGAGATTCAGCTTCTTATCATTGACATCATGATGCCAAAACTGGACGGCCTTCGGGCAACCTTGAAAATCCGGGAAAAAAGCAGTATTCCCATTATCATCCTGTCTGCCAAGTCCGAGGATGCGGACAAGATCCTGGGCTTGAATATCGGGGCGGACGATTATGTCACAAAGCCCTTCAATCCTCTGGAGCTGGTTGCCCGTGTGAAATCACAGCTCCGGCGCTACACCAAGCTGGGCAATGCGGCAGAGGAGAGTCAGAAGGTCTATCAGACCGGCGGACTGGTCATGAATGACGATTTAAAAGAGGTTACGGTAGATGGGGAGCCGGTGAAGCTGACCCCTATTGAATACAACATTCTGCTCCTTCTGGTGAAAAATCAGGGAAAGGTATTTTCCATCAATCAGATCTATGAGAGCATCTGGAACGAGGATGCCATCGGAGCGGACAACACGGTAGCGGTGCACATCCGCCACATTCGGGAGAAAATAGAGATCAATGCAAAGGAACCACGCTACCTGAAGGTGGTATGGGGAATCGGATATAAAGTGGAGAAGCTGTAGGAATGAAACGATGGGAATATTCCAGAGGCTGGAAGGCCCTGGCTCTTATTTTAAATCAAATCTGTGCGGTGGTGCTGGTGCTGTCTATAGCCGTGTGCATGGTTTCCGTGGGAAATAATGGTTTTCGGCTGTTTCGGGAGGATGATGTCTTCGAGAACACAGCCTATTTTCAGCGGGAAGCAAGGGAGCAGATCTTCCGGTGTGTCCGGGCGGCCAGCCGGGAGAGCCGGTTTGAGAAAAATGGGGAGTATGATGCGTCCCTGGTATTGAATATCCAGGAGTATGCCTCTGAAAATAAGATTTTGCACACAAAGCCGGAGGACGGCGGGCTCTGCTATAAGATGACGGATCTTCTGAACTGGTCCTTAGATGGCTGTGAGTACAGTGAGCTTCTGAAAATCACCTATGATGATGGAAGAGTGGGTTATATTTCCAAAAGCTCCAAGGACTACACGGAGCAGGCCATCTATGATGACGGAACGGCAGTGGCCTCTGTTTCCATTTCCTATGACGCGGCCCTGTCCTTTATCCAGGAATCCTTGGAGGAGGGAACAGAGCTGGAGACGGAAGAAGCCTTTACACCGGAGGGGGAGATGGAGGAGCCGGATCTGTTTGGGGAGGGGATCTTTGGGCAGGCGGTCATTCAGAATGTGGAGGAAATCCAGGCGGTAGTGGAGCGCTATGCGCCAGCAGAGTACCAGGATATTATTTCCTATGCGGAGGCTCAGAAGCTGTCCACCCAGGAGCTGCAGGATATTTATGCGTCTCTGGAGCAGGTTTTGAACAATATATATAATGACTATTATTCCTACAAAGAAAATCTGGAGCTTTTTAGTCCCAGCATGACCAACATGCGCTATCTGGTGCTGCCGGAGGGTGTGAACCGGGTGACAAAGGAGGACTATGACCAAAAAACCATCACCAATATCAAAAGCTTTGGAAAGACAGAGCTTGTAGATCGGAACAGCCTTCTGGATTATATCCGGGAGCATGGGGACTATCTCATATTTGACAGCTCGGATATGAGCTTTGAGGCCAGCCATATGCCTGTTGCTCTAAGCGAATTCAGCAGCTATCTGAAGGACTTTCCCATGTCGGTGGAGGGGAATTATATTATGGCCATTGCCATTGATCCCAGCTATGTGGCAAGTGACAATCTCCAGGCGTACAAGCAGCAGTACGAGGAGATACGTCCCATCAGCCGGATGTCCGTGTATGGGGTGATTCTGGGCGGTGTTCTGTATCTTTTGACCCTGGTTTATCTGACCCTGGCTACGGGGCGTGGAACTGAGGAGGAGGATAAGAGTGTAAGCCTTACCAGATTTGACCGAGTCAGAACGGAATGGGCGGTGCTGCTTCTGGTGATCCCTGCCTGGCTGGTGATGTTTTCGGGGGCGCTGATGTATGATCGGGTAAATGGCATTGGGGAGGCCGGAGTTTTTGGAGGAGTGCTTACCTTTTCCCTGAATTTCCTGTTCCTCTGCGGATATTTAAGCCTGGTGAGACGCATTAAGACCAGGACCCTCTGGAATAACAGTGTGATCTATGTGGTTTTGGAGCATTTAAGCCGGATGATAAGCGGCTGGAAGGTCACCACCAAGGTGATGCTTTCCTATGTACTGTTTCTGGTGGCAAATGGGCTGCTTCTCCTTCTGGGAAGCCTGGGGATTCTGCTGATTATCCTGCTGGATATTGGAGTGGGCGTGCTTCTGCTGCAACAGGCACAGCAGCGCAAGCAGATTCTTGATGGAATTCGTAAGATCTCGGAGGGAGATTTGAATTATCAGATTCCCATAGAAAAGCTGTCTGCGGACAGCCTGCTGATGGCCCAGGCGGTGAACCGCATTGGCGAGGGACTTTCCACGGCTGTGGAGCAGAGCGTCAAGGATGAGCGCCTGAAAACGGATCTCATTACCAATGTGTCCCACGATATCAAGACACCTCTCACCTCCATTATCAATTATGTGGATCTGCTGAAGCGGGAGGATATTCAGAATGAGAGGGCGAGAAATTACATTGCCATTCTGGAGGATAAGTCCCAGCGTCTGAAGCACCTGACGGATGATCTGGTGGAGGCCTCCAAGATTAGCTCCGGAAATGTGAAGCTGGAGCTTGTGAGGATTAATTTCCAGGAGCTGATTAATCAGACCAACGGAGAATTCAGCGAGAAGTTTGAGGAGCGGGAGCTGCAGCTTGTGGTCAATATGCCCAAGGAGCCGGTGATTATAGAGGCTGACGGGCGCAGGCTCTGGCGGATTATTGAGAATCTGTACGGCAATGTGGCCAAGTATGCCATGCCCCGTACAAGGGTTTATGTAGAGCTGACAGTGGTGGGGCATATGGTGCGGTTTCATATTAAGAATATTTCCGAGCAGCCGCTGAATATCGAGGCAGGAGAGCTGACCGAGCGCTTTATCCGGGGTGATGTGGCCAGAAGCACCGAGGGCAGCGGACTGGGGCTGTCCATCACCAAGACTCTGACGGAATTGCAGAAGGGAAGCTTTGACATCTATCTGGACGGGGATCTGTTCAAGGTAACGATTATTTTCCCGGAGGCCGCTAAAGAGGAAGCGGTAAAAGAGAGCCCCGCCAGGGAAAATCCCGTGAGCCTGAGCCCTCAGGAGGAAATTCTCACAGAATAAACTTGCAATCTTGGTTGGCCCTATTTATAATAAGCTTAGTGTTGCCGGACAAGGCGTACTGCCTTGGCCGGCAATTTAACGGAACTGGAATCGTCCAGCTGAGAAATGTTAAGTGTTTCCCTGAAATAGTTTCTGCTGGACGGTAAAGTCGAAGCGGCTTTACCCTTTAGCGCCATTGCGCAGCAATTTTTAATAGGAGGAGTAATATGATTCAATTATTTGAAGGCGGAGCCTATGTGCTGAACGGAACAGAGATTATCCCGGACAGCAGAGACGCGGTAAGCGTCCTGGAGAGCAGGCTTGGCAAGGCGCCCTCCAAGGAGGAGGCCAAAAAGCAGACCATTGCCTATGGAATCCTGGAGGCACACAATACATCCGACAATATGGAAAAACTGGAGATCAAGTTTGACAAGCTGACCTCCCACGACATTACCTTTGTGGGCATCATTCAGACAGCCCGGGCATCGGGACTGGAGCGTTTCCCCATCCCCTATGTGCTGACCAACTGCCACAACAGCCTTTGCGCTGTGGGCGGAACCATCAACGAGGATGACCACATGTACGGCTTAACCTGCGCCAAGAAGTACGGCGGCGTCTATGTACCCCCGCACCAGGCGGTTATCCATCAGTTTGCCCGTGAAATGCTTGCGGCAGGCGGAAAGATGATTCTCGGCTCGGACAGCCATACCCGCTACGGAGCCCTGGGAACCATGGCCATGGGAGAGGGCGGTCCGGAGCTGGTAAAGCAGCTTCTTAACAAGACCTACGACATCCCCATGCCGGGCATTGTAGGAGTATATCTCACCGGGGAGCCACAGAAGGGGGTAGGCCCTCAGGACGTGGCCCTGGCTATTATCGGTGCAGTATTTGAAAAGGGCTATGTAAACAATAAGGTTATGGAATTCATCGGAGACGGTGTGGAAAATCTCAGCGCAGATTTCCGAATTGGCATTGATGTAATGACTACGGAGACTACTTGCCTGTCCTCTATCTGGAAAACAGATGACGTGATCAAGGAGTTCTATGAGATTCACGGAAGAAGCGAGGACTATCAGGAGCTGAATCCGGGAGCCGTTGTTTACTATGACGGTATGATTTATGTGGATTTGAGCGCCATTAAGCCCATGATCGCAATGCCCTTCCATCCAAGCAACACCTATACCATTGAGGAGGTAAAGGAAAATCTGGGCGATATTCTCCGGGATGTGGAGAAAAAGGCTCTAGTGAGCCTGGGGGATGCAGTGGACTTCCGCCTGACGGACAAGATTCGTGACGGAAAGCTGTATGTGGATCAGGGAATCATTGCCGGCTGCGCAGGCGGTGGCTTTGAGAATATCTGTGCGGCGGCTGACATTTTAAAGGGTGCAAGCATTGGACCGGACGAATTTACCTTAAGTGTGTACCCGGCCAGTATGCCTGTTAACATGGAGCTGGTGAAAAATGGAGCGGCGGCAGCGCTGATGGAGACAGGCGCGGTTATGAAGACGGCCTTCTGCGGCCCCTGCTTCGGCGCCGGTGATACGCCGTCCAACAATGGCTTCAGTATCCGCCATTCCACCAGGAACTTCCCCAACCGGGAGGGCTCCAAGCTCCAGAACGGTCAGATTGCGTCCGTGGCATTGATGGACGCCCGCTCTATTGCGGCTACGGCGGCGAACAAGGGCTATCTGACGGCGGCTACGGAGGTGGATGTAAAGTACACCAACCCACGATATTTCTTTGACAGTAAGATTTATGAGAACCGGGTATTTGACAGCAAGGGCGTGGCTGACCCGGATGTGGAGATTAAGTTTGGCCCCAATATTAAGGACTGGCCGGCCATGTCGCCGTTGCCGGAGCATATGATTTTGAAGGTGGTTTCCGAGATTCACGATCCCGTTACGACCACGGATGAGCTGATTCCCTCCGGTGAGACCTCCTCCTACCGCTCCAATCCACTTGGGCTTGCGGAGTTTACCCTTTCCAGGAAGGACCCGGCTTATGTAGGGAATGCCAAGGAGATCCAGGCAGCCCAGAAGGCCATTGAGGCAGGGGAGTGTCCGGCTGAGGCGGTTCCGGAGCTGAAGGGGATCTTTGATGCATTGAATCCCTGGTATCCGGGCGTGGATAAAACCAACCTGGGTGTGGGAAGCACTATATTTGCCGTGAAGCCGGGAGACGGCTCTGCCAGAGAGCAGGCGGCCTCCTGTCAGAAGGTGCTGGGAGGCTGGGCGAACATCGCCAATTCCTATGCCACCAAGCGCTACCGCTCCAACCTGATTAACTGGGGTATGCTGCCCTTCCTGATTGACGAGGGCGAGCTGCCGTTTGCCAAAGGAGATTTCCTGTTTATTCCGGAGATTCGTAAGGTTATTGAGGAGAACAGAAGTGAAGTGAAGGCTTATGTGAACGGGGATCAGGAGAGAGAGGTGGCTCTTCGCCTGGGCGCCTTGACGGATGATGAGTGCGAGATTATTTTGAAGGGTTGTCTGATTAATTACTATAGAGGATAGCTGTCAATATTGCACCGGTACAGCGTTGCATAAATACCGGTGTATCAGAGTAAGGCTGCCGTACCGGACGAGAGCATTGTCGGGCCGGCGGCCTTGCTGTATTTTTGGTGTGTTTTGGGGAGCGGGCCGTTGGTCTGATAAATGAGGGGTGATAAAATGGACTTTAGAAAGCTTCTGAATTCAGCGGAGTACGATTTTTTAAGAACGAACCCAAGGCTTGACAGACGCATAATTCTCCTGGGACTTGGGGGAAGCTACGCCTATGGGACGAATCGCGGGGACAGCGACATTGACTTCCGGGGAGTGACATTGAATCTGCCCTCAGATCTTTTGGGACTGACTGACTTTGAGCAGTATGAGGATAAGAATACGGATACGGTGATCTATTCCTTTAATAAGCTTATTAAGCTGCTTCTGGAATGCAACCCAAACACCATTGAGCTGTTGGGACTGGATGAGGAGCAGTATCTTATCAAAAGGCCCTTGGGGGAGCTGCTGTTAGAAAATAAGAGTCTGTTTCTGTCAAAGAGGGCAGCTAAATCCTTTGGTGGCTATGCCAGCGCACAGCTTCGCCGCTTACAAAATGCAATTGCTAGAGATTCTATGCCGCAGCAGAAACGGGAGCAGCACATTTTCAATTCCGTAAAGAATGCTCTGGAGGATTTCAGACGGAAAAATGAACTGTTTGATAAGGGGAATATCCACATCTACATTGACAAGTCGGAGAATCCGGAGCTTGAGACGGAGCTGTTCATTGATGCAGAATACCGGCATCTGCCTTTGCGGGATTATGAGAATATGCTGGAGGCCATGAACAATGTTATCCGGGATTATGACAAATTAGGCAAGCGCAATAAAAAGAAGGATGACAATCATTTAAATAAGCATGCCATGCATTTGATCCGTCTGTTTATGATGGCTGTTGATATTCTGGAAAAGGGGGAGATCAGAACTCACAGGACGGATGATTTGGAGCTGCTGAGAAGTATTCGTCGGGGTGATTTCCAAAAGGAGGATAAAACTTTTTCTAAGGAGTTTTATGAGATTCTGACAGATTATGAGAAGTGTCTGGATGCGGCAGTACAAAATAGCCGTCTGCCGGACCATCCGGATATGGAGGCTGTTGAGCGATTTGTGGAATATGTGAACCTAAGAGCGATAGAGGGTGATTTTTGATGAGAAATATAAGACAGGAAATTCAAGACAAGCTTGCGGAGATTGAAAAGAGGAAGAAGGTTCAGGTCCTTTATGCAGTGGAATCGGGAAGCCGGGCCTGGGGTGTGGAATCTCCGGACAGCGATTATGATGTGAGATTTATCTATGTGAGAGAAGCGAAGGATTATTTAAGCTTGCAGGAAAAAAGAGACGTGATTGAGTGGCAGTTGGATGAAGTATGGGATATTAACGGATGGGATTTGAAGAAGGCATTGGTTCAGTTTCACAGGGGAAATGCTACGCTTTTTGAGTGGGCAGGCTCCCCTGTCATTTATAAGACTACGAAGGAGTGGGAGGAGATTTACCAGTGCTGCAGGCAATATTTTTCAGAGAAGGCAGCCCTTTATCATTATTATGGAACGGCAAATGGGACATATCAGCAGTATCTTCAAGGGGATGAGGTGAGGTATAAGAAATATATTTATGCCCTGCGGCCTCTCCTGGCATGCCTGTATGTGGAGAATAACCATGCCATTCCTCCGGTGAGCTTTGAGGAGTTGCTTCGGCAGGAGCTTCCCAGGGAATTGAGAGATGAAATTGATGAGATGCTGGTGAAAAAGGCAAAGAGTGATGAAAAGGACATGCATCCAAGATTGCCGGTGATTCAGAGGTTTATTGAGGATGAGCTTGCGAGGTATGGGAGGATTGCAAAGGATATGGCGGATGACAGGAATCCGGATTGGGGGGATTTGGAGGAGGGGTTTTTTAAGATATTGGGGATAAGCTCATAATTATAATGACTTTATCAAGGCTTTGCTGTCCAACGATTTAAAGGCCATGAACTATTACATGAAGAGGGTAGCGCTGGAAACCTTCAGCAGCTTTGACACCGTAAAAACAAGCCGTCAGACGCTGCAGAGCCGGAGCGTTTTTACCATGGCTTTGTACTGGGACTGCTGGTAGAACTGTCCGACATTGTAAAGGCGGCATTGCAGCAGATAGAGGAGAAGGACTATGAGGCAATGCTTGTAGAAAAAGGAGTTCCCAAGGAAAAAATACGCAAGTATGGCTTTGCTTACTGTGGGAAAAAGGTTCTCATTGGAAAATAAAATATAAAGCTATCGGGCTTATTACGCACAGTTGCGTGATGAGCCTTTTTTGCATCCAGCAAGGGAGTAATCTTAATTGGTTAGGCTAATAACACATTCATTTCGAAGGAGATGTGTGACTAAGAGAATCTACATTCTTACCGTAAATTTTTTATGAAATCCCTGTATTTCTCTTTGACTAGCCTAGGAAACAAAGATTGCAGGAGAAAAGCACATAAAAGTAATAGGCTCTTGCTTTGGAGAGATTAGAGAGCGACTAAAAATATTCACCGGTGCGCACCGCATAAATAATCCTTTCATGGATTTTATCATTCATACAGGTCTTTCCGCTTAAAAATAATTGATCCATTAAATCCGCATCATTCAAGTGATCTTCAATATATTTCCATACCTCATTGACGCCATTGTAATATATGAGGTCTTTATGATTGGGAAGTTCGTCCGTTCCGCGGAAAGCCCGTTGCACGGAATCAAAACATCGCCCATCAGGTTCACCTTTTGTAAGATGTTCAATGCGGTGTTGAATTTCAAATACTTCTCTGAAATTTTTTCTTAAGAAATATGCCAGACCGATACTGATATAATGCAAAAGGCCGGAATCCTCATATCGATGATTAATGGCCTGTTCAGCAGCTTTTGCCACACCTTCCTCGAAGGCCTCGTATCCTGGAAATCCAAAAGCAAGGGACTGGATCTTGCAGGCTTCATAAGGCAGGGAGCGAAGCATATGAACGCCAAGCTCATGTATGATGATAGCTTTAAGTTCCTCTCTGGTGTAATCTCCACGACTGCGCTGTCCGGGAAAACGGATTAATTTTTGCTCACAATCCGTAGAAGCCACTGCACCAGAAGAAATCACCATAGCCATCCAACTGTCTGCCCCCAGACCTGTTTCCGAACCAAGTCCAAATTCTGAAGATATAATCTCATTTGTAATTGCGCAGGCTTCCGCTATGGAAAATTTTTTCTGTCCCTTGGGAATATGTGACAGAAATCCTGTAAAAAAGGTTTGGATGACAAAAGAAAACCAATCTACTGTTTCCTTCTGGGGTCTGAAAATCTTACTTTCTGCTTTTTGTACAGGACCGATCATTTCAATCAGCTCCCCGTACATGATTTTGTCCTCCTTTGAAAGATCTCCAACAGGAATAGCTGAAAGCTTCTCGCCTAAAATTGACCAGAATACATTTTCATCAGGCTTTCCGTATAAATCAATATTGGCTCGGTAATGCTCTTGGGCTAAAACTTCTCTGTTATTCGGGGAGGAGTGATTATAAAGATAATTGACATGCACGAACCTGTTCTTTTTCAAATTATCCCCCAGAATCAGTAATGCTATCTCTTTTTGCTTTTTTGGAATTCTTAATGATCCTAATTCTTTTTTTAATGCTATAATCGTATTGATATTTTTTTCTACACGTTTTATATCCAGTTGTGCATAAACGTTGTTCGGTCGGGACAGCTCATGGGCAGTGAGAAATTCTTCCTTTGCTTCAGGACGTGTATTATTGAGCATATCTATTACATTCACATCAGTTATGTTCATTTTTTCCACAAAAGCAACCCATTCCGCTCTGTTGAAACCTTCGTGGGAAGGAACATTTTGGTTATCGCACATAATTTACCTCATTTTTGCTTTGACTAAAAATCCTCTGAAATATATACCTGCAATTCTTCCAAGGATTCTTTCGCTTTTTGCAGCTTGGGATCAAAAACTTGCTGGCATTGTTTGGATAATTGCCGCCATCCTTTTATGGCCCTTTCGTAGTACTCTTTTGCTTCGGAATGTTTTCCCAGCTCTTTACTCAAAAACTCTGCAAAAGCTTGATATATTTCTGATATTTTATCAATATCATATCCTTTGTTTTCTTGGGCATACTTGTTACAGAAATCGCAAGCCTGCTTCATATTTTGCTCTGCTTTTCTGTAATATTCTTTATTTACCGGAAAATTTCCCATTTGAATCAGAAGCTTTCCATAACAGCAGTAAGACTCTGCCAGATTCAGTCCATATGTCATTTTATCTTTGCTTTCCCATTTTTCCCGTATCCAGATTGCTTTCTCCAGGTATGCTTTTGCTTGCGGATATAAACCTAAATCAGTCAATATGATTCCATATTCATGTAAAGTATTGGCAAGCTCAACTTCATAAGACGGATTCGTGTGTACAAGTTCATTGCGTATATCATAGGCCTTTTGGCAATATTCCTGTGCCGCCTTACTTTTCCCGTTTACATTCAGTAATACTGAATAATTGCTATATACCAATGCCAGTGCAGGCCTATAAACGGAAGGATTCTTTTTTTCATTTCGTTCCCGTATCTCTATTGACTTTTTATAATTTTTATCTGCTTCCTCATACTTTCCCATTTTTTTATAGACAAAAGCAAGGTTATTATATGTAATCGAAAGCTCCAATTCCGGTTGAAAATTGTAAGATGAACTTTTTTTTGCCAGTCTTTTGCGTATTTTTAAAGCTTGGTGATGATGCTTTATTGCCTCATCTAAACGATTCTTCCGATTTTGTAAAATTCCCATATAATTATAGGAAGAAGCCAGTACCGGTTCATATATTTGGGGCTCCAATTGTGCTAAGCTTTCTAAGCTTTGAATGTTTTTTTCCAATCCTTTTTGTGCCTCTGCGAGCTGATTGGTTTTCCAAAACAACTTGGACAAATCATTATACGCTTTTGCATGCAGTTCTTGGTTTTTACAAGCACCAAGCTGGAAAATTTGAAATACCTCTTCATAATTTCTTTTTCCGCTGTCATATTTTTTAATACCATAATATAAATCGCCCAATAGCTTTAATAGCTTGACGTTATCTTCAGCCAAGGTATATTCAGACAATCCATACAAGCATTTTAAATTCTCGCCAATAGCGATTCCTTTTTCATATTGGCGTTGATTTAACAAAAACTCGGCAAATTCATATAATGTGACATATTCTATCTGCCACTTTTTTGAAAGTTCCGTAATACGCTCATATATATTAATGATTTCCTCTTTCTGTATGTTATTGGTATCTCGCGCTTTTAAATTGGAAATTAATGTCCTCTGGGATGAGATAAACTGCCTCATCTTTTCCTTCTGCGCAGCCATATGTTGCTCTAAAACAGCTACTTGCTGATTCCATTTTTTATCGTGCAGTAAATGGTCGGCCTTTTCATAATCGCCATATTCAATAACGCTTTCAATTGCCTGGGCTTCCCTTGCATCCATAGAACTTTTATTGTGCAATTTATCTGTCAGAAGATTTAAATTGTCCCATATGTCTTTTTCCATCTTCTTGACCAATTCTCTTTGGGCATCCAGTTCTTTTCCCAGAGCTTCCGTGTTATGGGACAAATTTTCATTTTCACTGAGCTCTTTATATTGTTCCTGTAAAGCTGTGAGTCTTTTGTTTGCTTCATTAAAGTCCGCATTGTTTTTAAACTGTAGAATAGAGCTTGTAGAAAACGCTACATCTGGTGCCTCTTCTCTTAAATTTTGCAAAATATCCAGTTTTATTCTGTTAATATGATTAAAATAAAGAGGAGCTTGGCTAAAATCATTTTTATATCTGTCTTCCAGTTCTTTTCTGGTGCTATTGTCATTCAGTATTGCTTCACCGGATATATTTTTAAAGAACAGGCGAAAATGTATATCTTTTGGGGGACAGACAGTAGTGGAATTCTGCTGGCAAGCCTGGTTGTATATTTCCTGAATGGCGTCGTCAATTTGTTCCCCAATCAGTATATAACAATATTTACATTTCTGAATATCTGATTCTGTTTTACTGTTATAGCATTGTAGTGTCAGTCGGATGGCGTTCTGACAACTGTTTTGTTCATCTATAAATTTTTTGAGGCTGTCTACATCGTTTTGAAATTCATCTCCAAAAGCTGCAAGACATATTTTTAACTCGTCTGGCAGGGCATTCACTTCATTAAATACATTCTCTCCGGACAGGTCTTCTGATAACGGAACCAGGGAGGCATTTGTCTGCACGCTATGGATTTTGCCTGTTTCAACACTGCAAATTTGAATCTCTTCATTGCTTTTGTTAAGTAAACATTGATGTATTTCCTTTACCATATCCTTAGTATTTTCAACGCTGGTAACCATGCCTTTTACCATATCATTTGTGTCTTTTGCATATTCTTTTGTATCCTGTACTTCTGTTAAGGTAATTCTAACTTTTGTATCTATTCTTTTTAAAAATTCTATATAGGGCTCTTTGCCTTCTTCCGGTGGTTCATTCCATGCTTTTGCAACAATATATAATCCCTTTTTAATCTCATCTTCATATTCAATATTTTTTTTATGAGCATTTACCCTGAGATATTCCGTCCATAAGAAACACGCAAGCTTTGTGGTCTCATATTCACACTGACTGCGCATTTCACCTGTTATTGAAACCTCTGAAGTAAAAACACTAATTTCTTCCATTACATAATCAACATGTGCTTCCGAGATACCTTGAGATATAATACTTTTTTTTGATAGGGCCCGTCTTATTCCGGATTTTTCTTCCAATAAATTTTTAATATATTCATCCATATATTCTAAGCCGGGAATTTTTTTTAGAATATAAGATAGTTTTTCCTGAATGATTTCTTCGGAAGCACCGCGTATTAATTCACGTGTTATTAAAAGAATTATATCGAGCATCCCTGTTTCCTCTTTTGTACTGTCAATTTACGTTAATTATCATGTATCCGGAACTATAGGAGAATACTTTGCATCACCCAAAGGCAGATGACAGGAGATTTTTTACAGCTCCTTCATCCACTCCTCCATCCGCTCCTCAATAATCTCAAACTGCGCAGGCCCGATGTCCAGCAGGAAGGTGTGGAATTCCTTCAGATCAAACTTATCCCCCAGTGTCTCCTCCGCCTTATCCCGAAGCTCCACAAATTCCAGATACCCCCCATAATAAGCCAGATAGAGCGCAGGCTCTTCCACCATCATCTCATAGACCTCCCGGCAGGTCTCCTCATCAACGCCAAGGAATTCCTGTGTATCCTCAAAGGTCCAGCCCTCATAATTGATACCAATATCAGTCAGGCAGTAAAGAGCAAGGGTATAGGTTTTGTTCAATTCATTCAATCTTAGCATCTTCTCGTCCAGGCCGGCCAGCCGATAAGCATAGATCTCCGCATAGGTTCCCCACCCCTCCGTATACCCGGAGAAGCCAAAAAGCTTGCGAATGGGAGAGGGCTCCTTGCCATAGAAATAGGTGGTCTGATACAGATGCCCCGGAAAGCCCTCGTGAGCCAGGGTGACAAACTGCTCAATGTCATCACTGGAATGCTTGTTATTAATATAAATTGCGTTATTTTCCAAATAATCAATGGGAGGAAGAATATAGTAGGCCGGGTTCATGTACTCCTCCATAGAGGCCGGAACATAGCTGACCTTAAAGGGAAGCTCGCTTGAAGCCGGAAAATCCGCAGTAATTCCTTCCTTTAGCTGATTCAGAACCGTATAGGGGTCCTCAAGCTCTACAGGACACTCCATCATAAGGTCAAAATCCTCTTCCTCCAGGCCCAGTTCCCAGATGGTCTCCAAATCATTTTGCAGATTCGTAAGAATCAGCTCCTCAAACTCTTCTACGGACTTATCAGATCCGGTGGAATCCCGCACAAGAAGCTCATAAAATTCTCGGCCATTGTCAAAATAACACAGGCCGGCGTCATTTTCGGCAGAGCCCTTCAGCTTTGCCAGCTCATCCACCAGATAACCGTAGGCAGGGATCACCGAGCCAAGAAGCAGCTCCTTATTTTCTGCCCGATAGCCTTCCTTTTCCTCCTCCGTGAGAAAATCCGTTTCCTCAAGACGCAGATTGAAGCTGTCAATGAGATAGTGGTTTTCCGGGTCCTCCATAAACAGCTGACACTGATCTATGACCTTGTCAGCCTCAAAATCCGGCATAAAAAATCCATTGTCCGCCTGCTCCTGCTCAAAGGCAATCAGATCCTTGAAATAGTCGGGAAACAGCCGCAGGGTGTCCAGATAATCCGCCACATCCTGCTTTTTGTAGAACTTGTATTCCGCCAGAAGGGTAGGCAGGTAAGACTGCACCCCATTGGTGGGCGACAGATAATCGTAATAGAGGCGGAAATCTTCTGTCTTTAGATTATCCTCCCCATAGGTTCTTAAAATATCATAGGTCAGCTTTTGCTGCTCCGTCAGCAGATCGTAGTCAAACTCCTTGAGATCCTTCATCATATCCCGAAGCTCCCTATAGGATTCCTCCTCATATTCCTTAGAAAAGCTGCCAAAGGATATTTCGTAGTCCTCAATTCCAAAATTTTCAGGAAATGCTAAGGTCCAGTGGAGATTCATAATATTCTCCGTGATATCGGAAGCAAACACCTCATTGGTAAAGGAATCAAAGCGTTCCTGTTCCGCCTCCGCCTTCTTCCCGGACTTGCAGGCGGTCAGGGAGGTAAGTGATAAGGAAAGGGTGAGAAGCAGGGCAATAGAACGCCTGCAAAGGGTGTGGTTGAGCGTCTTTTTCTTCATGATCTGGTAGAACCTCCTTTGAAAGGGTAACATTTTTCGTATAAATGGATAATGGGTTTATGTCTCCTCAGATTCCGGCACACGGGGCAGAGTGAAGATAAATTCCGTCCCCACCCCTTCCGTAGAAATGGCATTGATGTGCTCCCCATGCGAGGTAATGATTTCCTTCACAATGGACAGCCCCAGGCCGGTTCCCCGCTTATCCTTGCCCCGGGAGGCATCTGTCTTGTAAAACCGCTCCCAGATTTTTTTCATGCTGTCCCTGGGAATACCGATGCCTTCATCCTTTACGGAGATAAAGACCTTTTCGTGGCGCAGGGTGGTTTCAATGGTAATCACCGAATCGTTTGGGCTGAATTTAATGGCATTATCAATCAGATTATACATAACCTGCTGAATTTTACCCATATCAGCAGAGACGTACTGCTGTTTGGCATCAAAGAGAAGCTCCAGGGTAATGCGGCGCTCACGGCACTGGCCCTCAAAGGAGGCGATGGTATTTTTGATCACTGCGTTGATGTCAAAATCTGTGATATCCAGCCGATTCCGCTTGGTGTCAAAGGAATTTAAGGCCAAAAGGCCGCTGGTGAGCTTGTTTAGCCGCTCCGTCTCCATAAGGACCGTGTTCAAGTATTTTTCCTGCATTTCCGGCGGTATGGTACCGTCTAAAATTGCCTCCAGGTAGCCCTTGATAGAGGTCAGGGGAGAGCGGAAATCATGGGAAATATTCGCCACGAATTTTTTCTGGTACTCGTCGGTTTCCTGCAGCTCATGGGCCATAAAGTTCAGCGTGTCCGAGAGCTGGCCAATCTCATCCTCCTCATAGATCTCCAGGGTGTATTTGAAGTTACCCTGTGCATACTGCCGGGCGGCCTCGGTGATCTTCATCAAGGGCCGGTACACGGTAAAGGTAAACACGGCCAGCACCAAAAGAGAGAGAAGAAATACCAGCAAAACGGTGAGGTAGGTAATATTTAAAAGCTGATCCCGCTGATGCTCAATGGAGGATAGGGGGGTGTGAATCAACACATAGCCTCTGGTCCTGAAATTATACGTAATGGGAGCAGCCACGGACAGCATTTCTTCCTCAAAGGTATTGTAAAAATTGCCGATGGTGTAATAGCGGTTTCCCATATCGGTGGGATCAAAATCGCTCATGGGAAAGGCGGCGTCCTCCGTAAAGCCGGTTTCAGAATCCACCAAGATACTTCCGTCCGAATTCAAAAGCCAGATAGAGGCGCCAAGATAGGTGTCCAAAGCCTGGAACTGCCCATGAATGGCCCGCAGGGAATCTGTGTCGGAGCTTCTGGAATAATAGCTTCGCACAAAGTTGGTAGAAATGTAGTTGGCTTCTTTATAAAGACTCTCCGCTTTTTCCGAGGTGAGATGATTCAGGGTCATCTGGGAGCTGAAGGTGGCAATGATAAAGAAGCATAAAAAGCCAAAAACCACATAGGTCAGTATAAACTTCAGGTAAAGGGAGTGTTTCATAAATCTGTCAGCCTCTTACTTCGAATTTGTAGCCAATCCCCCATACTGTGGATAAGCTCCAGGTAGGGTGATCCTTAATCTTTTCCCGGAGACGCTTGATGTGTACGTCTACGGTGCGGGTATCTCCAATATATTCATAGCCCCAGATGTGATCCAGAAGCTGCTCCCTGGTAAAGACCTGGTTGGGGGAGGAGGCAAGGAAATAGAGGAGCTCCAGCTCCTTGGGGGGCATATCTACGGACCGTCCCTGATAGAGAACGGAATAATTGGTCTGATTGATCACCAGATCCGGGTATTCCACCACCTTGGCGGAGGACTTCTGAGGCTCCGACTTTGCCGGCTGGTAACGGCGTAGTACCGCCTTCACACGCGCCACAAGCTCCTTGGAATCGAAGGGCTTGATGATATAGTCGTCGGCCCCCAGCTCCAGCCCCAGAACCTTGTCAAAGACCTCTCCCTTGGCGGAAAGCATAATGATGGGAGTGGCAGACTTGGCGCGGATCTCCCGGCAAACCTGGTAGCCGTCAATGCCCGGAAGCATCAGATCCAGAAGAATCAGGTTGGGCTGGAAGGAGTCAAAGACAGCCAGGGCCTCCTCCCCGTCATGCACCATCATAGTCTCGAAGCATTCCTTTGTAAGATAAAGGGAGATAAGCTCCGCAATATTTGTATCGTCATCAACAATGAGAATTTTCTGTTTTGCTACCATAACTATCTGTCTCCTTATTTAAATTCTGCGATGGTAACGCCGGCATCTCCCTCTCCGAACTCTCCCAGGCGGAAGGACTTTACGTATTTGCAGCGCTTTAGATGATTGTGGACTGCTTTTCTAAGGGCGCCGGTTCCTTTGCCGTGGACGATGCGCACAGAGGGAAGATGTGCCAGGGACGCGTCGTCCAGATACTTGTCCAGCTGTGCCAGGGCTTCGTCTACGGTCATGCCGATGAGATTGATCTCCGTACTGATGCTGGCGGATTTACTCATCTTAATCTTGCCCGTACCGCTCTTGCTGAAATTTTTACCGGTGCTCACCGGCTCATCAATAAGCTCTAAATCTGAGATATTTACTTGGGAGCGCAGGATTCCCATTTGTACAAAAAGGTTTCCCTTTGCATCCGGCAGGGAGGAGACAGAGCCCGTAAGATTCAAGCTTAAAACGCGAACGGAATCCCCCAGATGAAGGGCGGAGGGCTTGACCTGCTTTTTGGGCTTTTGCTCCTTTTTTAAGGACAGCTTTTCTTCCGTCTTTTGAATACGCTCTCGCAGCCGGGCACGCTCTGCCTCCATTTCGCTTACGGAAATGTTGGACTTGCCGAATTTGTGGAATTCCTTCATGGTCTGATCCGCATAAGCCTTGGCCTCCTGAAGCACCTTTCGAGCCTGTTCGTTGGCCTCACGCAGGATGCGCTCCCGCTGATCCTCAAGCCGTTCCTGCTTCTTCTCCAGGGCGGCCCGCAGACGGGCAATCTCTTCCTTGTGAAGTCGGATCTCCTCCTGCTCCTGGATGCTGGTTCGGCGGCTGATCTCCAGATCTGCCAGCAGATCCTCGAAGCTTTCATTTTGCTCGCTTAAGTGCTGCTTAGCCTCTTCAATGAGAAAATCAGGGAGCCCCAGCTTGGAGGAAATGGCAAAGGCGTTGCTCTTGCCCGGAATGCCGATTAAGAGGCGATAGGTAGGACTAAGCGTGTCCACATTGAATTCGCAGCAGGCATTCTCCACCCTGGGAGTAGAGAGGGCAAATACCTTCAGCTCGCTGTAATGGGTGGTAGCCATGGTGCGGATTCCCATTTTGTGCAGATGAGACAAAATGGAGATGGCCAGGGCCGCACCCTCCGTTGGGTCTGTTCCCGCACAGAGCTCATCAAAGAGCACCAGAGAGTTGAGAGAGGCTTCCTTAAGGATACGGATAATATTGGTCATATGGGAGGAGAAGGTGCTTAGGGACTGCTCAATACTCTGCTCATCTCCAATATCCGCATACACGGCTTCGAATAAGGCCAGCTCCGAGTGGGGAGCGGCGGGAATTTGAAGCCCGGCCTGCCCCATAAGGGTCAGAAGACCTACGGTTTTCAGGGACACGGTTTTTCCGCCCGTATTGGGGCCGGTTACAATCAATAGATCGTAGTCCTTTCCAAGACGAATATTCACAGGGACCACGCGCTTTGGATCCAGAAGGGGATGACGGCCCTCTTTGATGTTGATCTCTCCCTTAGTATTAAAATAAGGTCTCGTGGCCTTCAGTGCCTTTGCCAGGGAAGCCTTTGCAAAAATAAAATCCAGCTCTGTCAGAAGCTCATAGTCCTGCAAAAGAGCCTCTGAGGAGAGGGCGGTTTCCTCGCTTAAGCGTTCCAGAACATGCTGAATCTCCTCCTGCTCCTTTAAGTAGAGCTCCTTGAGATCGTTGTTAAGCTTTACCACAGCCATGGGCTCCACAAAAAGGGTGGAGCCTGTAGAGGACTGATCGTGAATCATACCGGGAACCTGGCTTCGGTACTCCGCCCGGACAGGTACACAGTAGCGGCCGTTTCTCTGAGTGATCACCGCATCCTGAAGATAACTGCGGGAGGCCCCGTTCACCAGACCGGAGAGGGTGGAGTGAATACGGCCGTTGGCTGTCTTGATCTCCTTTCGCACCTGACGAAGACCAGGGCTGGCGTCGTCGCTTATCTCCTCCTCCGAGAGGATGCAGCGGCGAAGCTCCGTGGACAGAGGCGTACAGGGCTCAAGGGCGGAAAAAAGCGGGTACAGGCTGTCCTCCGTTTCCTCCTCCGCATCCGCGCCACGGCCATAGCGCTTGACCCGCCCGGCTGTCTCCAGCAGGCTGCATACCTGAAGAAGCTCCCAGGTATTCAGGGATCCGCCAATCTCCAGGCGCTTTAAGGAGGCCCGCACATCGCAGGTGCCGGAAAGGGAGATGCTTCCTTTGGCAAACAAGCGCTTCAGAGCATCATCTGTCTCCTTCTGCGCCTGTAAAATCTCAGAAAGGGTGCAGGCAGGCATCAGCGACAGGCAGCGATCACGACCTCCGGGGCTGGAGGCAAGCTCAGCTAATTGTTCAATAATTTTATTGTATTCCAGTGTTTTTAATGCTTTCTCGTTCATAGCTTCTATTTTACCCTAAATTTGCCGTAAAAGAAAGAGGTTTTTCCGAAGCCGGAGGATCTAGACAGAAAAGCTAAAATGTATTAAAATGAAAATTGTTTACGAGGGTCAATAGATTCAACAACGGCGGAGGAATCTTATGGCGGAAGAAAAACATCAGGAAGAAGAATTTTCCTTTGTGAAGGAGAAGATTAAGCGTCAGCGGTTTTACCAGAACAAAACCTTTCGCAAGGTATTATTTCAGCTTGTGCTGGCAGTCGTGTGCGGGGTAGTTGCCTGCTTTGTCTTTGTGATATCGCGCCCCTTTATGGAGGAGCGGTTTCAGAAGGAGGAACGGCAGGAGATCAGCCTCCCCCGTGATGAGGAAGAGGATGAGCCTGAGGCTGTGCCGCCCCAGGAGGCCACACCGCCTCAGGAGCCTATTGTTATTACGGAGTCAGTGGAGCTGGAGCTTACGGATTATCGGCAGTTGTACTCCAAGCTGAGAGGCGTGGCGGAGGAGTGTGCCAAAAGCCTGGTTACGGTAACGGCAGCCAGCAGTGACACGGACTGGTTCAATGAGACCTATGAGAGCCGGGAGCAGACCAGCGGGCTTTTAGTGGGAGACAATGGTGTGGAGCTTTTGATTCTCACCATTTATTCCAGGGTAAAATCCGCTGACCAGCTGCAGGTAACTCTGGTAAACCATGAGACCGTGGATGCTGTTTTGAAAAATTATGACTCGGTTACGGATCTGGCAGTGCTGAGCGTGAACCTGGCGGATTTGCCGGAGGGGGCTTTGGAACAGATTCAGATAGCCACTCTTGGCAGCTCCAGGAATATGAGAGCCGGGGATCTTGTGATTGCAGTGGGAAGCCCTGCTGGGATACCGGAATCTCTACTATATGGCAATCTGGTTTCCGCCAGTTATCCGGTCAGTGTGATTGACGGAGCATATGAGCTCCTTCTGACAGACATGTGGTGCACCTCCGAAAGCAGCGGCGTGCTGGTGAATACGGAGGGAGAGATCATAGGGGTGATTGAGCAGGAGTACCGGGGACCGGGGAACAAGGATTCCTTGACGGCCTACGGAATCTCCGAGGTGAAGGATGTGATTGAGCATCTTTCCAACAGCCAGGACCTGGTATATATTGGGATTATGGGGGCGGATGTGACCGAGGAGATCGCTCAGGCGCAGTCCCTTCCGGCAGGTGTTTACGTGACCGGTGTGGAGATGAACTCTCCGGCTATGGATGCGGGAATCCAGCAGGGAGATGTGATTACGGAGATCAGTGGTCAGAGTATTACCGGAATTTCGGAAATACAGGAGATGCTGCTTAAGTTTTCCAGAGAACAGGTGATTCAGGTTCAGGTGATGCGGCTGGGGAAGGAAGGGTATAAGGAGATTCCATGTAGTGTTACCCTGGATCGGCTGTAACAGGCAGGTGATTGATTTTACTAGGCAATGAGAGGAATGAGGAGGGTGTTATGAAATATATTGAGAGCTTTCGGGAGGGAGACCGGATTTCCGGTGTCTATCTATGCAAGTATAAGCAATCTGCAGTGACCAAGAACGGCAAGACTTATGAGAATGTCATTATGCAGGACAAGACAGGCACCATAGATTCCAAGATTTGGGACCCCAACTCACAGGGGATAGAGGAATTTGAGGTTTTAGATTATGTGGATGTGATGGCAGAGGTCACCAGCTTTCAGGGGACCCTGCAGCTTAATATTAAGCGGGCAAGAAGGGCAAGGGAGAGTGAATACACGCCGGCCGATTACCTGCCGGTGAGTGATAAGGATATTGAGGTTATGTATCGGGAGCTGATGGACCTTGCCAATCAGGTCAAGGAGCCTCATTTGCGGGCGCTGCTGGAGGAGTTTTTTGTGAAGGATACAGCCTTTATCAAAGCCTTTCAGCTGCATTCTGCAGCCAAGACGGTTCACCACAGCTTTGTGGGCGGCCTTTTAGAGCACACCTTAAGCGTGTGCAAGCTCTGCGCCTATTATGTGGAGGCGTATCCGATTTTGAATCGGGATCTGTTGTTTACCGCGGCTATGTGCCACGATATCGGCAAGGTTTATGAGCTGTCAGATTTCCCGGAAAATGATTACACGGACGAGGGACAGCTTTTGGGCCATATTACCATGGGCAGTGAAATGGTGGGAGAGCGGGCCCGGAGGATTCCCGGATTTCCCAGGAAGCTGGAAAACGAGCTAAAGCATTGTATTCTGGCCCACCACGGGGAGCTGGAGTATGGCTCACCGAAGAAGCCTGCGCTGATAGAGGCGGTGGCTCTCAATATGGCGGACAATACGGATGCGAAAATGGAGACCATGAAGGAAATCTTTAAATCAGCAGGGAATGGCCAGGAGTGGCTTGGCTACAACCGGCTGTTTGAATCCAATATCCGTAGAAGCTCCCAATTTGGCGGACAGCCCGGTACTGCGCAGTAGGCAATGAGAGACGGGAGCGGAAGATGAAGAAGAATGATTTGCTTACATTGACCATAGAGGGAATGGGAAACGAAGGGGAAGGCATCGGAAAGGTAGATGGCTTTCCTCTGTTTGTTAAGGATGCATTGCCGGGGGACGTGATTGAGGCCAAGGTGCTGAAGGTAAAAAAGTCCTACGGCTATGGTCGTATGATGAGGATTTTGCAGGCTTCCCCGGATCGAGGGGAGGCACCCTGTGGGCTTCACCGCTCCTGCGGAGGCTGTCAGATACAGGCTCTTTCCTATGAAAAGCAGCTCAAATTCAAGGAGGAGAAGGTGAGAAGCCAGCTGATTCGGATCGGGGGCTTCTCAAATCCGCCTCTGCTTCCGGTGGTGGGCATGGAGAAGCCCTTTCGCTATCGGAACAAGGCCCAGTTTCCGATTGGGCGTGATCGGGAGGGAAGGCTTGTCACTGGCTTTTATGCAAGCAGGACCCACGCTATCATTTCCAACACGGATTGTCTCCTGGGAGTGCCGGAGAACCAGCGGATTTTGGAAATGATTTTAGACTTTATGGAAAAAGAGGGGATTGCGCCCTATGATGAGACCACAGGAACAGGTCTGGTACGCCATGTGCTGATTCGCAAGGGCTTTGCCACAGGAGAACTGATGGTTTGCCTTGTGATTAACGGAACAGGCTTTCCAGGAGTAGAGAGGCTTGCGGATGCCTTGTTTACCATTCCTGGAATGACCAGTCTGACCTTAAATGTGAATCGGAAAAATACCAATGTGATCCTGGGACAGAAGCTGATTCCTGTGCGGGGACAAGCTTTTATTACGGATAGGATTGGAAGGATCAGCTATCAGATTTCCCCCTTGTCCTTCTATCAGGTGAATCCTGTACAGACAGAGAAGCTCTATGAAACGGCCCTGAGGTATGCGGGGCTGACAGGAGCTGAGACCGTATGGGATTTGTATTGTGGGATTGGCACCATTTCCCTGTTTCTGGCTCAAAAAGCCGGAAGGGTTTATGGGGTAGAGGTGGTTCCTGAGGCCGTGGAGGATGCTAGGCAAAATGCCAGATTGAACGGATTGTCCAATGTGGAGTTCTATGAGGGAAAGGCGGAGGTGGTGCTGCCAAAGCTGTATCGGGAGAAGGGAATCCATGCGGATGTGATTGTGGTTGATCCGCCCCGGAAGGGCTGTGATAGAGCCTGCCTTGATACTATGCTTGCCATGGCGCCGAAGCGCATTGTCTATGTGAGCTGTGATTCGGCTACATTAGCCAGGGACTTGAAGCTTCTGTGCGAAGGAGGCTATGAGCTCAAAAAGGTGCAGCCGGTGGATATGTTTCCGCAGACGGCTGGAATAGAGAACGTCACCCTTTTAAATAAAAAGTAAGAGATAACAGATAAAAGGAGATATCCATGAATCGAGAAGAATTTCAGCAAAAGCTCACAGAGCTTGGAGAGCTGGTCGGCAAAAACGGGAATCGGCTCACAGGAGACCAGGTGCGGAATTTTTTTGCGGCAATGGAGCTGTCAGAGGAGCAGTATCAATTGATTTTTGCTTACCTGGCGTCCCGGCAGGTGGTTGTGGAGGGATATATACCGGCTGAGAAGAAAGAGGAACAAAGGGAAGAAAACAAGCAGCAGGCGGAGCTTCCCTTATTGGAGGAGGAGAAAAGCTTTCTCAAGAGCTACCAGGCAGAGCTTGATCGTCTGGAGCGCCTGGAGGAGGCGGAGCTGCTTGAGCTGTGCCGACAGGTAGAGGAGACGGGGGATGGGTATGCCAAGGCCCGGCTGACGGAGCAGCTTCTTCCGGAGGTACTGCGGCTGGCCCATGGCTTTCGGGGTCATGAGGTTCTCCTTGGAGATCTGGTCCAGGAGGGAAACGTGGGCCTTATGCTTGCCATGGAAACCTTGGGGCTGCGGGAGCCGGAAAGTTCGCCCTTGCAGTATCTTGAGCAAGAGATTTACCATGCCATAGCTCAGGCCGTAGAGGATGACAGAGCGGAAAAAGAAGCAGGAAGTCTGATTGCGGAGCGATTAAATCACTTGAGGGATGAGATTAAGAAGCTCACCGACGAATTAGAGCGCAAGGTCTCTGTGGAGGAGCTGGCTATGTATATGGATATGCCCGCCCAAGAGATTGAGGATCTGCTGAAGCTTGCCGGAGAGACGCCCGGCAAGGAAGAGGAAAACAGGTCTAACGCATAGCATATAGTTGAAATGATGTTAAGAAAGGGGTAAGAATACGAATGAAGCGATTCGTAAGTATCATTGTAATTATGGCATTGCTGCTGTCCGGCTGCGGGGGAAAAAAGGACAAAGGCATGAAGGAAGTGGAATATACCACAGAGAGCGAAGAGACAGGCTGGATTTACCTTCCGGATTCCATGGAGGATGATCCGGAGCGGGAGCGCCCCCTGGTGCTGATGCTTTGCGCGCCAGGTACAAGCCCGTCGGATAAGCTGAAGGCAGCCGGGTGGTGGAAGCAGGCGCAGGAGGCGGACCTTCTGATACTGATGCCCAAATATAGAACCACAGAATCCTACAGCCAAACAGATCGACTGATGGAATCCGTAAATTACGCCATAGAAAATTATCCGGTGGATACCACTCGCATCTATGCCACAGGCTTTTCCAATGGAGGAGGTGCAGTAACTGCCCTTGTGAATGATTATCCTCAGACCTTTGCTGCCATTAGCTGCATGAGCTGGATGATGCCGATTAAGCATTTGAGCTCTCCCTACGAGATGCCCTTTCAGATCATACAGGGCAGTGAGGACCTGACCCTGGAGATGGATTCCGGTGCTATGCGGGTGATCGATGACGAGGTGTGGGGAATTGAGGCTCTTATGCGGTATAACCATCTTCTGGAGCATGGAGAGGCCAAGGATTTTGACAAGACAGAATACTGGGGTTATGAGCCGGATGAGGTAAAGACCAGCGAGATTGACGGAAGAACCTGGACCTTCAGCAATCATTATAAGGAGGGCTATACCAGACCCTTTGGTCAAATGATTCTGATTGACGGCGGCAAGCATGAGCTGAACGAGGATGAGGCATTTGTGGCCTGGGATTTCCTGAGGCATTATACGAGAGCCCAGGACGGAGCGGTGATTGAGGTGGAATAGTGGAATACAAAAAGAGCATCCCTTGCGTATCGCATAACGCAAGGGATGCTCTTTTTGTAAAACCTACGCTACAACCACTACATTGGTAGCCTGGGGACCGCGGTTTCCCTCGGTGATATCGAAGGTTACGGACTGTCCCTCTTCCAGTGTCTTGAATCCTTCGGCTACAATGCCGGAGAAGTGTACGAATACGTCCTCGCCAGTCTCGGAGTTGGTAATGAAACCATATCCTTTTGTGCCGTTGAACCATTTTACTGTACCTTTGTTCATTAAAAGATACCTCCTAAATTAGTACTATTCCGCATATCTTCTCCGAGATAAAAAAAACATGTCTCGTAAGCATCATGCATAAAATGATGACCTACAAAACATGTGAATCAAATTCATCAAAAATATACTTCAATGCACCCTCACTATAGCCTATCTTGGGCTAAATGTCAAGCAAAAATAATGGAATTATGTGGGAATTTGTTAGAAGTTTGATTTTTTCCCAAAAAACTCCATTAAAAAGAGAAGTGCCGTTTTGCTACCCTTTTTTGCTGTTTTGCCTTACTGTAAAATGCATAAAAAAGAGATAAAATATCAGTAAATTATAAATAAAATGACGGTAATTGATGAAGCCAATGCAGAGATGTATGTCAAAAGATACAAATGACCAAAAGAGGTATACATATCGGGAAGCTATGAGCACCCGGTTAAGTATATTTTATTGGACACTAATAGTCCAATAAGCAAATAATAAATGGAGGGAAAAAGCATGAAAAGAAAAATAGCAATTGTGATGGCTCTGGTTGTGGCTGTGAGCTCATTGGCAGCCTGTGGTGGCAAGAAAGAGGCGCCTGCAGAGGCACCTGCACCAGCGGCTGGCGAAGGCGGAGAGGAAACGCCGGATGCGGAGCCGGCAGAGAGCGGAGAGCTTGAGGATACCGGAGAACTGACGCTGTATTATTCCAACTCTACCGAGTGGGCGGACCCCATTATTCAGGAGTTTGAAGAGCAGACCGGCATCAAGGTAAGCCTGGTACAGGACGGAACCTCTTCCCTGTTTGCACGTATCAAGGCAGAGGCCGGCAATCCCCAGGGAGATGTTGTGTGGGGCGGCGTTATCGATACCTACCGTGCCAATCAGGATTTGCTTCAGCCCTATACCAGCTCTGAGGCAGCCAGCTTAAAGCCTGAGGCAGTGGATCCCAACGGATATTATACCGGCTTTGATATGGGACCCATGGTTATGGTTTACAACACGGATTTGATTCCGGAGGACGAAGCTCCTACCAAGTGGGCGGATCTGCTGGATGAGAAGTATAAAGGAAAAATTGCAAACGCGGATCCAACGGCATCCTCTTCTGCATTTGCCTGCATTATGTCTATTATCCTGGCTTATGGTACGGACGACGGCAAGGGCTATGAGTTTGTGGAAAAGCTGGTTGAGAATCTGGATGGCAAGGTAATTAGTTCCTCCTCAGGTGTATATAAGGGAGTGGCAGACGGTGAGTATCTGATTGGCCTGACTTATGAGGAGGCGGCTCTTCGCTACATGGAGTCTGGTGCAAGCATTGCTATCGTATATCCCGAGGAGGGTACATCCTCCAGTCCTTCCGGCTGTGCAATTGTAAAGGATTGTAAAAATCCCAAGAGCGCGCAGATGTTTATTGACTATCTGAGCGGCAAGGAAGTACAGTCCCAGCTTGGCGGTCTGAATCGTCGTTCCGTTCGTACGGATGTTGCGGATCCGGATACTATGGAAGCATGGGAGAACATCAACTTTGTAGATATGGATATTGATTGGACTTCATCCCATACGGAAGAATTTAATGAGAAGTGGAATGACTTTATTACAAGATAAGAGTGTATGAATTAGAAGGGGCGGCGCCTGGACGCCGTCCCTTTTGTGCACAGGGGCGCATAAGGAAATTTCTTTGGAGGGAAAAGAATGAGTAGTCAGAGAGTAAAAATTGAAGGCGCTACAAAGGTGTATGGAGACTTTAAGGCATGCGACCATATCAGCCTGGATATTAACGAGGGAGAATTTTTCACCCTTCTTGGACCGTCTGGTTGTGGAAAGACCACATTGCTGCGGATGATTGCAGGATTCAATCCCATTGATGACGGAACCATCTATTTTAATGAAAAGGTGATCAATCATATTCCGGCAGATAAGCGGAATATCGGAATGGTGTTTCAGAATTACGCGATCTTCCCCCACATGACGGTGAAAGAAAATGTGGCTTACGGACTGCGGGCCAGAAAGATCAAGGGTCAGGAACTGGAAGAGCGGGCGATGGAAGCCATGAAGATGATGCAGATTGACAACCTGAAGGATCGGATGCCCAGTCAGCTCTCAGGAGGACAACAGCAGAGGGTTGCGCTGGCCCGCGCTATCGTCATCCATCCCGATGTGCTGCTGATGGATGAACCGTTGTGTAACCTGGACGCAAAGCTGCGCGTCACCATGCGCACAGGGATCAAAAAGATCCAGAAGCAGCTCAATATTACGACCATCTATGTAACCCATGATCAAGAGGAGGCATTGTCTATCTCGGATCGCATCGCGGTAATTCATGACGGGCAGGTGGAACAGGTAGGAGAGCCGAAAGAGATTTATACGAAGCCGGCTAATATGTTTGTGGCAAACTTTATCGGGACCTCTGGCTTTCTGGATGGTACGGCGAAGAACGGAGAGGTGACGGTTCTTGGAAAGAAGAAAATATCCCTTCCCATGAATAAAGACTTTGAGGGAGAGGTTAAGGTATCTATTCGGCCGGAATATGTGCTGCTGGATGAGCCTAAGGAGGGAGAGCTTCAGGGAACCATTACACTGGCGACTTTCCTGGGTGATTTTATGAATTATGAGATTGAGTTGGAGAATCATCAGACAATTGAGATTAACGAATATACCGACCGTATGGACAATGTGCGCAGGTCCGGCGATCCGGTGAGTCTGAACCTGGTGGAGAACCGCATCAGCATCTTTGACGCTAAGACGGAAAAGTCACTTATGATATAGTAGGGGAAAGGAGTCAGAGATGGAAAAAGCAAAGAAGAATCTGTATGAACGCTTTCATGTAGACAAATTTGATTTTTGGACGATTGTCAGCCTTTTGATAGTGATTGTATGTCTGCTGTTTATCGTATATCCCTTTTTGAACTTGATTGTGCAGAGCTTTCACAATGCCGAGACCAATGCGTTTACATTGGAAAATTACCTGAAATTTTTTGAAAAACGCTATTATAAGGAAGCGCTGCGAAACAGCCTGGTGATCAGTACCGTGGTTACGATTCTGGCCACCTGCTTGGGCGTACCCCTGGCTTACATAGGAACCCGGTACAATTTATACCTGAAACGGGTGATTTATGTAATGGTAGTACTATCCATGCTCTCGCCGCCATTTATCGGCGCGTATGCGTGGATTACTCTCCTTGGACGTGCCGGCTTTATAACCAAGCTGCTGGCATCAGTGGGAATTGAACTAGGTGAGATCTATGGATTTAAAGGGATCGTTCTGGTATTTACCCTAAAGCTGTATCCAATGGTTTATCTCTATGTCTCCGGTGCCCTGGGAAGTATTGACGCATCTTTGGAGGAGGCCAGTGAGAACCTGGGCGTATCCGGCATTCGAAGAATACTGAAGGTCACATTTCCGGTGATTACGCCTACGATCCTGTCAGCAGCCCTGATGGTATTTATGACGGCGCTGGCAGATTTTGGTACGCCGCGTCTGATTGGCGAGGGGTACAACACCCTTCCGGTTATTATTTACAAAGAATTTTTAAATGAAGTGGGAACGGACACCAGCTTTGCCAGTGCCCTCAGCGTTATTATTATTGTGATTGCTTTGGCGGTACTCTTTGTACAAAAGCGCTTTGTGGACAGCAAGAGCTACAATATGACCAGCCTGCGCCCGCCAAACGTAGTGGAGCTTCCGGTGCCAAAGAAGATCCTGGCGACGGCAGTGGTATTTTTGGTATCATTCCTTTCCGTGCTTCCGCAGATTACGGTGACCATTCAATCCTTCTTGAAGACAAACGGCCCGCTTTTTGTTTCGGGATTCAGCCTGGACAGTTACCGGAATGTGGTAGATAAGCTGGGGAAGAGTATTACCAATACTTTCCTGTTTGGCTTTATTGCCCTGGCAATCATTGTGCTGCTGGGACTTCTGGGATCCTACCTGATTGTGCGGAGAAAGGGCTTTACGGCAAATCTCATTGACCTGCTCTTAATGTTCCCCTACGTAATTCCGGGAGCGGTTCTCGGTATCTGTCTGACCGTATCCTTTAATCAGGGGCCTTTGCTTTTGACAGGAAGCATGTGGATTATTATTTTATCCTTTGTTATCCGGAAGCTTCCCTACACCATGCGTTCCAGCGTGGGAATTCTATACCAGATTGACAAATCCGTGGAGGAGGCGTCCATCAGCCTGAGCGTGCCGCCCATGAAGACCTTTTTTAAGACGACTGTTCCGCTGATGATTCCGGGGGTTATTTCAGGAGCCGTGTTAAGTCTGATCAGCGTTATCAATACCTTAAGTGCCACATTGATCCTTTATACCGGAAAGACCATTACCATTCCGGTTGCAATCTTTAACTGTGTAAACAATGACGCGTACGGTCAGGCGGCGGCCCTGTCCACAATCCTAACCCTTGCAACAATTGTCTGCCTGCTGGTATTCCACAAGATTTCCGGCGGAAAGAGCGTGGTTTAAAACGGAAAGCGTTGAAATGGTATTTCAGGGATCATATAATGGAAGTCAATCCATGAAAGCGGAGCCTGAGATATGCATAAAAAAATAAAAGAAAGTTATTTTTACCGTATATTTACATCCATGTTTGCGGTCTGCCTGGTATTTGTCCTGATTATGGGGTTTGTGACGGGAGGCGTCTTTTACGGCCTGTACCAGACCAATTTAAAGGAAACCTGCCAGGTGACCGCAGAGCGTATCCGCATGGCCGTGGAGAATACGGTACAGAATTACAGAGAAATGCTTTTGGAAATGGAATCTGACGAGGAAGCCGTTTCCTTTATGAACGGTGAGACACGGGATGTAAACATGCTTATGCAGGAGCTTTATATGCTGCGGAATAGCTATGCCCAGAGGATCACCATCAGTGCCATACGCCTGTCGGATCGGGTATGCGTCTCCACATCAAAGGATACCATGGAAAATCTGAATAAAGAATTTCCAAACTGGGGCATCTTTCGAAAAGCAAGGCTTTCGGACGGGGTGGCCCTCTATGCCATGGCAAAGGATGCTCTTTTAAATCCGGAGGATCGGATCTGCATGGCGAAAGCCTGCCGGGGGGAGGAGGGAGAGATCCTGGGCTATCTTCTGGTGGAGATCCCCAGAAGCACCCTGGATGCCATCGTAAAGGAGGGCACGGATCAGTATAATACCGGTACCCTGATTGTAAATAAAAGCGCTTCTGTGATTTATCACTCCAAGGGAATGACCTTTGAAGGCCTTGGAAAGGCCGGAGCTTATGGGTTTTTCCGGGATATGAAGGGTACCAGGGGAATGACGGAGGAGAATTATGCCTTTAGCAGGAGCGAGCTTACGGGGCTTACCATTATGCAGGAGATTCCCTCCGGAACTCTCTCCATTATTATGAAGCCTCTGCTCTGGGCCATGACGGTGGGTGTCCTGGTGAGCGTGCTTTTGGCGCTGATTTTTTCCCGGCGTCTGGCAAAAACGGTCAGTGATCCCATTGAGGAAATGATTGAAACTATGGGAAAGGTAGAAGAGGGGGATTTGTCCGTGCGCCTGAATTTTGAACGGATGGATGAGATTGGCCAGCTAGGCAAAGCCTTTGATTCCATGACAGGCCGTGTGGAGGAGCTTCTGGCGCGGATTGAGGAGGAGAAGCACAGCCTGTGGATTGCGGAAACGCGATCCTTAAGCCTTCAGATGAACCCGCATTTTCTTTATAATACGCTGGATTTAATCAAATGGAATGCCAAGCTGGGGAAAAATCAGGAGATTGTGGACATTACGGTGCATTTGGGAAGGGTGCTCCGGAGGGTGATGAATACAAAAAGCGACCTGGTAGAGATATCCTATGAGATGGAGATCATCCGTTCCTTTGTGGAAATTCAAAAAAAGCATTATGGGGACAGGCTTTCTTTGAAGGTGGAGATTGAAGAGGAATTGATGGGACTTTACATACCGAAGCTGGTGCTGCAGCCTATTGTGGAAAATGCCATTGTGCACGGATTTGCTGGGGCAACGGAGGTCTGCCAGATTTGGATTGAAGGAAGGCGTAGACAAAAAAGGGGGGATACGACTTTTGGCAGCGGCTTTGTGGTATTCCGGATTGAGGATGATGGAATTGGCATGAGTAAACAGGAACTAGAGCATGTGTTGGAATTCAAGCAGGAGGGAATGCACCATATCGGTTTAAATAATGTGCAGCGCAGAGCAAGGCTTTTTGGGGATGAAAGCTGTGGGTTAAGAGTAGAGAGCTGCCCTGGTAAGGGCACTGTAGTAACTCTGGTTTTGCGGGCAGTGGAGAAGCCCTCAAATATTACATGTGTGCCGAAGTGACTTTACCCTTTAGCGCTGTGTCGAAGCGACTTTACCCTTTAGTGCCGTCGCGCAGCGACTGGGTAAAGTCGCAAAGGCGCACGAGAGGAACTTTCATGAGAGCCCTTTCGAATGAAAGTTTCTCTCACTACATGTGTGTCGAAGCGACTTTACCCTTTAGTGCCGTCGCGCAGCGACTTTAATAGGAGAGGATAGGATGATAAGGGTACTTTTAATAGAGGATGAGGATCTGATACGCGAGGGACTGCGTCTGACAACACCCTGGCAGGAGTGGGGGATGGAGGTTGTAGGTGAGGCCGCAGACGGAGAGAACGGGATGAAGAAAATCCTTGAACTCAAACCGGATATTGTGATTACAGATGTAAAGATGCCTAAGATGAGCGGTCTGGAGATGATAGAACAGCTTCGTGGGCAGGCATCCTGTGAATATATTATTTTGTCAGGCTACGATGAGTTTGCACTTGTAAAGCAGGCAATTCATTTGGATGTCCAGGAATATCTGTTAAAGCCGGTGGATGATGAAGAGCTTAGGATGGTCATGGAGCAGGCTGCCCAGAAGGTTCGCCGCAAGCGGGTGATGAACCGGAGACTGGCTAAGTACCAGGAGGAGGAAAAGGAATACTCCATGGATGCAAGGAATATCCAGGATAAATATTTGGATCGGGCCAAGGAAATCTTGAAAGAACGCTATCGGGAAAACCTGACCTTGAAAAGTGTGGCTGATGCTCTGTTTATCAGTGACAGCTACTTGGGCAAGCTTTTTAAAAACCGGACAGGCTATACCTTTTTGGAGATGCTGACCTTTTACCGAATCCGGGCGGCGGTGGAATATCTTCAAAATACGGATAAAAAGGTGTATGAAATTGCCTATGCCATAGGGTATAATGATTCCAAATATTTCAGCCGTGTATTTCAGAGAGTAACCGGCATGAAGCCCATGGAGCTGAAAAACGGACATCCCTTACCGGAGGACCATATTCTGCGGCACTTATAGAAAGCTGCACAGCGACTTTAATTAGGAGGATTTTATGAAAACGGAAGCACTATTGGAACAAATTTGTGAGGCTGTCAGGGAAGCGGGAGAGCTGATCCGATCCAGCCATTCTGTGGAGGAAGTGAAGGCAAAAGAGGGGGCGGCTAATTTTGTTACAAAATATGATTCCATGGTTCAAAAATTTCTGATTGAGAGGCTCACAGCCCTTGTGCCGGATGCGTCCTTTATAGGAGAGGAGGATGGATATTCCGAGGGGAGAATTGCAGAGGGCAAGACTTTTATCATTGATCCCATAGACGGCACTACAAATTTTATCTGCGGCTTTCCGGTTTGCGGGATTTGTGTAGGATTGGCAGAGCGGGGAAGGGCGGAAATCGGCGTAGTCTATAATCCATATAGGGAAGAGCTGTTTGCAGCGAGAAGAGGAGGAGGAGCATTTCTCAACGGGAAGCCTATCAAGCTCGCGGATCACCGGCTTTCGGAGGGTGTACTCTGTATGGATACGGCGCCATATACACCGGAGATCCGAAAAGAGAGCTTTGAACGTTTGCTGAAATTGTCTTATCTCTGCATGGATATGAGAAGTGTTGGATCAGCGGCTCTTAGTATCTGCTATGTAGCCTGTGGACGAAGTGCGGCGTATCTTTCGCCCAGGCTTTGCGTATGGGATTACGCAGCGGCCTCGGTAATTCTGACAGAGGCAGGCGGCATGATTACAGGCTGGGATGGAAATGAATTGGGATTGACAACGGGAGTTTCCGTTCTTACGGGAACGCCTAAGGCACATCAGGAGATTTTGGATAGTAAAATTCTTGACTAAAAATAACACACCCATTAAATTTCGGATTTTCCGAAGCAATGGGTGTGTTTTACTCTAAAGAATTGCATTATGGATCCCATTCAAAATCTCAATGGCTTGGATTGTCATAGCTTCTGTCATAACAGGACTTTCCGTTAAGTGATTCCGGATACATTGCTCCACATGCAGGGCTTCATACATGAGCTCATATTCACAGGGATACTCCAGGACCACAGGGGGCCTGTCTGGGTAGTGCACAATGGCTCTGCGGGCCTTCCAGTAATCGGGAATCTCCACATATCCCCTTTCCCCATAGAGATAACCCACATGGGTAGTGGTGACAGCAGTGCTGGTCTTATTTGTGAACAAAAGTCCATTTTCCATCAACATGGAGACGGCAAACTGATTCTCTACGTTGGTCTGACTTTTGGTGCAAAGACCGGTATAGTCCACGACCCTGCTGTCAAATAGAAATTGCATAAGCTGAAGACTGTAGATGGCATTTCCATAGAGAGGCCCGCCGCCCTTTTCGGGATCAAAAAACCAAGTGTTGTAACCAGGATCAAAAGAGCTGGAAAAATCTGCCATTTTAATAGAACCCAGGGCACCGGACTGAATCAACTCCTTTAGCTTCTGCACCACAGGAAGGAAGAGAACCTTTTGAGCCTCCATAATAAAAAGTCCCTTTTCCCTTGCAAGGGCAAACAGCTCCCGGGATTCCTGTACACTCAGGGTAAAGGGCTTTTCGCAGAGCACATGCTTCCCCTGCTCCAGAGCCAGCCTTGCATAGTGGTAGTGCTCACTGTTGATCATTGCCACATAAGCAACATCGATCTCGTCAGAGCAAAGAAGCTCCTCATAGCTGCCATAGGCCCTTGGAACGTTCCATAGGGCCGCTTTTTCTTTGGCTTTTTCAAGGCCTCGGGAGGCCAGGGCAGAAGCCTTGCAGGTTTCTGTGGCCTGAACGCCCTTGATAAAACGCGGGGCGATGGAGGAGGTGCTTAAGATTCCAAAACGCAGTTTTTTCATGATCATTCCCTCTGAAAGCAGTCAGGCATTTCCGGCCTTCCTTAGATAGTCCACAATCTCCTCAAACTCCATAAAATGAGAAGCCTTCACCAGGATGGAATCCCCCTTGGAGAGCAGGAGAGGCAATGCCGCAATGAGCTCCTGCTTTGTGTCAAAGTGCCGGAAGGTCAGAAACGGATTTTTAGCTTCTATGCCGCGGGCAGTCTCTTTAGACAGCAGTCCAACAAGAAAGACCGCGTCAATACCTGCGTCCGCCGCATGGCAGCCTACATTGTAATGGAGCAGCCTTTCGTTCTCGCCCAATTCTCCCATATCACCCAGGATAGCCACCTTTCGGCCCAGGGCGCAGCTCAGCACGTCCAGAGAGGCGCACATGGAAACCGGATTGGCATTGTAGCAGTCATCTAAAATATCCCATTTTCCTGTGTGAATCAGATTGTTGCGCCCACTGACAGGAGTAAGGCTCTCAATGCCCGCCTTGATTTCCTCCAGAGATAGATTGAGAGCCAGGCCAACTGCAATGCCGGCCAATGCGTTGTAAACCATATGCTGCCCAGGAATGGGAATATGAGCGGAAAAACGGCCGGCTTTCGTCACAAAAGTACAGCGTGTACCGTCAAGCCCCAGATTTTCAATCTGCTCTCCATAAAGATCATTGGAAGGATCCAGCCCGAAAAAGCAGGGAGTAGGGGTACGGCTTTCCTTTAACGTAATTAGCTTGTCATCATCTCCATTTAAGATCACCTGGGCACCAGGCTGTGCTTCTGTAAACATTTCCGTCTTGGCCTTTAGGATACCTTCCCTGTCTTTCAGGTTTTCCAGGTGGCAGAGGCCGATATTGGTGATGACACAGACATTGGGCTTTGCCATACGGCTTAAGCGGGTCATTTCTCCAAAATCACTGATACCCATTTCCAGTACGGCCGCCTCATGCTCCTCCCGGATACGGAAAATGGTAAGGGGAAGGCCAATCTCGTTATTAAAATTGCCCTCTGTCTTTAATACCTTATATTTTTGCTCCAGTACGGCCGCAATCATTTCCTTGGTGCTGGTTTTACCTACGCTGCCTGTGATTCCGATGATGGGAATGGACAGGGTGCTGCGGTAGTATTCCGCCAGGCTTTTCAGGGCCTGCAGGCAGGATTCCACCAGAATATAGGGTCCGGCCGGATGATCGGGGGCCTGCTCACAGAGGACACAGGCAGCACCCTTGGCAAAGACGGCAGGTATAAAGCTGTGACCGTCTACCCGCTCACCCTTGATGGCAACAAAAAGATACCCAGGCTCCACCTTCCGGCTGTCGATGACAACGCCGGATACCTCCAAGCTCTTTTTGGAAGCCTCACCTGCATAGACTCCTTTGCAGGCGCGGGCAATTTGTTCCAATGACATTTCTTTCATAGGGACACCTCAATCAGCTTTTCGCACAGATCCTCAAAGGACATCCCCACAACCGCGGCCTCCTGAGGAAGCAGGCTGGTAGGGGTCATGCCGGGAAGAGTATTGGCCTCCAGACAGTAAAAGGACTGATCGGCCGCGTCCATCATAAAATCAATCCGGGCATAGGAGGTAAGCTTCAGGACCTGAAATACCTGCTCTGCATAGCCCTGGAGCTTTGCGGTCAGCTCGGGGCTTAACTCTGCCGGACAGGTTTCCACGGTGCTTCCGGGCTGGTATTTATTCTTATAATCGTAGTAACCCTCCAGGGGGGCAATCTCAATCACAGGGAGAGCCTTTCCATCAATGACGCCCACGGAAAATTCCCGTCCGGTGATAAACTGCTCCACAATCACATCCTCCCCAAAGGTATAGGAATCGGCCAGAACTGCCGGAAGATCCTCCGGCCGATCCACCCGGTAGGTCCCCACACTGGAGCCGCCGCAGATGGTCTTTACCATACAGGGATAGGGAACGGCAGAGGGGTCAGCCTGCTGTCCGTTCTTCAGGGTGATACCCACAGGGGTGGGAATCCCGGCCTGTACAAAAAGCTGCTTGGACAGGCTCTTGTCCATAGCCAGGGCGCTGCTCAGATACCCCGTTCCGGTGTAGGGAATCCCCATGAGATCAAAGGCGGCCTGGATACGGCCATCCTCCCCGTTTGCCCCATGAAGCCCCAGAAAAACAATATCAGCCATTCCGCAGAGGGTCAGCACATTGGGACCGAACATGCTTCTGCCCCCATCTCTGCGCAGATCCTTTAGACGGGACAGATCCGGGTGGGACTCGGAAATAGCACAGATATCCTTGGCCCAGTCAATCGTTTCTTTAAAAAGCTCTTCGGTAACAGGAGCTTCGGATTCCAGGCCCAGGTACACATCCAGAAGGATAACCTGATGTCCTCTGGCCTTCAATGCATAATAAATCTTACTGCCGGAGCTTAGGGAAACGTCACGCTCCGTACTGGTGCCTCCGGCTAAAACAACTATTTTCATAATGCTTCACTCCTCATAACGTGCCGGCACAGGCTCACAGCAGAGCCTTGTTTTTGTCCAGCATTTCTTGAATCCGGCTCTGAGTATAGGAGCCGAGAAATTTCTTTTCTTCCCTTGACAGCTCTCCCGGAAGAATCGGGGTTCCATATTCCAGAATCACATGGCAGGGGCGCACAAAGGGAAGATGGTTTTCAAATATCTCCGCGGAATTAGTAATGGCCATGGGAATAATAGGACAGCCCGTCTTTTCCGCAATCTTCATGCTGCCCTCCTTAAAGGGGAGCATTTCATCTGTGCGGTTTCGGGTGCCCTCCGGGAAGATACAGATGGAAATTCCTCTTTTAATATATTCAATTCCCTGCAGGATGGTTTTTAATCCGGCCTTAATATCCTTCCGGTCCAAAAACAGGCAGTAGAGGGCCTTCATCCAGTCCCGAAGGAACCAGTAGCGGAGCATCTCCACCTTGGCCACATAACCGGTGAGCCCAGGGCACCGGGAATAGGTAAGGAGAATGTCAAAATAGCTCCGATGGTTCCCGATATAGAGAACCGCCTGGTCCTTGGGAACATTTTCCTCCCCGATGACCGTCAGGCGCACGCCTGCTACCTTGAGCATCAGCTTAAAGGCTGTCTGCACCATGCGCAGACAGCTATAGTCCTTGGCCTTCTGATTAAACCTTCCAATCACCCATTCTACCAGGAGAACGGGGATGCCGAGAAGCAGATAGAGGAATAGCATCAGGGCAATTATGATGAATCTTATCATTTGTGCCTCCTATCTTCCGAAAAGCTCTGTCATCTGCCGCAGTCCGGAGGCCATGCCGGAGTTCAAATCTCCTTTTTGATAACGCCATTCCCAGTTGCCCAGGGCAACACCGGGAGTATTCATACGTGCTTCACTGCCCAGTTTCAGAACATCCTGGAGAGGGAAAATCGCATAACGGGCAATGGTTCCCAGGCAGATACGGATAAAATCCCAGCTGATACTGGAGGCATCTGTGTTCATATAGCGGCGTACCTTATCCTTGGCATATTCCGAGGTGTTGTGATACCAGCCTGTGCTGGTGTCGTTGTCGTGGGTGCCGGTATAGCAGATACAGTTGCGGGTATTCAGCTGGTGAGGCAGGAAGGTGCTCTCTCCCCCCTCAAAGGCAAACTGAAGAATCCGCATGCCCGGAAAGCCAAGGGTATCCCGAAGATGCTCCACCTCCGGCGTGATCAGCCCCAGGTCCTCGGCAAAGATAGGAAGATCCTCCCCAAGCTCTGCCTGAATTGCCCGGAAAAATTCTTCCCCCGGACCCTTTTTCCAGGTGCCGTTGATGGCCGTCTCCTCCCTGGCATCCACCTCCCAGTAAGCCTCAAAGCCTCGGAAGTGGTCAATACGCAGATAGTCCACCTGATCAATCTGATTGCGGATTCGGGTAATCCACCACTGATAGCCCTCCTTTTTATGGGCGTCCCAGTCGTACAGGGGATTGTCCCACTTCTGTCCTGTGGCGCTAAAGTAATCAGGGGGTACACCGGCCACCTTATCCGGGTAGCCAGCCTCATTTACCTGGAACAGATGACGGTTGGCCCACACATCAGCACCCTCTGGGGATACGAAGATGGGTATGTCTCCAATAATAGCGATTCCCTTATCATTGGCATACTGCTTTAAATCATACCACTGGATATAGAAAATGTACTGTAAAAAACGCTGGTAGGCAATGCCGTTCTTTAACTTTTTCTCCCAGAAGGGGCGGTCCGCTTTTGACAGATTGCGAAGCTCCTCGGGCCACTCGGTCCAGGGAAGCTCCTCCTGATCCTCCCGGATAGCCATAAAGAGACAGTAGTCGGACAGCCAGAATTCGTTGGCCTTACAGAAGGAGTGGTATTCCTCCAGAAAATTTTTGTCTGCTGTGTGACAGAAAGCCTGGTAAGCCTTTTTATAGAGACCATATTTGTAAATCCGTACCTTCTCATAATCTACCCGAACGGGATTAAAGTCCGGAATGTCTGCAAGATCCGCTCCTGTCAGCAGGTCTTTTTCCACAAGAAGCTCAGGGCTGATCAGCAGAGGCTCCCCTGCAAATACGGAATAGCCCTGGTAAGGGGAGTTGCCGTAGGAGGTGATGGGAACCAGGGGAAGGATCTGCCAGAGATGCTGGCCGGAGGCTTCCAGAAAATCTATAAATTCGTAAGCTCCTTTTCCAAAATCCCCGATTCCAAAGGGGGAGGGGAAGGAGGTGGGGTGTAGCAAAATGCCGCTGTACCTGTGGTTTACATGGTCATCGGCAGATGTTTTGAAATGCATAGTACTTCTCCTTTCACGGTACGGCAGTCCACCAGGCCGTAACCGGATTCTTCTTTTCCCATTATAATCAAGTTGACATTAAAAAACAAGGATAATACAAGCATTTTCCACGTAAATATAAGTGAGGTGATGAATATGTGGAAACGAATTCTCTTAATCGGCAGCATTCTGATTTTTCTTTCCGGATGCAGCATTCAGACAAATGAACGGGAAAAGCTTAAGGACCTGGAATATACCATTGTGGAGGATGGAAAAGCACCGGAGGGACTTCAGGCGATTTTGGAGGAAAAACGAAAGGGAGAATTTAAGCTGACCTATGAGGAGGAGGGACAGCTCTATCTCTGCATTGGCTATGGGGAGCAAAAGACCGGTGGATACAGCATTGCGGTTAATGAGCTGTATCTGTCGGAAAATGCCATTTATTTTGATACCAGTCTCATTGGCCCAAGCAAGGAGGAGCAGGTAGCGGAGACAGTCAGCTATCCCTGCCTGGTAGTGCGGACGGAATATGTGGATAAACCGGTGGTATTTCAGTAAGGAAGGGCATAACTTGGAAATCCGCGCATAGATTGGTAGAAAAGAAATGGGAAAGCAGGTGTATGTTGTGGAGCTTGTTCGCAGAAATATACATATGAACCGGCAAAAAGGGAAAGCAGTCAGCCAGATGACTCTGGATGATGACTATAATATTCCGGACAACATGCCGGATGCCGGTATGATTATTCAGGAAAAGGGAAGTATTGAGATTGGGGAGGTCCGTGTGGAGGCCGGGCGGGTCAAGGTGAAGGGGGCCCTGAATTTTTCTGTGCTCTATATGGAGGAAGGACCGGAGAGCGGATTACATAGTGTACAGGGACAGATTCCCTTTGAGGAAATGATGAATGTGGAAAATGCCAAGGATGGAGACAATCTGCAGTTAAAATGGATGCTAGAGGATGTGTCCTCGGCGCTCATTAATTCCCGAAAGCTCAGTGTAAAGACCATTGTAACCCTGGAGCTCTCTGTGGAGGAAATCTTTGATACGGAGGTTCCGGTGGAGGTGGAGGACGTAGATACGGTACAGGTAAAAACCTGCCAGATCTCCACGGCCAGCATGGCAGTTCGAAAGAAGGATACCTGCCGGATCAAGGATGAAATCATTCTTCCGGCCAATAAGCCCAATATCCGTCAGCTTCTCTGGCAGGATATTTCCATGCAGGGCACGGAGCTTAGGATTGGAGAGGGCGAGATTCTGGTCAAGGGAGAGCTGGTGGTCTTTGTTCTGTATGAGAGTGAGGAGGAAAACGGGAAGGCCTACTGGATGGAGCAGGTGATTCCCTTTAACAGTCATGTGGATGTAAGCGGCTGTCAGGAGGGAATGCTGGGCAATCTGGGAGTTTTACTATCCCACAGTGATTTGGAATTGAAGCCGGATTATGACGGGGAGCTGCGGGTATTGAATCTGGACGCAGTTCTGGAGCTGGATATTCAGATTTATGAGGAAGAGCACCTGAACATGATCTGCGATCTCTACAGCCCGGTGAGAGAGCTGGAGCTTGTCACCACACCCACGGTCTATGAAAGCCTTTTGGTGTGCAATGCCTCCAAGTGCCGGGTGGCGGATCGAATCAAAACGGGAAGTACGGAGGTACAGATTCTTCAGATTTGCCACAGCCATGGGGAGGTGAAGGTAGATGATACAACCATCACGCCGGAGGGACTTTTGGTGGAGGGCGTTATTTCCATTCAGGTTCTCTATGTAACATCCGATGACAATCATCCCTTCCTCTGTATCAAAGGCGTGATTCCATTTGAGCATCTGATTGAGGCAAACGGAATGGGAAAGGACAGTGTTTTTTATCTACAGACCTCCTTAGAGCAGCTTTCTATCAATATGATCAACAGCGGAGAGCTTGAGGTGAAGGCGGCGGTGCAGATCAATGCCCTGATTTTGAACCGGATTTCCATGCAGCACATTTCCGGTGTGGAGGAGCATCCGCTGAACATGGAAGAGGTGAAGCGGCTGCCGGGCTTCTTAATCTATACGGCCCAGCCAGCGGACACTCTATGGGATATTGCCAAGTCTTATCACACGACGGTAGACTGGATTTGCCAGTTAAATGAGCTGAGCAATGATCAGATCAAGCAGGGACAGAAATTACTTTTGGTGAAGCAGATGGAAAATCTGTAAGGACGAACCAGGCAGACAGAAAACAGGGCAGCCAGCTTTTCTGACTGCCCAGGTTTTTGTAAAAAAGGAAGTACTTTTTGAGGTTGCACGAATGGGGGAAGTTTGCTATACTTTTGTGTATACAAAAAACAGAGAAAATACAACGGTATGGAAACAGAGGATGATTGGGAATGGATAGGATGCAGCTTAAGGCTATGGCCAAGATTAATCTGGGGCTGGATGTTTTGCGCCGCAGGGAGGACGGGTATCATGAGGTCCGAATGATTATGCAGACGGTACATATTTTTGATCAGCTTCAGTTAGAGAAGAGGCAGGAGGAGGGGATTTTTGTTCGGACCAACCTGTATTACCTGCCTGAGAATGAGAATAATCTGGTGTTTAAGGCGGCTAAGCTTTTGCGGGAGGAGTTTGATCTTCCCGGAGGGATTTCCATTCAGCTGAAAAAATATATTCCGGTGGCGGCTGGAATGGCCGGGGGAAGCTCGGATGCGGCAGCTGTGCTTTTTGGTATGAATCGGATGTATGATTTGGGGCTTTCCATGGAGGAGCTTATGGAGCGAGGCGTGAAGCTTGGAGCCGATGTGCCCTATTGCATTATGCGGGGGACTGCTATGGCGGAGGGAATAGGTGAGATCTTAAGCCCGCTTCCTCCCATGCCTCCCTGTACGATTCTGGTGGCAAAGCCTGGGATTGGTGTTTCCACAAGGTTTGTGTTTGAGAACCTGAGGGCCGATGCGCTTTCCTTTCATCCGGATATAGATGGAATGGCAGAGGCTCTGAAGGCGCAGGATTTGAAGGCCCTTACAGGGCTTATGGGCATGGGAAATGTACTGGAGACCGTGACGATCCCGGCTCACCCGGTGATACAAAGGCTTAAGGAGGCTATGATGCGGAACGGAGCTTTGGCTGCGTTAATGAGCGGGAGCGGCCCCACGGTATTTGGAATTTTTGAAAATAAGCAGGCGGCCAAGCGCGCTTATGCAGCTCTGAATCGAGGCCATCTGGCAAAACAGCTTTTTCTGACCACACCTTATAACAACAGGAGGAATGGTTATGAGTAAGGAGATTCATACAACCATCAATGAATATCTGCCTCTGCGGGATGTTGTTTTTCATACCCTTCGCCAATCAATTTTACATGGGGAGCTTAAGCCCGGAGAGCGTCTGATGGAGATTCACCTGGCAGAGCGCTTGGGGGTAAGCCGCACGCCGATTCGGGAGGCCATACGGAAGCTGGAGCTGGAGGGACTTGTGGTGATGATTCCCCACCGGGGAGCTGTGGTGGCCAGTATTACGGAGAAGGACATGAAGGATGTGCTGGAGGTCCGCCGTACCCTGGAGATTCTGGCAGGCGAGGTGGCCTGCGAGCGGATTACACCAGAGCTTTTGGAGGAGCTTAAGAGGGCGGAGCAGGAGTTTAGCAGCTTAAAGAAAACAGAGGATGTGAACCGCCTGGCAGCGGCGGATGTAAGGTTTCATGAGATAATCTATACAGCCACAGATAATGCCAGATTGATCCACATATTAAATAACCTGCGTGAGCAGATGTACCGCTACCGCCTGGAATACCTGAAGGACCGAGGCAGCAGGGAGCGGTTGGATCGGGAGCATCAGGCCATCTACATGGGAATTCAAAATGGGGACAAGAAGGCCGTCAGCGCTGCCGTCTGCATCCACATCGACAATCAGGAAGCAGCGATTCTGGCAGGAATTCGGGAGCAGCAGGAATAAATCAGGAAGAAAGTGGGAATCCTCCAGGGGATAAGCTTTTGAAAACAGGAGGAAGAACCATGAAGAATCGAACTCGGATACAGCTGGTGCTTTTATTTTTATCACTGCTCATTGGAGGTGTGGGCACCCGTATGCTTGCAAGGCAGGTGCCGACATGCAGCCCGGCACCTATGGCTCATATGGCATGGTGGGGCGGAGTTTATCCCGAATACTGTCTGCCAGGTGCCATGAAGCTGGTGGGCGAGGAGGAAGCGGACACGGTGAACACAGAGCTTCCGGTAAAGGTGTGCTTTAAGTATTTGACCTTTTTGAATGAATGACAGGGAGCTAGAATAGGAGAAAGATATGAATGATATCAGAGAGGCGCCTATAGGGGTCTTTGATTCCGGCGTAGGGGGATTAACCGTTGTCCGGGAGATTATGCGCCAGATTCCCCAGGAGAGGATCGTGTATTTTGGAGATACGGCTCGTGTGCCCTACGGAACAAAATCCCAGGATACGGTTATCCGATACTCCCGGCAGATTGTCCGTTTTCTCAAAACGAGAAATGTAAAGGCGATTGTAATTGCCTGTAATACGGCCAGTGCCTATGCTCTGGAGACCTTACAAAAGGAGCTGGACCTGCCGATTATCGGTGTAGTGAAGCCGGGAGCTCGGGTGGCAGCACAGGAGACGACGGGAGGAAATATCGGAGTAATCGGAACGGAAGGGACGGTAGGAAGTCACATTTACCGTGATTACATAAAAAGTCTTCGGCCGGAGGTACAGGTATTTGAAAAGGCATGCCCACTTTTTGTATCTTTGGCAGAGGAGGGCTGGTGGAAGGACCCTATCACGGAGGCAGTGGCCTGGCGTTACCTGCAGGAAATGAAGGATCGAAGGGTTGACACCCTGATTCTGGGCTGCACCCACTACCCGCTGCTGCGCTCCACGGTGCGCAAGGTTATGGGGGAGGAGGTCAATCTGGTCAATCCGGCCTATCAGACGGCCATCAGCCTGAGAGAGCTTCTGAGGGCAGAACAGATGGAAAATCAAGGCCATAATAAGAAGGAGGAAAATCCCTACGAGTTCTTTGTAAGTGATTCGGCGGAGCGCTTTAAGACCTTTGCCAATTCCATTTTACCTTTTGATATTACAAGTACGCGACAGATTCAAATAGAGGAGTTTTAAAGACCATGACAAATCAGGTACTTCTTACCGTTGCCGGGCTTCAATTTTTGGATGGGGAAGAGGAGGTTCCTGTAGAGCTTGTGACTACGGGAAGCTATTATTATCGAAACAACAAGCATTATATCTTGTATGACGAGGTGGTGGAGGGCTACTCAGAGCACATTCAGACCACCGTCAAGATTGCGGAGGACAAGCTGGAGATTATCAAAAAGGGCTTATCCCGGATCCATATGGTATTTGAAAAGAACAGTAAGAGTCTGTCTGCCTACAACACGCCCTTTGGGGATCTGTCAGTGGGAATTCTGACCCACCAGATAGAGATCCAGGAGAGTGAGTGGGATATTCATGTGCGGGTCAATTATTCCCTGGACATCAATGAGAAATATCTGGCCGCCTGTTCCATTCAGCTTCATGTAAAGTCCAAGGAGGCCAAGGATTTTCGCCTGCGGTAGCAGGGAATGAAGAAAGCAGGGAGAAAAAACAAAAAGGCCAGGACAATACAAAAGACCGCCGAGGATAAGAAAGGAATCATCCCGGACGGTCTTTTAAAATTCATTATTTTTTAAACAAACGCTTGAAGAAGCCTTTTTTGGGCGGCGGTGTCTCCAGTCCTCCCCGGGCACTCTTTACGGCACTGATGTAGATGCCGCTGACAACCACCTTCACCTCCCGCTTTACGGGAAGTACTTCAAATACCTTCTCATCGCAAACCAAAGTCATTACCTTAGGGCCAACCTTTGCCTTTACAATGGGAAGCTTGTTCCAGCGTAAAAGCTTGGGGGTCTGTTCGATAACCTGTGCGGGAAGGCCGGATTGGGAAATCTTCATCCGCTTTTTATCAATGATTAGCATACTGACGGTCTGGGCGATGGCATCCATCTGCTCCTGCTGCTCCACCTGCCGTCTCTGCGCTTTCTTTCCAAAAAAATACAATGCTACCAGTGCGGCAATGAGAACAACAATGATAACAATTAAGACAATACTAAGTGTTGACATCCATTAATCCTCCTGCGTATTTGAACCAAAAGATATTATAACAGTTTTTCTGGTAAAGCGCAAGGGAAAATGATATACTAGCAGGTAAGCGACTTTGTTTTTGCTGGGTTAGGCCCTATACCTTGCAACGGTATGGGATGCAGGGTTTGGGAGAGGAGAAGGCTTTATGTTATCAATTCTGGGAGGCTTATGGAGCGGCCTGATTCAGATCTTGAGATTCTGGATGGATCATCTGCTTTTTATTAATATTGTTTTATCGATTGTTATCGTGTTTTTTGAGCGCCGGGAGCCGCGGACGGTTTGGACCTGGCTTCTTTTGCTGTATTTTGTTCCTGTATTGGGAATCTTCCTCTACTTTATGATTGGCCATGACTTTCATAAGCAGCATATGTTTAGGACAAAGGAGATAGAGGATGCCATGTATTCCGCTATCAGCAGGCAGGAGGAGATCATTATCCGGGACGAATTCGAGCCCAAGGACCCCAGACTGCGGAAGTATCTGGATGTGGTGCTGATGAATTTGGGTGCAGCGGATGCCGTGTACAGTGCGGACAATGATATTGAGATCTATACGGACGGAAGAGAGAAGTTCCAGGCTCTTTACAATGAGATAAAAAAGGCCAGAAAATATATTCATATTCAGTATTATATCATTCGAAATGATGAGCTGTGGCAGCCCTTTGAGAAGCTGCTGGCGGAGAAGGTCAAGGAGGGTGTTGAGGTCCGTCTGCTCTATGACAGCATGGGAAGCAGAACCATGCGTAGAAGCGATTGGAGGCGTATTCGTGAAGCGGGAATTCAGGTGGGAGAATTTTTCCCGGCTCTCTTCGGAAGGCTGCAGCTTCGAATGAATTACCGAAATCACAGAAAAATTGTGGTGATTGATGGTAAAACGGCCTTTGTGGGTGGCTTCAATATTGGAAGAGAATATGTGGGATTGGATCCAAAATTCGGATATTGGCGGGATACCCATTTACAAATTCGGGGTTCTGCGGTACTCTCTTTGCATATTCGTTTTATTTTAGACTGGAACTATGCCACCAAACAGAATCTTTTTATTACGGATCGATACTTTGTGGAGTATAAAGAGGAGCAGCGGGGAGAGGAGGCTGTGCAGATTGTCGCCAGCGGTCCGGACTCCAAGTGGCAGAACATTCGAAATGTTTATCTCAAGATGATCAGTAAGGCCAGAAAGAATATTTATATTCAAACCCCCTATTTTATTCCGGATGAGACCATTATGAATGCCATTCGTATTGCGGCTATGTCCGGTGTGGATGTGCGGGTGATGATTCCCTGTAAGCCGGATCATCCCTTTGTATATTGGGCCACCTATTCCTATATTGGAGATCTGCTGGAGGCTGGAGCTAAATGCTATACTTATGACAACGGATTTCTTCACGCCAAGGGAATGGTGGTGGATGGAGTGGTCAGCTGCTACGGAACGGCTAATATGGATATCCGCAGCTTTTGTTTGAACTTTGAGGTAAATGCGGTCATCTACAGTGTGCGGACCGCGGAGCGGCTGGAGGCTATTTTTATGGAGGACTTAAAGCAATGTACCAGAGTGACGCCCTACCTTTATGGAAGGCGTTCCTACCTGATTCGCTTGAAGGAGCAGTTTTCCAGGCTGCTTTCCCCACTGCTGTAGAATAAAAGGATATTTTAGAAACTAACATAATAAAGGAGAATGATTATGAAAAAAAGATGGATATTGGTGCTTGCCCTTGCAGGGGTCCTGACCTTGGCCGCGGCCTGTGGCGGCAAAAAAGAGGTGGAGGACAATGAGGCGCCCAAGGAAGTAGAGACAGAAGTAGCAGAATATAAAAGCAAGGTAGTAAAGCTTGGAAACTATAAGGGTGTGAAGGCAGAGGCTGTCAGCACAGAGGTGACGGAGGAGGAGCTTCAGGCAGAGATTGATGCGCTTCTCGCTTTTTATCCTGCAACAAAGCCTGTTGAAGGAAAAACGGTGATAGAGGATGGAGATACGGTCAACATTGATTTTGTGGGCCGTTTGGATGGAGAGGCATTTGAGGGCGGAAGCTCTCAGAATCAGGGCTATGATTTAACCATTGGGTCCGGCTCCTTTATTGCCGGCTTTGAGGAAGGTCTGATCGGGAAAGAGATTGGAAATACCTATGATTTGCCCTTGACCTTTCCGGACCCTTATAAACCCAATCCGGATTTATCCGGAAAGGACGTCGTATTCGAGGTTACGGTTCATGAGATCATAGAGTATGTGGATGCGGAGTGGACGGATGAATTTGTGGCAAAGTATACGGAGTATGATACCATAGAAGCATATCGGGAAGGAACAAAAGCAACCCTGGAGGCAGAAAAGGTTCAAAACCAGCCGGCAGAGTGGGAGAACCGTGTGATCCAGGCGGTGGTTGCGGACTCGGAATTTGACTGCGACCAGGGAGAGATTGACAGCCTGGCGGAAAACATGATTCAGGAATACGAGATGTATGCCTCTTTTTCCGGCGTAGAGCTGGGGGACTTTCTGAAGTACTATATGAACGGCATTTCCGAGGAAGAATTCCGGAAGCAGGCTGCTGAGCGGGCAGAGAACCAATTGAAGAGCCAGCTGGTGATTGATGCCATAAGTGAGGCGGAGAGTATCTCGGTGACGGAGGAGGAGTATCAGGAGGGCTTAAAGGGTTTGGCTGAGCAGTATGGAGCCGAGGGCCCGGAGGCATTTGAGGAGCAGTATGGCCGTGAGACTGTGGAGGCCGGGCTGATCTTTGATAAGACTGTAGATTTTGTGGTGGAGCAGGCAGTGGAACTGTAGGAAAAGCGTTGCTTTGGCATAATCCCCCTTTTTTATTCATATGATGTAAAAAACGTTCTCAGGGGGATTACCTTGAAGGAGTATATTGAAGAACGGGCGGTGGCCATCGCTAATTACATCATAGAGAACAACGCAACGGTGCGGCAGACGGCGAAACGGTTTGGAATCAGCAAGTCTACTGTACATAAGGATGTGGCAGAACGCCTGGTTCATATCAATCCGGCCCTTGCAAAGCAGGCGAGAATTGTATTGGATATCAACAAATCGGAGCGTCATATTCGGGGAGGAATGGCTACAAAGGAGAAGTATCTGCACCAGAAGGGTGTGTAGGGAAATAGCTTATCCTGTTAGAATGGGTATCAGTATAGGAAGAGGGGGATTCCCAAGGTCATTTTTTGATTTTTGGAATATCCCCTATTCATGTATATGTACCGCTGGAAAAATTCATTGACTTTTAAACAAAAGTTGCTAGAATAAAAAGATAAAGTCCGGAGTAGACCAGAATACCAATGAGGAGAGTATGAAAATGTTTACCAAGAGGGATTTGAGAAAGCTGATTCTGCCGTTGATTGTCGAGCAAATCCTTTTAGTGGCAGTGGGAATGGCAGATACCATTATGATTTCCAGCGTGGGCGAGGCGGCCGTATCAGGCGTGTCTTTGGTGGACAATGTGAATGTGCTGTTGATCAACTTATTTACGGCGCTGGCTACGGGAGGAGCGGTTATTGCAGGGCATAGTCTGGGAGAGGGCTCCAAGGAGCGTGCCTCGGAGGCGGCGGAGCAGCTTTTGCTGTTTGTGTCTGCGGCATCCATTCTGATTATGCTGGTGCTTCTGCTCAGCCGTTCTTGGATTCTGACCCATGTTTTTGGCAGGATTGAAGCGGATGTCATGGCAGATGCCAGGCTGTATCTGCTGATTACGGCCTTTTCTATTCCCTTTATCGCAGTTTACAATGCGGGAGCGGCTATTTTTCGAGCTATGAGTGATTCCAGAACGTCCATGCTGGTGTCTCTGCTTATGAATGGCGTTAATATTGCAGGAAATGCCCTGCTGATTTACGGCCTTGGTTTGGGCGTGGAGGGAGCTGCGATTCCAACCCTCGTGTCCCGCATCCTGGCGGCAGCCGTGATTACCATGCTCCTGCGAAATCAAAAGTTGGACATCCATCTGCGCAAGGGGCAGAAAATATGCTTTAAGAAAGGCATTATTCGAAGAATCTGCTTTATTGGAATCCCCAACAGCCTGGAGAACAGTGTATTTCAGCTTGGAAAGATCATGGTATTAAGCCTGGTAACCAGCTTCGGAACTACGGCTCTGGCGGCCAACGCAGTGGCAAATAATATAGCACTTTTTCAGATCATTCCAGGCATGGCCATTGGCTATGCCATTGTTACGGTGGTTTCCCAGTGTGTGGGAGCAAGGAACTATAAGGAAGCGAGATATTATACAAAGCTGCTTTTAAAATATATTTATGCAGGAATGTGGTTGGTGAATCTGGTGGTCATTTTTATATGCCCGCTGATTGTAAGGGCATACCATTTATCGACGGCCACCGGCGATCTGACTACGAAGATTTTGATCTATCATGCCTTTTGCTGTATGACAATTTGGCCGCTGTCTTTTAGCCTGCCCAATACGCTGCGGGCGGCTGGTGATGTGAAGGTTACGCTGGTTGTCAGCTTACTGTCCATGTGGATTTTCCGGGTTGGCTTCAGTGTCCTTTTAGGAAAATATCTGGAGTGGGGCGTATTTGGAATCTGGGTCGCTATGACCATTGACTGGTTATTCCGGGCTGTTTTGTTTGTCATCCGGTATTGCAGGGGAAAATGGCAGGAGATCCATTTTTAAGGCTTGTAAAGTACAGTGGTATCACCTATAATTTTAAACGTTAAAAAAGCCTTAAGGCTTGAGCTTGGTCTCATATAGATTGTGAGGGGAGGAAGCGACAGTGAATCGAGAGATGGTCATTGTACTGGACTTTGGCGGCCAGTACAATCAGTTGATAGCCCGGAGGGTCAGAGAGTGTGGTGTGTACTGTGAGGTGCATTCTTATACTATAAGCTTGGACAAGATCCGGGAAATGAATCCCAAAGGAATTATCTTCACAGGGGGACCGAACAGCGTCTATGAGGAAACCTCGCCTCACTATCAGAAGGAGATATTTGACCTGGGCGTGCCGATTCTCGGCATTTGCTATGGCTCTCAGATGATGGCTTATACGCTGGGGGGAGTGGTGAAGACGGCTCCGGTTAGTGAGTACGGTCATACAGAGGTGCAGGTGGACAAGTCCTCTGCGCTGTTTCAGGACGTGGAGGAAACCACGACGGTGTGGATGAGCCATACGGACTATATTGAGACGCCTCCGGAGGGCTTTCGAATTACAGCCCATACATCTGTATGCCCGGTGGCGGCTATGGAATGTCAGGAGAGGAAATTGTATGCTACCCAGTTTCACCCGGAGGTGATGCACACCAGGGAGGGGCAGAAGATGCTCCGGGCCTTTGTGTACAAGGTGTGCGGATGCGCAGGAGACTGGCAGATGGGGTCCTTTGTGGAGGAAACTATTCAGCAGATCCGGGATAAGGTGGGAAACGGCAAGGTGCTTTGTGCTCTGTCCGGTGGTGTGGATTCTTCCGTGGCGGCGGTCCTGCTTTCTAAGGCGATTGGGAAGCAGCTCACTTGTGTGTTTGTAGATCACGGTCTTCTTCGAAAGAATGAAGGGGATGAGGTTGAGGCGGTCTTTGGACCGGAGGGGCCTTACGAGCTGAATTTTATCCGGGTGAATGCACAGCAGAGGTATTATGAGAAGCTCCGGGGGGTAACGGAGCCGGAGGCAAAGCGGAAGATTATCGGCGAGGAGTTTATACGTGTCTTTGAGGAAGAGGCAAAAAAGATAGGGGCTGTGGATTTCCTGGTACAGGGGACTATTTATCCTGATGTGATCGAGTCGGGGCTTGGGAAGTCGGCGGTGATTAAGTCTCACCATAATGTGGGCGGTCTGCCGGGAGTTGTGGATTTTAAGGAGATTATTGAGCCGCTGCGGATGCTGTTTAAGGATGAGGTGCGCAAAGCCGGCCTGGAGCTTGGGATTCCGGAGTATCTGGTTTACCGCCAGCCGTTTCCGGGACCGGGGCTTGGCGTGCGGATCGTGGGCGAGGTTACGGAGGACAAGGTTCGGATTGTGCAGGATGCGGATGCCATTTACCGGGAGGAGATTGCCAAGGCTGGACTGGATAAGGGGCTTGGGCAGTATTTTGCTGGGCTTACGAATATGCGATCTGTGGGGGTTATGGGGGATTTTCGGACCTATGACTATGCAGTGGCGCTTCGGGCGGTGAATACCAGTGATTTTATGACGGCAGAGTGCGCGGAGATTCCGTATGAGGTGCTGTTTAAGGTGACAAGCCGGATTATTAATGAGGTGAGGGGTGTGAACCGGGTATTTTTTGATCTTACGTCGAAGCCGCCTGGGACAATAGAGTTCGAGTAACGGATAAAATCCCGGAAATGCTGATAAAATGGGCGTTTCCGGGATTGTTTTATGCTTGTTGGCTCTAAAATGGCTCTAATTATTTGATGAATACTGGATTTGGGACGGGTATCGTGATACCTGCTTTTTTAATACAGAGGAATTTCGCCCTCATAGTTGTCGGCTCTTTCCAACAGAGGACCGGTTGCGCCCATTGTAAAAGCTATATCACTGCTTCGGATAGACAATAGTTCCATTCCAACATTCAGATTAAGAAAGTCTAATATCTGCTGATTAAGCTGAATTATACCATTCTTTGAAATATTTACCCAACAGTATGACCGCCCTTTGTATTTGACAAATTCGCCCTCTGCGGTCTGATAATTCAGTAAAGTCGGATTATCGGTAAGAATGTGTCCTAACTTTGACGGTTCTAACAATCCTTTTCTTGTCACACAAAAGCCGCCAGTGACCTTGCTTCCAGTAAAAAGATAGACTTTTTCATCTACTGTGGCGTTGTACTCTGTAAGAGCCTGGGCTGGCAGATGGATTGTCAAATCATTTCGTATCAGTGATTTTCCGAAAATAAATTTACCGCCTTTATTCATCTGTGGCATATATCATCAACTCCTTTTCCTAAAAGTGGAAGTCCACTATACCACAAGAAAATTCAAATGTCACTAAGGCTCTCTAAAGTGTGGCAAGCTATTTTTCAGCATAGCGAGAATGATTAGTTGCCAGGATATATTTTTTAGAGAGAGTGCCTGTTGCCTCTAATTGTTTTCGGAAACGTTGTTCTCCGAGTAATAACGGAACGCTTTTACAATATAATCAGAAGCCCCTTTTCCATATTGACTGTCAGTCATGCTTTTAATATAATCGCTTGAATATGTGTCGATAAGAACATTGATATAGGACTTATCAAGGGATACGTTAGCGCTGTTTTTCTGTATAAGCTGCAACAGTTCATCTACAATGGATTGTATGTTAGGGGAAGAAACATCTTCTGACAAATTGGCGGCTAATCTGCCATACAGTATATCAGACTGTTTTCCGATTTCTTTTACTTCTTCCGTTAATTGTGTTTCCATAAGTTTAGAGAAATGCTCTAAATTATGTTTCATGGCTTCGGTGTATTTTTCAATACTGCCGAATTGTTGAATGGCAAGTTTAGCTACCTCTGCTTCATCATCTTTAATTTTTTGAATAAACATATCAAAATTTTCAATGCTTCCCCAATGTTTGATAACATCATCAGTGCTGTTATTTTTAAAATCCTCTAAAGCGGTGATGTAATCAGACAGGTCAAATTCCTTAAAACTCATACATTGCGCTCCTTTCTCTAAGCGGCTAAGAAGCTGTATAAGTTTGTCTGTCCGATTGCGCTTCAGCAAAAGCAACTCTTTTTGCCTTTTGAAAGCCTTAATTCTGTCAAAGTCGGGTTTTTGCAGAATTTCTTTAATCTCTTTCAGCTTAAATCCCAATTCCTTAAAAAACAGAATTTGTTGTAGTTTTTGTAAGGCTTCGTTATCATACAGGCGATAGCCGGATTCGGTCAATTCGCTTGGCTTTAACAATCCAATTTCGTCATAGTATTGTAGTGTTCGTGTGCTTATGCCTGTTAATTCTGCAACTTGGCTTATGGTTCGCATTCTTATCAGCTCCTTAAATTTGTGAAGAAGCAAGACAGAGATTGCCGGCTTATATCTATTCTGCTCCTATGAGAAAAGAATACAGTATCACGTTACGTGGAAGTCAATACTTTTTGCTCAAAATTTTTATCATTCATTTTCAGGATATATTTTTACGGATATACCTCTAACGCCCTTTTTGACAATCTTGCTATCATCAAGAATACTCTGCTTAACAGCGTCCAAATCCTTTGAGAGTGCTTCAACCGCCCGTTGGTGTTCTTCCTCTGACGAGAAGCGTTCCGTATCATTTAAAAGGTTCTCCTGCAATTCCCTTGCTTTCATATATACGCCCAGCTTATGATTGAGCAGGGAGTTCTTGAAGGATATTTTGATTGTAGCGGGATTGAAACTTCCGTCCTCGTATCTCTCTGCTTCAAAGTTCATATCTAATTGTTCGTCCATTTTCAAAATCAAAGATAATACATCTGATACCGTTTCTATATCAAAATCCATGAAAACATTGATACTGATACCCAAAGCATTTGCAATTTTCAGCAGTTGGTCGGGCTTTGGATTGCGGATGCCATACTCATATTTTTTTATTGTGGCGGAATTGATGCCGGAAAGCTGACCGAGCGTTTCCTGTGATATGCCACGCAAATTCCGAAAGTGTTTAATCTTTTCCCCGGTAGTCATGCCAAAACCTCCATTTTTTGTGATTTTCGTTAGTGCTTAGTTCAATTCTATCATATTAGGACACATTTGTGTATAAAAAATTAAAATAAATACTTGACGTTCACAAAAGTGTACCGTATAATAGAAACACAAAGGTCACATATGTGTACCTAAAATAAAAAAAGAAAGGATAGGACTATATGGAGAATGGAAAGAAAATGTATGTAACGGCAGAGGAAGCAGCTGAAATGCTTGGTGTATCAACGGGTTATGCCTACAAGATTATCCGGGGGCTGAATGAGGAACTGAAAGCTAAGGGCTATCGGACAATCTGCGGCAAAGTCCCGACAAAATACTTTGAAGAAAAATTCTACGGTCTGACCGTAGCCATGTAGGAAACACCCTGCGGGTATACCACTATGGCGAGAGGACACGCCAACAATAAGGAAAGGAGAGATTTTATGTCAGCGACAAGAGACGGAAAGATGTGGCGTTGCCAGTTCTATTATAAGGACTGGCAGGGCATGAGCCACAAGAAGAACAAGAGGGGCTTTAAGACAAAAGCGGAAGCGGAACAGTGGGAACGTGACTTCCTGTAACAGCAGCAGAGGAATTTAGACATCAATTTTGAAAACTTCGTACAAATTTATTATGAGGATATGGAACACCGTTTGCGCGAAAATACCATGCGTACAAAGAAATTCATTATTGACTTGAAAATCATTCCTTATTTCAAGAAAAAGAACATGAATGAGATTAAGGCTTCCGACATTCGGGCGTGGCAAAATGCACTGATGAAAAAAGGATATTCGGAAACGTATCTGAAAACGGTCAATAATCAGTTGTCGGCAATCTTCAATTATGCGGTTCGGTACTATGATTTGAAAGATAATCCTTGCCGGAAAGCCGGGAGTATCGGAAGGAGCCACGCCGGGGAAAAGGAGTTTTGGACGAAGCAGGAGTTTAAACAGTTTCTTGTGACTGTGGAGAACAAGCCGGAAACAAAAATGGCGTTCCTGCTCCTTTACTGGACGGGCATGAGGATTGGGGAATTACTTGCTATAACCTATAATGATATTGATTTAGAGAAGCGCACCATTTCCGTAAATAAATCTTATCAGAGGATAGAGGGCAGGGACATTATCACACCGCCTAAAACGCCAAAGAGCAAGCGTATCATAACGATACCGCCATTTTTGACGGAAGAATTAAAGGAGTATATTTCACATTTATACGGAATTATGGCAGACGAAAGAATGTTCCGTTTTACAAAATCTTATATGGAGCATGAGATTATCAGAGGTATCAAGGCTTCGGGAGTGAAAAGAATACGCTTGCACGATATTCGTCACTCCCACGCCAGTATGCTGATCGAAATGGGCTTTGCCCCATTGGAGATTGCGGACCGGCTGGGGCATGAATCCGTAAAGACCACGCTGGACACCTATTCTCATCTTTACCCTGACAAGGATCAGCAGCTGGCGGACCGGCTCAATCAGTTCCGGAGGGCGGTTCCACCAGCAGAAGAATTCTCTTGAACTTTCTGCCGCTTTATGCTATCCTTTAGATAGAAAGAGGCGCCTGCTGGTAACAGACGCCCCCATAGGAGCCCCACTCCAAAGGTGGAGTATCCCAAGCAAAGGCAGTTACCTCTCAGTGAGAGGCGCCCATCCTGGTTGCAACAGGGTGGGCATTATTTTTTTCGCTTGTGGTCCTTGTCTCTGTCGAGAAAGGCAAGCAACGCTATAACAAAGCTACCAAAAGCGATCAGCAAGCCAATCACCCCTATGAATATCAAAATGATATCTGCAGCTGTCATTGGCGCCACCTCCCTTCCTATGTATTCCGGCAAGCCGGTCATTGGCTCGGGAGGCTACCACCCCTGTCATGGGTTCCATGAATGGATTCTACCATAATCCGACAGGAATTTCAGATAGTGTCAAGATTTTTTCGCAAATTTAATTTCCACCGTTTGGCAGCCGGTAGTCAGCCGGCTATGATATCAGACAGCAGTTCCTCCTCCGGTTTGGAGAGGTGATCCATGTTCATATAACGACGGGTGCCCCATTGGGTCCCGGCCACATGACGCAGTCTGGCACATACCAGCATTAAAGCACTCTGTCCATCCGGAAACGCTCCGATCGCCTTTGTCCGGCGTTTGATCTCACGGTTTAATCGTTCAATGGTATTGTTGGTCCGGATCCTCGTCCAGTGCTGGGGAGGAAAGTCCATATAGGTCAGGGTCTCCTCGATCCCTTCCTGCACCTTTTTGGCCGCACTGCTCAGTTTCATCTCCTTGAGCTTGTCGGATACTCTGCGGGCTTTCTCACGGGCCGCCTCCTTACTCTCCTGGGCATGGATCGCTTTCAGCATCATAGCAACTGTCTTCATTTTATTGCGCGGCGTAACAGAGAAAATATTCCGGTAAAAATGAACGGTGCATCTCTGGTAACAGGCATCCGGGAACACTTCCGGTATAGTATCGAGCATACCCAGGTTCTTGTCTCCGATGAGCAGTCTGACTCCCGAAAGCCCACGCTCCTTAAGCCATACAAAGAACGACCGCCAGCTTTCTTTATCTTCTTTCATTCCTTCTGCCGCACCGATGATCTCCCGGAATCCGTCACTGTTTACACCAATGGCCACAAGGATGGAGACATTCCGGATCTCACCACCCCAGCTGCGTTTGAGATAGACGCCGTCTACATAGACATAGGGATAGTCCCCGGACAGTGGCCGGCTGCGCCACTGCTCGATATGTTCATAAGCTTTCTTGTTGAGATTGCTGATAGTGCCGGGAGATACTTTGGTCCCCCAAAGCGCTTCCGTGATATCTTCCACCCGGCGTACGGAGACGCCCGCCAGATACATCTCTATCAGGGCTTCTTCCACAGAGGATTCCCTACGGCGGTAACGTTCGATGATGGCAGTCTCAAAAGGGACCCCTTTGAGTTTGGGAACATTTAACTCCACTTCTCCAGCAGTTGTCTGAAAATTTCTCTTATAATGCCCGGAACGGTAACCTTGACGGCCACTGGAACGTTCGTACTTCTGTGCATTGACCAGTTCATCTGCTTCTTTGTCGAGCAGGGCATTGAGGGTTTCTTCCACACTGGAGCGGACAAGGTCTTTCAGATCGTGCTTTATTAAGTCCTCGTTTAGTTGTATAATGTTATCAGACATGGTTCTATACCTCCTTTAGTAGGTTTTGTTGTGGTGACTTAATTCTACCAAACGGCTATAGACCATGTCTATTTTTTATGAAATTAATTTGCGAAACTTATTATACGTCATCGAATTTCAACCATCTCCAATTTTGAGGTAATGAGAGTACGAACCCATTTTTCAAGTGTCATTTTAGTGTCACGGAGCAAAAAGAAAGACTGGAAAATCCTTATTTTATCAGATTTCCAGTCCAAATGTCCCCTACTCGAACTCCCTATAACTATAACATAATTGTTAGATATTTAATTGCTTTTTAAGGGATTTTATCGCTATAATATCTATATTTTACGCCTTATTTACAGTTTCAGAGCAAACAGGTATCATACAGGTATCACAGATTTTCTCCTTGACTGCCATATCTACATGGTGCTAGCACCATGTAATACAACTGCCAACCAAAAGCCAATCATCACATAATCAAATTTTTCTAATCCAATACTACTTCTTGTGGCATCTTTGAAGAACTCGCATTTTCTTGTTGCAATATTTCTTCTCTGGTTTTTCCAGTAGAAGCAATTATTCGTTCCTGTTCTAATTGTAACTTACTGTATAGGAAATCATAATTAATTTCAAAATCTGTAAAAATTTCCCTCCATGTTTTCACATATATTTTACAGTTATCCACATAGTAGACTAATGACCTTTCACCATGGCTTTTTGCGTTTAATATTTCTCTTTTTATATCGTTATTATATTTATTTCCTATTAAATAAAATTCCCATTCAATATTATCCGCTTTAAAATTAGGTTCTTCAATTATTGTAGCCATATATTTTTTTACCTGATTGAGTTCCTTCATAGATAAATTTATTTTGGGATGTTTTAATTCGACAACAATACATCTTTTAATATCTCCATCTGGCATCTGCCTTACGGCAAAAATATCCATCTGCTTTTTTGCATTATCACTGTCTATTTTAACTGTTCCTTTCTTTTTCCTTTCACCAGTTAATAAAAAAGTAAATCTTCTCAATGCTTCTTCAAAACTTGGCTCCTCTGCTGAAACCAAATGATATTTTTCACCTAATAGCCAATAATTATTTTCAATAAAGGGTTGTATAGCATTAATTTCTCCTGCATCAATATCTTCATTAAATACCAATTTTTTTAGATTTGCTACACTCTTTGCTCTATCTTTCAATAACTGTACAGTTTTATTCACACGTGATAATGACGTATATTTTAAAGTATCAGCTAATTCATCCCTTTCCTCAGCCGTCATATCAATAACATTTTCCATAATCTCCACAAAACTATCAATTTCCCCGTTTTCCATTAATATGTCAAACATTCTGACAACAACTTTAATCTGTTTATTATCAAGCCCTCCCAACAGCCTAGGCTCAATATAATAGACAGTTGACAACAATTCATCCAAGCATTCTTTCTTGTATTTATCAACCGGATTATTTAAATTGTATTCTGGATAAGCTTCTTTATCTTCTAACTTGTCTAAAAATTTCTTTGTGCTTACACGTATAAAGGGATTTCTCTTTTCTCTAATATATTTATCTATTTCTCTTTTTATATACTTAAACGCCTCATCTTCTCTATTTTTACCTACAATCTCTAGCCTTAACTGACCATTAGATTTCGAAAAAGAGAAATTATCAAACAGTGTACTGGAAATATACACACTATGAAAAAAATCATCTCCCTTATTATTTAACGTTGTATTTTCCTTATATACTTCCATTCCGTTAGAATTTAAATAATAATATTTTGAATATTCTTGATGTAATTTTTTCTCCCAACGGCAAAACACAATATCAAATTCATATCCTTCATATCTATATTGTTTATATTCTTTATCTTTTAAAAGATTTGAATAATCTAATTTCTTCCCATTAAATAAAAGTTGAATATTTCTTTTTTGATTTAATTCAATAAACCAAGCAAAATCTGTTTTTACAAATTCAATAATTTCGCTCACTAAAACTTCTTCATTTATATCATCAAATTCTACAACCGTACCCGTACTACCATCTTGCAATTCTTTGGGCTCACTTGCTGCATAGTCATCTAAACCGTTTTCTGCAATTTCTATTGTGTATTTAAACGTTCTATTGTCATCATTATAAACTGTTGTCCATTTGGCAACACGAGCAAATGTAAAAAAAGTCAATCTGCCAATCCCATTTTTCCCATGAATGAGGGAGCTATTATTATTTTCATTTTTATACAACATTTTATTAGATTCATAGAATGGTTTAAATTTTTTATCTAAAGACCTGAAATCAATGCCACACCCATTATCAATAATAGTAATTTTATTGATTCCTTCTATTGCATTAGCATCAATTTGAACATCAATTTTAGTAGCATCAGCATCATAGCCATTCCAAATATATTCTGCAATAGCTTCTACTGGCGAAAACTTTCTTAATACTCTTTTAATACCATTACTACCTAAAATTATTTTTTCTGACATAATTTTTCACTCCATTAAATTTATTAATGAATATATATTTTTATATACTGAATAAGAAAAACTGGGCAGTATTACCTGCCCCTATGCTTTTCTTTCCTCTTCTGCTGTTTCAGTTCATACTGCCGCTGTTTCTCTGCTTCTCGTTGTTCCCGGCTCATAGTCTTGCGTTCAGTTTTCAACTGCTCCTGCTGTAATTTCAAAGCCTGTTGCGATTTTGTTCCTATCCCGGTATTCAGTACCTGTTTTCGTACCTCACGCTGTACCCGTTTAGGATTGCGACCAGTTTCTTTTACATCAGTTGACACAGCCGGACTAAATCGCAACCGATAGTAATTTTTCAGAACGAAATCATATATTTCATAGTCTTTTGGTTCTGCACCAAACGTAACCTTACACACAGATAGCTTTCCATCTGATACCCGCTCAAACACTCCGACCCAAAAGGGCTCTTCAAAAAATACCGTCAGCTTTCCCGATACTTTGTCCATGACAATTCCTCCTTAAAATGATTGTAATGAACAAAGAACGGACGACCCTAAGGAGGGAGGGCTACTTACACCAAATCGGTGCGACTGGACTACCTACCAGTACTGCAAGATTACCTTGCGTTGTGTTTTTATCTTTGCCCCTATATATTACCACATAACCGCTTATTTTGCTATAAAAATGTGGCAATTCGCTTAATAGTGTGAACTGCCACATTATCACATTTTCCTTATCCGAATTAACTTACATGGTGCTAGCACCATGTTCAAATCATTACTAAAGAAAAATATTCTCCTTTCTTACAGACGAAAATTTGATGCTCATTTTTCAGCTTTAAGAAACACCCCTTTTCCTTTTCTATAAACCTGCACTGTTTTAAATCCACAATTATAAAAGATTTCCCTTAACTCTTTTTCGCTGTATATTCTTACATCTCCACTTTTTGAAAAGGGAAACCATAATTTATTTGCTATAAATCTGACTACTGCTCCAAAATTAGGGTCAGCTATATACACTGTACCGTTTTTCTTTAAAACTCTTTTGCACTCATTTACAAAGCCTTGCGGATTGTCAAAATGATGAAACGCACAACATACAGTTATAATATCAATACTTTCATTACTCCATTCAAGCGGATAGCATGGTTTGACCTCAAAACTCATATTAGGGTATCGCATCTTTGCAGAACAAATCATGTTCTCAGATATATCTATTCCATTTGCTTGAATTTTTGCTTTTTTCGATAATTCCCGCAACAAAGTTCCATTTCCACATGCAACATCAAGGACAACATTACCCTCATGCAAATCTATAGTGTTAGATAGTTCCATAATATGAAATCTTGTATATTGTCCTTCCCTTGACGCATCATATTCAGATGCTATTTTATTGTATGCAATTCTTGATTCTTCTGTTTTCTTATTCACGTTATCCCCTCGCTCCTGATCTCTCCATTTGATTATACTACTTCCATTCTCTGTTTGCCATTATAAAATTTAGGGCATAGCAACCGCCACGCTCCATATTTCTTATCGCTCCAACGATTTTTCTATTTTGTATTTCTGTCCTTCTAAATCGTTCTGTTTTTCATACAGATTATTTCGTTCTTTGCACAGTTCTTTCATGCGCTCCAACTGTGCCCGCACTCCCTCCCGACAATCCGGCTCTATCTTCTTATATTCCCCGGTCAGATTACGGATTGTATTATTGTTTTGCTTTATCTGCTCCGACAGGCATACCCAGTCTATCAGATTTTGCACTTCCTCATCTGTTTCGTAAAGGTCTGTTTCTGCTACGATTTTAGCGCACATCCGTATCATAACTTTTTTCTCCATGTCCGTCATATCCTATCAATCCCCTTTCCTATCGGCTCACTTCAAAGGCACGTTTCGGACGTTTATTTGCCCGTTCTGCCTGCTCTAATGCCTTTGACCGTTCCACTATCGACTGCACCTGTTCTCTGCCTAAATGACGCTCCAAACGCCCCAAATCAGACACTTTTTCCTGTAATCGGTTTATGGTGTCGCTCTGCTCCATAACCGTATCCGTCAAGCGGTTAATCTGCTTTTGTTGTCCGTCCACTTTGGCAGTCAACTTCTTTCCCTGCTCCGTAAATTGTACGCATTTGATAGTCAAATTTTTTACAACCTCTTTCAATTTCTCCACAAGCGGGAGTGCCTTTTTATCCCGATAATTCTTTGCGCTCATCAATGCCCCCGGCTCTACTAACTGCCATTTCACATCTTCATCATAGGTGTGTATATTGCGCTCCATGACTTCTTTTGACTGTACCATTTTGTTAAGTTCCTGCTGTAACTTTTTCTGCTGTTTTTCCAATTTTTCATTTTCAGATTGCAGCTTTTCCTTATCCTCTGTTAGTTCTTCCGTCTGCTCTTTCAGCAGATGATTTGTTGTGGTAAGTTCCAATACTTCCTGCCGGATTGCTTCGCTCTCTTTGCGTATCTGCTCTGTTTCCTCTCCTGCCGCTATCTGCTGATGAAGAATATCGGCTAATTCCTCTTTACTGCCGGAAATTGTCTGTTCCAATTCGGCAACTTCTTTCGCACGCTCCTGCTTCTCAAAATCCAAAACCGATAAATGCTTATCATGCGTTCCCTTTTTCTCCCATTCAATATCATGCTGCAGCATAATCTCCGCAAGACATTCTTTCTCTGCCGCTACCCACTGGTTACGCTCCGTTTCGCTCCTTGTGCCGCCCTTAAATCCAAGTTCTGCCAGTGCCTTTTTTAATGACACCCTTGTTTCAAGCCCCCGTTTGCTTCCAGTCGTATAGGGTATGAAATCTATATGCAGATGCGGCGTGGCTTCGTCCATATGGAGATGTGCTGAAAATACCCTTAATGTAGGATTGCGCCGCTGAAAATCCTGCATATATTTATCAAGTATTTTTGCCGCAAGCTGTCCGTCCTCGGTCTTTGCCCCCATATCGTCCTTGTTGCCTATCTGCAAAATAATCTCATGGAATGGCTTCTCCTGTTTGCCGGAACAGATTTTCTCATAATAATCATCAATTATGCGGTCACTTCTGGTCTGCTTCTCATTGTACCGGGCGAGTGCTTCATCAAATAATTCGTGGTATACGTCTTTGATATTTTCGTTGCAGTATTCCACATTCAGACAGCTCCGCTCCGGGTCAGTGTTCTTTGCGTGGAATTTTCTGCTGTTGTGGTTGACAGAGCCTTTCCCTGTCATTACGCTGATTGTCCGCTTCAATAAATTTTCCTTTCTCCCTATTGGGTAATAAGCGCCGGATACGGCGCATAGCCTTTGTTACTTTCTGCGAAAGTAACGCAAAAGCACTTTCGACAGGCTACGCTCTATCAAAAGTGCCTTTGCGCCCTGCCGGGGGCAAGCTGTCCGTTGGACAGCATACCATCCTTACGGACGGGATGGCTTTTCGCTGCCTTGATACCGCCGCTTTCCGGCTTTCTCCCAACAGCGCAACATTGCAATGTCTATAATTTTTGCAACCTTGCAATCTTCAAGAACGCAATTTCAAGACTGCAAAATTCTAATACCCTGCATTGTTGCGCTGTTGCCTTGCCTTTCCGTCACTGTCTGATTTTATCCAGTTCCCAGTACCACGTATTGTTTATCCGCTTTGCCTGGACGCCTAACTCTTTCTTTGCATTTTCCAGTGTCCGCTTTGATATGCCCTGCTCGTCCGCAAGGTTGAAAATCTCATTGCTCTGCATGGCATTGTTTGTTTCTGCCAGTTCCCGGAGCAGCCGCTTTGCCTGTTCCATTTTATTTGCTTTCGGGGCAATGCCGCCTAAGACTTCATCAGCGGTAATCTCATAATCCCCTAACCATTGAAAACCGTCCTCGGACAGTACAAATGCTTTCGGGTGTCCGAACGCCGCAAGGTTATTTTTTATCTGCACCACAGCCCTTATATTTTCTTCTCCCTCTACCCTGCCAACCAACAAAACGCTTCTTGCGACTGCAAAGAAATCAATCGAACCCATTCCCCGGTATGCCGCCTTATTTCCCGCCGCTTTATTCATGTGACCGACAAGGACAATCGCACACTGGTATTTCTCTGCCAGTGCCGCCAACTTCTTTGTCATGTCCCTCGCTTCATTCGCACGGTTCATATCCATACCGCCGCCCAAATAGGCTTGAATCGGGTCTAAAATCAGCAGCTTTGCGCCCGTCTTTATCACAGCCTGCTCCAACCGTTCATCTATCATGGAAAGGGATTTTATCTTTTCATCAATGACCGAGATTTTCTCACAGTTTGCCCCCGCCTGTTCCAATCGGGGCTTTACCGTATCGGCAAGACCGTCCTCTGCACTCTGATAGATTACATTCAAAGGCTCTGTAAGTTTCATTTCATTGTCTAAACCCTCACCTTTTGTCAGCTTCGCCGCTATGTTAAGCACAAATGTTGTCTTTCCATCGCCCGGATCGCCTTGAACAATAGTCAGCTTGCCATAAGGGATAAACGGAAACCACAGCCAAGAAACTTCCTGCGACTGTATCTCCGACAATTTAATCAACTGTAATTCTGTTTTGGTTTCTTCCATAATGCCCTCCATTTCTGAAAATCATTGTCACTGAAAGAAACCTCTGCTATACTTGTATTGTGGATACTGATAACAGAGGTTTTCCAGTTATCACAGCCCTAACAGTTGCCGCTGTCGGGGCTTTTTTCTTCTCCGTTGGTATTTCCCTGCCACAGATATTTTGCACCGTCCAACATCCAAAGGATTGCTTTCAACATATCCTCATAAGATGTCTGCAACTCTCTGATTTCTTCGGTAGTGACCTCTGGCTTTTCGCCTTTTATCTGCTCTGCCAGTTCTTCCATGCGGTTCTGCATTTCCTGTAATTTTTCCACAATCTGATATACCGTTTCTTTTTTCCCCACCACACATACACGATTGTAAATACAGGAGCGGACAAAATAATCTTTCTTTTTCATGCCGCTTGCAAAAATCTTTGCTTCGATTTCTTCCCGTTCTCTGGGAGAAATGTGAAAACTGATTGTTGGATATTTGTGTGTGCCGCTCATGCTTCTGTACCCTCCTTAAATTCTGCGTTCAACAACTCTGCCATTTGTATCTGTTCTGTCGGGAACATATGGGCGTATCGAAACGTAATATCCACACTTTCATGCCCTACCCTGTTCCCGATTGATACCGCCGAAAATCCCATGCTGATTAACAACGAAACGTGCGAATGCCGTTACGGTATAATAACGACAAACGGAAAAAGCCTTTATTTTCAAGGAGTCCACGCGTTTGCCGTCATTTATTCAATTCCTTTTCCAAGTTGAAATCTGACGAGAAAAATATCGAAAAAAGGAGGCTGTTTCATTAACGACAAAATTTAATAACGCCAGCGGTCCGGTGTATTGTCTGGCCGCTGATTGCTGTGGGCGTTTCACTTTTATAGGTGGACGCCCTTTTTTCATATCCATTTTCAGGAGAAAGGAGATTCACATGGAACTGAACGAAATGGAAAAGCGCCTGATCTTCCAGACGGAAGGCTATGGGAAATCAGGTGTCACTTATGAGCTGCGCATGTGCCTCCCCTATATACCGGACCCGGTAAAGAGGAAAACGGCGGCGGAGCTTATGCGAAAGCTGGACGCCATGCCGGAAAAAGACTGTCTGGCGCTCATTCAGGATATTCGGAAAAACTACCGGATTCCGGCAGGACCTAAGACGATGGGGGAACTACTGGCAGAGGCCAGGCAGAAATCCGGTGCGGAGAAATTGAAGGGGCATGACATCATGGCCCTGGAACGCTTTGACCCGGAAGTAAAGCACATGATTGTCTTTGACGTGCTTTCAGGTAATGCCCCTGTCGGGGATAAAGGCGACAAGATGCGCCTGTTCCTTACGGATGCCGGCTACCAGAAATTTTTAGACAGCCAGGAACGGGGCGAGGTCAGACTGAAAAACCATGCGAAGGTTGCGCCGGGCGGCCATCTGCACTATGACCGCAAGGACCGCGCCTTGTAGCCCGGAGGGAAAGGAAGGAGGTTTTTGTTATGGCTGTATTCCGGGTAGAAAAAACAAAGGACTTCACAATCATGTGCAACCACCACCTACGCAATACAGAACTGTCCTTAAAGGCAAAGGGGCTTCTCTCGCTCATGCTGTCGCTGCCGGAAGATTGGGACTATACCACAAAGGGGCTCGCCCATATCTGCAAGGACGGCGTGGATTCAATCACTACCGCCCTGAAAGAGCTGGAGCGGCACGGGTACCTCACCAGGCAGCGCCTCCGCTATGAGAACGGGCAGCTCGGAGACATCGAGTATACGGGAACCGAACGCGCAGCCAGCCCCGGCTACGGGGCTGTTCACGGGGTTTGGGGTACGGCCCCAACGAGCAAAAATGGACTTCCAGCGGTCACGCTGGAAGTCCATTTTGAGCATTTGTGGGAACAAATGCACTGCTCGCCAAGTAGCGCAACTGCTGATTCTCAAGCGTTATTGCTGATCATTTTCCTCCTGCTGTTTCATCAAAGTGGCATAACGAAGGAGTTGTTTCCGGGACGAAACTCCCAGTTTGTTGTAGATATTCTTGTTGTGAAACTTTAATGTATTTTCTGTAACTCCTAAGATCGCAATGATCTCTTTTGCGTTTTTCCCCTCAAGATACAGATCAAAGACCTTTCTTTCTGTTGGAGTAAGTTGACTAATCCCTTCCAAAAAATATTGAAAATCGTCGGGATCGATCTCTTGTTTTCTGGAATAGGCAAGTCGGGCAATTTCTGCCTGCGCGGACCCAAGATCACTGCTGGTCTGTTCCAGTTTGCTTTGTAGCCGTTCTTGTCTGCTCTCAGCTTCCAGTCGCTCCTGGTTCAAAGCGGATAAAGCTGCCTCGTGTTCTCGGTCCTGTTCTGCGAGGAAAGCAAAGAGGTCCTCAATCTCCAAAACATGAGACTCGCTCTGCGTCCGGTCTGTGTTAGTTTTAATCTGTTCCAAGTCTTTTAATATGGGTGCAACATATTTTTTGCTGCCCCAAAGAATGGAGGCCAAAATGGCAAAAGAAGCGATAAACAAGAATGCGGCAATTTTGAGCCGCACCGTCTGCACAAGCGCCTGATATTCTGTGGCAGGGAGCATGGCAGCAACCATATGGGCAGTAGTCCCTATTGTTAGTTCCTGGGTCTTACCAACAAATTCAGTGTCTCCGCTATGGAAGGTAGTCAGGCTTGATCCGTTCTCAACAGAAAAAGAATTTTCAATTGGTGGAAAATAACCAGATTGATTCCCGGCGATCTGCCCTACATAACAATCCGAATCTTCCGTCAGCAAAGCGCAGAAGATATGCGCCTGGCCGCTTCCCATCGTCTTATGGGAAAGTGAAAAATACAGGCTGCTGATCTCAAAGCCGCACACGCCAATCGTGTTGCCACCAGAATCTAAAACAGGTATACAGAGAAAGCGCACACTTTCCCATGTGTCAGGCAGTTTATAAACGGATGTAAGAAAGAAGGCGCCGGAGATGCTCTCGCTTTTGCCGGACATCTCTCCGTCGATTTCCGGGAATAACCCCTCTTGTGTTTCCAACTGCCATGTACTATGGAGATTGATGTTTTTTTCTCGTGCGACAGTAGAAAATCCACGAAAAAGACATACATCATTATGGATTGTGTTTTCCGCATAAAGATTTGCAAACTTTAGATACAGCCCATTATAGCTTTTATCAGGCAGTGCATCGTTGACCGTTGTTTTCAAAAAGCAAAATGCTCCGCTGCAAGGTGCAAGTTTCATATTGCTGCTGACGATATCAAAGAGCCTGTTTTGCATGGACTCCAGTGCGTCAGGAGTATTGCGAAGTTCGTTGAAGGTAATCCCAGCATCTGAAAGTTCGTCTTTGACTGCCGCTGTTATCTGTTGGGAAAAGGCAAGCACATAGGCTGCCTGATCATTGCTTTGATGCTCTATGGAGTTTACAGAGTTCTCAAGTTGATTGCTTAAAGCCCGCTCAATTTCATATCCAATAGGATCGATTGCACCGAAAAGGAACAATAGCATAGCAATCAAGAACGCAAAAAAGAGCATTATGGTAAAAAGATAGAGCATCAGGCGGCGGCGCATGGAAACGCTCTGCGTCTGAGCCGCCTCCAGTACGGATCTGATTTCTTTTAGGCGTAGTATCATGGTTTTCCCCCTTTTGTGTCACCGCTCTACGGCCTCCTGAATTTCCGAAAGCGAAGAGTCAAGGAGTTCTGACATCACTGTCTCCGGGTCATCCCCGCGCTCTATGCGGCTGATATAGTCCCGGTGGGCAGCAGACAATATGCTCTTTGCGGTCTCCTCAAACCTGGATTGCGCTTCGCCGGAAGCGTCATACAGCGGCAAAGGGCAAAAGGAGTAGGAGCCATACATTTGGTCCACCGCACCATAGAGCATATGGGATTTCTCATTCTCAATCGTATCTATATTTGAAAACAGAGCAGAAAAGGCATTTTCCGTAACCGGCAAATAGCCGGAAGCAATCACAAAGTCCAGATTGTGTTCTTTCTGTGTGATCCATTTTCCAAAAATGGCGGCGGCTCTATTTTTTCGCTCGTCCTCACTTTTCATGGAAAACAAACCAGTTCCCCTTTGTATAACCACTGGCGAGGCATCAGAAAAGGTGGGGTAGGGATATACCGCTGTTTCAATTTCTTCGGTGGTATTGTCCTGGTAGGTTACATAGTCCCTCAGATACAACATCCCTGCTGTGGAACCGATATTGCTGATAACCTCGGCTGTTTTCCAGCGGTCGGAAGCATAACCGTCACCAGTACAAAGTCCTCCATGGATCGCCGCACGGGCCATTGGCAGATAGGCTTGTTCAAATTCTGCACTGCACAGGTCCGGCTTTCCATTCCGAATGAACTGTCCGCCCAGCCCGGAGACATTGACCAGGAAGTAGTGATAGAAGTCGTTAATTTGGAACATCTCTGCGCCGCCTGACCAATCGTAGTATTGGCAGCACAGAGCAAAGAGAGATTCAAAATGGAGAAGCTCTTCTTCCGATACTCCTGTGTCAGCGGCAAAGCGGTCAAATATCGTCTTGTTTAAGAATAACAGTTCTGTTGATTTGGCGATGGGCAGCATAACCAGCCGTCCATCTATAACGCCTTCTGCCAGAAACTCATCCACATAAGCAGAGCGTTCTTCCTCTGAAAGATAACCACTCCAATCCAAGAGCCGGTCAAGCCCAATCTCTTCCGCCACCCTCGGATAGGCCGTGAACAGATCCGGCATGGGAACCGCCCCCGGTTCGTTATTGGCAGAGGCAATCAGCGCATCGTCAATAGCGGTAGAATTTGTGACGGAGACAACAGAAATAACAATACCGCTTTCTTTCCCCTTCGTTTGGTTAAACTCATCGATCATTACATTGAGCGGCGTTTCTGTCTGACTTCCATAGACGTGCCACATCGTCAATGTGATGGGATCGTTTGTAACCTTATTTCCACAGCCGGTCATGCCCACCAGCAGTATGATGGTGAGAAAGAAAATACATAATTTTTTCATTTTGGTGTCCTCCTATACCCTGCATGGTCCTCACCAGCCTCTGTCCTAAAGTGCGTCAATGACAGCGGAGAGATAGCTGGAAGAAACGGAACCGTAAATAAAATTGTCTACCAGACCATCCTTCTTGGCCTGCCGCACCCTGTCCGCCAGCTTTTTCTCTGTGTTTTCATCCACCACCAGCACGATCTTGCAATCTGGCTGAGCCTTTTTCAGAGCGTTTCGGATTTTTAGCCGCTCCTCCAGTGTCCAGGATGTGTATACGGTAACTTCCATAATCAGAACATTTGCAAGCACAGCATCACATAGCGACAGAGTTTTGTCCGGGCTCTCGCTCATGACTGGTTCCAGATTGGAATCAAAGTTGCGTAAGGCTTCGGCTACTGCGTCCGCAAACAGGACATTCTGCATATCAATCACGATTCTTCGCATAAGGCGGCCTCCTATCAATCATTTTGAATCCTTTGATGATACCAGTATAGCGAAGAAGCCATTTTCTCGCACTGTCCCTGAGTACAGTTTTTTGAAGTTTTCTCAAAAAAATTTCCCGGCTTCATTGAAACCGGGAAATAAAGCTGTGTGCTCTGTTATTTGGTTATGTCAAAGTCCAGATCCTCCGGGAGGCTCGGAATAATAAATTTTTTGCCTGTAACTGCTATGGCAAGGCGGGTCTTGTTGGCATAGCCTGTTTTTTGCAGGATGTTGGAAACATGATATTTCACGGTCCTCTCTGTGATAGAAAGAGTCTGGGCGATCTCGCTGTATTCCAGACTGAATATTCTAACGCTTCGGAGCCACCGTTTTATCGCTTGAGAGCCACCTCGGATTTTAACACTTTAGAGC
>QZDX01000019.1 GCA_009917555.1 bacterium 1XD21-13 | reverse complement strand
ATGCTATTTTATTGCCAGTTTTTATTGAATTTTCAAGGTGCACTTGCGCTTATTCAAATGCGAAGTTTGAGATAATAATTGGAATATCCAAGTCTCTTATTTTTATAAAAGATTGGATTATCAAAGGCCGCCATACTTCTGATCTGGTTCTGCAGCCGTGGCATTAGATTTAATGCATCAACATATATGCCGTCACTAAAAACAATGTGCATCTTCCCAACCACATCAGATTTTATAAAGCTATCCTTTTTCTTCCACGGCTTTGGGCGGCTTTGTGAAGCGTCCAGGGCTTGAATCCCCTTTTTTTCAGCAAGCTCAGTCTGCCATTTTTTCATATAATTCTCTATATCTTCTAATGACAGCTTTTCCGTACGGTTTAACAAAATATCCCACTGATCCGGATAAGCATTCCAATTTTTATCAACAAATGTACTGTTTCCTCTTTTCAATGCCTGTCCCTGTAATGGCAGTGCAATTAAATTCCCTATACTGCTTGCAACATCCTGAGACGGGTACATGCGATCATAATAGTGAAAGGATTTTAAGTTAATGGATGCAGAGCCTTTATCCAGCAAAAGAAATCCAAAATTTCTAGCCAGGGCTGCGGATACAGGTTTTTTGAAAAAAATCCACACATGTGCTCCTCTGCCTGATCTTGACCTCTCCACCAATGGCGTTATGCCATTACTTTCACAAATGCGCCGAAGCGCGTCAACCTCTTCATGCCATTCATCATCAACATTTGTTATCTTCTTTAATTATGCTTTTATATACCTCTGCTTAGAGCTTTTAGGCTTATCTGGTAATGTCATTTTTAATTTACCTGCACTTACAAGCGGAGCCACCAGACTAATCATCGTATAAGTACGAGATTTGCCCGTAAATTCAATTAATTCGGCCCTTGATCTAGGTATTGAACAGAAATCTAAAATCGCTTTTTCTGATGTTGTATTTTCTTTATAACAGTCATTCTTCATAACCACTTTAAATTCTCCATGAACAACTGAAAAAATTGGCACTGGCAGCCCTGCCTGAATAAACTCTGATCGCATTGTTGGAATTCCGGAATAACGATTTTCAGTAATTCTTAATAGTTCTAACATATTGGCAAGTGCGGCATTTCTTGTCTCTGGATGTACCTTCCCTAACGCATCAATAGAAATCTTTCCATATAATCCACCGCTATTGATAACTTCCATACGATCTCGATACATCTCTATACGAATCGGTGTGTTTTCCGTATGCAGACTATAATCACGATGCACTAATGCATTTAAAATTGCTTCTCTAACTGCTTTAATTGGATATTCCGGTTTATCCTTTCTCTTCCCATTATCATCTATAATAGTCTTAGTTCGACTATTCTTTCGTACAAATTCAACTGCTTCTTCCAACATATCTGGTATTGCGCCTGTAATCCGCTTGTTATCAATGAAGCGTTCTCCACTTTCTCCTACTGTTCCCATCTCCGTTCCAGGCAAACATACTGCAGTAATGCAGAGCTGGGGAAAGTATGTTTGAGGATATTTAGAAAACGTCATTATCCCAGCCAATGTAGGAACATTACATACCGTAACTGCCATCAATTCCAAAATTTCTTCATTCGATACATTTTCCGAAAGATTTCTTCTCTCCTGTTTTACCATAGTCAAATAGTCATTTAAACGCTTTTCGTCCAAAAGCTGTAATTTAGCTTCATCTACTGTACGAATATCATCACGAATTCTTTTACGAAAAGCTTCATAACTATATACTTCATATTCACTCATTGGCTCATCAGACTCCCCAACACGAATATAAGAACCTTTGATTCTACCAACGCCTTTATAAAACACTGGTCTTTCCGTAATATCTACACCCGGAATTTCAGCGGATACAATCACTTTATCTTCAATGTCACAGACCGTAAATAAAGCTCTTATCATTGGTTCCATCTGTTTGCACTGCTCTGTTACCTTCTTCTGTAAATCCTGTGGATCATAAACTCCTTTTATTTTATATTTATCATTTTCATCAACGCCAAAAATAATAACGCCGCCTTCATCTTGGTTCGAAAACGAAGAAAGTGTATCATATAATCTGGTTGGACAACCTTTTTCAGCTGACTTTAATTCAACTGTCTGTTTTTCTGTTTTCAATTTCTGTATATCAAAAACCAATTTTTTCAATGCTTCTGCTTGCATAATCAACCCTCTTTCAGATAATATATTTTAATTATATCTTCCAGCATATCTGAAGTCAACAAATTTGATAACTAAAAATTAAATTTGATAACAATTTTTCTATTTTTGACAACTTGTTATCAAACTTTTTCCTCTTGTCCTTTTTAAAAGGAACATTAAGATAAAACAATTTCATCCTTCTTGTTTAATTATATATAACAGAATATAAGTAAGCCGCCTTTATATACTGAATTTTTCTAAATTTAGCAATTATATAGGTATACTCTCCCTCACACACAGTGCTCCCCACCCCACCACCGGATTCGGATACTCCGAAAACGCTGGCAAAGCCCTCGCCCCTTTCTGCAGATACGCTTTCACCTTCTCCCCATACAAAAACGGATCATTCCCATCCGTAATCCCCCATTCCATCAAGAGTGCCGCCGCCCCCGTCACAAAGGGCGTGGCAAAGGAAGTCCCCGTCGCCTGGGCATACCCTCCTCCCGGAGCCGTAGTCATAATATCCACCCCCGGAGCCACAAGATCCGGCTTTCGCATACTCTCACCCTCATCTGTCCCCCGCCCTGAGAAATCCGCATAGGTCAATGTCCGGCTGTTGTAAGCCCCCACCGCAATAATCTTCCTGGCCGTAGAGGGAATCGTAAGTGTCCCTACCGGCGTGGGATACAGAAAACGTGTCGCCCCGTTTATTGCCGCACTGCTTGGCAGCCAAAGCTGATATTCTCCATCCCGTATCTGCCCCGGAATCAGGGTAAAGGTCCAGATGCCGGAATCAATATAGTCCCCTTTCGGCAGAAACTCAATGTAAATCTCTTGTGAGGAGCTATAAGGCGTAGGCTCCCCATAGTACAAAAGAATCTCCGTATTTTCCACAGTAAAACGCTGTGGTCCCAAAATGCTCTGTATAGGACCTGCCCGCCTCCCTCCCGGACTGGTCAGCATAATATCCACCTCATCCAGGTAAGACTTCCAGATCTGCACATTCAAAGCCGCCTCATACTCTCCCACAGCCAGAGGAATCTCAATCTCTTTTCCCTCCTCCATTCTCCCTGCCGTATGCCCTGCCGCATACCCCTCATTTCCCGTTCCAATACAGATCACAGACTTCCAGATATTCGCCATATCCGAGATATAGGTTTCCAAAAGGGAAGTGCCATTGTGTGCCCCATAGGTATTGCCAAAGCTGATATTCACCGCCACCGGAAGCCCGAATTCCATAGCCTTTCGCAGGCAGTAGTCAAGCCCCTGCATCAGCTCCGTTGTCCTGGGAAAACTTTCCATTCTCGGGACCCCAAGCTTCACCACCAGAATAGGGCTTCGGCTCGCCACCCCCCGGTAACGCCCGTTGCTGGCTCTTCCATTTCCCGCCGCAATCCCCAGAACCCTGGTCCCGTGACCGCTGGTATCCACACTTGGCACAAGCCCCCTTCCCCTACCGGCATCATACTCCTTCAGAGCCTCATCAATCTGCTCCTTTGTATACTCCGTTCCAATCAGATAACCCGCTGGTGGATTTCCAGGAATCGTTTGATCCCACAGAGCAAGAATCCGGCTGCTTCCGTCCTCATTTCTAAAATCAGGATGAGTAAAATCTACCCCCGAGTCAATGCAAGCAATTAATACCCCATCCCCAAACAAATCATACCTGGCATTCTGCACTCCCGTAACGCAGGAGGCTGCTCTCCCCTGATCTACAGTGAAAAACAGCCTCTTTGGTTTCTCAATATATTCAATTTCAATTACATCCGCCAATCCCTCGATCTGCGATTCCGGAACTGTTAAAATGGCATACTCATTCATCAGCTCCACCACCTGGATACCCTCTTTTGCCAGCGGGCTCAAATCCCCATGGTACTTTACAATCAGCTCCCAGGTCCGTTCCTCCTGGTCATAGCCCACATCCAGATTCAGGGACTTTTCCCGCTCTCGCTGTGTAGCATCCAGGGCCAGATTCAACATATTTTCCAGTTTGGCATTTTCCATAAAGCTCACCACATTTTCTATGTGGAGCATTTTCGGTACAGTCCATACAAAGGGAGCAAATAACATAAGCCCTTTGCCCCGGACCTCCAAATCTGCTCCAAATTATTATAATTTTAATTTATGCACTTAGAGCTCTAAGATATGTTTTCAACCTTTCCGACCCTGCCGCCAATCTGCTGATATCCATTATAGTTATAAAATTAGTGCTATTCTTCCGCCAAAGCAAGAATCCGCTCCGCCAGGGCGTGGCAATTCAGCTTGCGGTAAATCTCCGCCGCCTGCGTGTAGCACCCTCTGGCCTTCTCCTCATCCCCCATAGCCCTGTAAATATTTCCGCGCCAGTTGAGACTGTTGGCCATGTCCGCATGCTCCGGTCCCAGTTGGGGAAGAAGCTCCTCCCACACTCTTAGACTAATCTCCAGGGCCTCATCCAAGTGGCCCTGGGCCATCTTAATCTGGCCCAGAAGATCCGATCCAAGGCTCACGGCCCAGACGCCTCCTACTCTGCGAAATGCCTGGAACGCCTGCTCCAGTACCTTCTCGCTCTCCTCCAAATCACCGCTCATATACAGGGCACGGGCAAGGTGATACTCCGGCCAGCCCTGACTGTAATCAGGAAGAAAGCGCTCATACTCTATGACCTGCTTCGCATAGGAAATAGCCACGGCATAGTCGCCCAATTCCCGATTCGATTCATCCAGCCGAAACAGCAGCATAGCATACCAGACAATCAGTTCCTCCGGCACAGGCTTTCCGATAAGGGGCAAAGCCTCCATTGCCGCATCCCTGCACCCTGCAAAATCCCCGCTGAGCTGACAGCACTGTGCTATCCGGTTGTAAGCATCCAGCCTTTGATTCAGATTCTCTATCTGGGAAATCGCTTCCCGAAGGAATGGAATGGCATCCTGGTACAGGGACATATGATGCAGCATCATGCCTCTGGACAGCAGGGTCAGACCTCTAAGCGGATGGTTCTCCGGCAGTCGTGCATAAGCGCTGGCAGCCAAATCAAACAGCCACTGCTTGTATTCGTAGGTGGTATTATAGACCCCCTCAGATGCCTTTACGAGACTATTTAAAAACTTTTCACAGCACATAGGATCGCCCTTAAGCTCCTCGGCCATAAGCTCGGAAACCAGAGGATGAAGATGCACCTCATCTGTCACCGAATCGTGGATGACCCAGCTGCGGCGGATTAGATCGTCTATCAGATCAAAATCATCACCATCACACCAATCAAACAGCGTTTCCACCGAAATGCCCCTTAAGGAAACCAGCGAAAGATTCTTAAGTAAATACTGTTCCTCCTCACTCAGGGTGGAAAGCTGGAACACCTGTCTTAGACGTCCAAAAATCAAATCCGCAGCCTTGGCATTCTGCTGAGTCATAGTCGTTGCGCCATCCTTCAAAAGAGCACACATTTTTTCCGGTGAAATGCGCCGGCTCTGCATGGCGGAAGCCACCAGACGGATACTTAAGGGATGACCGTCCAGTTGATCCAGAATCTCCTTCACACAAGCCTCACCGGCCGCGTCCAGACTTCGGTTATATTCCGCCCGAAACATGGCCAGCAGCTCCTGGCGATCCGTCACAGACCGCACCTGCACCTCCGGCAGACGCCCCGCCTCTTGGTGACAGCGTGTGGTAAAAATCACCCCATACTCTCCGCTGGTGAAAGCCTCCAGATCCGGATCATCGGGCACATCAAAGTTGTCTACCACCAACAGTACACGGCCATCCGCAATCTCCTTTAAGATGCGTAGCTTCCGCTGCCAATAGTCCTCATCGGAATCCTCAGGAAAATCAGCCCTGCTCAAGCCCTGAATGGGCACTGCAGCATCACTGAGGAAGGTATGCCGCAGGCTCTCCTCAAAGGACAGCCACAACACCACATCATAGTCCTTGCAATGACGTTTCAGGTACATGCGGGCGATTTCACTTTTCCCCATACCACCCATGCCAACTAAGAACAGCTTATTTTCCCCTCCTGAGAGATAATCATGAATAGCCTTCAGCTCCTCCTCACGCCCCACAAAATGGCGATCCGGGTAGACCATAGAGCCTACAATACGGTAGGAGGCCATCTTCTCGCTACTATTGGAAACAGGCATTGAGATCTTTCGTGACGGCTCCTGCCCCAGCAGCTTAGACACCCGATCCACCAGCTCCTGAACGCGCAGCAGCTCCGGCGGCAGAATCCCGTCCATAATGTGAATGCGGCCCAGATAGTAGTAAATGTCATCGCTGAGAGTACACTGGTCAATGCGGAAAGGCAGCAGGGTAATATCCTCGTGGGCCCGAAACCGATCAAAGGCACAGTTGATCTCATTGAGTACATGTGCAGACACATTGGAGCCCTCGTTGAGCACCAGCAAGAATACCCTGCATTCCCGGATGGCCTCCACAATGGACTGGGCATAGTTGGCCCCTACGTTCCGGGGAGCATACCAGCAGGAAATCCCTGCTCCCTCCAGAGCCGCACATATCTTCCTCACAGCATCCTTCCCTGTCTCCGTATGGTAGCTGATAAAAACCTGTTTAGATTGCGTATCCATATAAAATGTTACTCTCCCTTCTGTAAAAGATTCTCATGAAGCAGCCGAAGCACCTTTTTCAGCTCCCCTACCTCTACCTGTCCCGGAGCGGAAGCCCTTCCCACTGATCCAAAGGTCAGGGCAGAGCCAAAGATCTCACCGGCCATCCGGCTGATAACACCGTTTCCTCCCATGGCCATGGTAATCACCGGCTGCGCAGCATAGCACTCCCTCATCTGCCAGGTAGCCGCCAGGAGGGTCAGCACATCCCCCGGATCACGGGGCATCACGGCCAGCTTCAGGAGATCGGCTCCGGCCTTCTGCATGCTGCATAGGCGATCCACCATCTCTCCCACATTGGGCGTTTTCTCAAAGTCATGGCTGGAAGCCACGACCTTCACGCCCTTCTCATGGGCCTCTGCCGCAATCCGTTCCAGAAGCTCCATCCCCATAAACAGCTCCACATCTATCAAATCCGCCTGTCCCGAGGCGAGCACCCCCCTGAGAAATTCCTCATAGTCCTCCTTAGAGATCTCCTGCTCTCCGCCCTCCTGCTTTGTCCGAAAGGTCACAAGCAGAGGCATCTCCCCAAGCTCCTGGCGCAAAAGCCCCAGTATCTCCGAAAGCCGGGCTTTGTCCCTCACTTCCTCAAACCAGTCCGCCCTCCACTCCACCAGATCCGGTCCGGCCATACAAAGCTCTCTCACCTGAAGTAGAATTTCCTCCCTGGTGCGTCCCACAATGGGCGCGCAAATCTTGGGCATCCCCTCACCGATCACTACACTTCTAACACAAACCTTATTCATCCCTTGCACCTCTTATTCCAGTTCCGCAGTCTTACCTCCATACACCCTATATAGAAGGATTTCCGACCACAAAAAGATGTGTTCGTAAATCCTTCTGTGCACGTAGCTAAGACTGCTGTTAAAACCATTAATTTCCAGTTCCTTCCCACACAAACCGCACATTCTCCGGCCGAAATCTCTTGGAGGCATGTCCCGTAAGCTGCCGGTACAAAAGCTCTCTCACAATATAAGCCGTCTTGCACACATACTCGAAGCGCCCCGTCTCACGGAAGAAATCATCCTCTATCCCTTCCCTGCTTCGATTGTCCAGGGTCCCCTCAAAGATCGCGTACTCCCCAAGCAGCCGGTTAAAATCCCTGGGCATGTATTTGTAATAGGGCATATCCAGCCGAATTCCCGCCTGCTTAAGAGCCTTGGCAATAAACTCCCCACAGTTATACGCCTTATAAACCGGATGTCCCCCAAACCAGGGCAGAAGCAGCATATTAATGAGATTATACATAATCTCCGGGTCCCGGCGAACCTTTTTAAGCCACCGCTTCACCCTCTCATACCCTTCCTCTGTAACCGGCACCTTAAAAATCTTCGTGTAAATAGGCACATTTTCCCCCAGGGTATAATAGATCCGTTTTTCCTCAATATACCCGGAGATGGGCGGCGTCTTTGCCCGCAGCCTGGAAAATGCATAAAAATGCTCGTAGCGGTCATCCAGTGACAAAGCTACATGGGTATATTTGTAATGGGTCATCCTCTGTGTCAGCCTTCCAAAGCCGGAGGGCAGGTACAAAAGCAGAACATATAAATATTTCATTTGGTTTTCCTCATTTAAAGTTCCGTAATATCTTGTTCATCCACCCATATGAGATCAATTCCCAGCCGCAAGAACATGCGTCTGTAAATTGATCTGTGCATGCACAAGATATTACTGTTAAAGTTCCGTAATATCTCACCTTATGATTGACCATTGCTTTCTGATTCATTTTACCATATAATAAAGATAATAACGAACTATTTTTTTCACAATCTAAAAAAATAATAATTCAATGATGATACTACTAGTAAAACCAGAATCCGTGGACAATGGCTTTTCCCTGGATATGGCCCTGCGCACAGAGCCCTTAGAGCTGGAGTACATCTCGGCCATGCTTCAGGAGGCGGGAATTCCCTGCTACCTCTACGAAGCCGCCCTGGACCCGCACACCTTTGAAGAGCTCCTTACAAAATACCGTCCTACGGCCATAGCGGTCACCGGATACATCACACAGGAAAATAAAATCAAGGACTACGCAAGGAGAGCCAAGGCATTTGACCCTGACATCATTACCCTGGTGGGAGGCTCCCACGCCCAGCAGAACCCGGAGCGCTTTTTTGAGCCCTGTATTGACTTCGTCTGTCGTTCTGACAACATCTACGCAATTTTAGATGTACTGAGGCAAAAACCCTTTGAAAATATTGACGGTCTCTGCTATGATACCTGTGAGGGATGGAAAATGAATCCCTTAGAAGCCTTTGACATCAACCGGCTTCCCATTCCCGACCGGAGCCATATGGAGCGCTATCTTTCCAAGTACCGCTACCTGGATGTTTATCCGGTGGCCCTGTTAAAGACCAGCTCCTCCTGTCCCCATCACTGCTCCTTCTGCTATGGACGGACCTTGAACAAGGGTAGGTATTACCAGCGGGATCTCTCCCTGATCATTCAGGAGATCCTGGGGATTGCAAGTCCCAACATTCAGATCGTGGACGATGATTTCCTCTATGACGCAGACCGGCTTTGGGAATTCATCTCCCTCATCCGCAGCCACAACATTCACAAAACCTTTATCTGCTACGGAAGAGCCGATTTTATCACGGAAAACAGGGAGCTTATGGAGGCCCTGGCCGATATCGGCCTGAAATATGTTATGATAGGTCTGGAGGCCGTCAGCAACCGGCAGCTTGACAGCTACGCCAAGGGAACCTCCCTCAATGTCAACTGCGCCTGCATCCGCCTCCTTCGGGAGCTTTCCATTCATCCGGTGGGCCTGTTTATTGTGGACATCCGCTTCCGCCGAAAGGATTTTCGCAATCTGCGCCGGTTTATCCACAGCATGGACCTTGCTTACACGGGAATTTCCATCTTCACCCCCATTCCCGGCACCGGCCTCTACGGGCAGTACGAAAAGCGCCTGCTTACCCACGACCCGGAGAAATGGGATTTTATGCATCTGGTGGTGCCTCCCGTACACCTAAGCCTGTTCCGGTTTTATCTGGAATATTTCTTACTGGTCATGGATCTGTTCCGCTTGGCCCAGAAAAAAGGTATTTACTGCTTCCTGCGGCTTAAGGACTACAAGCACATCTTCCGAAGGCTCCTGTTTCAGGAGGGCCTTCGCAAGCACTGAATCCTCCACGGACGACATCCCTGTCGGTTTTTCTGGCACCGGATACCGGACACGTGTGATAAACATATATAAGTAAAGAGAGGTAAACATTATGGAAGAAAAACTGACTATGGATGACTATGCAACCGAGCTGGAGGCTTCCTTCCGCAAGGTGCAGGAAGGAGATGTTCTGACGGGAACCGTCATCGGCGTATCCGAGACCGAGGTAACTCTGGATCTGAAGTATTACACCGAGGGCATTATCCGCCTGGAGGATTATTCCGAGGACCCGGCTTTTTCCATCAAAAATGATGTACAGCTTGGGGAAGAGGTGACAGCCACCGTACTGCGTCCCGACGACGGACAAGGACACATCCTTCTGTCCAGGAAAGCCGCCGCGGACGAGCTGGCCTGGAAAAAGGTTGCCGAATATCTGGAAAATGAAACCGTTCTGGACGTAAAGATAGGCGGTGTGGTAAACGCCGGTGTCATCGCTTATGTGGAGGGACTTCGAGGCTTTATTCCCGCCTCCAAGCTTTCCCTAAGCTATGTGGAAAATCTGGAGGACTTCTTAAACAAGGAAATCCAGGTACGCGTCATCACCGTAGACCCGGAAAAGAAAAAGCTTGTGCTGTCCGCAAGAGAGATCCTGCGGGAGAAAGCAGCCGAGGCACGTAAAAACAAGATTTCCAACGTAGAGATCGGTCTGGTAACCGAGGGCAAGGTAGAGAGCATTCAGCCCTATGGCGCTTTCATAGATTTGGGCGACGGCCTTTCCGGTCTGGTTCACGTTTCCCAGATTTCCGAAAAGCGTATCAAGAGCCCGGATGTAGTCCTGAAGGTGGGCGATACTGTAAAGGTCAAGGTGATCGCGGTCAAGGACGGCAAGCTCTCCTTAAGCATGAAGGCTTTGAACGATGTAGCCGCAGAGGAGATCCGGGAGGAAAAGGTGGTTCTGCCCAAGACCGAGGAGCTTACCACCAGCCTGGGCGAGCTGTTTAAAAATATTAAGCTGTAGATGCCGGAATCATCTTCCGGTATATCACCATATTGATTTTTAGGTAACTGGTGCTTGAAGGTACCGGACCGTATTTGCTGTTTCAGGGGCTGTCCGCAAAAAAGGCTACGGAGCTTTGCGGCAGTCCTATAAAGAATTATTTTATGTAGAGGACGGTGCAATCTCTAAAGAGGTTGCATCGTTTTTTTATGCTACTAAATGGTATTCCTGTAAATTTTTAAGCATTTCTTCCATCATTGCAACAATTTCATCTTCAGTAGAAATTTCGAACAATCCAATGACAGTAAAGTAAATATCCACTTTCAAAAAACAATGACCACTTGATTATCATTATTTTAATAAATGCCTTGAATTAATTTAAACTATAATATAAAATATAGTTTGTAAGCTAACTAACTAGTTTACAATGGAGGTGATAAAGGTGGATGATTTGAATTTAAAAACAGAAAATGCTGAGTTTGGGCAATATTTGCGTTCCGTTCGACAAACAAAAAAAATATCAATTCGTCAACTTGCAAAAGCGGTGAATAAAACGCCTACATATATCAGCGACATTGAAAAAGGCAATAATAAACCTCCCGAAAGCGAATTATTGGATAAAATAATTGCAACATTGCAACTGGCAGATCTGCCGAATGTAAAAAACAACCTGTATGATTTGGCTGCAAAAGAAAGAAAGGATGTTCCGGCAGATATTAAAGAATACCTTATGAAAAATGAATCAATATTAAAAATTATTAGAACGGCAAAAGAAAGCCCGAACGAAAAGCAAATTTGGGCGAAAGTATCGCAGATTATTTAATAGTGAGGGAATAAGGAATGGCTGAATTAAGAAAAGAAGATTTGTGGGTAATGGCAGATAAACTTCGCAATAATATGGATTCGGCAGAATATAAGCATGTATGTCTTGGACTTATATTCTTGAAATATATTTCAGATAGTTTTGAACGAGCTTATCAAGAAATTTCTCAAGATGAATATGCTGATCCAGAAGATAGAGATGAATATCTTGCTAAAAATGTGTTTTGGGTACCACAAGAAGCACGTTGGGAAGCTATTAAAAACAGTGCCAAAGATCCGGCAATCGGTCAGGTTATCGATAATGCTATGTATGTGATTGAAAAGGAAAATTCTTCTCTTCGCGGTGTGCTTCCTAAAGATTTTGCAAGGGCATCTTTGGATAAACGTTCTTTAGGTGAACTGGTTGATTTATTATCTGAACTCGAAATTGGAAATGATAAAAACAAAGATACATTAGGAACTGTATATGAATATTTTCTTGGAAAGTTTGCACGTGCTGAGGGTAAATTGGGTGGAGAATTCTATACTCCACGCAGTGTAGTTGAGTTGATTGTAGCTATGATTGAACCTCATGATGGACGTGTTTATGATCCTTGCTGTGGTTCCGGCGGTATGTTTGTGCAGAGTGAACGCTTTGTGGAGGACAGAGAGGGACGAATTGATGGCCAATTAGCTATTTATGGACAAGAATCCAATTATAATACTTGGAAACTTTGCAAAATGAATCTTGCTATCCGTGGAATTGAAGCAAATCTCGGACAGCAAAATGCAGACTCTTTCCATAATGATCAGCACAAGAGTTTAAAGGCCGATTATATTATGGCAAATCCGCCTTTTAATATCAGTGACTGGGGTGGAGAACGTTTAATAGATGATCCGAGATGGAGTAAATATGGTATTCCGCCAACGGGTAATGCCAACTATGCATGGATTTTACACATGCTTTATCATTTGGCGCCAAGTGGAACAGCAGGTTTTGTGTTGTCAAACGGCTCGCTTTCATCTTCTACAATCAGCGAATACAATATTCGTAAAAATTTGATTGAAGATGATAAGATTGATTGCATTGTTACTTTGCCTGGCGGACTCTTCTCAACAACATCGATTCCTGTTTGTTTGTGGTTTATAGCTCGCAATAAGCTTAAAAACGGACACCGTGATCGTCATGGAGAAATTCTGTTTATTGATGCCAGAAAAATGGAAACGGAACCTTATGAGGACAGCCGTACTCAAAGACAGCTGACTGCGAAAACTATTGATGAAATCACCTCTGTATATCATTCTTTCCGTAATCATGAAAAGAAAGCGATAAAAGCAGATGATACAGAACTTGAATATGGCGATAAACAAGGATTTTGGAAGATAGCAACATTAGAAGAAGTTCGGCAAAAAGATTACAATTTAACGCCAGCAAGTTATGTTGGAGTAGCGCATTGTCAAGATAATGAGGAGCCGTTTGAGGAAAAGATGAACAAACTTACAAAAAGTTTAATATCTATTTTAAACGAATCGAAGAAATTGGATATAGAAATCAAAAAGCAACTCAAGAAAATCGGATGGAGTCTATAAAGGAGAGAGCGGATAATGCAATGGCAAATAGTTGCGTTAAGTGATGTAGCAGATATTACATCGAGCAAAAGAATTTACGCTTCTGACTATACAGATACTGGAATTCCATTTTATCGTTCAAAGGAGATTATTGAACTCCATAATAATAGAGAAATTTCTGTTGAATTGTATATTAGCGAAAAAAAATATGAAGAAATAAAAAGTAAATATGGAGTCCCTATAAAAGGAGAAATTCTATTGACATCAGTTGGTACATTAGGAATTCCATATTTGATAACAGAAGATACTCCATTTTATTTTAAAGATGGAAATCTTACATGGTTTAGGAATTTGCATGGAGTAGACGCAGAATTTTTATATTATTCTTTAATGTCCCCTTGGACTAAAAGGCAATTTGAAGAAATCACAATTGGATCTACACAAAAGGCGCTTACCATAGTGAATTTAAAAAATATTAAACTATATTTGCCTGATATAACTATACAAAATGAAATAGTCAACAGACTAAAATGTTTAGATGATAAAATTAAAAGGAACACTGAACAAATAACAGTTCTTTTTCAAATAATAACATCCGTTTTTAATAATTGGTTTTTAAACGAAACTAAGAATCGTAGATGGTTACAGTCTAATGCAGAAGCAAATATCAGTGAAATTCGTGAAAAAAATAAGCACGAGGATGATTTCCCGGTCCTTTCCGTTGTAAAAGAAGGCGAATTTAAAGCATCAGACGACGTTTTTACAAAACAAGTCTATAGCAAGAGCACCAAAAACTATAAAATTGTTCGTCGTAATCAAGTGGCATACAATCCAGCAAGAGCAAATATTGGTTCTATTGCCATGCTCAAAGATTATGATGTAGGGCTTGTTAGTCCAATCTATACTGTTTTTGAGATGAAGGATACTATTACACCGACTTTCTTTTACTATTATATGAAGCAGCCAATATTCCAAGAAATGATCCAACATCATGCCATAGGGACAACGAGGCAGAACTTCCCTTTCAGAGCATTCAAAATGTTTCCTATGGTCGTACCACCGCTGGAACTTCAATTGAAATTTGAGGAAATCGCAAAACCTATTGAACAGAAAATATCAAAGCTTAAAGAAGAAAACGAAATATTGGCAGAGATTAGAGATACCCTACTCCCCAAATTGATGAGTGGAGAACTGCCAGTGGAAGTGGGTGAAAATTAATGGATAAACGTGAACAATACGAAGAATACCTACAAGATGAATTAGAAGAGCAGTTTTCAATTTATAGTGTCTCTCACTTGCTCTCTAAGCTTTCTAACTATAGTCGTATTATATCAGAAAATGAAATACCTGGCACTTTGCTTTTTCGTGGACAATCTGATATTAGTTTTGGTATTGAGGGAAGTATTTTTAGAAATGGATTATTAGCAAAAGAAACTACTATTGTCAATGAATTAATATTGCAAGAGCCACTGGAATTCGGAAATCATATGACAGACTTTGAACAATTAGTCAAAATGCAGCATTACGGTTTGCCGACTCGATTGCTGGATATTACAACGAATCCTTTAATTGCTCTCTATTTTGCCTGCTCTGAACACGAAGATAGAGACGGTGAGCTAATTTTGTTTATTGAGCCCCTACTGCGTCCTACACAAAAGGCAGTCAGATTGTTTTCTGCACTTGCAGAATATCATGGAAAGAGCGAAGGTAATTTTTTGGACTATTTTTCAAAAAAAGGTCTTGAAGGTGATATCTCATCAAATTTTGAAGAGAGAGTAGAACGCCTCAAGACTCAATTTCAAAACAAGTATGTCCCAGTTGTAGCTCCTAAAAATAATGAACGCATAAGACGGCAAAATGGTGCATTTCTAATCTTAGGAATCGACATATCCTTGCCTGATTATTATCTAAAAAATAGTTTCAATTTAAAGGATAGCTTGAGCGAATATGCAGATGAAGGGATTCCAAGATATTTATGTATACCAGCAGAACAGAAATCTTCAATACTGCATGATCTTGATATGATAGGAATAAATGAAGCATTTGTCTATCCAGAATTAGAGCATCAGGCATCCTATATTAAAAAAAGACATTTTGTAAAGGCAGGTGAATAGAATGTCCGGTTTTATAGAAAATGATCTTGAGCAAGCTGCGTTGGAGTGGTTTCAAGATTTAGGTTACCAAACTCAATATGGACCAGACATTTCACCGGGAGGAAGTTTTTCAGAGAGAAAAAATTTTGGAGATGTTGTTCTGTATGACAGGCTGCATAGTGCATTAAAGCGTATTAACAAACAGTATTCTAATGATACGATTTCAGAATTGGTTAAAAAGATTACTTGTCAGCAAAGCTTGTCTATTGTCCAAAATAATGTTGCATTTCAGAAATTATTAACCGATGGTATAGATGTAGAAGTTAAGCAGAAAGACGGAAGTATAAAAACCGAAAAAGCTTATATTTTTGATGCAAAGGATATTGAAAACAATGAGTTCTTAGCAATCAATCAATACACCGTGATTGAGAATGGTAAGGAGCGAAGACCAGATATTGTTGCTTTCCTAAATGGCATTCCCGTTGTTGTAATAGAACTGAAAAACGCAACAAATGAAAAAATAGATATCATTGATGGATTTAATCAGCTTCAGACTTACAAAAGAGATATCCCCTCTTTGTTTTATTATAATGCATTTATGATCACAAGTGATGGTATCAATGCAAAAGTTGGTACAGTTACTTCCGATCTGGATCGCTTTATGTTCTGGAGAACAATTGACGGAGAAAAAGAATCTGGACTTTCTTTCCCTCAGTTACAGGTTATGTTGTATGGAATGATGAATAAAAAGAGATTTTTGGACATTATTTCAAAGTATAGTTTCGTTGTTCATGAGGAAGATAAGTCTTTCAAAATTTTGCCAAGTTATCATCAATTTTTTGCAGTAAATAAAGCTTTGTATACCACTCACTTGGCAGCTTCAGAAAATGGGTGCAGAAAAGTGGGTGTAATTTGGCATACACAGGGTAGCGGAAAAAGCTATTCTATGCTTATGTATACTCGTCAATTAGTCTTAGAATTAAAGAACCCAACGATTGTTGTTATTACAGACAGAAACGACTTAGACGATCAGCTATTTACCACCTTTTCAAAAAGTGCTGATTATTTGCGTCAAACACCTAAACAGGCAGATACAAGAAAAAAATTGAGAGAACTATTAAGCGTTCAAGCAGGTGGAATTGTATTTACAACTATCCAAAAGTTCTGGCCAGACGAGAGCGACCAGTCGATGGATGCACTAACTACCAGACGAAATGTGGTAGTTATAGCAGATGAAGCACATCGAAGTCAGTATGGACTAGAGGCAAAAGAAAAAGATGGAAAAGTTTCTTTTGGCTTTGCGAAACATATGCGTGACGCGTTGCCAAATGCTTCTTTTATCGGATTTACTGGAACTCCTGTTGAGTTGAGCGATAAGAACACCCCTGCCCTGTTTGGTGATTATATTGATATTTACGACTTGACCCAAGCAGTAAAGGACAAAACGACTGTTCCTATTTATTATGAGAGCAGAATTACGAAGTTAGATCTTCCACAGGAATTAAAGCCAAGAATTGATGATGAGTATGACAATATTGTTGAAGGACAAGAAGAATCTTATGCCGAAAGCCAAAAGCGCAAATGGGCGAGATTAGAAGCCATTATTGGAACAGATAATCGTATTGATGTAGTGGTGAAAGATTTCATTGCTCATTACGGCCTTAGACGGCAGGCAATTGATGGAAAAGTTATGTTTGTAGCTATATCCAGAAAGATTGCGGTAAAACTTTACTCAAAGATTATAGAATATCGTCCGGAATGGCATAGTGATGATATTAATACAGGTGCGATTAAAGTTATTATGACTTCTGCTTCATCTGATCCACCTGAATTTCAGCCACATTCAACTACTGCATCTCAGAAAAAGCTACTTGCAAAGAGAATGAAAGATGTTGAAGATGAATTAAAAATCGTTATCGTCTGCGATATGTGGCTGACAGGATTTGATGTTCCTTGTCTTCATACAATGTATATTGATAAGCCGATGAGTGGACATAATCTTATGCAAGCTATAGCACGAGTTAATCGTGTGTTTAAAGATAAGCCAGGTGGTTTGATTGTAGACTATATTGGTATTGCAGATAATTTAAGAAGTGCATTAGCACAATATACACCTTCTGACCGAAAAACAACAGGCATTAATCCACAAGTGGCTATAGATCTTATGCTTGAAAAGTATGAACAAATACAAGGAATGTTATATGGATTGGACTACTCTTCTTATATAAATGGCTCTGCAAGTGAGCGTATGGCTTGCATTGTATCTGGTGTGGATTTTGTTTTGGGCAAACCTGAAGATGAGAAAAAAGAATTTCTTAATTTAGTTGTGGAAATCGGTAAGGTATACGCATTATGTTCAACCTCTGAACAGGCACAATCGATTAATGTAGAGATTAGCTATTTTAAAGCTATAAAATCAGGCATTATAAAAATATTACCAAAGGACACGCAGAAAAAAGAAAATGACCAAATAGAATATGAAATCGGACAATTGGTTTCTAAATCCGTTATTTCCGAAGAAGTCGTTGACATATTTTCTTCAGTTGGATTAAACAAACCGGATATATCGATTTTATCTGATGAATTTCTTGAAGAGGTAAAAAATTTGCCACAAAAAAATTTGGCTCTGGAACTTTTACGACGTTTGCTCAATGGTAAAATTAAGGTAATCGCTAAAAGGAATATAGTACAAGCGAAGAAATTTTCAGAAATGCTTGAAGCATCCATAATTCAATATGAAAAACGTTCGTTAGAGACAATAGAAATCATAAAAGCTTTGGTGGATATGGCTAAAGAGATGAATGTTCTTCATAAAAGAGGAGAAAAACTTGGCCTGTCAGACGATGAATTGGCATTTTATGATGCAATATCTTCTAATGAGTCTGCCAGAGATTTCTATGAAAATGATGTTTTAAAGCAAATTGCCAAAGAACTAACAATCAGCATTAAAAATAACATTAAGGTTGACTGGGATGTTCGAGAAAGTGTTAGAGCACAGATGAGAATTACTGTAAAAAGATTGCTAAGGAAATATAAATATCCCCCAGATAAGCAATCAAGTACAGTAGATTTAATAATTGAACAGGCAGAAAAAATGTGTGAAAATCAAATTTATTAAAAATAGTCAGTTCAATTGAGCGAAGTATTTTTAATAAATCAATTTGGTATTTACAATTTCTCTTGCTCTGTTACAATCATTATCATATAAATAATACACATTTTCATTATAAGACCTGCACAATCGGAAAGGAAGCCATGCATGAACCACATTTTACTCTTGGAAGACGATGAAAGCCTGATAGACGGCCTTAAGTACACCCTGGAGAAAAACGGATTTTCCCCGGACATTGCCCGCACCACCAGAGAGGCCCGGTCTCTTCTGGAGAAAAATCCCCCCTATGACCTTCTCCTTTTGGATGTAACCCTTCCCGACGGCACCGGCTTTGACCTCTGCACCTGGGTGCGGGCAAGAGACAGCCGGATTCCCATTATCTTCCTAACCGCCTCCGATGAAGAGCTGAATATCATCCGCGGCCTGGACAGCGGCGGAGACGACTACATCACCAAGCCCTTTCGCCTTGGAGAGCTGCTCTCCCGCATCCGCGCCCTTCTGCGACGAACCGGTCTGTCCGAGCCGGCAGAGGGCTTGTCCTGCGGGGATCTTTTCCTGGATTTCACCAAAAGCCAGGCTCTCCTAAAAAGCGAGCCTTTGGATCTCACCGCCGGAGAATACCGCCTTCTCTGTCTCCTGGTCCGCAACGCCGGCCAGGTCCTCCCCCGCAGTCGAATTCTCGACGAGCTCTGGGATGGAAACGGAAGCTTCGTGGACGACAACACCCTCTCCGTCTACATCCGCCGCCTGCGGGAAAAAACAGAGGAAGATCCCTCACATCCCTTACACCTGATTACCGTAAGAGGTATTGGGTATCAGTGGAAGCCATAAGATCATATTTCTAACAAGATATTTTAAACAATGATAAAAATAAAGGTGACAAATATGAGCACAAATATAAGCACTATATTCCAAGAAAAAACCGCGCGCAGCCTTCTGAAAGCCATTCTTTTTCTTTTCATTATAAATCTGTTATGGAATCTGGGAGGTGCCCTCAACCGCAGTCACCAGGCCCAGGAGCTTCTCCTTACACAAGACCGCTTCATCGCCTCCTCCCTCCTGGACCTGGGAGTATCCGAGGAAATCGTCGCCAAAGCCCTCACCAGCACAGACACAACACCTGGAGGCACCCAACTCCTTGCCAAGCTCGGCCTTCACGAGCACACATCCCCCTGGTACTTTTCCGCCCTTTCCACCTACAGCCCCCTCACACCCCTCCTTTCCCTTCTACCCCTCCTCCTGTTCTACACCCTCTTTCTCGCCGCCCTCCTCCGATACCTGCTTCTACAAAACCGTCTGCACCAAAAAGCCATGGAAACCATCTCCGCCTACACCGCCGGCCGTTTCGACACCCCTCTTCCCGAGACCAAAGATGGCAGCCTCTATCGCCTGTTCGGCGCTATCAACCACATGGCCGCAGCCCTGAAAACCGGCCAGGAAGCCGAGCACCGCACAAAGGAATTCTTGAAAAACACCATATCCGATATCTCCCACCAGCTAAAGACCCCCTTAGCCGCCCTCTCCATGTACAACGAAATCCTCTTAGAAGAGCCCGACCACCCTGACACCGTCCGCACCTTCGCCCAAAAATCCGAAGCCTCCATAGAGCGAATGAAGTCCCTGACCCTCTCCCTGCTAAAAATAGCCCGGCTGGACGCAGGCGGAATCAGCTTCCAAAAGATCCCTTGCCCCCTGTCAAGGCTTCTGACCGAAGCTCTGGACCCCCTATCCTGGCGTCTCACCCTGGAAAAAAAGCAAATCCTCCTGCCCACAACCCTCACCGAAACCATCTGCTGTGATCCTACCTGGACCACAGAAGCCCTGGGCAACCTCCTAAAAAACGCCCTGGATCACACCTCAGAAGGTGACCAAATCACCATCCACATAGAGCAAGGCCCCCTGGAAACCCGAATCCACATCACCGACAACGGCTCCGGCATCCCCCCATCCGACCTGTACCACATCTTCAAGCGCTTCTACCGAAGCCCCGCCACCCACACCCCCGGTATCGGCCTGGGCCTCCCCTTAGCCAAAGCCATCGCCGAGGGCCAGGGAGGAACCCTCACCGCCCAAAGTCCCCCAGGCTCCGGCGCCACCTTCACCCTGACCCTGCCAACCATGCCAGGCTCCCATCACCCCAAAGCCTGATGCCCCTATGCTTCCCTAACTCAACCTTACAAAACCGTAAGCCCCCATTCACCCAATTGTAAGCTTCCCATGCTACACTGCCAGTAAAGCTGTAGCAAAATGAAATGATCAGGCAGCAAACAAAAATCACCAGGAGGCTAAACACTATGGAACTTTTAAATGTATCCCACCTCTGCAAAACCTACGGCACCGGCGAATCCCGTGTCAACGCCCTAAAGGACGCAACCTTCACCATGCAGAAAAGCGAATTCGCCGCCATCGTAGGCGAATCCGGCAGCGGCAAAACTACCCTGCTCAATCTGATCGGCGCCCTGGACACCCCCACCTCCGGCCAAGTCCACCTAAACGGCCAGGAGCTGTTTTCCATGCCCGAACAGGAGCGCACCATCTTCCGCCGCCGGAACATCGGCTTTATCTTCCAATCCTTCCAACTCATACCCGAACTGACCGTAGAGCAAAACATCATTTTTCCCCTGCTCCTAGACTACCAAAAGCCCGATCCCAAGAAAGTAAACGAGCTTTTGGAGGTTCTGGGCCTTACGGATCGCCGCACCCATCTCCCAAGCCAGCTCTCCGGCGGCCAGCAGCAGCGCACCGCCATCGGCCGGGCCCTCATACACAACCCCATGCTGATTCTGGCTGACGAACCCACGGGCAACCTAGATTCCAAAAGCAGCCAGGAGGTGATGGAGCTCCTGACTCACGCTGCCCACCACTACCGGCAGACCGTCCTCATGATCACCCACAACCTGGGCCTCACCGCCTATGCAGACCGGGTCCTCCGGGTGTCGGACGGAAATTTGACAGATCTGGGAGGAAATCATGATGAAAAGCTATCTTAGTCTGATTCCCGCCTACGGGCGTATCCATAAAAAACAAAACCGCATGACCCTTCTGTGCATCACCCTTGCAGTCTTTCTGGTTACCTCCATTTTCGGCATGGCCGATATGGAAATCCGAAGCCAGCGCCTCCAAGTTATCAACCGCTACGGCAACTGGCACATGCAAATCCACGGTCTCTCGGAAGCCGATGCCTCTATTCTGGCAGAGCGGCCCGACGTAGCCCTCTCCTCCTGGTACAATGTACTGAACTATCGCTTAAAAGAAGACTTTTTTATAGGCGGAAAGCGGGCCGCAGTCTGCGGAATCGAGCCCTCCATGCTCACCATCATGGAATATGATCTGACCGAGGGCACCTTTCCCAAAGCAGACGACCAGGTGATTTTAACCAATTCCTCCAGGGAAGCCCTGGGAGTCAGGCTAGGCGATTCCGTTACCCTTACCACCCCCGACGGAGGCTCCAGGGACTATACCATCTCCGGCTTTGGAATGGACAATGAGGTAGCCACAAAGGCAGATGCCGTCATCGCCTTCCTCCCTCTTTCCGGCTTTCAGTCCCTGCACCATCTGGTCCATCAGACTGCGGAGGACGCGGATATGGTCTACTACGTGCAATTTTCCCAGCACTGCAACATCCGAAAGGCCATCCGGGATGTTCAGGAGCAGTTTGGTCTTACGGAGGATCAGGTCGGCCGGAACACCGCCCTACTCGGTCTCCTGGGTTTTAGTGATGATTCCTTTATGACCGGCCTCTACCTAGTCGCCGGCATCCTGTTTCTTTTGGTTCTCACAGCCGGTGTCCTTATGGTTGCCAGCAGCATGAACAGCAACATTGCGCAGCGAACGGAATTCTTCGGCCTGCTCCGCTGTCTGGGGGCAGATCCAAAACAGATCCGGCGCTTTGTGTGCCTGGAGGCTCTGAATTGGTGTAAAATCGCCATTCCCGCAGGGGTCCTTCTGGCCCTAGCCACCATCTGGGGGCTGTGCGGTGCGCTCCGGTACTTAAGCTCCATGTATTTCTCCGAAATGCCGGTCTTTGGTATGAGTCTGCCCGGGGTTCTGGCCGGTATCTTCGTTGGGCTGATTACCGTACTTCTCGCCGCCCGCTCTCCGGCAAAGCGAGCCTCCCGTGTCTCTCCTGTCACCGCAGTGAACGGCAACGCAGATATGATACAGGGGATTCAAAGGGCCTCCAATACCAATGTCTGTCACATAGAGACTGCCCTGGGCATTCAGCATGCCTTCCATCGGAAAAAGAATTTTCTTCTCATGACCTGCTCCTTTGCTTTGAGTATTATTCTTTTCCTGTCCTTTTCCGCCTCAATCGCCTTTATGCATCATGCCATCACCCCCTTGAGGCCCTACACGCCGGATCTGTCCATTGTGAGCTCCGATTCCACCTGCTCTCTGGACGCAGATCTAGCGGCGGAGCTTGCCCGATGCCCTGGGGTGAAGCGTGTGTACGGAAGAGCCTTTGCCTATGATTTGCCTGCGAGAATTCAGGAGCAGGAGGGGCTGGTAATGCTTTTTTCCTATGATTTGCAGCAACTTAACTGGGCGGAGGAACATGATTATCTTTTGGAGGGGGATTTGTCGAAGCTGACGGAGGAGGGAAATTATGTATTGGCCGTCCATGATACTGCGAAAGAAGCTTCTCTGAAGGTGGGAGAGGTGGTTCACACGGATCTGGGAGAGCTGACCATTGTCGGAATCCTGTCTCATTGTCCCATTGACGGCCAGCAAGAAACGGAGCGGCTTATCTGCTCGGAGGATACCTTCCGACGGTTGACGAAGGAGCCGGGCTATACGGTCCTGGATCTGCAATTGACGCGCCATGTCACGGAGGAGGATGTAAACCGCATTCGGGCTTTGGCCGGCGATGAGGTGATCTTCTCGGATCAGCGCCTTTCCAACCAGGATAACCGGGGCGCATTCTGGGCATTTTCCCTGTTTTTATATGGCTTTCTCACTGTGATCGTGCTGATTACCTGCTTTCACATTGTAAACAGCATTTCCATGAGCGCCTCGGCACGGATGCGTCAGTACGGAGCCATGCGGGCCATTGGTATGAGCTGCGCTCAGTTCACCCGGATGCTTGCGGCGGAGGCCGGCGCCTACGCCTGCTCCGGTTGTATCCTGGGATGCGTTCTGGGTCTTCCCCTTCACCGCCTGTTGTACCAATATCAGGTGACGGCACGCTGGGGGACACCCTGGGAAATGCCCCTTGGAGCCCTGGGGTTGATTCTTCTGGTGGTGCTTGCGGCCTCTGCTGCTGCCATTTTCCGGCCGGGGCGGCAGATTCGGGGGATGGCGATTACGGAGGTGATACATTCCCAGTAATACCATATGGAACACCACAGCTTCATCTATGATCAATAATAAGCAACGAACGGGAAATGCTTCCAAAAATATAGCATTTCCCGTCTTCCTATTTTCCATTTTGCTTATTCATTTAAAAGAACACTTACTCGATACATACCTGGCGTAGATGCTGATTCAAATGCTGCCTGAATATCCTTCAAAGCAAATTTCTTTTCTTCTACTAGCCTGGACACATCCACTGCCCCAGTGTTTAAAAGCCGCGCAGCCTCGAAGAAATCCTTCATATCTGCTCCAAAGGTACCTATCAGCTCTATCCGGCGATAATGAAGTAAATTAGAATCCGCCTCGATCTGTGGAGCTGGATAGCCTGCTGCAAAGAGAAGAATCCGTCCATCCGCCTTTTTCAGCATCTCAACAGCTTGGGTATTCGCTCCTGTGTTGCCTACCGCAACAATTACCACGTCTACTCCCTGGCCATCTGTCAGCTGCTTTACCTGTTCTACCGGGTCACCCTTGGACACATCTACAATCTCCATACCCATAGCCTTCGCAGTCTCCAGCTTTTTCTCCATCAGCTCTGTAACAATCACGCGACAATTTCTAGCCTTTGCAGCCTGCGCATTCAGCAATCCCATTGTTCCTGCTCCAATGACAACTACCGTTTCAAAGGGCTTTAGCCGAAGCTTCTCCATCCCCTTACATACTGTCGCCAGAGGCTCTAAAAAAGCTGCCTCACTGGGATCAAGTTCAGGACTCATCTTGACAAGTGTTCTGGCCTGGCGAACATTATAATCTGCAAATCCAAATTTTCCTCTGTACCCATCCTCAGAAAGATTTTTATAATCAGCTCCCGTACATTGGCTTTCCTGACCCTTACGGCAAGCATCACATTTTCCACAGGAATCATAGGCGACTGCTACATGATCTCCAGGCTTAAGATCCTTTACCTCCTCTCCGACCTGTATGACAATACCTGATTCCTCATGTCCCCCTGCCATAGGATATCCCTGGTGCTCCCGAAGGCCAAGCCATTGGCCATAGTCTGTGGTACAGATATTACAAGCCAGCTGTTTTACTAATACATCCTCAGGCCCTATCTGTGGAAGCCTTCTTTCTCTTACCTCCGCATGTCCCTTTTCGGTTAATACGGAAAATTTCATAGTTGTAATGTCCATATAATCCCCTCCTTCTACTGCAATGCCGACTGATAGATTGCTAGAACATCTTCCTTGTACAGTGGGCGGAAGCCCCCTACAGGCCCATTTAGACAGCATTTTTCCGCCATCTCTTCCAGTCTGCTTTCATCAATCCCTGCTTCCTTCAGCGTAACCGGAACACAGACGGAGCGGAAGAATTCTCTTGTTTTTTCGATTCCATACAGCGCCTGTTTTTCTTTATCCCAACCTGCGTCCGCATCCCATACACGTACTGCATACTGAGCAAATCGATCTACATTATCCTTATAAACATACTTCATCCACTGAGGCATAATAATGGATAATGTTGCGCCATGAGCCGTATTATAAATTCCGCTAATTTCATGCCCCATCATATGGCTTCCCCAATCCTCAATTCTTCCCATTCCCAATAGCCCGTTCTGCGCCCAGGGAGCTGCAAGCATAATTTCCGCCCTGGCAGCATAATTTTTACCATCCTCCATAACCAATGGGAGATTTTTAATCACAGTCCTCATCGTTGCCTCACACAATCGGTCCGTATAATCTACCTCTGGCTCCTGTGTAAAATAGCGTTCTACTACATGAGAGAAAATATCCACGCCTCCCACCGCCGTCTGATACGGCGGTAATGTGTAAGTAAGCTCCGGATTCAGAATGGCAAATGCTGGGCGCAGTACAGTATCCGCAATATGGCGCTTTAAGTGTCCTTCATCATTTGTCATAACAGAAGTATCACTCATTTCACTTCCAGTTGCCGGAATGGTGGAAATCACACCGATAGGCAGCATTCTTGTCATAGGTGCCCGATGCTCAAAGAAATCCCAGACATCCCCCTCATAAAGAGCCCCCAGACCAATGGCTTTAGCAGAATCCATAACACTTCCTCCGCCCACAGCCAAAATACAATCTATCTTTTCTTTCTTACAAATCTCTACGCCTGTTCTTACAAGTCCAACCTCTGGATTGGGCTTTACACCCGTCAGTTCAACGACTTCTAGACCGGCTGTTTTCAAGGAATCCATGATAACATCATATAACCCGCACTCCTTGATATAGCCTTCTCCATAATGGTGAAAGAGAACCTTACTTCCAAGTGCTTTCATATTCTCTCCTACCGTTTTCTCTGTACCTTTTCCAAAAATAATTTTTGTTTTACAATCAAAAACAAAATTCTGCATCGTTTCTTTCTCCTTTCTTACTAGAGTCCTAAATACGGTTTGCCCCTCCAAATAGTTCTACATAATGTGCCAAGGTTGCCTTCCATCCAGCCGTTCCCTCTACGATTGCATCATAAAGATTCGCATTCGGATTCCCGAATTCTCCCAGAGAAGAATCCTTTTTCATACTGTCATAGTCCACTCCCAGGTATTCTTTTAAGGTCACCATACCTCCGGCACTCAAGTCCGTAAATAAGTTAACCTTCTGAATACCTGTTTCTACTGCATGTTTTAAATTGTCGTCTCCCGTACCTGATCCGCCATGCAGAACCAGAGGAAGTGCAATGCTTCTATGAAGCTCTGCAAGCAAATCGAACTCCAGATGAGGTGTTCCCTTGTAAGCTCCATGGGAGGTTCCTACCGCCACAGCAAGACAATCAATCCCTGTCTCTTCTATATAGCTAAGCGCCTGCTCCTTATTTGTCAGCCCGGAATCTCTGGTCTCCTCATACTCAAATCCATTTCCCACATGTCCCAGCTCTGCCTCCACGGATACTCCCACCGCATGTGCAATCTTTACAACCTCCTTTACCTCCCTGACATTTTCTTCATAAGGAAGTGTGGAACGGTCAATCATAACAGAGCTGAATCCATTACGTATAGCAAGCATTACCTCTTCAAAGGGTCCGCCGTGATCCAAATTAAGTGCTGCTACTACATTGGGATATTTCCTTTCATAGAATTTAGCAATGTATCCAATCTCTTCTATTCCATGACAGCCGGCTCCATCTAAAATAATCGGAGCTCGCAGCTCATCCGCCACCTGAAAGGCAGCCTCAATTGTCTTATCATTGAATACATTCGGGGCCGCAACACCATATCCATCTTTTTTTGCTCTGCGCAAAAGTTCTCCCATAGAAATTATCATTTTTTTCCTCCTCAACATAAATAAATTATGTAAAAATCAATCATTATCAAAACAGACCAATCAAAGAACCTACCATACACAGAGCCAGCAGGAAAAAGACTACTCTTCCAAATTTTTGCCCTTTTGTCCTGAAATAGGTATAAATACCCAGGACAAGAGCCAACGGAACCAATCCTGGCAAAATACTGTCTAGAATCGTCTGAATGGTTGTCTCTGTGCCTCCCATTGTAAACGCAATGGGAATCTGCAGGGTAACATTGCTTGCCGTCAATGCACCTACCATAAATAATCCCAAAATACCAGAACCCATAATCAGCTGCTTGATCCATCCACCCTCGAGCAGCCTGGAAATTGCATCACGCCCCAAACGGTACCCCAGTCTTGTTAAATACCAGCCCTCCAAAAAGGGAACTAAGGCAAACAGGAAGCAGATGAAAAATCCAGCTATACCTCCATTAATACTAAATGACGCAGCAATAGAGAAAAATAATGGCTTCCAGGTTCCCCAGTCAATGGTATCTCCAATACCAGCCATCGGTCCCATAAGACCTGTCTTAACATTAATAATTGTCTCATCACTAATCTCTTTGCCCAAAGCCTTTTCCTCTTCTAGAGCTGCCGCCACACCCAAAAGAGATGATCCCCAAATTCCTTGGCTGTTAAAGAAATTCAAGTGCCTCTGAAGAGCCGCCTTGAACTCCTCCTTTACTGGATAAAGCTTTTTTAAAATTCCGCTGATCGCATAACAAAATGCTACTGTCTGCATACGCTCGTAAGAATTGGAAATCTCACAGTAATTGTACCAGCGAAAATACGCGGTCCGAATATCCTTCTCTGTTAGGATGGATTCTTTTATTTCATTTTGCATAGCTTCTGTCATTTTTGTTTCCTCCTTTTCTTATTCGTCATCATCATCGGAATCGCCGCTTCCAAGGGCTGCAATAAGCTCCTGTTTATTCTGATTGCTAATTAATACTACCAGCAGAGCAATGCATACACCAAACACAGCTGCTGCCATGGTATTAATACCAAGATATTTTACTGCAAAGAAACCGATAAAAAAGAATGGAAGCAGCATTTTCTGACCAATTACAAATAGCAGGATTGCAAAGCCAAGTGCTGGAAGCACACCACCAGTTACAGAAATTCCATGCATCACCCACTCAGGAAGATAGGACAGCAGTCTCTCCAATGCTCCCGAACCAAAGTATACTGCTACAAATACAACTGGAAACCGCATCACAAAGCCGGCTGCTAGAGGGTATGTAAAGGCACAGCGGAACAGCCCTTTTTCATCTCCATTTGCCGCATATTTATCAGCAAGATGAGCCCATCTTGCATTGACCGTTCTGCGCAGCTGATCCAAAAAGGTTCCGAGAAGTCCAAATGGAACTGCCAGCACCACGGCTGTTTCCGGGTCTGCACCAGCCAAAAGCGCCAAAGGAATTGATATCACCCCGGCAAAGCATTCATCTGCCGGAATATTGGCTCCTGGAGAAATCATGCCCACATACACCAGCTCAATGGTTGCTCCAATTATCATGGCAGTGGGTATGTCACCCATCAAAATTCCAAAGGGCAGCGCCATAACCAATGGCTGCTTCAACACATAATGAAACGTGTATCCCCAACATCCTGACACAAACCAGAACCATAACCCTGCAAAAATTGCTACTGCTAAATTCATACTTCATACCTCCTTATTTTTCTTTATATTTTTTAGCAATCTCATCAAATGATAATTTTGTATCCTCTGGTACGATGTGAACCACGACCTCGCACCCGTTTTTGTGTAATTCCTCCAGCAATGAAAACTCATTATCGTTTAATGAAACCGCTTGAAGTATCACCTTACGTTCAGCCGTCTTAGCGATGCCGCCTATTTGGACGTATTTCATGGGAATTCCCATCTGGTATACCCTATAGCAGGTATCAATATCCTTAAAGAGCAGCAACACTCTTCCTTCTGCTCCCAACTGATTCTTTTCCCAAAGTCTTTTGGCCTTCTCTGCATCATAGACCTTTACCTTGACTCCAGAAGGCGCGGCCGCTTCATACATTCGAATCATAAAATTGTCCTTTGCCAATCCATCATCCACAACTACAATTTTGGTGATATTAAAAATCTTTCTCCATTTTGTAATAACCTGTCCATGGATTAGTCTGCTGTCAACACGAATTAAACTGATTTCCGCCATAAACTACTCCTTTCCTAATATGGTCTCCATATCCACAATTTTGTCTCTTGCTCTCTCAATCAGCAACCTGGAAAGTGCACTGATTGGATATTCCCGGCGTAGCTCATCTGCCAATATTAACAGTTCTAAGCTCAATCCGCAGATTGCCTGCACTCGATCTATTGTGCTCAGTTTTCCCGCCGCATGAAAGGTCGAGCCTCCCATCAAGTCCGCCATCAAAAGAATATCCTCTTGATTTTTGTTGATAAATCCTTCTATCTCATTTACATACTCCTTAAAGGAGCGATCCGGCTGCAACGGAAAGCACACAACATCTTTGATTGGCCCGACAATCAATTCCGCAGATGTCAATAAGCTCTTACCCCACGCTCCATGTGTCAGCAGTGCTAAAATCATACTTACTCCCTCCTTTACAAAATATTGCTTAGTTTAATAGCCTCACTGTCTGGCACCATCTGAATTTTGATCTCTACACCATGATTTAGTAAAACCCCCAATTCTCTTCGTTCTTCCTTTGATACAAACATGTGTTCATAAATCTTTTCTTTCCCCGCTTCACAGGGAAGCCTTGAAATACTTACCTGCTTTAATTGAATCCCATTCTCAAACAATATAAATAAGGAATGAATATCCTGTAGCAAAATCAATGCTTTTCCATTTTCCGCATATATCTTTTCGATTCCTGCCTCCACTCCCCAAATGCTGAGCTGGATTTCCGGTGGAACTGTCTTTGCCAGAATCGCTTTCATAATCGGATCCATGTTTAAATCATCGCTTAAAACAACAACTCTTTTTACCTCCAAAACCTTCATCCATTTCAGTAATATCTGACCATGAACCAAACGATCATCCACTCGAATCAAATCATATTTCAACATAGCTCCTTCTCCTTTGGTATCTCAATCCCCCTCTTCCTCACAGCAGCCCACAAAAAGCTCTCGCGCACTTACCACCCCCTCTGTTGCAGCACTCATGCACACAGTCTTCAGCTCCTGTAAAGAATACGTATTTCTCCCCTCCAGAGCTTCCAAAAGCATCGGCATATTCAAACCAGCCACGCATTCCACGTCCTCTGCTCTTATACAAACAGAAGCCACGTTCCATGGGCTTCCTCCTAGCAAATCAACCAGGATGAGTACCCCTTCACCCAGATTCATCTCTTGAATCTTTTGCTCTACCTTAGTGCGCAGTTCATTTACATCCTCCCCGGCAGTCAAGGTTAGCGCTTCCACTGACTTCTGTTTTCCCACAATGAGCTCTGCGCTACTAACAATTTCTCTGCTAAAGCTTCCGTGTGTAACAATTAATAAACCAACCAAATTCCTATCACCTCGAATTCTTTTTCTGATATTTATATAAATAGCAAGTTTTATGCCAGTTTTTTGTGCCACAAAAAAACACTGCAAAATCTCGTTCTAAGATCTTGCAGTGCGCTTTTTATGATTTTGTGTGTCACTTAAAGCTTTACTGTGCCATATCTGAGACAAACAGCTCTACAATATAGGCAATCTCTGCGGGTGGAATACGAATGCTTAGTTTATCCTGAATAAAATTTAACTCCCGCTCTATCTGCTCAAACAATAAGCCCTGCTCTGCTTTCAAAGCATCTAATTCCTTATAGGCCAGCACCTCTCCCTTCATGACACGTTCGATCATACAGCAGGTATGTATTACAAAACGAACGCGGGTCTCCTTCTGAAATTTCTGCTGTGTCACCTCCACAATTCTGTCAAAAACATGGGATACTATGCTTTCCACCTTATCCGCATCTAAAAATTCAAGAAGCTTTTTCATGGACTCTGTCAAAATCCTTCGCTCAGAAATACCTTCCTTTTCGCTCCCTATTTCTTCTGAATGATCCGTGCTCGCACGCATTAACAGTTCTTCCAGATAAGACAATCCATTCCCCATTACCAACGCCTCAATCGAAATATAAGGAACATTTTTTAACTTTAGATCTACAGTTCCTACTACAGCAACAATATCTGTAATTCCCCTTTTCCTCACTTCCTCCTGAGCGTGATCCGCATCTGTAATATCCATATTCTTAATCACAACATTTTGTATTTTCTTGTCCAAAAGTACCTTTTGAATCATCTCGCTGATCTTTTGTGCTGTTCCTGCACCAGAAATACAGGTAGTAATGATTGTTTTCATAGAACCCTCCTGGCACTCTTCGGTTCCAATCAAACGCATTCTCCCAATCTTATGGAGAGCCTCCAAAAGCTGATCCATATCCGTCCCCTGGATCAATGCTTTACGTACAGCTTCTACCACCATAATCGTAGACACCATATCTACAACACGAACCACCTGATTATTCTCCTTCTCTATGAGCTCTCCAAAACCACTTAAAGATCCCATATCTGTTAAAAGCAGCACTCCTTTCCCCGCATCTATCTGTTTTGCCAGTTTCTTTGCTTTTTCCAAGGTCTTTTCTACAGATCCGTGAAGCGGCATATCAATCGCCTGACAGATATTGGTGTCAAACAGTGAATTAGCAACCTCTGCCATACTGCTCGCTGTACTATTACCATGAGCCAATACAATCAACCCTACCTTACGAAAGTCTTCCTCCTCCTTTTGATCACACAGAAACATAGTCAGAACCCAAAGCTCTTGATCCGGCATCTGTATTCCCAACCCCTCTTCCAGAATCTTCCTTACAAAGCCTGCTATCTGAAGCTCTCTTGGGTATTGAATTGCCATGTCCTTCAAAGCCTCTGTCTTCATAGGCTCCTGAGTCTCCAAGCGTTCCAGCATATAATTTACATGAAGCTTCATGCCCAGCTTTATGCGCTCTGAAAGCTTTCTTTCCAGCTTTAATTCCGCAAAATAAATGGCATCCTCTACTGCATTATTTACCTCAGATCCTATGATGCTTAACAGGTGATTTCTTCCATTCTTCTCTCCTCGATCGTATTTGTCCACAAGCTTTTCCATATAGCTATGAAGATAGCTCTCTATCGTATTTCCTATCTCCCTATCACTTCTCCCCTGTGCCTGGTACTCATTGTATTTTTGAATAATCTCAGCAAAAATACTATTCTTCTCTTCTTTAAAAACCTCTCCCAACTCTGCCTTGTCAAAAAATATGTAATAATCGTCATAATGCTTTAGGAGGCTGCTGAGATAGTTTTGCCGGAAACCTCCTCCTTTATATTCTGCAGTAATATTTTCCTGAACGGTTTCTTCATCTACCACCAGCTTTTCCTGTCCTTCAATCTTATATTGAAGGAACGCCTGTGCACAAATCAGCTGAATATCCGATCGAAGCTGTCCTATATTTCCAGGACATTCATACTGAATCAGGTTAATCAATGCCTCCTTTGAAACATATAGTGGTATCCCTATATTTTTCTGCTCTGTACGGAAAAAATACTCCACCAGTTCTAGGCGTTCTTCCAAAGGGCGCTCCTGCAGCGCCGGAAGTGTAACAGCTACGGGCATTCTCCGCAAAAATGTTTGCAGCAAAGCCCTGTCTATATTTTCCGTTGTAGCCCCCATAATTAGGACATTGGCCTTACGTTCTTTATCCGGCTCCCCAAGCTTGCGGTAAATTCCCTTATCCATTAAAAGGAACAGCATTTCCTGTCCGTCCGGCGGAAGCCTGTGAATCTCGTCCAGAAATAAAATTCCCCCGTTTGCCTTTTCAACCAGTCCCTCGCTGTCTTTATCCGCCCCTGTAAATGCTCCTCTTTTATATCCAAAGAGCTGTGCTAGAATCAGCTGTGGATTTTCCGCATATTCCGCGCAATTGAAAATCACCAGACGAGACTTCTCGTCCAAAACCTTCATATGCCTTGCGTACTCGTATAACCGTTCCACAAACATGGTTTTTCCTGTTCCTGTTGGTCCAAGAAAAAGTGTACGTAATCCTCTCGGCGGGTATAAAATTGCAGATTTGGCCTGAGCTATCTGTTTTTTTAATGAACCATTCTGCCCAATCATAAAGAAAAACTGTTGTTCCGCCTCTAATTCCTCTCTGCTCTTTTCGGTCTGTACATCATTTTGTAATTGCTCATAATATTCCCTGACCATATAGTGCACCGGACGTCCAGGCAGCTTAACCACCCGCTGCTCTCGTTCCAGTTCATTCAGCTTACGGCTTACATTTGCTCTGTCAATCCCTGTGAGCCTTGCTACTTCTAAAGCCTCCATACCTAAATTACTCTTATCTGCTTGCAAGGCCAGATATATTTTCTCTTTTCGATCCATCTTTACCCCACTCTCTGTTATTCTTCTATAACAAAAAACAACCGGAAGCCGGCTGCTTTTTGTTATATCCTATGAGAATGTCAGAATTCCCTTTATATAGTCGGCCGGATTATGTTCCAACAATTGAAATCCTTCTTCTATCTTGTCGAACGGTATGCGATGGGAAATCAATTCATTCGTAGGAAATATTCCTTTTTTATATGCCTCCACTCCCTGTTCTAATGTCTGCATATAATTCTCGCTATACCATGGATGAGTGACATGAATAATGGGAGAACGATACATCATATAGTAAGCCATTTCCTCTGTAAATACCTCTCCTCGGGTATACATAGACGGCGCACATATTTTTCCCCTTCCGGCAATTCGAATAATAGATAAAGCAGAATTCAACCCTTTCAGGCTTCCTGTAATTTCTATTACAATATCAAAACCCTTTCCATTTGTCAATTTGTACATCGCATCTTCCAGATCTTCCCTGGATGGGTTAATCGTATGAGTTGCTCCGTATTTTTTTGCCAACTCTAGTTTTGTATCAATAAAGTCAATTGCTGTCAGCTGGCCCAGAGCTTCCCCTTTTAGCCCAGCTATACACATCAAGCCCATAAACCCACATCCAACTACCGCTATGCGATCTCCCAATTTTGGCGCTGCTGCCTGCACAATATTTGCAACACACATCATAGGCTCACCCAAACAGCTGTCAATGGGTCTTTCCATAGAAGGAATCACCATCCATCTGTCATTTTCCGATACAATCATATGTGTGGCAAAGCATCCTGCTGCGACTCCCGTTACCAGATCGTTAACTTGAAATCTCGTAACCTTCTTTCCTATTTGAACTACCTTACCCACCGGCTCATGACCAAGCTCCATGGGATATACCAGTTCCCTCTCCATAGCTTCATAGCCATTTCTGTGAAATCCCATTCGGCTCGTTCCAAAATATGCCGGAATATCCGAGTGGCACAAGCCCACACTCATCATTTCAATTAAAATTTCATCATCTCTTAACTCTCGTATTTCTTCTTCAAAAAAGCCAAATTCTTTTTTTCCAACCAGCTTCGCAACCCGCCTTTTCATATTGTTATCCCCTCTTTCTTGCAATCACTGTTCGCACTTTCTCTGCAATATCCTCCGCTGTCAGATGAAAGGCTTCCATCAAATATTCGATATCACCCACCTCACCAAAACAATCCTGCACCCCAACACGCTCTATGGGAACCGGACAATGCTCTCCTGCCACCTCGCTGACCGCACTACCCAGGCCATTGATAATATTATGGTTTTCTGCTGTTACCAGTGCCCCTGTCGTTTTTGCGCATTGGATTACCATTTCCCGATCGAGCGGCTTAATGGTAAACATATCTACTACCCTTACAGATATTCCTTCCTCATTTAGTATTTTTGCCGCACGTAATGCTTCTGCCACCATAATTCCAGTCGCCAAAATAGCTGCGTCCGTTCCTTCCCGAAGAATATTCGCCTTTCCAATGGTAAATATGGAATCATCTTCATAAATCTTTGTCATGGTTTTTCTCGCAGTTCGTAAATAATACACACCCCTCTTTTCCACTAACTGCTCCATGAGATTTTTCAGCATGGTATTATCTGTGGGCTCTAGGATTGTTAGCTCCGGAAATGCGCGCAATACTGCTACATCCTCAAAAGGCATATGTGTCCCTCCATTGTAAGCTGCCATAATTCCGGGATCGGATCCAACTAATCTTATATTCGCTCCAGAATAGCATCCAGAAATAAAAATCTGATCATTTGCCCTTCTGGTAATAAAGGGCGCAAAGGAATGCAGAAATGGAATTTTTCCTACTGCTGAAAGTCCACAGGCTACACCAACCATATTTGCCTCCTGAATTCCGCAATTTAACAGCTGTCCCGGATGCCGCCTTGCAATCTCCTTCATACCTGCCCCCATTATGCACACGCCCAAATCCGCTTCCAGCTCCATAACATCCGGATTTTCCATCAGCTTATCCATTTGAGCCGCATATGCACTTGCCATCGTTTCCTTTTCTGCCTGAAATTGTTCCATTATCTTTATCATTTCTATCCTCCTATGCTTGCTCCAAAAGCGCGATTGCTTCATCCGCCTGTTTTTCTGTAATGCTTACGTGATGGTTCCACATTTCTTCCGCAAATCTGCAGCCTTTTCCCTTTATGGTATCTATTACAATTACAGAGGGTTTTCCTTTCATGGATTGAGCCTGCTCGATCGCAGTATCAATGGCTTCAAAATCATGCCCATCGATCTCTACAGCATCCCAGTGAAAGCTCCTAAACTTTTCCACAAAAGATTCCATATTTTCTATGCTCTCTGTCATATCATCAAGCTGCATTTTGTTATTGTCTACAAAGAGAATCAGATTGTCCAGCTTATGCTGTGCAGCAAAGGTAATTGCTTCCCAATTCTGTCCTTCCTGACTTTCTCCATCTCCCATAAAACAGTAAATGGTATTGTTCTCCCCTCGCTGCTTTTTTCCCAGTGCAACTCCGCAGGCAACAGATAAGCCCTGTCCAAGAGATCCCGTCGTCACATCAATTCCCGGTGTCTTTTTATGATCGCAATGACTGGGAAGTCTTGTTCCCGGCTGATTTAAAGTATCCAGCCATTCCATTGGGAAAAAACCTTTGATTGCCAATGCTGCATAAATAGCCGGACCGGCATGTCCCTTAGAGCAAATCAGCCAATCTCGTTCTGGCAGATTCGGGTTCTTTGGATCATATCGCATCCGTTTTCCATACAATACGCTCAAGACATCCACAATACTCATTGCTCCTCCAATGTGGCCAAATCCACGGATCTTCATTTGGTGAATCGTTTTTATCCGAATCTCTTTTGCAAATTCCTGTAGCTTTACAAGCTCCTCTTTTTTCAACATGTGACATCCTCCTTCATTGATTTTTCTTCCAACACCTATATAGATAAGCAAGTTTCATGCCAGCTTGTGTGCTTGATTTGTGTGCCAAAAAACGCCTCGGGACTACAGTATTGATACCTGTAACTCCGAGACGCTCTCTGGTTTCATTTATTTATTCAAAAATTTTTCTTTTTCCTTTATCTGGGATTCCCAGCTCTTCTCTGTATTTTGCTACGGTTCTACGGCTAATTTCTACTCCCTTTTCCTTTAGAAGCTCTGACAGCTTCTGATCGCTGAAAGGGCACCTCCGATTCTCCTGCTCAATCAGCTCCTTTAACCTTTCTTTGGCATGAAGCGTAGTTCCTGAAAATCCTGTGTGATCCTTAAGCTTTTTTACAAAAAAGTATGCCACTGGATATATCCCCCAGGAGCACTGCAGATATTTATCCTTAACTGCCCGGCTAACTGTTGATTCATGTAGCCCTACCATTTCCGCAAGCTGCTGCATTGTGAGAGGAACTAGATATTCTTTTCCACTCTCAAAAAATGCTGTCTGCATAGTTACCAAAGCCTTTGCCACCGCTCCCAGGGTAGCAGACCGCTGCTCTACACATTGAATGGTCCACTTAGCCTGATTTAGCTTTTTGCGTATGTATTCCTTTGTCTCCAAATCAACATCCTCTTTGAGCATTCTGCTATAATAAGAATGAACCATTACCTGTGTGGATGCTTCATTTAATATAATTTCAAAACGGTCTGAAAATTTTACAACCGTTACATCCGGCTTAAGATATTTTAAATGCTCACGGTACGCAAAGCCATTTCCTGGCTTTGGATTCAACTCCTGAATCAGTCGAAAGTTCTCTAATAACTCTCTCATAGAAATATCCAGCTTTTTTGCCAAAAAAGAAAGTTGATTTTTTCCAAGTAGTTCTAAATAGCTGCAAATAATTTTGCGGGCAACGGGCGCCTCCAACCCCTTTCTATCCAACTGAAGAAGTAAACACTCCTGAAGGTCCTTTGCTCCAATACCGGCTGGCTCCGCTTTTTTCAAAAGGAACAGGCATTCCTCTATCTCATCCTCTGTGGTATGAAGAACCTCTGCTGTCACATGGGGCTCTTCTGTAAAGTATCCCCTTTCATCCAAGCTTAGGACCAGATACTCCAAAATTTTTTGCTTTCTTTTATTAAGCTTCATTGTATAAAACTGTGATAAAATATACTTTTCCAGTCCTTCCTCTGCGGAGTTTGGTAGATTTGTAATTTTATCGTTCTCTTTATCATAGTCCTGCTCATAATAGGAAAGATTCTGTTTGTCGGTTTCCTCCAGCCATTCTAGCTTTTCTACAATGTCTCGTTCTTCATAATCCTCTATTCTGTTTTCATCATACTCCAACAATGGATTTTCAAGCACTTCCTGTGAAAGAAACTCCTCCAGCTCTATCCGGCCCATTTGTAAAACAGCTGCTGATTGCTGCTGTCGAGCTGAAAAAACCTGCTTCTGCTGTGATGTATATTTTAGCTCCATCCTCTATCCCATCTCTTCTGTTCTATATAAAATGTCTGCACCTAATAGAAATAGCTTTTTTCCTACTTTCAATTCACACAATCCGACCAATTACATCCTTCATCCGTCCGCGCTCCTCTGGGGTGAGAAAGGCCGCATCCACCGCATAATACAAAACCTGTCTGTGCTCCTCTGCCGTCATCCCCAGCTCCTGCGACAGACGGCTGTATTCTCGCTCTATGGTTGTATCAGAGACCGTCATATTATCCGTGTTCAAGGTCACCCTTAAGCCTAAACGCAGGTATTCCAGAATCGGATGCTCCGAGAAGCTCTTCACTGCCTTTGTCTGCACATTGCTTGTGGGACACATTTCCAAAGGAATCTGCCGTTCCTTCAAAAGCGCAAGAAGCTTCTCATCCTCTTTGGCCCGAACTCCATGGCCGATGCGGGCCGCCCCAAAACGCAGGGCCGCCTCAATACTCTCCGGTCCGTCTGCCTCCCCAGCGTGAATGGTGAAGGGCACCCCCAGTCTCCTTGCATAGACAAACAGGTCCTCAAAATCTTCCGTCGGATACAAAGCCTCAGCGCCAGCCAGATCAATCGCCGCCACACCGCGTCCCAGGTAAGCACCGGCTGTTTCAATGGTTTTCTTGTTCGCCTCCTGGTTATCTCCGCCTCGCATACAGCAGAGGATCAGCTTTGCCTGAAAGAAGGAACCAGCCGTGGCCTCCTGCATCCCAAGCACAGCAGCCCTTACCACATCCTCCTGTGACAACCCTTTATGTACATGGAGCTGGGGTGCAAAGCGCACCTCTGCGTACAGCAGGCCCTGCTCCTTAAGGGAGCAGAGAAGCGTGTACATTCCCTTACGGACAGCCTCCCTTGTCTGCAGCACTGACAAAGGCAAATCAAACTTTTCCAGATATTCGTTCAGGCTCTCACATTCCTCCGGAGCAGTCAAAAACAGCTTCAGCTCGTCCGGGTCCTCCGCCGGAAGCGAAATTCCCTGTTCCCTTGCAAGCTCCAAGATCGTCCGTGGAAGCAGTGAGCCGTCAAAATGTAAATGTAAATCAATCATATTCTTTTTCCTATTAAAAGTTCCGTAATACCCCTTCCAATACACCCTAGACTAAATCAATTTCCGGCCGCCAAACCATGCGTCCGTAAATCGATTTGTGCATTGTAAGGGATATTACTGTTTCCAGTTCCATAACATCCTAAATGCAAAAATCACCGCCAGCACCTCAAAGGCAATCATCACCGGGTAAGCTCCCGACAAGTACCAGTACAAAATGGCATTCCAGCCGGAAATCTCTGAGTAAGAGATCCCTCCAAGCAGTACCAGATAGCTAAACAGGAGAGAGGTAAGCACCAGCCACTCCGTAACAGAGCGTTCCCCTATCTCTTTCTTTTTCCGTGTCACCCGAAGCCAGACACTCTTTAAAAGCAGCACACTCTGAAGCAGCCAGGCCCCGAATCCAAGAATTGCAAGCACACCGCCGCTGTAATGATATATCTTATGGATTCCATTTAAAATAATGCCCTTATAATTAATGTCCGCCAACAGCCCGTGGCGCTCCGGCACATCCCAGTACCAGTCCAGATTCAGACGGGAATGCTCTGTCTCAAACCCCTCCGGGTCAGTTCCCAGCTCAAAGGTATCCAAAAGCTCCCCATCTCTATAGGACTTTAGATACACCGGCTTTGTCTTATCTGGCACATACAGCTTCAAATGAAAACGACAGTTTTCCGCCCCGGATACACTCCTGCCCTGCCCTTCCAGGTAGGACACAATATCTGCGCTCTCCGTAAACTCCGCCTCTTCAAGCACTGTTCCATCTGCGGTTTCCGCTTGAAGTGTTATCTGCCCCATTCCATCGTAAGTCGCATACCAGCCTGCCAGCTCTATGAGATCCGATTCATGCCAAACCGTCTTATCCCCTGTCATCCGCTCAAAAAGAAGATTGCCACCTTTTTCGTCCGGCTCGCTGTACAGGTACACCAGTGTCTCCATTTCCTCATAAGTAGTGGTATAGACTATGGCCTCTCCCATGGCCCCCAGCAGACTCCCAAAATATCCCTTCCGCCAGGGCGACATATAGGTGGAAGGCATGGTAGCCTGCCGCTCCAGAAGCCCCTGATCCATGGCTGTCTCCAATTCATCCCGAATCTTCAGGCAGATCTCATTTGCCATCTCACCATTTTCATAATAACCTGCCTGAGCCAGAGCGGTCCTCACTATCCAGAACACCCAGCCATCCCGAACCTCCCAGTTGTCTGCATCTCCCTCCGGTCCGGCCCAGAACTCCTTACTACTCTGAAAATAAGGCTCCATCTCCTTTAGAGTCGGGCACACGTCACACATGCGGGCAAGCTTTTCGCTAGTCAGTGTCACCCCCGGAATATCCTCCTTTGGCTTTACTGCCATCATGCTTTTGTACATTTCGGCAAAGCCGCTGTCCTGCAGCTCATTGGTGGTGCGAATTCCATAATACTTTTCATTTTGAACAGCTATCAGTTGTCCGGTCAGCCACAGGCATAGAAACGGCACCAATACGAAAAGTCCCTTTCCCAAGTAATGGCGCTCTCCTGTCTTTCTCCCAAGACAGAACACACTTCCAAGATAAATCAACACAAATACAAGCAGGAAGGGCACCACCCAGATGGCATCCTCCCGCGTGTAAAAAAAGCTTACGGTTCCAAAGGCTGCCACCAGTACCCAAAGGATTTGCTTTCTCAAAGCTTCCTTTCTTCGCAGATAAAGAGCCAGAAATCCGCCAAAGACCAACAGCACCTGAATATAAGAAATACTGTTGCGGTACACCCGCTGAAATGCCTGTACCGAGTAGGATATGGGATTCCACAGCAGTGCCAGATACAAAGCTCCCATGGCCCAGTACTTTTTCAGCAAGGGACGCAGACCGTAGACAAAGAGCATACAGCTCACCGTATAGCACAGGGCTGTTACATTCAGGTAAGAAAGATGAAGAAAATTACACACTGCCAGATATAAGGGAAAGAACATTCCCTTGGTTAAGGTCAAATCATTGTATTCTCCAAGCCACTGCCCGTTCCTTAGGGTCTCAGCCAGATGCACCATAATCCAGTCATCATGAATGCCCTTTGGCACCGCCATAATAGGCAGATTGTACACCAAAAACTGCTTCAGAAGGCCAAAGCCTGCCATAAAAAGAAACAACAGCCATTCTTTTTTTTGAATTTTTAATCCTTTGTTCCCAATCATAGCATTCCCTGCCTTCCAAAGCTCTCCTGTTCAGCACTCACAAGCCATTACCTGAAATTTTGTTTTCACAGCCATTCTATCGATCCAGCACCATCTGATCATACTCCAAGAAGGAAAATCCAAGGCGTTCATACAGCCTCACTGCCGCCTCATTGCTTCTGGTTACCTCCAGGCGAAATCGCACCACCTCCGGATACTGTTCCATAATCTCCTGGAAAAAACGGCTCCCATAGCCCTTGCCTCTGGTTTCCTCCTTCAAATAAAGCTCCTCAAACATCATGCATTTGCCGCCTACCTCGCAGGCATAGTAGATAGTCGTATAGCCAAAGCCCACAATACGCTCGTCCTCCATCAGTACATGCCCTTCCAGCACCGGGTCCTCACTCACTGCATCCTCAAAGGTGCGCTCCAAAATGGCAGCGTCCACCGGATGACATACCGCGTCACTGTGATAAAAGGCATTTACCATGGAAAGCACCTCCTTACGCATGCTTTCCTTCATTCGCTCTATATGAAACATGAGTTTACTCCTTTTCAATTCTTTTTTGCTTTTCTAAAAATCATTCCATATTTGATTAAAATTTAAGCACAGCTTTATACAAAATACAAATTAATTTTGTATAAAGTTGCGCATTCCATTCCTTCGTACACCATAGGGCGATAAACGATTGGCACACCCTTACATCTTTCTCTCCAACCGTCCCTGAATTATAGTGGATGTCAGAAGAATCACAATGGTCCCCACAATCATCAAAGTGGACAGAGCATTCACATCCGGCGACACGCCCTTGCGAACCATACCAAGAATCTTTAAAGGCAGCGTGGTACTTTCCGGCCCCGCGGTAAAAAAGCTTACTACCACATCATCCAGGGACATGGTCAGAGCAAGCATACCACCGGAAAGAACTCCCGGGGAGATCATAGGCAGGGTCACACGCATAAAGGTGCGGAATTCATTGGCCCCCAGATCCCGCGCCGCCTCCTCTATGGAGCGGTCAAAGCCGGCCAGCCTTGCCCGTACCGTAATGACCACAAAGGGCATGGAAAAGGTCACATGGGAGATAATGAGGGTTGCCATATTCATACTGACATTTAGCGAGGTGAAGAAAATCAGCAGGGCAATGGCAAATACCAGCTCCGGAATCACAATCGGAATATAGAGGGAGCTGCTCAGCACATTTTTCAGCTTGAATTCAAATTTGTAGAGACCAAGGGCGCACAGCGTTCCAATGATCACCGAAATCACCGTACTCACTCCGGCCACAATAATTGTATTAAAAAAGGACTGCATCAACTGCCGGTTCTCAAACATCCTCCCGTACCATTCCAGAGTGAAGCCCTCGAAGGTGATATTCATCTTGGAGGTATTAAAGGAAAATGCGATTACCACAAAAATAGGCAGATACAGAAACAAATAAATCAGACAGGCATAGAATACACTTCCCGGCTTGAATTCATGTATCCTTCTTTGCTTCTTCATATGCGTCCTCCTTTTTTCCAAATATTGTTCGAAGCAGGCTTATGTGCAAGCACAACGCCTAATTCGATTTGTCTTTTTCCGCACGGCTCATGCCTATGCCATGTCTTCCAGACTTCCCACTCTGGTGTAAAGCCGCATCAATATCAGTGTAATCACAATCAACACAATGGAAAGCACAGCCCCCAGAGGCCAGTTCCGCGCAGACAGGAATTGGTTCTTGATCAGATTTCCAATATACATGGTCTTGGCACCGCCCATCATATCGGAGATAAAGAAAAATCCCAGGGACGGAATAAAGGTCTGAATGGACCCGGCAAAGATTCCCGGCATGGTCAGGGGTAGAATCACCCTGGTAAATACATGCACCTTTCCTGCCCCCAGATCCCCCGCCGCCTCCAGAAGAGAGGGGTCCAGCTTTTCAATGGAGGTATGAATGGGAAGCACCGTAAAGGGCAGAAGGGCATACACCATACCCAAAAGCACCGCCCCGTCCGTATAGAGCATTTCCAAGGGGCGCTCTATAACGCCGAGCCATTGCAGAAAGTGATTGATGATCCCCTCTGTCCGAAGGAGGGTATTCCATCCATAGGTCCGGATCAGCGAATTCGTCCAGAATGGAAGCATCAGAAGCAGCACCAGAAAAGGCTTCCACTTTTTTGGCGCATTGGCAATAATATAGGCAAAGGGATAGCCCACCAGAAGGCAGATCACCGTAGTCTCCAGAGACAGCCATAGGGAATCTGCAAATACCTTCCCGTACTCACTCTGAAACAGACTTACATAGTTGGAGAGAGTCACGGTAAAATCCACGCCCCCATAAGCATTCTTTGTCAGAAAGCTGATTCCTATGACATAGATCAAGGGGATCAGCAGAAATAAGGCCAGCCACAGCACGGTAGGCCCCACCGTTCCCAAAATCCCCAGGTGTTTTTTAAAAGATTTGATCATTGGTCATTCCCTCTATCTCCACGGACTGCTCAATCACATTGTAGATCTGCTCCTCGGTGGTCCGCATTACCACCACCTTACCCGAATTCCAATAGACATTTACCACCGTACCCACAGGAATCAATTCATCCTCTGCCGGTGTCTCCGCCTTCAGCATCTGTCCGTTAGGCAGCTCAATCATGGTCTTATTGATAGAACCTACAAAAATGTGCTCCCTTACCTGCCCACGGAAGCGGAAGCCCTCCACCGGCTCTGTGGAAAGCTTCAAATTCTCCGGGCGCACACAGAGGTAAACCATTTCCTCCAAGCGGTAGCCCTTCTCACCAATCCGGGCCTTCCCCGATTCCATCGTTACCCAGATAGCGTCCTCATCCATTTCCTCAATATAGCCCTCAATAATATTGGATTCTCCGATAAAATCCGCCACAAATTTTGTCTCCGGATGGTTATAGATCTCCTCCGGTGTTCCCACCTGCTCCAGATTACCCCGATTCATTACCGCAATCCGGTCGCTCATGGTCAGGGCTTCCTCCTGGTCATGTGTCACATAGATAAAGGTAATGCCAAGCTGCTTCTGGAGATGCTTCAGTTCCACCTGCATCTGCTTTCTCAGCTTCAGATCCAAGGCTCCCAGAGGCTCATCAAGGAGCAGCACCTTGGGCTGGTTTACCAGAGCTCTTGCAATGGCCACCCGCTGCTTCTGTCCGCCGGACATCTGGGAGGGCATCCTCTTTTCCAGGCCGTCCAAACGCACCAGCTTAATCATTTCCTCCACCCTGCGCCGGATCTCATCCTTTTTCACCTTCTTCTCCACCAGTCCGAAAGCAATATTGTCAAATACATTCATATGAGGGAACAGGGCATAATTCTGGAATACCGTATTTACGTCCCTTTCATTGGGCTTTCTGCCCTCCACATCCACGCCCTCCAGGAAAATCTGTCCGGAGGTCGGGTACTCAAAGCCTGCTATCATCCGCAGGGTTGTGGTCTTGCCACAGCCAGAGGGACCGAGCATGGTGAGGAATTCCCCCTCCTCCACCTCAAGATTCAGCCTCTTCACCACCCGCTCGTCCTCAAAGCTTTTATCCACATCCTTTAGACTGATAATCACCTTATCTCTCGTCTGTTCCATCCCCTTCTCCTATTAAAGTCGCTGCGCGACAGCACTAAAGGGAAAAGTCACTTCGGTACACATGTATTGAGAGAAACTTTCATTCGAAAGGAATCTCATGAAAGTTCCTCTCGTGTACCTTTGCGACTTTTCCTGGTCGCTGCGCGACAGCACTAAAGAGTAAAGTCACTTCGACACACTTGTAATGAGAGAAACTTTCATTCGAAAAGGCACTCATGAAACTTCCTCTCGTGCGCCTTTGCGACTTTACTTAGTCGCTGCGCGACAGCACTACAGCGTCTTATATCCGCGCTCCCCTGTCCGAATCCGCATCACATCATCGATGGTTGAAATAAAGATTTTCCCGTCTCCTACACTTCCTGTGGTCAGCTTCTGCTGCAATTCGCAGAGAATTTCCTCCAAATCCTCATCCCAAACCACAGTCATCACATGAATCTTGGGGAGCAGGTTCATATCCAGATTCAGCTCCTCAAAATCCTTTGCATCCGCTTTTTGCCGTCCGCAGCCCATGGCCGCAGTCACCGTCATACCGGAGTATTCATTTCTTGCCAGGATCTTCTTTATGGTGTCCAGCTTATCCGGTCTTGTGATAATCTCAATTTTCTTCATAACAGCCACCGCCTTTTAATTTGTTTTCATCTTTGTAAATACTTCATCATACCAGACAACTGCATCGCCCACTTCCCCGATCATGTCAGCCCGCTCAATCTCGGAAGCGTCCACATTGCTTCCAGGATTGTTCAGATATTCCTCATCCAGAACCTTGAGGGCTGCATCATTGAGACACACACTCGGGAATTCATCCAGAATCATTTTATATATCTCCGGTCTGTGGATAAAGTCTATGAATTTCTCCGCATTCTCCACATTCTGGGCATTGGAGGTCATAACAAAATTGTCCATAGAAATCTGGCAGGGCTCCTCTGTAAATACCACATCAATGTCAGAGTTCTCCTTGATTGCCATTCCTGCATCTGTATTGTAGACAATCCCCACGGCCACATCATTGGCAGCCAGCAGGGTCTTGGGGCTATCGCTGTCATAAGCCTTGATATTGGGCTGCAGCTTTAGAAGCCAGGGCAATGTAGCCTCGATAACTGCCTGGTCCCTGCTGTTGGAATCCTGTCCCTGGGCTTTCAGAGCGATTCCCACAATCTCACGGACATCATCCACGGCTACGATATTATTTTCCAGGGCCGGATTTAAGAGATCGTCAAAGGTTTTGATCTCCACTCCCAGCTCCTTGCATTTTTCCTTGTTTACGACAATCACAGTGATGGTGCTCATAAAGGGAATGGAGTATTTATTATCCGGATCGAAATCCTGATTCAGGGCTGTGGCACTGATATTTCCCAGATTCTCCAGGTTTTCCTTATGAATAGGCTGGATCAGATCCTGCTCCACCATGGCCTCTATCACATAACAGCTTGCCATTACCATATCGTACTGATCGGAGCCGCCTGCCGTCAGCTTGGCAAGCATTTCCTCGTTGGAGGAAAATGTGGATTCTATGACCTTGATCCCTGTCTCTTCCTCGAAAGCATCATAGACGTTCTGAGGAATATACTCCGTCCAGTTATACAAATACAGCTTTTCTCCGCTTTCCTTTTTCCCGCATCCGGAGAACAGCGTCATTAAGAATACCGTTGTCACTAACAGCGCAATTACTTTTCTTTTCATCCTTTGCTCCTTTATATTTGTTCTATAATACATGATAATGCATAAAAAAATAGGACTGGAGAAAGCTTTACTGACTTTCCCGTCCTATGTGCTTCTAACCAATGAACTCCACCCGCTTCTGGATGAAACCACCATATTAGGCGAGGCTCTTTTTTCTTAACGCTCCCTCGCACTTTGCATTATATATAAAAGTGCGGGGGGCGTCAATGGTTTTTATAAATTATTTTTCGAAATTTTTGTTTTTCTTGCAAAATCTTCTTGCTTCACCGTTTTACTATTTTCCACACTCTTTTTTATGATCTTTTACCCGAATTAAAAAGTTGTCCTGCTTCTTTTTTACATAGCCTGATATTGGAACAAAATAACTTATACCATGAATCTCAAACACCATACCATAAACACATTTTTCACGATTCGCATTGTGCATTGGGAACCGTAGTAAACCCTCTATTTTCAATTTCAATCTCTTTTAAATACTCAATATATCCCCCATCAACAAAATAAAAAGCTATTTTATGTAAATATAATGCCTGCCTTTTCCTCTTAACTGTCCGGCTATTGCCAGCGCTTAAATAGTTTTCCCTTGATGCCTTTAACTGGCATCATGATAAATATAGTCCCATACATAATGAATTTCACTGATAGGAAGCTCTACCAGACAGCTTATGTGAATATTAAGCCCGATAATTGTCTTTGCACAAAACCGGCGACCAAGGGCAATCTGAAGCTGCTCCAGCGTCTCATCCACAAACTCCAGCACCTTGTCCGCATTTAAAATCGTAAGGTACTCAATTACATTCTGTAAGGAAAAATTCTTAAGCAGATTCCGATGAAACTGCTTAAGCTCTTCTTCCTTTTTCTTTTTTTCAATGATTCGATAAGAATCATTGGTTTCCAGCGAACCAATGTCAACCATAATAATTACATTTCCATTCAAGGCAGTTTCCAGATACCGCTCATCTGTTCCACCACTACGGAGGTCTTTGTTTCTATAGGCATATCAATAGCATCAAAAACCCGTTTTCCATAAATCTGATTTACCACATCCGCAATACTGCTGGCTGTGGAATAGCCATGGCATACCACCAGCACCCTGGTATTTAGTCCATGGATTCGCTCTTGGTTTTGGCATATTTTGAGCAATAACAAAAGCTGTTCCACACTCTCTAGCGTAAGCTCCAGGTGCGTTTCAAAAAGGCTGGATATCTCCTCCATAATTCCAAATTCCCGCCTGCACTCTCCCTGAAGATACTGCTGCAGCTCCCACAGTTCTTCCCTATCTTTCAACATCCGCTTGCTTTCTCCCACATTGTCACGCATACGGTTATAGATAATGCGGGACATCACCAAGGCAAAATTGGAGCTAAGAGACGCGTCATATCTTTGGTTCATCTCCTGAAAAATCTGTGTTAAAATCTGCTCGGTTACACGGATTTTTTCATTGGAATAGTTCCTTTCAAATATCATATAATCAAAATAACTGTTCACAGTCTCCCGATTCTTTTTCATCATAGCTTCAAAGGACAGCTCCCCCTGCTTCATCTGACGGTAGCTTTCCAACAGGTTCTGGTGCAGAAGCTGCTCTTTGTCAGAATTCACACGCACATTGAGCTGCTCAATATCCAGAAACTTCGAATCTTTCCCCGGCTTTCCCATAAATACTCCGGAATTATCAGAAAGCCGCGTTCCACGAAAGAACTCTTCCGGTAAATGCGCCACCTGAACGGACAGCCTCTTCTCCTCTTCATTTCCCTGAAAGGCATTCATGCAGCTTGCCTGTACACAAGCCTTTAGCTGGCTGATATTTCTTTCATAATGATAATTCAGTAAAAGCTCCAGCGCCCTTCTGCTAATACGGATTGGACAGTGAATACGCAAGGATTCCTGTTTATAATAGTAAATAATCATCTGTTCCTTTTCCGCTAAGGAGCGTTCCTCCAATGCAGGCAGATGTACAATAACCGGAATCTTTTCTAAAAGCACACGACTCATGGTTTCAAAGTTGGACAATGCCGTAGAAAAGAATATCCTTCTGCCCTCCATATGCATAGCAATTCGATCCTGCTGCTCCCTGCTCAGGCAGTTAATATCCTTAAAATATATCATGTCGGAGTTTTCCGCCCCCAACAACCCTCTATTGTTTTCATCTCCAAAAAGAATCTTTTCCGCTTGTCTGGGCTCATTTACATAAGAGCGGCAAGAAAACAAACGAAACTTACAGTCTTCGGATTGAATCACGCCCTGATCCACTGCATACTCATAGGACAGCTTCGCCAAAAGACTCTTTCCAGTTCCCTCCTCACCAGCAAACAGCAGAGGAAGGCCACTGGGAGGATAGTTGACTGCCATACGACATTAGGAGATCTCATAGCTCAGTCCGGCATCATTTCCAACTGCTTTGGCAAAATTCTTTTTCTTCATAGCCAAACGGCGGATCACTTCTTGAAACTCCCCAATGCTCTCAAAGGTACTTCGGTTGATTCGGATATGATACTCGTTTTCCAACACTTCCCGGTTAAAAAAATATACGGGCCTGGAATTTGTTTTAAGCAAAATCCCCTCCCTGGCAAATTCATTTAAATACTGACTGGCAGAATTTCGACTGATATTCAGTTCTCCAGCCAAATGATTTGCTGTAAAAACTTCTGGGGAGACTCTGGGAAGCTTCTGCGTTCGTTTGCTTATGTATTGTAGGATATCCTCCTGTGTCTGATTTAGCCCTGTTCGCATCATGTCACCTACCTTTCCTCTATATCATACTCCAACCCCGCCTCCTCCATCAACTCCATATAGGGCTTCGGCGGAAAATATTCCGGCGAGAACACCCCTGCGTCTTTCCAGATACCTTTGCCAAGAAGCTCTATCCCAAGGGCCGCCCCAAAGCCAGTCTGGGCCACTACCGCCTGCATGCCCCAGGTTTTCATAGATTCCCCATTGTCAAAGGGTTGGTAAATGAAATATTCTTTTTTCTTTCCGTCCTTTTTCCCTATACAGTGAACCCCCACGCACATGCCCCCTGTCATCTCGGCGCCGATGTCCTTGGGCTGAGGGGCGCAGGCTGCCACCACATCTCTGGGTATGACCTTCACCCCGTCCACCTCTACGGGCCGGGTGCTGCGAAGCCCCAGGGCATTGATAACCCTCAATGCATTCAGCAGCTTGTCGTCCAGGGCAATCTTAAAGCTGGCTTTTTTTAGGCCGTATTTTTTGAGATAACGGGGCATGGTCACAACCTCTTCATGCTCTACCTTTACCAGCCGGTTCACACCAAAGGGTTCCGGCATCCGGAACTCCTCTTCGCCGGCAAAGGCGTCCTCGATCAAAAAGCCATTTTCCAGGCTCCACTCCGCATTGGGGTTCATCACCTCGTCCAGAACGGTCCACACGTTGAAGCCAAATTCTATGGTATCCTTCCGGGCTCCCGGTTCCTCCAGGTTTCCGCCGTCCTTTACGTGGACCTCCCACAGCTCGTCAAAAAGGTATTCCGCCGCATATTTGGCAAATACATTGACTACGCCGGGATCAATACCAAGGCAGATGCAGGCGGTAAGACCCTTTTCCCGCCACTGCTCATGGCGGTCGAAATTGTATTTTGTCATGGGCTCCAGGTAGCTGCCCTCAAAGCCTGTTCCGAAGTCCGGGTGCTCCTTGGGCACAGACCAGGTTCCCAGATTGCCGTAGGAGGCACCGGCTTCGTAGGCGGCGTCAAAGATGTAGTTGCTCACAAAGGGGGAGGCAGCGTCCATGACAAAGCTGATGCGGTGCTCTTCTATCAGGCGTTTCAGCTCAGACTTATCATGGGCGTCTACACAGGCAGCCTCATACTTGACGGCGTTTTCCACATTACCGGTCGGCCAGTGCAGCAAATGCTCCAGCACCTCTTCTGCCCGCTCCTTGCTGTAATCGGTGATTAAGACATACTCCAACCACTCTCCCTTTGGATCACGCTTTTTCAGCACCTTCAAAATACATTCTCCCACTGCGCCTGCTCCTACCAGCATCATTCTCATAGCTTTTATCCTTATTCCTTTTCCAAACACTTTGGCAAAACTCTGTTAAGATTTACCCTGCCCGGCTCGTAGCTATAAAAAAAAGAAAGACAAATGCCATATAAGCATCTGCCTCTCTGTCCTTTTACCAGTTGGTTATAGCCACGTAGGTGACGGTATGACCGCTCTCTCCAGAGTCCCGTCGGATAACCTTCCTTTTGCCTGTCAGTTTCCATGAGAAAGCCGATCCGCTTCCCCATTTGCTTCTTCGGCGCTTCCTGTTCCATTGCTTTTGGGAAGTCTCTAGGGTTATCCTCTGCCGGTTTTATATTACTGGATTTATTGTATCATTTTTCCCCCGAAATGAAAAGAGTATTTTAAGCCTCTTTTTTTGCACTTGACAGAAAAATATAAAAAAGCTAAGATCAAGTGCAAATATACAAAGGCGGATTTATTTATGATAGAAAAACAATCAGCATTTGAGGCTGCTAAAGAAAAATGGATAGAAGGAAGCTACGACACAGCAGCCCAGGAGCTTCACGCATTACTGGCCCAGTACCCTGAGGATGCCCGCATTCGTCTTCATTATCTGGTTTGCCTTGGACTTTCTGCCGTTCCCGTAAAGGGCGAGACCCTTATAGATACCTGGGAGCAGGCAGCAGAGCTTCTAAAGCAAATGCCTCAACAGGACTTTTGGGAGGAATCCCGGCAGCTTTTTTCCGTTTATGCCAATGCCGTCTACATTCACTGTAATGAATGGCAAAAGCTGGAATACGCCCTTCTGCAAAAGGATGTAAACTTTGAAAAGAAGGAGCTGGTATTAAAAGAATTTCAAAAGATTCTGTTAAAAGCAGATGTGGAATACAAAGCCATTCTAAAGGTTTACTATGGCTACGCCTCCCTCTGTGCGGAGTATTTTACAGAGCCAGACATTCCGGCCTCCTTCCTTGAGGGTGCACTTAAAACCATGACCGATGCCGCGAAGCTCCAAGGGGAGATCGGCCTGGAGGAGGACTATAACCCCATGGACCTTGCCCTGGCTGCCTGCCGTCTGCCTCTCTCCCAGGGCATGACCGAGGCCTGGGATATGCGCCGTGAGCTTCTTGCTCTCTGCCTGCACGGAGAGGAAGCCTTGGCCCGTTGGGAAGAATTTGCCCCCTATGCCAATCCCTCTAAGCAAAAGGAATTGGCCACAGAGGTAAACAAGCTTCGCCGCCGCGCAAGGCTAAAGTTCTGGAAGCGTCCGCGCTCCACCGAAGCTGCAACAAGCTCCAATCCCCCGCAGGAATAAGCCTGCCGTTTTTGGCACTTCTAATCTATTGAAGATATGGCAATAAAATCTCGGCCAAATAAGCCAGCTCGTTGGCCGGGATTGACACGCCGAATACCTCGGAAATATAATTCATATGCTTTTCTATTACGGCCATCAGCCTGCTGTTCTCATTTACAAAGGCTTTTAAGCCATCGTATTTCAAAGAATCCCCACTAATCAGGCGCTCCAGCATATGGGAGCCATGGAAAATGAATTTTACCGTGATTTCATTGGACTTAATGATATCGAGATCCTTTAAAACGGCATCCAGAGCAGTGCTCAAGGTGTCAATAGCTTTATTTGGATTTAGGAAGGTCAGAGAGGGCGTCAAAATCTCATTCACCATCCGATTTAAAAAGGTAGGCTCCGTGAGAACCGTACCGCTGTGAAGGTTCTCCCCTATCTCCTGATGCAGCTCATACAGGGTAATATTATCCTTGAGCGCCAGCCTTGCCATGGACAGCAGCGCTGACAGGCTCACATCGGAGATTGTCCGCATCTGGATTCCTGTAAGAGGAAGCAAATATTCGTGCAGGCTGCTTAAGGATTCCGCATCTACCGCCAAAAGAAGCCCAAAGCCCTGATCCAATCTGCGCACGGCATCCGCAAGCTGCTTTAAAAGCTCATTAAAGGGCAGCCCCTCCGGAATACTGAACCCAACCACCACCGCCCGCTCCAGAACATGGTTCACATAGTGGGCCATAGCCTCCGCAATGCCTCTTCCATGGAATACCAGCAAAATGGGAATTTTGCAAAATTCATTGTGGGAACGCAGCTTGTGAAGGCAGGCTGTCAAAATCATCCGCTCATAATCGGAAACCCCCCGCTCCCCAATCTTACAGAGGGCCTGAGCGCAGGCAGCTTCAAAGGAACAGATCTTCTGTAGATGAAGCCAAATCCCATGCTCCGGCTCCGGCGGCAGAATCCTCCCCTGAAGAATATCAAAAAGGCAGCTAAGGAGCAGATAAAAGCTCTCCGGCGATTCGCACAAGCTGGAAAACACCGGAAAGGTGCTCACAGTCTCCCTTGCGGTCTGAACCAGCTTTTTGGTGAACTGCTTTTCCAGCATGCGCCAGGTGATCTCTCCGGGTATTAAGCCCTTCTCAAGCCAGGGCTTTGCCTCGGTCAGAGCTGCAGACAACACGGCCGCATCCTCCGCGCCGGCTCCCTCCCTGGTCTCCGGCTCCTGGTGAAGCAGCTTCAAAAGCTGCGGCGCCACCAGACGGTTGCTGAAAAAGCCGTTGGGATTGAAAGTAATATATTCCAATTCCATTTCCCCCAGCAGCTTGGAAATCTCTGCCTCATATACAGGGTTCTCCCGAATACCGGATAAGAGCTCCGGCTGAAGGTGCCGGGGCGAGAGCTCTATGGTCTTTGGCCGGGGCGATGTGGAAAAAAATTCCTGAACTGCCATAGCACAGGTCATGCGGACCACACTGATCAAATCTCCCAGGTTGCCCGGATAGGAAGCCCGAAGAAGCATGGAAAAGGTTTCCCGCGGCACCTGAAAGCTCAGGCTTGTGGAGGAAGCCTCTTTTTGGAAGGCCTGAATCAAGAGCTCCGCAATCTCCCGCAGACTCCAGCTGCGCAGATCGGGAATATGAATCCGGACAGAAAATCTCTGGCTCAGATCTGCCAGCACAGCGGCATCCGGCTTCTCCGTAGAGGTGGCAATGATCATGGCACTGGAATAGCGCACCACGGAGGCCTCCCCCATACGGGTGTAGGTATTTTTCTCCAGCAGAGTGATCAGGGCATCCTGAACCGTTACAGGCAGGCACTCTATGGCATTGAGGCACAGGATTCCTCCTGCCGCCCTCTCAATCAGACCCTTCTGGGCCTTCTCCTCCTTGAGCGCCGCATCCCTGGTACAGCCAAAAATCTGATTCATCAGAAGCTGCGGCGATACGTTCTGCTCCCTGCAATTAATGGTAATAAACGGCGCGTCCCCGGCAAAGCCTCTGTGATTGACCGCATAGGTGTACATCTCTCGGGCCAAGGTATTTTTTCCAACTCCAATATTGCCCGTAATCAAGACATGCAGATCATGGGAGGGATACATCACTGCCGCCTTCGCATGTAGAATGGCCGACTTCAAGGTCTTATTGGCACCGGGCATGGTCTCCAGAGTTGACACAGCCTCCAGCCTCTGGTCCTGTACCGGTGTCTGAGGCTGTGTGGAGGCGGAAACATAATCCAAAAGCTGTCCACCCTTGGGCAGAGTGGAGGGGAAAAATACCTTTGGATACTCCTTCGACAGTATGGAGCGGCAGATATAGAGGGTTGGCTTGCCCTGAATTTTAATCAGCTGTCCGCTTCGGTACAGATTGTTCAGCTCTCTGGCCACATTGGCCCGATCCATGCGAAGTGTCTCCGCAATGGTGCCCGCATGAATTCCCGGCAGCTCATTGGATGAGCTGTTAATAACTGCCTGTGTATTTTCCTGGACAGCCGCCAGGACACGCGCCTGTCTGTTCAGGCGATCTGCTTGACTCATAGAAAACCTCCAAAATCTAAACACCAATTAAGAAAAAATTTATATTTTTTTTAGAAATCACTGTCAAAATGGCTTTGTTTTTTGACACAAACTTGTTTTAAATCAATATCCGTGTCAAAATCCAGCCATATAAGTGACACTATATATTTTATAATAATTCTGGTTCTGAATCCATAAATGAAATGCATAAAAATTATCATAAGCTAAATTCATTTTTATATATTTTGACTAATTACACAGATCTGTAAAGAAAATTTTTCGGCAGAAATTTGACAAGCGTGTTTTTATCAGATAATATTTGTGTCATAGGGAAGACACAATCAATAGCAGAATTTACTTGCAGCTTCCTAAAAGCATTCGATTGTCAAGGAAAAGGATGAGGCGAGTTTATGAATATCGTTTTGAATCGAATAGATGAACGCCTGATACACGGTCAGGTCTTGGCCTCCTGGGCCAAACGTCTGCAGGTTCGTGAGATTCTCGTAATTGACGACCATCTGGCTCATGATCCCTTTGCAGAGACAGTTTTAACTATGGCACTTCCATCCAATATAAATCTTAAAATCCTTGATATTGCAACAGGCAGCGCCTATATTCAGAAGGAAATGGATCAGACACCACCAAACACCATTCTTCTGGTAAAATCGCCGGAGGTCATTCAGCAGCTTTGGAATCTGGGCTACCATCCGGATTCCGTGAATATCGGCGGCATGTCCGCTGGGCCCTCACGAAAGCATCTGTGCCGGGGCTTATATGCGGCGAACAGTGAAATTTCCATATTTCAGGAGCTTGAGCACAACGGAACAGAAGTTTATGTCCAGGTCGTTTACGGAGAGAATAAGATTCATTTCCGGGATTTGGTTTGAGGCATAAAGGATAGAGAGATATAAAAATAAACAGTGGAAGGAGATTGAAATGCTACAGGGTACAACACTTGTAAAAAACAAAACCGGTTTGCACGCCCGGCCCGCAGCTCAGCTGGTAAAGCTGTGCCGGACATTTCAAAGCGATATTACAATTTCCAGTGACAGCACGGTCTGTAATGGTAAGAGTATGTTCAGCGTACTCGGCGGATGTCTGAAGCAGGGAACTACGGTTCAGATTGCCGCGGAGGGTCCTGATGAAGCCCAGGCTCTGGAACAGATCATTGCATATATAGATGCTCTGGACGAATAAGCGGAATCAATACGGAGCATTTACCGGTCTGATATCAGACCACATGCATCTTAGGGCGTCGCAGTGCTGTGCCGAAAGGTGCAAAGAAAACGAGGGAGGTGGTATTAGAATCACAAAATGGATGCACACGTAAACAAATACTATGAAAAAAGGAGAAAAAAACATGATTGTTCGTGCAATTTTGGTAGCGCTTATCGCTACATGTAGTTCATGGTGGTTCAGCCATGTAATCACAAGAACCTGGCTTTATCCTATCTGGTCCGGTTTCCTTGTAGGTATTGTAATGGGGCAGCCTATGGAAGGCATGATGCTGGCAGCAGCTATCAACCTGCCCTATGTAGGATTTATTACAGCCGGTGGCTCCATGCCCGGCAATGCAATGTTTGCAGGCTCCGTAGGTACAGCTTTAGGTTTGGTATCTGGGTTGGATATGAACACAGCTACTACCATCGGTGTACTTCTGGGATCCGTTGCAGTTATGATTTGGAACATTTACATGTCCGTAAACTCTGTGTGGGTACATATGGCTGACAAGGCCGCAGCAAAGGGCGATCTTAAGATGATCCGTTTTTATAACTACGTACCTTCCTTCTTTGTATCCCTAATCATCAACGGCGGTCCTGCATTCCTCATCGTTATGAAGGGTGCTGTTGTAGGTGACTGGCTGGCAGCTATGCCTCAGTGGATTATTGACGGATTCGCAATGGTCGGAGGAATTCTCCCTGCACTTGGTATTGGAATGCTGCTGAACTATTTAAGTCAGACCAAAAAGCTGCTTCCGTTCTTCTTCCTGGGCTTCTTCCTGGCACAGTTCCTGGGACTGGGAACTATGGCTATCACCGTATTCGGTGCAATCATTGCCTTCATTCTTTACCTCTTCGGTGAAGACAAGAAAGATAAGGAGGTGGCATAGTTATGGCAGAAAAACAGCTTCAGAAATCCGATCTGGTCAAGAACTGGCTGTTAGGTTACTCCAGTGAGACTTGTTACAACTATGAGCGTCTTCAGGCTCTTGGTAATGCCAATGCATTTATTCCGATCATCAAACGTCTGTATGAGCCGGACCAGTATGCACAGGAAATTTCCAAGTATATGAACTTCTTCAATACCGAGCCTTCCTATATGGGTACTGTTATCCACGGTATTACGGCGGCTATGGAGGAGAAGCGTGCCAATGACGGAGATATCACCATTGACGAGATTCTGTCCGTTCGTTCCGCTTTGATGGGACCTCTGGCCGGTATTGGTGATGTTGTATCTCAGTCTATCGTTTATCCGATTCTGGCCGGTGTCTGCATCCAATTGGCATTGGCTGGCAACTACGCAGGTCCTATCCTGTTTGAAGTTATTTACAAGGTTATCATGCTTACCCTCGGCTACAATATGTACATGATGGGTTATAAGCAGGGCAAGAGCGCCATTATCACCTTCCTGAAAACCGGTGTTCTCAACAAAATGCTGGATCTTGTCAGCATCGTAGGTCTGATGGTAGTCGGCAGTATGGCCGTTAATAACATTACCTACAATCTGTCCCTGATTGGATGGGAAGTACAGAACGAGATCGGTTCCGTAGCCTTCAATCTTCAGGAGACCGTGCTTGACGCATTGCTTCCGGGTATCCTCCCGCTGGCACTCGTGCTTGCTGTTCGTGAGCTTCTTAAGAAACGCACAAAGCCTACCACTATCATTTTACTCATGTTCGTTCTTGCATTCATCACCGTTGGTTTGGGTGCACTGTGCGGAGCGTACTAATTTATCGGTAGACTTTTAATTTGTAAAAGTATATAATGGAAAGAAATATGGCAGCACGGTCTTGGCCTGCTGCCATATTCCATAAAATTCCACAAGAGAGGTTTATTATGAATCAGAAAGTTACCATCTTACCATCGATTATGTGCTGTACACCGGATAATACAAGAGATTATGTACGGGCCTTTGAGGAGAATGGCATTGATGCCATCCATTTTGATGTCATGGACGGACATTATGTACCCAATATCATGCTGGGTGTCCGGGACTATCAGTTCCTGAAGGCGATCACGAGCATGCCCATTGATATTCATCTGATGTGCACGGAACCGGAGATGTTTGTAGAATATATAAAACCGCAGCCTGGTGATTGGGTCAGCTTCCACCCGGAGGTGGCGCGAAATCCCTATCGCCTGATCCAGTCCATCCGTGACAGAGGCTGCAGGGCAGGAATTGCCATAAGTCCCGCCGTTTCCATTTCTTATATTGAGGAAATGGCCGGCGTCCTGGATTTTGTACTGCTCATGTCTATCAATCCTGGCTTTGCAGGTCAGAAGCTCGTTCCGGATCATCCGGATAAGCTCAGACGCATCCATGAAATGATTGTCCGCTCCGGCAAAAACATTCCTGTCTACATCGATGGTAATACAACCGCAGAAAATGCACGGGCCATGCTGGCAGGAGGCGCGGACGGCCTTGTAGTAGGAACCTCCTCCATTCTGAAGGATGGACCGGACGCTTTCAAGGGATATTATACCGCATATATGAAAGCGATCTGCGAATAGAAAGGAGAGTTGAGAAATGGTTGGTGTACTTGTAGCCACACACGGCCGTCTGGCCGATGAATTTCTGAACAGTGCCGCCATGCTGGTAGGCGAAGGGGAGCAGCTGGAAAGTGTATGCGTTCTCCCCGGACAGTCTCCGGATGATTTTCGGGCCCAGGTAGAGGAAAAGCTCACTCGCCTGGATTCCGGCGAAGGCGTTGTGGCCCTGGTAGATATCACCGGGGGAACCCCAAACAATACTATTTACCGGGTAAAAATGGAAAAAAACCTGAATGTACGTATCGTAACCGGCGTAAATCTTCCCATGGTTATGTTCTCTGTCCTGGATCGTTATGACGGCATGACAATGGATGAGCTGGTGGAGGCTTTACAGGAAAACGGCATCCAGCAAATCAAAGAATTTGGAAGCAAAAAATAAATAAGCAATTGCAATTTTAAGAAAGGATGAACTTTATGGAAAATCTAGTTTTTACACGTATTGACGATCGTCTCATTCACGGGCAGGTATGCACCGCATGGTTAAAGAGTCTTCCTACCGTAAAGCATGTTCTGGTGGTAGATGACAAGACAGCCAAAGACCCCTTTATGGGCGAAATGTTTGCTCTGTTGATTCCGGAGCACATCTCCATTGAGGTTCGCACCATTGAGGAAGCCATAAAGATTATGAAGGACGGCCTTCCCAAGCCAACCATGATGATCGTAAAGGTTCCGGATACCATTAAGCAGCTGGTTGACAATGGCATTGACATTGATTTCCTGAACATCGGCGGTATGGGAATGAGTGCCGGCCGTAAGAAGCTGTTCCAGAACATCTCTGCTTCTGATGCAGAGCGTGATATTTTCCGGGAGCTCATTGCAAAGGGTGTGAAGATCGAGGTTCAGATCATCCCCGCCGCAAAGCAGACAGATATTTCCAAGCTGCTTTAATTATGTGTTTTGTGTCTTAGGTTGGAAAGGAGTAAGCTATTATGAAAGCATCACAATTATTTAAAATCGGTGATTTCCGTACCGTAGATGTGGAGGTTCCCGTTCCCCACGGCAAGGAGCTGCTGGTTAAGGTAGGCGCCTGCGGCATCTGCGGCTCCGATATTCCCCGTATCTTCGAGCTGGGCACCAGCAAGCAGAAGTATCCCCTGACTCTGGGCCATGAATTTGGCGGCGAGATCGTCTCCGTAGGCGAGGATGCGGACCCAGGCCTGGTAGGAAAACGCGGAGCAATCTTCCCCTGCATCCCCTGCCGGAAGTGCGATCCCTGTTTAACCGCCAATTACGCTATGTGTCTGGATTATGATTATCTGGGCTCCCGCAGTGACGGCGGCTTCGCTGAGTACTGCCTGGTTCCCAGTGAATGGCATTTTGTAGAATCCACCAATCCCAATCTCTCCGATGACGCTATGGGTATGGTAGAGCCCTGTACGGTGGCACAACACGCAATCCGCAAGAGCGGCTTAACAGCCGGACAGTCTATCCTGATCTTCGGCGCAGGCCCCATTGGACAGATGGCTGCCCGCTGGGCAAAGATCTTCGGTGCCTCCCTGGTGGTTCTGGTAGATGTACTGGATGAGAAGGTAGAATTTGCAAAGGAGCGGGGAAATATTGTTCTGAACTCCATGACCATGAACATTGATGAGGAATTCCGGAAGCTGAACAACGGCAAGCCGGCGGATGTTGTGATTGAGGGTACAGGAGCCGGTGCTGCTCTTGGTCTTGGCATTGAGTGTGTAAAGACCTTCGGTACGGTTCTGATGATGGGCAATCCCCACAGAGATACCACCATCAAGCTGCACCAGCACAGCCAGATTCTCCGCAAGGAGCTGACCATTCAGGGTATCTGGAATTCACACTACGCAGCTCCTATCAACGAGTGGCATTATACCGTCAAGATGATGGACGAAGGCATCATGCAGGTGGAGGATCTGATTACCCACCGCAGCTCTTTGGAGGACCTTCCAAAGCTGTGCGAGGATATCTACACACACAAGGTATCCATCTGTAAGGCAATGTATTCCATTAACGCCAAATAAAACTTCAAAAACAGGGCCGTTTGACCGGATACCAACGGACAGACGGCCTGTTTTTGGCTCTGAAAGCAAGGAGGAATACCATGAAAAAAGCAGGGTTGCATGCAACGCTTCAGCTGTCCATGAAGGAATATATTGAGACCATCAGCGGGTTGGTTCTTGAGCATTACCAGCGGGCTGTCAGTGATGAGGTACTGTTTCGGGAATTGGCTATGACACCTGAGGGGGAAGCTCACTTTTCCGTGGAGTACAGCACCATGCTTTTGGTCATTGCCGCTCTGTCCTTTAAGCAAAAGCCCAAGATGACCTCTGAAAAGTGTCTGAAGGAGATTCAGGACGGTGCTGCCAAAAGCGCTTATCAAAAAATTTTAACAGATGCAGATGAAGAAACCTTGAACGGCTGTCTCAATTTTTTTCATGGCAAACTGAATGTTTTTGAGCAAATCTGCATCAATATTTACCAGAAGGACCCTGCTGTCCGCCAAAAGGATATCATAGGCCTGACCCGTTATCTGGCCTCCCAGGTCAGCTCCCAAAAGGAACAGGAGCTCACCTTGGCCTTGAAGGAGCTGGGAGTCCTGCTCAGTATGGCAGCAGATACCTTCACCACGCTGATTACCAATACCGTTCAGGATACGGTCGGGCTGTTCAGCAAGCCTACCTTTACGGTTCAAAAATAAGGAGAAAAATTCTCATGAAAGCACTGGTATTATATGGAAAAGGTGATGTGCGTATTGCAACGGATTTTCCGGAGCCGCCCCTTGGTCCGGATTCCGTAAAAATCGCAGTCTCCTACTGTGGTCTGTGCGGAACAGATCTTCATAAATACGAAGGGCAGAGTGGTTCCCACCCGGTATCCTATCCCGTTCCCTTGGGCCACGAGGCTTCCGGAATTGTCACGGAGGTGGGAGAAAATGTGCGGGATTTCAAGCCCGGTGATCGGGTTACCGCCAATCCCAACTGGTACTGCAAGAGCTGTTATTTCTGCAAAAACGGACAGAATCATTTGTGTCTCCACGGAAAAGGGGTGGTCAAGGGCTTCGCGGAATATATCTGCCCTCCCCAGGAAAACGTTCATAAGCTTCCTGATACCCTGTCCCTGAAATATGCCGCCCTGGCAGAGCCTCTCTCCTGCTGTATTCACGGAATGGATCTGCTGGATATGTCCATGGGCCAGACGGTGGCCATCATTGGCTTTGGCTCCATCGGAGCCATCTTTGTACAGCTGTGTAAATTGGCAGGCGCATCCCAAATCATCGTAGTCGAGACACAGGAGAGTAAGCGGGAGCTTGCCATGTCTCTTGGGGCCACGCTGTTTTTGAATCCTGTGAGTATGGATGTTTCCAGGGAAATAGAGGCTGCCGGAATTCCCAATGTGGATCGTGTCATTGAATGTGTAGGACTGTCCGCTACCATGGAATCTGCGCTGGAGATCGCCGGACGCGGCGCTGTCGTAGTACTCTTTGGACTGGGGGCTCCCGGTTCTTCCTTTGCCTTCCGCCAGTACGACGCCTTCCAAAAGGAGCTGGTGGTGAAAACCTCTTATATCAATCCGGACTGCACGGAGCGGGCCGTAGCCCTCTTAGGCTCCGGAGCTCTTCAATTGGAGCCCCTCATAAGCGGGGTTCTGACATTGGAGGAGATGGCTGAGGAGCTGGTAACACGAGAGCATTTTAAGCGAGGGAAGGTTTTAGCTGAGATTGTGAAAGAGGTCTAAGCCATACCCCTCATTCTATTCTTACCGATTATTTTTATAATAGAAACAGAGAGGCTTCCCCGTTCTCAGGGAGGCCTCTCCTTGCTTGATGAAAAATCCTCTTGTTTTTCCCTAACTTTTTATAATAGAGACATAATACGGATCTGATCACGATTTTTTTGGATGGCCTGGAAATATGCCTCCACCTTGACTGCTATGGGATCGTCTGCGGAAAGTCCGTTAATCTCACAGAAGGTTTCGATGGGCGATTTTTCAAGAAGGGGCTCATTATTTTTCCCCTGGAGCTCCTGCCAGTAGGTAAGAGCCGCCGCCGCTACAAACTGCATGATGCTGGGGTCCTTACCATGATCTATCAGAATCCTCATGGGTGTCATAATACGCTCTGTGGGCCCTAGTTTTCTCTGAGGAGCACGGCCATTCTTTATGTTGTAGTCCAGAATATACTGATCCTTAAACTTATTCAACGCCTTCTGAGCAAAGGCAGCCTGCTCTTCCTTGCTGATTTCAAAATACTTCTCAAGACAAGGATTCAGCTCCTCCAAGAGCCGATCCATCAGCTCGGAAATATCCGGATCGATAGCCGCCTCCCCATATACCTCAAATCCCTTAATATAACCGCAGTAGGAAATAAGCCCCGCCAGGCAGTTATAGGTATAAATCTTCCGCTTAAAGAACTTCTCAAAATTGTGGATGGGAACTGCTCCGTCAAAATCAAAGGGGTCCGTAAACTCATCGCAGTCATAGGGGAAATATGTCTCATTCTGGGACAAAATATCAAGCCTCGTTCCACGAATTATAACTGTGGAACAGAAAATAGCTGTCTGAGATACCACATAATCGGCTCCTATCTGCTCTTTCTGCATATGCTCTCTCATGACCTTGCCCGGATTGATACCATTTTCACAGGTAATCACAACGGTGCGCTTCTGCTTACCTTCCATTCCTTCTTTTAGCTGCTTCGCCACATCACCCAGATTCTGCTCTCCCACGGCAGTAAAGACATAGTCGGCTTCCCCAATGGCCTTCCTTGCCTCCTCCGAGTAGGTTGTATATGCATGGAAGCCATTGACATACACTGGTGTCCGATCCATATGGTAGAAATGGATGGAAAAAGCCCGATCCTCCTCCAGCAGATCCACAAGCTCTTTTTTCTCATCTACAAAGGTGATCTCATAATCCTTTTCATACAAGTACCGGGCCACATAGCCTCTGCCTGACTGACCGGCTCCGATTACAACTGCTTTTTTACTCATGCCTCTTTGATCCATCCTTTCTTTCTCAATTCCTCTATGGCATCCTTGATGCACCGAACCTCCGGGCCATTCAAATCCAGCTTCGAAATGTTCTCCAGAATGTAGTCAACCCCTTTTTCCCGGCGAAGCTTCACAAGCTCATTGGCAACCTCATCCTCCGGATTCTCATAGTACAGGGCAGCCGCACAGCCCATGGCGATGGACTTTGGCTCCAGGCCAATGCTCAGTGCTATCCGAATAGGCCCAACGAAGCGGTCCTCCGGCCCAAGCTTCCGAATGGGGTCTCTGGCGATCCGTGTTACAACATCAATGATGGCCGGGTCGGTATATTTTGCCTTGGCGCGCTTTGAAAACTCCAGCTGGCTCTCCTGGTTGATGCCCATACCCTTCACCAGAGCTTCGTTGATCTCCCGGTATACGCCATCCAAGATGGGCTCAATCTCCGGATCATTGGCACTTTCCGCCACATAGGTAAGTCCTTTCAGCTTTCCCAGGTAAGCTACGGTAGCCACGCTGGTATTATTGGTATAAATCTTCTGCTTCAGCAGATCTCCGAAGGCCGGCACAAAATCAATGTACTCAAGCTCTGGCAGGTCTCCCTTGATACGCTCCCGGTCAATGGGCAGATACCGCAGATCCTGAACCCAGGTATCCATAGGATTGGTTACCTTATCCGGGTCCGGTGCCCCTGTTCCTGTGCACAGCACCACCGATTCACTGACGCCTACATGTTCCTCAAATACCCTTCTCTGATCCTCTGTTAAGTGATCCAGTATTCCTTTCTTCAAATCAGCAGCCGGATCAATCCAGTTCTCACAGGTTACAATATTGCTGGTATGTACCTTACCTGCTGCCATCAGCTTTCCAAAGGCTTCTGCCAAGGTAGCTCCTACGGATGGCATATTCTTTCCGCCGCAAGCCGTAAAGATAAAATCTGCTTCCGCCCACCGCACAGCCAGCTCATCCGTGTCCCCGATTCCATATGCCTTTACTCCTGTTTTCAGCAGATCCTTTTCAGGTGCCCCTAATACGTGAATGGTATATTCCTTCTGCTCATTTAAGCTGTCTACCATAGCCGGCATGGCATCAAAAAAAGCGATCTCCACCTGATTCAATGTAAGAAGCTCCGTCACAAAGCCTCTGCCGATTCTTCCTGCTCCTAAAACAATTGCCTTCATCAAATATTCCTCCTTAATATATGCTTTTCCTTGCTCAGTCTTTTCCGCCGCCCACCGGAATGGTAATTCCCGTAAGATAGGAAGCATGATCAGAAATCAGATAACAAATTACGTCCGCCACCTCAGATAAATGCCCTGGGCGCCCCAATGGAATAGAAGTCTTATAATTAGAGAAAAAGCGTTCTGGCTTTACATCTGTTCCCCAGCCTCTTCCGTAGGCCTGTGCGCGGTATTTTTCATCATTGTTAGAAGGCGTTCGGTCCAGAATTCCAGGTGCAATTCCGAGCACACGGATACCAAACTTGCCCAGCTCCTTCCCCCAGGACTGGGTAAAGCTATGAATCGCTGCCTTTGTAGCTGCATAACAGCTATGCCCAACGGAACCCCGAAGTCCCGCCTCCGAGGACATATTAATAATCACGCCTGATTGTTGCTTTAGCATCACACGTGTTACTGCCTGAGAAACAAGAAAAGTCCCCTTTTCATTGATGCTTACCAAAAAGTCAAAATCTTCCTCGCTCAGTTCATACTTCGGTTCTTCTCCATAGTAATCCACCAGGATTCTGGGACGAGTTACCCCTGCGTTGTTAACCAGCGCGTCAATCGCTCCAAAGCGTTCCTGTACCTGTGCTACTGCGGCCTCTACATCCGTCTTATTGCGAATATCCAGCTTTACAAACATGGTCTCTCCATCCAGAGCCTCTTCTTTTGGAGGTGTCATATCGAAAATGGCTACTCGTGCGCCGCAGCCCTTTAAGTCTGCCACAATCGCTTCACCGATCCCCATTGCTCCTCCTGTTACAATGACCGTTTTTCCTGATAGATCAATCCATTTGTCTCCCAATGCTGCCTCTCCTTTCTCCTTTTCCCATAATATCTTTGTTCTGATACTTGCTTCTAGCTATTACCCAGTCAATTTCTTATATAGCTTTCATAATCCAACTTTAAATAAGCAGCAATCTCACGGAGCTCTCCTTCTGTCTTTTCATTCACCGGAATTCCTGACAATTGTTTCTCTTTTGCAGATTCCTGCTCCTTTTCTCCGTGAGTATAGATCCGAGTCTGACCTTCTGCTTTATCAGATTCGCGAAGCTCCTCCAAAAGTTGGGACATTCGTTCCTCAATCTCTTTCTTATCACCAAACATTCCATAATCAATGGCAATAAATCCCTGGGATGTCTCTCCCCGCCGCCAGTGATTGGAGGTGGGGCCCCCGGACAAAATGGAAGTAAAGATTTCGCAGATCATACCATAGCCATAGCCCTTGTGAGAACCATTTAAGGGATCACTTCCTCCTACCGGCAAGATCCCACCGCCCGCTTTGTGGATAATGTTCTGCAAAATCCGGGTAGAATCTGAGCTCTCCAAGCCATCCACGTCTACCGCCCACCCATAAGGCAGGGGCTTCTCTTGCTTCTCATAGACCTCAAGCTTTCCTCTGGGGATTACGGTAGTAGCCGCATCAAAAGAAAAGACATAGGGCTTTGCCGGCATAGCTACAGCAATGGGATTACTGCCCAGCATGGCATTTCGACCATAAGTGGGCACCATCATAGCCTCTGAGTTGGTAAAGGAGAGTCCTATAAGCTTTTCTTTTGCTGCCATCATAGCATAATAGGATGCAATCCCGTAGTGATTAGCATTCCTCATTGTGACAAAGCCCGCTCCCTGCTTTTGTGCCTTCTCTATGGCCGTGTGCATGGCAAACAGGGCCATCTTCTGCCCAGCTCCCCGCTTTGCATCGATGACTGCGGAAATCGGCGTTTCAAAGAGTATCTCCGGTTCTGCTTTGGGATCAATATTCCCCTCCAGCATGGATTTGTGATAACGTATCAGACGCTGAACCCCGTGGGATTCAAATCCATACAGGTCTGCGCACAGAATCACATCTGCAATTTCCTCACTTTCCTGTCGGGGAAAGCCATAGCCATAATATACATCTGTACAGAATGCCTTTAAGCCCTCATAGGGCAGCTTCTTATAGGTCATTCCTCTTCTTCCTCCTCTTCCTGCGCAGAGTCCGAAGCCTCCACAGCCTCCCTAAGATGCAGCTGTGACAGTTCCTCATATTCTCTGGCCAGATCCATTTTTCCCTGGTTCTCATACTGGAGGGAAATCAAATATTCATTTACCGCTCTCTCAGTCAGGGGCAGATCCTCAATCCCCTCCTGAAGCTCTTTGATATGGCTGCTTTTTTTCAATATGTAGATTTCATAGAGAAGATCACACTCCCTAGCTTCCCCCTCCTCGGCAAAGGTCAGGAGCTCATCCCACAGGGGCCTGCAGCGCTTCCCGTCCCGGCGTTTTACAAAATAATAATACGCCTTGCGCACCACCTCCCGGCGCATGGTCTTCCCGGTACTCATAGCCAGAAGAAAGTCAAACTCCTGCTCAGTCTCCTTCTCTTTTTCCAGCATCATATACAGATTCAGCCGCATATAGTGAAGGTTAAAGGGCGGAACGAGAAGCCCTGTCAGCTTTTTTCCTGCAATTGCCTCATATGCCTCCAGATCACATCTCTGCACACAGGCTACCAACCGGTTTCGGTAATAGCTTCCCAGCACGGCTCTCACAAGGTACAGGGAGAGCAGAAGCACCGTAAGCACAGCCATGGTAATCGTGTATCCTGTTCCTGACATGGTATTCCCTCCAAAGAGGGCCCCTATGAAATGGGGCCTCAGCTCCTATTCCACAGTGGCCCTGTGTAATTCTAATAGTTCTTACTGGGACAGCAATGCGATCATATTATCTGTAGCTGTCTCTACGGTGTTAATCTCCGATTCCTGAGAGCGGGAGCCTATGTGGGAGGTCAGGATAAAGTTATTAAGCTTCAACAAATCCTCAACCCATGGCTCTCCGGAAGCAGCCGGAGGCTCGCTGGTATATACATCCGACGCACAGGCATAGATCTCTTTTTCCTTCAATGCATTGTATAGCGCAAATTCATTTACGATTCCGCCCCGAGCCGCATTGATCAGCACGGCTGTGGATTTCATCTTCTTGAATTCCTCATCACTTATCATATCCCGCGTCTCATCTGTCAGGGGCACATGAACGGTGATGAAATCACAGTCCGTAAGAATCTCCTCCACACTGCGCTTCTCTGCCTCATATTTTTCCAGCACCTCTGTCGGAATATCAAACACATCGTAGGCATACACCTTCATACCGATGCCGTGGGCCATTCTAGCAACATTTTTTCCAATGTTTCCAAAGCCAATGATACCCACACTCTTTCCGGTAAGCTCAAAGCCCGTAGGCTTGTTCCAGCCGCCATTCTTCACCTCCATGGCAGTGCTCACCAGATGTCTCGCGCATGCAAACATCATACCGATGGTCAGCTCTGCCACCGCATTGGAATTGGTTCCCAGGCAGCGTCCCACCTTGATTCCCATTTCCTCGCAGGTAGGCAGATGAATGTTGTCCACACCCACGCCAAATTTAACAATGGCCTTGAGGTTCTTACATTCCCTTAAAAGCTCCTCGTCAAGCTCATCCACACCTACGATAATTCCCGTTGCTTCCTTTGCCTTTTCTACAAATACCTCTCTTGGTACCGGCTTTCCCGTATCATTGATATCCATGGTATAGCCAAGAGCCTCCAGACGCTTTCTGGCCTCTGAGCCGTATTTCGCATACCCTCTTGGGGTTACTAAAATCTTTTTCATAGCCTACGCTCCCTTTCTCGCATCCAGCAATGCTTCCCGAAGCATCCTGGCATTTTTTGCAATGTCCTCAGCACTTCCCTTTGTCAGAAGGCCGCCTACACCCAGTACATCCGCGCCATTCTTCACCCAGTCCGCCACATTGCCTGCATTGACGCCGCCACTTGCCAGAATGGGAATCTGGGGACAGGGCACCTTGAATACCTTTGCCAGATCCGGACCATAATAGTTGGAAATGGGGAATGCCTTAATATAGGATGCGCCTGCCTTTAAAGCCTCCAGCATCTCCGTATAGGTGGAGCAGCCAGGGCCATAGGGGATCTGATACAGATTGGCCATAATCTGTACATCCTTGTCAAAATTGGGAGCCACAAAGAACTCCGCGCCGTTCATAATTGCCAGGCGGGCAGTGGTGGGGTCCAAAACCGTGCCTGCACCTACACAGATGCAATCTCCGAATTTTTCTTTGATGGCCTTAATCACCTCTCCGGCATTGGAATTGGTGTAGCTAATCTCCATCACATCCACACCGCCGTCCACACAGCCCTGAGCGATCTCCAAGCCTCGCTCGATGGTCTCCACACGAACCACTGCCATGATTCCGGTTTCCTTCATTCTACATACTGTTTCCGCTTTGTTCATTTTCATATCCTCCTGTTTTTTTATAAACTGTTTTGATAGATCCGGACAATATCGTCCTTGGTCATAGGCTGATAGGAGCCCCCGGCCTGTCTGGCCGCCTTCTTCGCCATTTCCTCAAAATGTGTTTCGTCAATTCCAAGCTCTGACAGATGAGAGGAAATTCCAAGCCTTTGGTAAAAGTCTCTGAGTGCCTGGATTCCCGCTCTTGCCACCGCAAACCGATCGCCGCTTTCCGGCACCCTCCAGACATTCACTGCCAGCTCATAAAATTTATCCACGGTCTCTTCTTTTAGCGCGTACTCCATCCAATGAGGTGTCACAATTGCCAGGCCTACCCCATGGGTAATATCATAAACTGCGCTCAGCTGATGCTCTATGGCATGTACGCTCCAGGGAAGGGCATGGCCCAGCTTCAGCATATCGTTGATGGCCCAGCTGCTGGCCCACATCAGGTTGGCCCTTGCCTCATAGTCATCCGGCTGCTCCAGAATCCTGGGGCCATACTCCACGCAGACCTTCATAATGCTCTCTGCAAAATAGTCCTGGAGTCTGGCCTCCTCCCGTGCAAAATAGGACTCCATAGCATGAGACAGAATATCCGCCACTCCGGACGCGCTCTGATAAGGGCTCACCGTAAAGGTGTAGGTTGGGTCCAGTATGCTCACCTTTGGCCTTAGAATCGGATGCTTCATAGCCATCTTATCCCTGGTTTCCTCATTGGAGATCACGGCAATGTTATCCATCTCACTTCCCGTAGCCGCAATTGTAAGCACCGTGAGTATGGGAAGGGCCTTCGTGATTCTATCCCAATGAAGCACCAGCTCCCAGGGGTCTCCTTCATAATAACGGCCTGCCGCAACTGCCTTGGAGCAGTCGATCACGCTTCCCCCTCCCACAGCCAGAATTACATCTATCTCCTGCTCCCGGCACAGGGCAATCCCCCTTCGTACCGTGCGGATGGTGGGATTGGCTTCTACACCGGAGAGCTCAAAGAGCTCCAGCCCTGCCTCTCCTCCAATCCGCCGTATTTCCTCATAAATTCCATTTTTCTTGATGCTCCCGCCTCCATAGGTCAGGAGAACTCTCTTCCCATACGCCGGAAGCTCCTGCTTCAGCCAGGCCAGCTGCCCCCGCCCAAAATGGATTCGTGTGGGAATATCATAGGTGAAATTTTCCATTAAAACCAATCCTCCACAGTCTTAAGAAAATGCATAATACCATCCTCATTGTTGGTCTTTTCCGTCACATAGCCAGCCTTTTTCCGGACCTCCTCCGCGCCGTTTTTCATTGATACGGACACGCCTGCGGCCTGCATCATCTCCAAATCATTTTCCCCATCGCCAAAAACAAGCACCTGCTCCATGGTATCCCCCTGTGAGGACACATAGATTTCCAGGCCTTTTGCCTTGGACACTCCGATTCTGGCCAGATCATAAATGTCCTTATCCGATTGAACACCCTGAATGGAGGGCGGTAACTCTAATCCCGCAACCACCCTTCGCACCTCGTCAATGCGTTCCGGGTCAAAGATCAAGGTCACTCTGGGAGTCGGTACAAAGGGCTCAGTAAAGGGCGAGTGAAAGCTGTCAAAATGATTAATCTCTACAATCTGCCGAGTCCGCGGTGTCTCATAAAGGCCATAAAGCCCATTGGGATTGTGGAAGGTCACGTTGATCCATTCATATTGCTTCATAAGCTCCAGAATAGTGCGGATATCCTCCACCGATACCATCAGGGTCTCTGTCTTCCTTTTGTTCTTAACGTCATAGATATCCACCCCGTTGTTTGCCACCATCACATCACAGATTTTCAGAATTCCCGCATCCTTTGCAATGGGTATCAGCGAGGTAAGAGCCCTCCCGGAGGCAAAGCCAAAGCGAATGTCTTTTCTTTTGTATAGATCACAGAGATACTCCGCCTGCCTGGGAGAAATTCTTCGCTCATCATTCAAAAGGGTTCCATCCAAATCACAGATGATATATTTCAATTTTTTCATCATCATTTTCCCGCACAGCCGCAGATGCCAATGTAATGCTTCACCTTGTTTTTAAAGCCCTCAGCCAGCAGCGGATACAACCGGTAGGCTCCATTGCCGCTTAAATCCTGGCTTAACAGATTGTCGATAGCCGCCCGCTTCAGATCATTGGACAGGTTCAGCTTATTAATGCCCTCCCTGGCGCATCTGGCCAGATTCTCATCCCCGCTTCCGCTTCCTCCGTGAAGCACCAGCGGAACCGGCAGAGCATCTCGCAGCTGATGTAGAAGCTCAAAGCGAATATGCGGCGTTCCTTTATAAGCTCCATGGGCTGTTCCGATGGCTACTGCCAGGGCGTCTACCCCTGTCTGCTCCACAAAGGCTTTGGCCTCCTCCACGTCCGTCAGAGCCTGGCTGCCGTCCACCGCATAATTGTCACCCATTCCTACGTGTCCCAGCTCTCCCTCTACGGTCAGGCCAAGCCCGTGGCAAATGCTTACCATTTCCTTCACCTGCTTTATATTTTCCTCCAAAGGCAGGGTGGAACGGTCAATCATAATATTGGTAAAGCCGGAGCGTATGCCCAGCATACACTGTTCAAAGGTTTTTCCATGATCCAGATTAAGACATATAATCGTGCCGGATCGCCTTGCCATTTCTGCCGCCACCGGCCCGAAGAATTCCATATCCGGATTCGCCGTGGGAACCATATTCAGAATCAGCGGAGAGTTCATCTCCTCCGCCGCCTCAATAGCTGCCCGGGCATTGTGATCATGGTCCACATTGGTGGCTGGCACCGCATAGCCTTCTGCCTTTGCTTTTGTCAGTATCTCCTTTAATGTCACCAGCATCTGGCTTTCCTCCTCAATATTTGATAATCACCCGATAGGCCCCCGGCTTCATGGCCGCGGTAAAAGCCTCTCTTCCCTGTTCAAAGGAAAAGCGCCCGTCAATAACCTCCTCCATGGAAATCAGACCATAGGTGATCAGCTTCACCGCCATGTCATTATCCTCAATTGTCGGATTCAATGTGCCGATAAATTCAATCTCCCGGCTGTGCATCATGCCAAAGTCCACACCAATCGGTGTCTTACTGTCCTGAGACGAGTAGGCAATCAGCCTTCCGTAAGGCGCCAGGGTTTGTATGGCACTGTTCCACACGGCAGCACTCGGAATGGTATTCACTACCACATCCGCTCCCAGTCCCGACGTAAGCCTTCGCACCTCTTCACTGAGCTCCTGTCGGGAGGGGTCCAGCACCACATGGGCGCCGCCGTCCAAGGCCTTCTGCCTCCTGGCGGCATCCACCTCACTGACAATCACGCGGGCTCCCCGCAGCAGGGCCAGCTTCATATGAAAGTATCCCATAATGCCCATGCCAATCACAACTACCGTATCACCCAGGCGAATCCGCCCTTTGTTGATGCTGTGAATACAGCAGGCCAAGGGCTCTGTGAGGGCAGCATGATCCAAATCCACGGATGGGTCAAGCTTGATGACCTGCCAGGCGGGAACGCTCAAATACTCACACAGCCCGCCTCCCTGAATAAAGCCATTGAATTCGACCCGCTGGGGCTCCTTTGCCTTATTGATGCACTGGGTCCCCCGGCCGGTCCGCTCCATCTCACACTGATTGCAGTAGGCGGAGGTAAGAATCACCGAGTCCCCCTTTTCCACTCCTACCACACCATGGCCGCACGCCTCCACAATTCCGGACACCTCATGTCCTCCCAGAAAGGGAAACTGTCTTGCCCTTGTTCCAAGGAATACCCTTCGATCCAGCGTACATAAGGAGCAGGCCTTCACCTTCAAAAGCACCTCATAGTCCCGAACCTCCGGCTTATTAAGCTCTACGAATTCCAGCTGGTTTTGTGCCGGTATAATCAGCGCTCTTGCTTTTTCCATATTGCTTCCTCCTTGCCGTTTTCACATTACTAGCTTTTCTGATAAGCAATCAAATAACGAAGTCCCATGATTATGGAGAACGCGCCGCACACAATCACCACACTGCTGTCAATGCTTCCGTCCACCTGATTCAGCGGAATACAAAGCAGAAGACCTATGCCTACGGCAAGAAATCCCAGAGCGAACATGAGCATCCTGCCCTTGGTCTCTGAGGGCGGAACCACCTTAATCTTCTTCTCCCGAAGCTTTTCAAAGCCGGGAAAAATTTTGGTATTAAATAAAATCAGGTAGGAAATATAGAATACCAGTGCAATCACAGCCCAAATCACATAGGGCAGCTTCAAAAAATATCCCGTCATAGCACCGATGGACACGGCATTGATGATGTTATTTTTGAGAAAGAGCACATATTTCTCCTGCTTTCTTTCCACCAGATAATAGCTGTTTTCCTTTCTCAAGTACAGCAGCCTGCGCTTTTTCGTATCCTCTACAAAGTCAACACTTCCGCCGAAAATCATGCTTCCCCGTCCTCCTCTAAATATCCAGAGACTTTCTCAGATCCACAATGGATTCCTGAGCTGTGGAAGCCACATCCTCACGCAGCTCCTCTAAGCTCATGGTCTCACAGCTGCCCAGGGCCTCCATGAGAACTGGCATATTTACACCGGTAAAGCACTGAATTTTGTGGTTTTCCTTCAGCTCATCTATGGCCATTGCCGTCATATTAAATGGTGATCCCGCAAAAATATCCACAAATACCAGTACGCCCTCCCCGTTATCGATCTCATTAACCTTCTCCACAATCTTATCCTTCAATCCTTCCGGACTGTCCGTAGGAAAGAGGCCCAGGGTCACCAGATTGTCAGCGGCCGAACCAAAAAACATGGCTGCGCTCTCCTTGAACGCCTGTGCCAGCGGACCATGAGTTACGATCATAATACGTACCATTCTTTTCCTCTCCTCTCACACTTCTCCAAAATGGCAGCGGACTGCCGCAAAAAACCTTTCAAAAGCTCTGCGGCAGCCCATTTTCTCAGTCTTCGTCTCTTATCCCAGGAAGCCGATAGCTCCGCCGATGAATCCAATCGCAAACAGTACAAGCAGTACCGTGGTAACCTTCTTACCCTTCACCTGCATCCAGTAAGCAAGCAGAGTAAATACCAGGGGCAGGAAGGAGGGGATGATCTTGTTCATAATAGAACCAAAGTCCAAGGTTGTGGTTGTCATCTCAATCTGCAATACCGCAGAGATTCCCACATACTTCACAATCATGGCTCCCAAACAGAACATACCTACAATTCCAATGGCCGTAGTTACTGTCTTTACAAAGCCTCCCTCCAGGAAGCGATCTACAGAATCGGTACCCAGCTTATAGCCGCGCATAAACATGTAGTATGTAATCCCCATGTCCAGACCAAAGGTAATCAGCCAATAAGCCCATGCGCCCATCACATAACCCTGCATAGCCCATGCAAGCGTAATACTCAAGATGATCGGCTTCATCAAACCGGCCCATACGGTGTCACCAATACCGGCCAGCGGTCCCATCAGCGCTGTCTTGATCTCTGTAATCAAGCTTCCGTCAACGCCGCCCTCCGGATCCATGGCGTAAGCCTCCTCCAGAGCCACTGTCATACCAGGAATGATTGCTCCCCAGCGGGGCTCGGTGTTGAAGTAAAGCATCTGACGCTCACAGCCCTCTTTGATCTTTTCCGGGTTGTTGGGATACAGCTTTTCAAACAGGGGGCCCATCATAGCGGTCATAGAGCCTGCCTGAAGTCTCTGATAGTTGTATGTCATGTGAGACGTTGCATGCCAGAACAAAGCGGCCTTCTGCACGTCTTTTTTGGTCAATACTTTATTATCTGCCATGATTACTCAACTCCTTTCTCTTCTCTGCTGAATCCAAGCTTAATCAGGATGAATGCCAGGCAAATACCGATGCATGCAAACATCAGAAGATCGGTCAGTCCGGTGTAGGCCGCAACTGCAAAGCCCAGTACAAAGAACGGAAGCAGCTCCTTCTTATACATGAATTTCAGAAGCATACTCATTCCAAGTGCAGGAAGCATCTTACCGGTTGCTGCCAGTCCGTTCATGGCCCATACGGGAAGTGCATCGATAAAGGTCTGAATCAAATCGCCGCCATACAGCGCAATCAGGAAGACCGGAAGAGCACGAAGCACCAGCACGAAGGATGGTCCACCTATAATCTGGATCATCCGAATCTTCTTCCACTCGCCCTTTGCAGCAAGAACGTCCATACGTGTCGGCCATACGGACGCCAGCGTCATGTACGCAACATGTACGTAGTTGCCCAAAAGACCGATGGGAACGGCAAAGGCCACTGCCGTGTCCAGAGACATACCTCCCTTGATGGCAACGAAGGTGCCCAGAAGACCAGCCCAGTATAGGTCGGAAGCATTTGCTCCACCTGCACTGATCCATCCCATGTAAGAAACGTTGATAGTAGCGCCAATGATAGTACCCTGAACCGGGTCCCCGTAGATGAGTCCTACCCAGAAGCCCGCCATAACCGGCTCACGGAACATATACCAGTGCCATGGTCCCTGGATACCATTTAAGAGTGCTACTAAAGCCATTAATAAAGCCTGTACCATAATCTTTCCCTCCTTTTCTTCATAACTTTGGTACGCTTTTATATGAAACAGTTACCTGTTTTCAGAATTTTTTCAGGGCATCGGCCAAAGAATACTCCGCATCCTCCGGAATAGGCTGGAAGAATACATTCACGCCCGCATCTCCCAACTCCTTCAGCTGTGCTGCCTCTGCGTCAGACATTACTACATTTTTGTACACGTTCTTCTTGTCCCCGGCTCCCTCAATGCCGCCAACCTGCAGTGACGGATAGGTTACGCCTGCCTTATAGGCCGCAAGAGCTGTCTCTGTGTTCTTAAAGAGAATAATCAGGCTGCCGGTGGGGAACTCCCCTGCTTTCCATTTGGCCGCCGCGCTCTCTACCGATTCCACGGTTACATCAATCCCTGCCGGAGCCGCGCCAAGAAGAATCTTCTTCAACAGCGCACTGGAAGCAGAGCGGTCGTCAATGACTACAATTGCCTCCGTATCGTACTTTTTGGCCCACCGTGTCATCACCTGGCCGTGAATCAATCTGAAGTCAATTCTTGTGAGTTTCAAGTTTTCCATTCTTTTTTACCTTCCCTTCCTTTTAATAATAATTTTTTTATACGCTGAAAGATTTGGAAATTTCTACCAATCTCTTTGCACGTTCTGTCAGCTCCCCATACTTGCCGGCCTCCCGAAGCTTCTTATCCACCAGCATACTGCTGACACCTGCCCCGGTGAAGCCCAGCTCCAGATACTGCCTAAGGGTTTCCTCCGTCACTCCTACGGTAGCAATGAACTTTACATGGTGAATGGGGGCATAAATATCCTTGCAATATTTGATGCCAAGGGTCCCTGCCGGGAACAGCTTGATGAAATCTGCCCCTGCCTCATCTGCCGCGCAGATTTCCGTAGGCGTCATACAGCCCGGCATGGATACCAGGCCCTCCTTCAAGGTCTCCTTTACCACCGCCTCATTGAAGTTGGGAGAAACAATAAATTTTGCTCCCGCCTCCTTTGCATTCCGCACCTGCTCACAGGTGAGCACGGTTCCAATACCCAGAAGCAGCTCGCCCCGGAACCTCTGATCCAGCATCTCGATATTCTTACGTGTCCGCACCAGAGTATCGGGATCTGCCGGGTCATAGGTAATTTCAAAGGCCCGGATGCCACCCTCATACAGAGCCTCGGCCAGTTTTAAAAGCTCCTCCTCATAAATTCCCCGTGTAATGACGATAATCTTGTTCTCTTCAATTTTTCCAATTGTTTCCTCTCTGCTCATCTGTTTTCTCCTCCTTCACCCTTCTACGATGCTTGACGGCTCCTTTCCCGCCTCTACCTGGAAAATATCCTCCATGACCTTGCGGTTCATTTGATACATACAGGTGCGGTTATAAATAGCCGTGTGAGGCGTAATCACAACATGCTTCTGCTTAAGAAGGGGATGCTCCGGGTCCATTGGCTCATATTCCGAGGTATCCGCTCCATATCCAAAGATCTCTCCCTTCTCCAGAGCCTCACTAACTGCCAGCTCATCCACCAGAGCTCCCCTGGCCGTATTGATGAGTATGGCTGTCTTCTTCATTCGTTTTAGTTGCTCGGCTCCAATGAGGTACTGTGTCTCCTTTGTGAGACAGCAGTGGAGGGAAATCACATCAGCTCCCTCCAGCACCTCCTCCAAGGTACAGGGGGTGAAGCCTGCGTTTTTAATTTTCCTGTCTCCCATGAAGGGATCGTACACCAGAATCTGATTGTTGAAGCCATATTTCATAATCTCCGCAAAACGCCTTCCAATGCTTCCAAGTCCAATGACTCCCGTAACCCCATCCCGGATCTGAAAGCCTACCAGCTCCTGGCGGTTGTGGCTCCACTCTCCCCTGCGCGTTTTTTGGTCCGCAGTTGTCAGATTCTTTGCAACAGCCATCACCAGAGACACCGCCTGCTCGGCCACCGCATCATTCTCCACCTCGTGGGGAATATTGGTAAAGTATACTCCATGCCGTTTGGCGCTTGCTGCGTCCACATTGTTGTATCCGATTCCATGGCGGGCAATCAGCTTTACATCCCGGTTGTTCTCAAAGAACACCTCTCCAAAGAAGGGATAATTTCCTAATAGAACATAGGAGAATCCTTTAAGACGCTCTGCCAGCTCTTCCTCCTTCATATCCTGAGGGAAAAGCATCTTCTCCACCTGAAAGTGTTTCTCAAGCTCCTTCATATTTTCCGGGAATTCTCTTCCGAAGCTGCTAATGTTGATCACTGCAACTTTTTTCATTCCACCCACCTCCATCATTTTCTATAATTTCACATCTGATTTCACTTGTGTCGTCGTCATTTCGACGAAACCGATTTTACCTCCCCCCATGGAGTTTTGTCAAACTTATGTGAAATCCCCCTTTGTGCGACACAGTTTTATGTGATTTTTATTTTGGCACACGGAATTTCATGGATTTTTTATTGATTTTCCCATTTGTTGTAGGTATAATCTTATTAGTGTGCTTCTTTTGCACACTAAAATACGATTTTTCACAGATTACTGTGTTATTTGTGTTGAAAAAACCACACCAAAAAGTCAGGAGAAAAATAGATGAATAATCGAAAAGACTCTATTTATGAAAAGATCGTGACCTACACGAGGGAATCTGTTCTGGATAATTCCTTTCAGTTCGAGCACTGCAATGCCTTTGATATTGCCTTGGAGCTGAAAATTGACCGCAGTAACGTGTCAAGGCTTTTGAATCAGATGTTTCATGAATACCTTCTTATTAAGATCAACGGACGTCCTACTACCTATTTGTCCCGTGAGGTCATAGTCAATGAATTTCACTATTCCAAGGCTCCGCAGATCATCGATAATAAGGAGCAGCTGCGGGAACAGCTGATACTGAATACTCCTATCGGAAGTATCTCCTCTTCGGACTTTAAGATTGTGGGAAGTAATATGGGGGAATCCCTAAAGGAAATTATTGATAAGGTCATTCCCTGTGTCCTTCTCTCCAAGGGAAATCCCCTTATGCTGGTGTTGATCGGAGAAAAGGGCAGCGGGAGAAAGCATTTCTGCCGGCAGCTCTTTCAATACGGAATAAAAAAGAAGATTTTTCAGAAGCAGACGCGGTATCAGTCCTTAATCTGGCGGGGCGGCTTTAAAACCAATCAATCCATACTTCAGCAGATCACGCCGGAATCCACCAGTCTCATTCTCATGGAAATTTTTGAGCCTGTGGACGAGAAAAAAATCTATGAGCTGAAAACGGATATCTTCAATCTCTACCAAAATCATGGCTGCCGTCAGCCTGTTCTCATTTTTCTTGCGGACAAAACCGCAGGAGCAGAGCAAAGCTTTGCCGCTTTGACCCCCTGTATTGTACAATTTCCCAATTTTGCCCAGCGCAGGACCACGGAAAAGCTCAAGCTGATCCTTACGCTGTTCCAGGAGACTTCGGACGCCAATCAGACTCATATTCGCAGCAACCGGGAGGTATTCACCCAGCTTCTGTCCGCAAAATACAAGTACAACATCTTTCAGTTGAAAAATGAGATCCACTATGCCATTTCCAACAGCATTTACTTCTCTAAAAGCAGCGATGCTACCCTGCTGCCCCATTTTCTGTCCAATGAGCTCCGGGAAAATCAACTGGAAAATCAGAATTACATCAAGGAAATGACGGCCTTTGTGGAGAGCTCCATTCCGGAATTTGTAGACTTTTATCCCAATACCAATTGTACCGTTCTGGAGCTTTTGGCCGCTGATAACATGAAGTCTATTTTTCTTCCAAAGGAAAAAAAGACCTTCCAGGCTCAGGCCCAGGAGGATGTTCTGCGCATGGATGTAACGCTCACCTCCCACATTCAGGAGGAGCGTCTGCACTACCTGCTTGGCTATATTTTTGCCCAGACACGAATCCGCTATGATATTCCGCTCCTGAATCATCTGTATTCTGTCATTAACCAAATGATTCACGGAACCTTTATCATAGACTGTATCATGGAAAATGAACCCTTTCAATTCAGCAGCACTACCTCCAGAATTGCAGGTGCCCTGATCGAAAAAATCGAGACCTCCTACAATGTAACTCTGGTTACAAGCTACAAGAAATATCTTCGGTATTTCCTGGAGTTCTCGCTAAAGGCCCTCAACACGGGCAATATCATCTATGTCATTGTCTCTCACAATGATCAGCTGTCACAAAATTATGCTTACTATATGAATTATATCTCCAACACCCGCAGCTACTATATGCTCCGTTTTTCCAGAGAGGACCAGGCCAATTACCCTCGTTTTGTACGGACCTCGCAAAAGCTGTTCTCCAAACTGGACGAATCCAGGGAAATCATCATTGTCAGCGATCAGGAACCGCTTTACAACCTGTCAACCTTGATGGTGGCTACCCTGAACCGCCCAATTTTGTCACTCTATCCCATTGCCCTGCCCCTTCTTATGAAGACCTTTGACATTATGCAGGAGGACAATTCTCATGTGGTGCCCATGATTCGAAAAATCATTTATTCCAAGAAGGATACCTTAAGCGCCTACTATGATCGAATTCATTCATTTCCTTCCGAATACATCAACCGTGTGATCCGTCATAACTTTGAGGCCTTTTTTCCGGAAACCAATACGCTTCTGTCCAATCGTCTGCTCTACAATATGATGAAGGATATTTTTGATTACTTTAATTGTGATTTAACCGTGGGCATGGTGCTGGAGTTTCTGCTACACGGAAACTTTATGATTATGCGCAGCAGCCAAAGGCAGCTCATTGATCCAGAATATCTGACCGGCCAAATCAAGGAAGACAGTGCGATTTATCAGATTGTGAGCAAGCGGCTCAATCAATCCAGAGAGCTGATTCCGCTGAATATTGATGAGAAGGAGATCCTGGTTCTGTGTGAGCTGCTGAATCAGTATCGGGAGACCGTAGTCTCCTGATACCAGTTCTTTCATGCGTCAGCCGCCTGGCCCGGTTTCCGAGAGCCCTGAGACTATGCCTGGGCCTTTGCCTCCTGCGCAATCCGCCGAATATCCGGAATGGCAATCAGTACGGGATACAGTACCGCACCAATCACCAGACCGCCGATTCCCTGTATAAGATTGGCCGGAACACTGGCCACTGCTGCCGCTGGGCTGTACAGCACACATTCGCAGAGAAAATAGCCCCCTGCCACCAGTACCATATCCGCAATTCCGCCCAGAACAACGGCTGTGTAACGGCTCCTTGCTGTCTTGCCCATGTGCCGGTAAATGACTCCCGCCGCCAATGCAACAGCTCCCTTGATCACAAAGGTGATTGGAACATAGATAAAATATCCCCCCATCAGATCTGCCATAGCAGAACCTATTCCGGCGGCCAGGAGGCCCCAGGACGGCCCCAGGATGACGCCTGAGAGAATTACAATTGCATCTCCCGGATGGATGTATCCTCCTGTTCCGGGAGTGGGAATGCGGATGGACATGGTTGCAACGCAGGCAAACGCCGCCAGCAGTGCGGCCATAACAATTTTTTTCAGATTTGAGTTCATAATGTAAGCCTCCTGTTCCAGCTCTGCAAGATCCCTCTTCGCACAGCTTTGCCAAGAAGGATATTGCGGCTGTTTTTGATTTTCCACATTATAATTCAAATCTGGATTGACGAAAATAGCCAGTAATCTTTTTTTCAACCAGGCCAGTTTGTCCTAAAATTCTTTTTATCTACGGCTGTATTACATCAAACAATTCCTTCACCGCCGGATAAATCTGGCGGAACTTCTGGTACTGCTTCTCATAGCGGGCTGCATTTTCCGGTATTGGCTCCACTGTGTCCACAATCTTCACAATCCTTGCGGCAGCCTCCCCCACGCTTGCATACTCGCCGCATGCCACGGCTGCCAGCATAGCACCGCCCATGGCCGGACCCTCCTCGCTTCCCGGAATGTCCACCTTGATATTGAAGATATCCGCAATCATCTGCCGCCACAGCGGGCTCTTGGCTCCCCCGCCGCAGATCTTGGTGCGCTCAATCCGAATCCCCAAGGACTTAGCCACCTCAAAGGAATCCCTGAGGGCAAAGGCCACACCCTCCAATACCGCCTGGGTCATGTCCTCTCTCGTGGTGTCCATAGTCATTCCCATAAAGGTGCCTCTTGCATTGGGATTGTTGTGAGGGCTGCGCTCCCCCATAAGATAGGGCAGGAAAAATACGTTGTTTTTCCCAAGCTCTCGGATGCCTGTCTGCTCCCCTGCATAATCCTTTGTTTTGAGGATCTCATCCATCCACCACTTATTGCAGGAGGCGGCGCTTAACATACAGCCCATCAGGTGAAAATGGCCGTCCGCATGGGCAAAGGAGTGGAGGGCATTGTGTTCATCCACACCGAATTTCTCACTGGAAATGAAAATAGTTCCCGATGTTCCCAGAGAAATATTACAGCTTCCGTCCCCTACGGTTCCCGTTCCCACAGCCGCCGCCGCATTGTCTCCGGCTCCCGCAGCAATCTTTACCTGCTCCGAAAGGCCAAGCTGAGCCGCAAGCTCCGGCTTTAAGGTTCCCACGGCCTCATAGCTCTCAAAGATCCTCGGAAGCTGGCTTTCCTTTATCCCGCAGAGCTCCATCATTTCCTTGGACCAGCATTTATTCTTCACATCAAAGAGCAGCATGCCGGAGGCATCTGACACATCCGTACAGAAGGTTCCTGACAATCGGTACGCCAGGTAGTCCTTGGGAAGCATCAGCTTTTCGATCCGGGCAAAGTTTTCCGGCTCCTGATTTTTTACCCACAGCACCTTGGGGGCTGTGAAGCCGGCAAAGGCAATGTTGGCTGTGTACTGTGACAGCTTATCCTTTCCGATCTCCTGGTTCAGATAATCCGTCTCCTTAGCGGTTCTTCCATCGTTCCAGAGAATAGCCGGGCGTATCACCTGGTCATCCTTGTCCAGAATCACAAGGCCATGCATCTGACCTCCGAAGCTGATTCCGGCCACCTGGGATTTGTCACAGTCCGCAATGAGCTCCTTTAAGCCCTCTATGGTCTGAGTATACCAGTCCTCCGGGTTCTGCTCGGACCAGCCGGGATTGGGGAAATACAGGGGGTATTCCCTTGATACAATTTTTTCAATCCTTCCTGTGCCGTCCATCAACAGCAGCTTCACCGCCGAGGTTCCCAGATCAATTCCTATATACAGCATAAGCGCCTCCTTTTCCTGTTTGATGATTTTTCTAAAATACTTTCATCAAACATAAAATCATTTATTATCAGAATTATAACATTTTTATGGTTATCCTACAATGCCTGCCCCCAAAAGGGGCAGGCAGTTTTCCTCACAATATATCTGTAATTCTCTTTTATCCAAAGGGATTTTCCGTCTTGTACCGCATTCCCTTGGGCTGGTTGAACCCAAGCTCATCCGGCTCCACGCCCAGATACTTGAATACTTCAAAGAGCGCTTTTCCAAAATGCCCAAAGGCCACGGCTCCATGGTGAGGATAATTTCCCTCAATCAGTACATGGCGGTAGAAGCGTCCCATCTCCGGAATCGCAAAGATTCCGATAGCTCCAAAGGAGCGTGTTGCAACGGGAAGAACCTCTCCCTGCGCCACGTAAGCCCGCAGCTTGCAGTCGGCTGTGCTCTGAAGACGGAAGAAAGTGATGTCACCAGGCGCAATATCTCCCTCCAAAGTTCCCTGAGTAACCTCCTCCGGCAGGCTTCTTGCCATAATGAGCTGATACTTCATAGAACAGAAAGACAGCTTCTTGGAACAGGTATTGCCGCAATGGAATCCCATAAAAGTGTCCTTGTGGGTATAATCATACTTGGGCGCTATTTCCTCCTGGTAAATATCAGCCGGAACCGTATTGTTAATGTCCAGAAGCGTCACCGCATCCTGGCTTACGCAGGTTCCGATAAACTCGCTTAAGGCGCCGTAAATATCTACCTCACAGGATACGGGAATCCCCCGGCCTGTAAGACGACTGTTCACATAGCAGGGAACAAAACCAAACTGGGTCTGGAAAGCCGGCCAGCATTTTCCTGCAATGGCAACGTATTTCCGGTAGCCCTTGTGCTCCTCCACCCAGTCTAAAAGAGTCAGCTCATACTGAGCCAGCTTGGAGAGAATCTGAGGCTTCTGGTTGCCTTCGCCCAGCTCTTCCTCCATATCCTTTACCACATCGGGAATCCTGGGATCTCCCTCATGCTTATTAAATGCCTCGAACAGATCAAGCTCTGAATTCTCCTCGATCTCCACGCCCAGATTGTACAACTGCTTAATAGGCGCATTGCATGCAAGGAAGTTAAGAGGTCTTGGCCCAAAGCTGATAATCTTCAGGCTGCTAAGTCCTACAATAGCCCGGGCAATGGGCAGAAACTCGTGAATCATATCCGCACATTCCTCTGCGGTTCCCACCGGGTACTCCGGAATATAGGCGCGGACGTTGCGAAGCTTTAAGTTGTAGCTTGCGTTTAACATACCGCAGTAAGCATCTCCCCGGCCCTGGATCAGAGAGTCTCCTGATTCCTCGGCTGCCGCCACGAACATGACCGGACCGTCAAAATGCTTTGCAAGCAGGGTCTCGGAAATCTCCGGTCCAAAGTTGCCCAGGTAAACCACCAGGGCGTCACAGCCTGCTTTCTTTACGTCCTCCAGTGCCTGAACCATATGGATCTCGCTCTCCACAATACAGACAGGACATTCGTAAATGTCTGCTGTCCCATATTTTTCTTCGTATGCCTTAACCAGAGCCTTTCTCCGGTTTACAGAAAGAGACTCCGGAAAGCAGTCTCTGCTTACTGCTACAATTCCTACCTTTACAGATGGAATATTAATCATGATATGTACCTCCTATTATAGTCGCTGCGCGACAGCACTAAAGGGTAAAGTCACTTCGGCACACCTGTAATGAGAGAAACTTTCATTCGAAAGGACACTCATGAAAGTTCCTCTCGTGCGCCTCCTCGACTTTACCGTCCAGCAATAAATATTTCTATAAACACTTGACATTTCTTAGCTGGACTATTCCAGTTCCAATTACAATTTCAAATTCTCGCCCTTGAGCCCCACAAACGCACCGTCCGCTCCCAGGCCCGATTCCTCGTGGGCTATGAGCCACTTATTTCTGGCAGTCATCAGCTTCTCCTCCTCAGAAGCTCCTGTAAGTACCGGCGGCTCCGTGTTGGTTCCCTTGGGCAGAACAATCACTACCCGGAAGCCATCCTCCTGTAGATTGCAGGGGGCATAGTGAAGCGTTGTGGCATAAAGCTCTACCACAGAGCCAGCCGGAGCCTCAAATACCTCCATCTTGGATGTATCATAAGTAAAATCCTGCCCCACATCCTGCTGCATTCCCACCATCAGAACGGCTCCTGTAAGAGGAATATTGATTTCCGAATTGCGGTGGTACTCTACCGCATTCAGCGTATTGTTATTTCCATTGCAGTAGCCTATCTGGATAGGCATTCCTCCAAAAATGCTGTCCTGAATTGCGGTAAATTCCTCACACGCTTCCAGCTCCGGAGCAGAGGCAACATAAATCACATCCTCCGGGCAGGGCGTTTCCTCCAGCCGTCTCAGCAAGTCCGGCACCTTTACATCCAAGACTCTTCCATATTTCTGAAATTCTTTGTCTGTTACTTTTTTCATCTGCATCCATAGTCTCCTTTCTTTTCCTGCCCAATTCCAGTTCGTAAATCTCCTGTGACTTAGTTCCATTTTCCAAAGCATCTTTTTCAGATATGCCATCAGATCCTGAAATTCTGCTAAATAGTTTATTAATTAAACTAACCACTCTTATAGTAACACTCGGACAGGTAAAGCGCAAGTATTTTAAAGTAAAAAGCTCTCACTCTTTATTTCTGCGCTTCCTTCTTGGAAACCACATCAAAGATTACAGCCGCCAAAAGCACAAGACCCTTAACCACTCTCTGGTAGTTTGCATCCACACCCATGATGCTCATACCCAGGTTGATCACGCCCATAAGAATAGCGCCCACAATAACGCCGGGAACCGTTCCCACACCGCCGTAAGCGGAGGCGCCACCGATAAAACAGGAACCGATAGCGTCCATCTCATAATTCTGTCCGTAGGTGGGCTGTGCGGAGGTCATACGTGCGATAGTCAGCATACCGGCCAGCGCAGACAAAAAGCCCATATTCAGATAAGCGATAAAATATACCTTATCCGTATTGATACCGGAAAGCTTGGTAGCCTTCTCATTTCCTCCCACTGCGTAGAAGTAACGGCCTGTAGTGGTGTTGGAAGTAATGTACCCATAAACAAGAACCACAATCAGTACCCACAGAAGCGCGGAAGGGATTCCCTTATACTGAGACAGCTTGTAGGCAAATACCAGAATTACCGCCGAAATGAGAATAGTCTTAACCAGCATTCCTGAAAGGGGATCCACCTCATAGCCCTTCTTTATACGGTTCAGCCGTCCTTTTATCTGAAGAAGTATGTAAATTGCAACAGCAATGATTCCTGCCAGCATACAAGTGAGGTTGAAGCCCTCCATCCCAAAGAAATCCGGTACAAAGCAGTCGGCGCCGCCGCCGAAAATTTTCAAAAAAGCCTGGGAATTCAGGGATACGGTCAGTCCGTTCAGCACCACATTGGACAATCCCCGGAATACCAGCATACCGGAAAGGGTGGTAATAAATGGGGGAATCCGCACAAAGGCAATCCAGTACCCCTGCCATGCGCCGATAAGGGTTCCTATAATCAGCATGGCGATTATAGCCACGCCCATATTCATTTTGTAATTTTCCATCAGTACGGCACCTACCGCACCTACAAAGCAGACAACAGAACCTACGGAAAGGTCAATGTTACCGCCTGTGAGGATACACAGCAGCATACCGGTTGCCAGCACAAACACATAGGCATTCTGGGAAATCAGATTGGAAATGTTCTGGGGAAGCAGAATCTTTCCTCCGGTTCTCCAGGTAAAAAACAGCGTCACCAGGACCAATACAATAATCATGGTGTATTTTTGAAGGACGGCTTTCATATTTGCTTTATCCATAATGCTTATTCTCCTTTACTCGATTTTAAAATCTGGGCCATAATCCGCTCCTGTGTCGCTTCCTCCGCCTCAAGCTCGCCTACCATTTTTCCTTCATTCATCACGTAAATACGGTCGCACATGCCCAGGACCTCCGGAAGCTCGGAGGAAATCATAATCACGGACTTTCCTTCTGCCACCAGACTGTTGATAATACAGTAAATTTCATATTTTGCGCCTACGTCAATACCGCGGGTAGGCTCATCAAGAATCAAAACATCCGGATCCGCAAACATCCACTTTGCCAGGAGGACCTTCTGCTGGTTGCCACCGCTTAAGTTGCCCACATTCTGTTCCACAGTGGGGCATTTGGTGTTCAGCTTCTCCTTGTACTCCACCGCAACCTGGTATTCCTTGTCCTTGTCAATGACACCGCGGGCACTGATGCTGTCCAGGTTGGCCAGTGTGGTATTAATCTTAATGGGATTGGAGAGAATGAGGCCGTTGCCCTTCCGGTCCTCGGTCACGTAGGCCAGCTTGCTCCTAATGGCCTCTCTGGCATTCTTAAGCTCAACCTCTTTTCCCGCTATCTTTAGCACACCGGAAATATTCGTTCCGTAGCTTTTCCCAAAAATGCTCATGGCAAGCTCCGTACGGCCGGCGCCCATAAGGCCGGAGATGCCCACCACCTCGCCCTTGCGCACATTCATGGACACATGGTCCACCACTTTACGCTCCGTATAAAGGGGATGGTACACGGTCCAGTCCTTTACCTCCAGGTTGATCTCCCCAATGTGCTTCTCTGCCCTCTTTGGAAAACGGTCCGTGAGATCACGGCCTACCATTCCCTTGATAATCCGGTCCTCGCTGATATCGTCCACCGCCTTATCCAGTGTCTCAATGGTGGAGCCGTCCCGGATTACCGTAATTTTATCTGCTACATAAGAAATCTCATTCAGCTTATGAGAAATTATAATCGAAGTCATGCCCTGCTTCTTAAATTCCAGCATCAGATCCAGAAGCGCCTGGGAATCTGATTCATTTAAGGAAGCTGTGGGCTCGTCTAAAATCAGCAGCTTTGCATGCTTTGCCAGCGCCTTTGCAATCTCCACAAGCTGCTGCTTTCCTACACCAATATCCTTGATCAGGGTTCTTGAGGATTCCTTCAGTCCCACCTGGCGCAGATATTTGTCCGCCTGGCCGTAGGTCTCGCTCCAATCAATGGCCGCCTTTTTCCCCCGCTCATTTCCAAGAAACATATTTTCCCCGATGGTCATATAGGGGATCAGGGCCAGCTCCTGGTGGATGATGACTATTCCCTTTTCCTCACTGTCCTTAATCCTTGCAAACTTACAGACCTCTCCGTTGTAAATAATGTCCCCCTCGTAGGTTCCGTAAGGGTAAATACCGCTTAAGACGTTCATAAGCGTTGACTTTCCGGCACCGTTTTCGCCTACCAGAGCGTGGATTTCCCCTTCCTCCACCTTCAGATTGACGTTATCCAGCGCCTTTACACCGGGAAATGTTTTGGTGATGCTTTTCATTTCCAATAAAATCTTCCCCAACTTTTATATCCCTCCATTCCAGTTCCGTGAGTACAGCTTTGAAGCTCACAGGAAGCATTTTCCCGTGTAAGGGGGCTGTCAGGAAATAAGACAGCCCCCTTGATTTCATTCTCTGTTTTTTGATTACTTAAGGTCATCCTCTGTGTAATATCCGGAATCAATTAAGAGCTCTTTGTAGTTATTTGCATCTGCAAATACCGGCTCACAAAGATAAGAGGGAACTACTATCACGCCGTTGTCGTAGGTCTCGGTATCGTTTACCTCTGCCTCCTCGCCCTTCATAATGGAATCAACCATCTTTACTACCTGGCTTGCCAGTGTACGGGTATCCTTGAAGATGGACATGGACTGCTTGCCTGCGATCATGTTCTTTACGTTGGCAATGTCACAGTCCTGACCGGTGATAATCGGCCACTCCCCTGTGTAGGCTGCATCCAGTGCATTGGTAACGCCAAGTGCGGTGGAATCGTTGGAGCATAGCACTACGTCAAGGGTGGTTCCGTCTGCATAGTAGGAAGCAAGAATGGCATCCATTCTGGACTGTGCGGTCTCTGTTGCCCAGTTTGCGGTAGCAACCTCTGCGAATTCCTTCTGACCGGACTGGATAACCAGCTTGCCGGAATCAATGTAGGGATTCAGCACATCCATAGCGCCGCCGTAGAAGAAAGTTGCATTGTTGTCGCCCGGGTCGCCGGTGAAGATCTCCAGGTTAAAGGGTCCCTCTGCGTTGTCCAGATCAAGAGCCTCCTTGATGTACTCGCCCTGCTTCTGGCCTACCATGTAGTTGTCAAAGGTTGCGTAATAGGTTACTGCATCGGAGTTCTTCAGAAGACGGTCATATGCGATAACCGGAATATTCTTTTCCTTTGCCTGTGCAAGAACGGTTCCAAGAGCATCGCCGTCAATAGATGCGATAACCAGAACCTTACATTCGTTAGCAATCATAGTCTCAATCTGAGATACCATGGTTGCATTGTCATTGCTTGCATACTGTAAGTCAACGGTGTAGCCTGCTGCTTCCAGCTCAGCCTTCATGTTGGAGCCGTCCTGGTTCCAGCGCTGCAGATCCTTGGTGGGCATTGCCACGCCTACCAGACCGCCCGCTCCGCCTGCGCTCTCTGCCGGAGCCTCTGCCTCACCCTCTGCTGCCGGAGCTTCTGTCCCTGCTTCGCCCCCTGTTGCCGCAGGCGCTTCCTCTTGCTTGGAGCCGCAGCCTGCCAGCATAGCCGTTACCATTGCTGCTGCCAGAATGACACTGAGTAATTTTCTCTTCATGTTTTTTCCTCCCTAATTGGAATTGTTTATTTGGTACATTTGTACTATAACACAGCTTATATAGCAATTAGTTGTCCACTTTCTTGACAATTTTGTTAATTAATTTACTCAATAAACTAATTATAGCATTTTTTTGCTCTCCCCAGATGAGGAGAACAATTTTGTCCTAACGAACGATTATACACCTTACGCCGATATACGACAGGTATTCCTTTTTTAATGTTGCCCTTTCCTCTGCCACACGGTATAATGGTTAAAAAGCGCTAAACCAAGGGGGAGCCGCATGAACAATTTAAAATACAAAGCACTGGCACTGGATTTGGACGGGACCTTAACGGACAGCAATAAAAAGCTTCCGCTTAAGAATAAAGAAGCCTTATGGAAGGCTATGGATCTGGGTGTTCAGGTGATCCTGATATCCGGACGCTCCGTTATGGGGATTACCGGTCTTGCAAAGGAGCTGGAATTCAAAGAACGGGGCGGAATCATTGCGGCCTTTAACGGCGGAAAGATCTTTGATTACAAAACCGGCACCGTGATTCAGCAGTTGTTTTTCCCGAAGGAGGCCATTGCTGACACCTGTGCCATTGTGCGAAAATACGGCGCACAGCCCTTGTCCTATACGGATACCGAGATTGTGGCGGAAACGGATACGGACAAATATGTTCTGGCCGAATGTAAATGCAACTCCGCATCGGTCAAAAAGGTTCCAAGCCTTCCTGAATTTCTGGACTACCCCATTCCGAAGATACTGGGAGCCGGGGAGCATGAGCGGCTTGTAAAAGCCCGAGAGGAATTTCTTGTACGCTATTCTCATATCTGTGACAGCTTTTTTGCGGAATCCTATTTTCTGGAGCTGGCTCCTAAGGGAGTGGCAAAGGATAAAGCCCTGGAAAGTATCTGCAAGTATTTACACATTTCCCGTGAAGAGCTCATGGCATGCGGTGACGGCTTCAATGATATTCCCATGCTTGAGTATGCCGGCCTTGGAGTTGCCATGAAAAATGCCTATCCGGAGGCACAGGAAAAGGCCGACTGCATTACTCCCTTTACCAATGATGAGTGCGGCGTGGCATGGGCGGTGGAGGAGTTTATTTTAAACGACTCCTCCCAACTATAAAAGAGAATTTTCAGCTTTATCAGCTTAAGCCGGCTTCAAAAAGCCGGCCGCTCTATATCACTGCTTTCTGCTCTTTCTGGCGAAGACTTTCCGCAAACTGCCGGATCTCCCGGATGCTCACACCGTCCAGGAACAGCTTGTAGACCGGCAGCACGTAATTGTACAGAGGATGATTCTTTTCCAGAGAGCAGATACTGCCAAGGACCTCCTCTGCCTGCTCCATGCTCTGTACCAGGCCATTTTCCCGAATATACTCATAGACTGCCCCGGCTGTCCCAATGCTGATGAAGACAGGAGATACCTTGCCCTCCAGACATAGCAGGGAAGCACCAATCAGACGATCTCCGGGCGACAGCTTCCGCTTCGGATCTGCGCCTACCCGTTTGCAGGTATCTTTGAGAGCCCTGTTTGTAAAACGGTACAGCAGATTTTGGAAATGCTTGACCAGGTCCTCCGTAGGCATGTGGTATTTGTGGGTGAGGGCCATAGTGCTTTCCAGCATGGCATTTTGTACAATACTTTGGATGTTCACATCATCAATTGCCTCAAAAATATAATCCCTGTGGGTATACAGTCCCAGATAGGCACAGATGGCATGACCCATGTTGTGCACATAGAGCTTTCTTTTAATGTAAAAGTCAAAGGGCTCAAAAGGAACCATATTTTTGATCTCCGGCATCTCCCCTTTAAAAGCAGCTTTGTCCACCGGCAGGAAATCATACTGCTCCACGCAGATCCTTAAGGGATTTCCGGCTTTCATTTCTTCTGTCTGCACCGGAACCATACGGCCGATGGATGCCTCCACCAGTCCCACATTTTCATCAAACCAGAGCTGCTCCTGCTCTGACAGCTCCCCCTTAATGAGCCTTGCCAGAAGCTTATCGGCATCTATGAGATTTTCACAGATAATGATATTTAGGGGTCTGCCTCCCATCTGCATCCTTTTGCGGATTCCTGCCGTCAGATTCGGTACAATGTATTTTAATATGTTGACGCCTACGGCCGTTGCCATAATGTCTGCCTCGGCAATGGCTGTGGCTGCGGCGTCCGTGTCCTTTCCATTCACCGCACATACATGCAGTACCTCAATGTCCTCAAAGCCCTCGTTGGAGACAATGCGGACCGGGTATGTATTTTCACGGTTCAGAGCCTCTATCAGCTCCTCCGCCACATCTACAAAGGTTACTTCGTATCCGGATGCAGAAAAAAGCATACCGATAAATCCCCGGCCAATGTTGCCGGCTCCGTACATCACTGCTTTCATAACAGCCTCCTATTCCAGTTCTCTAATCTATCTAACAGTCTGTCTCAAACCGGTTCCCCAGCTTCATCACCTGCTCCACAGAGCCCACACCCTCTGTGGCCCCCGGCTCTGACAGAGAGGCGGCAGCGGTGCAGATGCCCAGACGGATGCTCTCCTCAAGGTTCCATTGCTTCTGGGCTCCATAGAGCACTCCGGCGCAGAAAGCGTCCCCTGCCCCCACGGTTCCCTTGATGTAGTCCTCGGGAAGACGCAGGCTGTTAAGGCTTACGAAGCTTCCATTCTCATCCAGCCCATATCCTCCTTCCGGACAGTGGATCACTGCCCAGGTGGACACGCCCAGCTCCTTCATCTTCCGAAGAGCCTCCTCCATATGCTCCACATACAGCCTTTCCTCCTCATCACGCAGGAGAACTCCCGTGATCTGCTGAGCCTCCAGCTCATTGATGATACAGTAGTCGGTGTATTTTAAGGCAGGGGGAACCAGGGTGCGGAACCGATCTCCTGTCTCTGTCACCACATCAATAGAGGTTTTGATCCCACGGCTTTTCGCCTGGGCCAGAAGCCTTGCCATCCTGGTGCCATACTCCGCATCCTCCTGATCCAGGGTATCCAGTAAAAGGATGTAGCCCACATGGAGAAGCTGCCCTTTCATCCGCTCCCAGTCCACACAGGCTTCGTCGAAAAGGGCATTTGCTCCCCGATACTGGAAAAAGGTCCGTTTCTTTGTGGTATTATCGCTCATCACCGCCGTAAAGGAGGTCTTTCCCCGGCGCTTCAACAGGCTTAAGTCTATATTCTTGTGGGCACCCAGCTGCTCCAGGATGAACTCTCCCTCCGGGTCCTCCCCAATCACGCCCATAGCCTCCAGGGGAAGCGTCGGATCTAGTTTTGCCAAATCAGAAATCACATTGCATACGGCCCCTCCGGTGGACCGTGTGATTCCCTCTGTAATGGTAGTAAGCTCACTCTGCCTGGGCCACCGCTCAATGGGATAGGTGATATCCACAATGAGATTTCCTGCCGCACAGATTCCTTTTTTCATGCTCATTTACTCCTTCCATTTTCTCAGTGCATCCTTGCACTGTTTTTTCTTTTCTGTTTGTACAAGGATGTACCGGAAAATACTTTTTTCACCTACTCTTCCGGCACTGTGTGGAATATTGCTATGTCACAATTTTTGCAACTCTATTTTACCATAAACTTTAAGACAGATCATCCCCTTATGGTTCATTTACACAACATCATTCTTTTCGGCGCAGAAAATAGCAGCGCTGACCACCCTGGATGCAGCGCCCTCCTCGCTACCGGAAAGAGTGCTTTCTTATATGAAATATCAGTGCAGGGACCAGAAGCTGACGGGAATCGAAAAGACCGCATTCCGGCTGCACTGCAGCGCCCGTCAGCTTCAGCGTATATTAAGCAGCTATGAAGAAGACGGGCTGGTTGTGAAGATTGGTAAGGGGGCCTATCAGTTAGTGTAACGAATAACATTATTATAATTTACCTAACTATGAATTTATGAATTAACGTGAATTGTAATCCAAGATTCCATACCTGCTATCCCGGATAAGTGTAAAAAGTTAATAGCTATTGATGTA